>NZ_MVHF01000051.1 GCF_002086485.1 Mycobacterium aquaticum | reverse complement strand
TACGCCACCCTCACCAGCTCCACCACCGACACCGACGACGTCGTCGCCTACTACGGCGTCACCAAAGCCGTCTGACGGTCCGCCGATGACGCCGCGGCCCGGATGCGATTATGCGACCGCGTTGGCGACCGAGCGGACATTCCTTGCCCGGCAAGGTATGACGCTCGGGCTTCTCGTCGGGGCGGTCGCCGCCCAGTGCTTGTTCGCGACGTGGCTGCCCCTGCTCGGGTGTGTTCTGAGCGTCGCACTCGCGGCAATGGCGATCCTCATGTCCGCTGCCGATGTGATTCGGTGGAGGCGTATCGGCAAGTGTGGGTGATGGTTTCGCTAATCTGGTCGATGACAATCGATGAGGCACAGCGCCGGTCCGATCAACGCCAGGAGTCGGTCGCGTGGAACACCGTCTCGAGCCTGAACCGAGATCCCGTGCAGCACTGCGGCATACGCGTCGCCCACGGCCTGAACGTCGATATTGGCAGACAGCTCACCGGCGATAACGGCTGCCCGCAGCCGCTCGACGAGAGAATCGGTGCGACGGCGCCTGCGTTCGGCGAGCCAGCGACGGACGTCGTCATTGGCCGGTGAGCAGTTTGTGGCGGCGCTGACCACCATGCAGCCTCGTGAACCGTCACCGGTGTAGACCTCGACCGCCTCGCGCAACATTCGTTCGATGGCACGGCGGAAGGTCGGCTCCTCTGCCAACGCGCGGTCAGCGAATCCGCCTTCCTGCTGCTCGTACCGCTCGATGGCCTCCCGGAACAGCGCCTCCTTCGACCCGTATGCCGCGTACAGCCGGGCCGACGCTATCCCGGTCACTGCGACGAGATCGCTCATCGACGTGCTTTCGTAGCCGCGGTCCCAAAACACCTGCTGTATCTGCTCGAGCACCTGAGTCCGGTCGAATTCCCTTGGCCTGCCGGCCATTCTGCCTCCTCAGAACCGGTCGATCACCACGACGCCGATGGTGCCGAACGCTTGCATCGACTTCAACACCGAGCTCGCCTCGGCCAGGCTGACCGTCCGCGACACCACGGCACCGGGGTCGAGTCGGCCGGCTTCGATCATGGCCAGCATGGTGGAGAATCGGTGACCCGCCATGCCGAAGGCGCTGACGAACTCGAGCTCCTTGATCAACATCAGATCGATCGGCACGGCGATTTCACCGTTTTGAGCGGCAGTGGTGTGACCGAGCTGCAGGTGGCGCCCGCGGGTCCGCAAGGAGCGCACCGATGCCTGGCAGGTCTGCGCCAGGCCGACCGCGTCCACCGATACCTGTGCGCCGCCCCGGGTCAGCTCGGCAATCTGCGTGGGCACGTTCGGCCCAGCCGTCAGGGTGTGCAAAGCCCCGACGCGTCGCGCTGCGGCGAGCTTGTCGTCGCTGATGTCGACCGCAATCACGTTCGCGCCTGCGGCCACCGCGATCTGGACGGCAGCAAGTCCGGCGCCGCCGCCGGCCCCATACACCGCGACCCATTCACCGGCCCGCACCCGGGCCTGGTTGACGACGCCGTGAAAGGCCGCGATATACCGGCAGCCCAGACTGGCTGCTGCGGTGAAACTCAGCGAATCGGGTAAAGCCACCATGTTGACGTCGGCATGCCGGACCGCAACATACTCGGCGAACGCGCCCCAGTACGAGACACCGGGGACCATCGTGTCGACGTGCTCGCACACCTGCTGCTGCCCGGCACGGCACGTCGGGCACGTGCCGTCACCGGGGTTCATCGGGAACGTAACCCTGTCCCCCACATGCCAATTACGGACCTCAGAGCCGACTTCCTCGACAACTCCGGCGAACTCATGCCCGAGCACGAACGGCGGCTTGACCACAGGGCCGCCGGCCCAGAAGTCACCGGACCACAACGCCCAGTCGGTGCGGCAGATACCGTTGGCGACGACTCGCACGATCGCCCCGTCAGTTGGGCAATGCGGCGCGGGCACATCCTGGATCACCAACGGTCGGCCGATCTCCTCGATCACGGCTGCACGCATCGCTCACCATCCCATTCTTTGTCGATCGACAAACAATAGCATCGATCAGGAATGCGCCGATCCGGCGACCGCACTCGACTACCGCCGAGAGATCAGGTTTGGAGGCTCGCGGTGGTGAGGAACTGCACCGCGAGGCTGGTGCCCGCCACCACGATCCACAGCATCCCGCCGAGCAGCACCGGCTTCAGGCCGGTCCGCCGCAGTGCGCTCAGGTCGGTCGAGAGCCCGATCGCCGCGAGCGCCCAGGTGATCAACAAACCCGCGAGTTCCGCCCCCGGCACCCGGATCATCGACGGCAGCGGCCACACCGAGTTCAGTGCTGCCAGCGCCACGAAGCCGATGAGAAACCAGGGCACCAGCTTCCACACCTTCGGGCGGTGAGCACTCGAGCCGGCGACACCGCCGCGGCGGGCCGCCAGGGCTCCGACCACCATGACCACCGGAATGATCGCGAGGGAGCGCGTCAGCTTCACCACCACGGCGGTGTGCGCCGCCTGGTCGCCGTACACCGCCGCCGCCGCGACCACCGACGATGTGTCGTTCACCGCGGTCCCGGCGAACACCCCGAAGGTGTGCTGACCGAGGCCGAGTAGATGCCCGAGGACCGGGAACGTGAGCACGGCGGCGATGTTGAACAGGAAGATCGTGCTCAGCGCATACGCCACGGCGCTCGGCTTGGGCTTGAGCACAGGTGTCACTGCGGCGATCGCAGAAGCGCCACAGATCGCCGTGCCGACGCCGATCAGGGTGCGTAGGTCGTGGTCGATCCCCAACCAGCGACCGAGCAGCCAGGCACAGCCGAATGCTGCGGCCAGCGTCGCGCACATCACCGGCAGCGCCGAACCGCCGACCTGCCAGGCCTGCTGCAGCGAGATCTGGGTACCCAGCAGCACCACCGCAGTCTGCAGCGCGAGCCCGCCGGTGAGCCGCAGGCCGTGTGGCACCGTCGGCCACCGCTTGGCGGGGCGCAACCAGCTGGCCAGAAATACGCCGATGAGAACAGCGGCCACCGGTCCGCCGAGGACCGGGATCGCCTTGCCGACCACGGTGGCGACGGCAGCGACGCCGAGGGCGAGTGCTGCGCCGGGCAGTGCCTTGATGATCCGGCGCCGAGTGCGAGTCGGGGCGGCGTCGACGTGGGTGGTGCTCATGTCAGTCGACGATCCCGCCCGAGAAACCCGAACGGTACCCACAGGACGGCTATCTACCCATAGGCTTGCCCTATGGGTCAGGGGCCGGCACCGTCGATCGACGCGCTGCGATTGCTCATCACCGTCGCTGACACCGGATCAATCTCGGCCGCCGCCCGCGCCGAACGGATCAGTCAGCCCAGCGCGTCGGCACGGCTGCGCAACCTCGAGCGCCGACTCGGACTCGAGCTGCTCGATCGCCGCACCCGCGGCGCCGAACTGACGCCGGCGGGGCGGGCCGTCACCGAGTGGGCCCGCGGCGCGGTGGCCGCCATGGAGGACCTGCTCACCGGAGCCGCAGCCATGCGGGCCGACCGCACGGACCGGGTCGCCTGCAGCCAGACCATCGCCGAATACCTGATGCCGGCCTGGCTCGCGCGGGTCCGCGAGCACACCGACGAACCGGTGCACCTGACCGTGGCGAATTCGGCCGGAGTGGTCACAGCAGTGCTGGGCCACGACGCCGACCTCGGGTTCGTCGAGGGGCCGACAGTGCCGGCAGGCCTCACCAGTCGAGTGGTCCGGTCCGATCGGTTGGCGTTGGTCGCGGCCCCCGGGCATCCGCTCACCCGACGTCGGAAACCGGTCGAGGCATCCGAACTGGCGACCCTGGAGTTGGTCATCCGTGAGCCCGGCGCGGGTACCCGCGACACCTTCGAGCATGCGCTGGCGAAGGTGGGGCTGGCGGCAGACGCCGCGGCAGTGAGCCTCGGCAGCAACGCCGCGATCAAGGTGATGGTGGCTGCCGGCGCGCACGCCGCGGTGCTCAGCGAATTGGCAGTGGCAGCCGAACTACGCGACGGCCGGCTGGTGGAGATTCCGGTGACCGGGGTCGACCTGCATCGACGACTGCGTGCGGTGTGGCGGGCATCGGCCACGCCCCGTGCGGTGATGTCGACCCTGTTGGCGGTCGCCAGCGGGCGCGCAGCCGGGCCCCGCAACCGCCGATAGTTGAAAATCCCTGCAGTGCTTGAGTTTTCGGTAGCACTTCGCAGGCGAGCTCCGCCCGCCGTTACGACCACCGATCGATCAGGGTTGCCCCATCCCGTTCATGGGGTTCATGGGATTGGCTGGGTTGTCGGGGTTCAGTGGGCTGGCCGGGTTCGCGGGGTTGGCGGGGTTCAGCGGGCTCAGCGGATTGGCCGGATTGGTCAAGCTGTTCGGCCCGTACGGACCTACGTTGCAGACCGCGCTGGCGTTGCCGATGCAATCGGCAGGGTTGAACGGGTCGGGATTCGCCGGATCGGCACTCGCCGCACCCGCGGCCGCTATCGCCACAGCAACCAACGCGGCAGTCGCCACCGATGTGAACATCTCGGCAGATTAGCAAGTCGCGCAAATCAAGCCGGCCCTTTTGGCCGCGCGAGATCAGCTCGGCGTGCCAGCCACGGCGTGGTCAGACCCCGGCCGCCCGACCGTGGCGTCCAGTTGCGTTGCGGCCAAATGGAAGGCACACCTTGGCATCGTTACCCGCAAAGCCCTATCATCTTCGTATGTGTGCAGATACGAAGGTGTGCACGTTCGGTCCGGACAGCGCGTATGTGGATCTGGCGGCAGAGGTGCTGCGGCTGGTGTCCGATCCGACGCGGATTCGGATCATTCTGGCGTTGCGTGATCACGGCGAGCTGTCGGTGAATCAGCTGGCCGAACTCGTGGGCAAGACCCCGACGACGACGTCACAGCATCTCGCGAAGCTCAGGTGGGGGCGCGTGGTCGGGGCGCGCCAAGACGGAGCGCGGATGTTCTATCAACTCGTCGATGAGCAGGCACGGGAACTGGTGGCACTGGCGGTATTTCAGGCCGAGCGAGCCCTGGGACAGGGCTCTGCGCATGAGCGTGCAGGCCTGCCGCCAGGCCCGGCCGGGTTGGCAGACGGCCGATGCCCCGGTGCGGGCCGTTCGACGTCCGACGATGGCGCCGATGGCCGCGAGGATGAATCCTGACTCTTGCGCGCTTATGACGGCCACGCCGACGCCGTCGGCCTGTGCCCAGCCTTGCGCGCGCGGAGGTATGCGCACCCGGGCACTGAACTGACGAAGGGCATATCACCCGAACAGCTTTCGTGGCAATTATTTTCGACACGACGAGTCGACCGGCGTAGGTTTGTCGCTACGTACATGAAAATCGTTTTCATTTAGGGGGAAGGAATGCGGACTCCGGTCATCCTCGTCGCGGGCCAGGCCGACTCCGGTTGTGCGACGCAGACGTTGATGGGCTTTGGCACCACCACCGCCCGTGCGCGCTCCCGAAACGCCGCGCACATCATCCGATGACCGGCCTGCGCCGGCGAGCGCTCTGCACCCGCTTCGATACCCCCTCACGGCGTCGCGGCATCCCCGATGAGCTGAACTGGCAGCTGCGAGCGCAGTGCCGCGGCCTGCCCGTCGAGATGTTCTTCGCGTCCGAACACGACACCGGCACGGCCCACCAGCGTGTCCTTTACGAGCAGGCCAAACACGTGTGCCGATCCTGCCAGGTGCGCCAGGCATGCCTGGACCACGCGCTCAAACGCCCGGAGAACTACGGGATTTGGGGCGCGACCACCCCACGAGAACGACAGAAAATGCAACCTGCGAACGAGGAGGCGCACGACACATGATTGCCCACACCTCCGGTGAAACAGCGCCGGCGAGCAGACGCCGACAGACCGCGGCACAGCGCGCCGTGCTGTCCGTCCTCGACAGCAGCGAGCACTTCCGCAGCGCCCAGCAACTCTATCGACAACTGCGCCAACACCCTACGCACCAATTCGGACTCACCACGGTATATCGCGTCCTGCGCACCCTTGTCGAGGACAAGATCGCCGAGATTCAACGCGCCGAAGACGGCGAGCTGCTCTACCGGATTCGCACCACCAACGAGCACCGCCACTACCTGCTGTGCCGACAGTGCGGGCGCGCCGAAGCCTTCACCTCCACGCCCATTGAGGACCAAACCCGCCAGCTGAGCCGCACATTCGACTACACCGACGTCACCCACCACGTCGACCTGTACGGAGTGTGCCCGCGATGCCGAGACACCTGAACCACACCAGACAGCCCACCGCCCCTCTGGACGTCAGGACGGTGTCAATTATCTGGTCGATATCGACAACGCAACCGGTGAGCACACCGAAGGAAGGCTGGCATTGCCGTGATCGAGAGGCCTTGCCAGGTCCGGATCGCAGTTGCGGGGCCAGCCTCGCGGTGATAGCGCGCTCAGCCTGATTCGGACGGCGCCGGCTCGGACGGCACCGCGGGGGCCGTTGCCGCAACGCCCTCCTTCTGATCTCCATCGTTGACCTTTTCGGTGGCCGCCTCCGAGGCTTCTGGTGTGCCAGTCGAATGTCGTGCCTTCTTCAGTTTGCGATGAAGCCATGCCGCGCGTGCAGCGATAGCTGCGGCGATCGCAGACCATGTTGTCCAGCTTCCAAAAACCTGGTGCACAGTGAAGCTGAAAGTCCGCTTCACATGGATACGCAACGGTATGTCCGTATTTACCGACGCGCCACCGTCAATCGGGACCGAAATGTGCGCCATCAGAACGAGTTCATCGAGTGGCCTCTTAGGAGTCACGTCCCAACTCCAAAGCAAAGCGATGTCACGATCCGTCGAGGCGTTGCGCGCCTGACTGGGCGTAACGATCGCATCCTCCGGGCTCGCAGAGAGCTCCGCCGTCGTCGTGGGTCCGACACGAACCGTGCCCGCAGGCGACGTAATCGTCTGTGGCAACAACGCATTGATACTGCTGCTCAGCTCAGGGGTATCCCCGATCGTCAAACCGATGACATCCGTAGTCCCTGCCGAAAGGACATCAGGGTGGTGCCACTTCGCCTTCGCAGTGACGAGTTCCGCCTGCTCGGTGTGAACACGGATCCATTCGCCAGCGATACCATCCGAGCGGTGCCCCGTCCCGACTTTCTCCGACAGCGCCGAGTTGTCCCGGCCCGTGTTCGGCGCCGGTGTCTCATCAATGCCACACGCGCTCGTCGCGAATAGCAACACCAGGACACCGCCGGTCAATGCCAGAGCTAGCGCCCCGCGTTGGCCCACTACGCGGTGACGAATACTGCAGAACAGCACCATGCCTCAGCATGACCGCAATGCGGTCACCAAGGCATGAGTAACCGACTACTCGAGTCGAGAGTCGGTGCTAACCATCGGCGCAGACACATCACCCGAAGTCGGCTCGTCCGGCGTTGCAGTTCAAGCTACGGCGCGGTTGCAGATGCGTGAGTATCGGCGCCCGTCGACAAGCCCTCTGCATGCAGATACTATCCATTAATGATAATGATAATCGTTGCCATAGAGACTTGGTGACCGCCTACCCCCAACTGGTGGGTGCGACGATGTTGATGCGGTGCGGTGCACGAATCAAGACCGTACGCTCGATGCAGCGATGGCGTGGCGTGCGTTGACAACTGATCCATGTGACGGTGAGCTGCGCGCCGGCGAGCTTCGTTTCGGCCACGCCCGGTCCGTGTCCGCATTGCCCCGAAAAGTTCACCTACCGGCGTCGCCGTCGGGCGCTGTTATCACCGCGGCAGGAGACTTGCTTCGCGCCATCGCGGCGCCGGTGCGTATCGCCATCGTGTTGCAACTCAACGAGTCCCCGTGCTGCGTGCACGAGCTCGTCGACGCGCTGCAGACGCCGCAATCACTGGTGAGTCAGCATTTGCGGATCCTCAAGGCCGCCGGGGTGGTTGCCGGGGAACGGGCGGGGCGCGAAGTGGTGTATCGCCTTGTCGACGATCACCTCGCCCGCATCGTCGTCGCCGCGGTGATTCACGCGGCGGAAGATCCGACGATCAAGTGAGCCACTGGTGTGGCGACATGAGACCATCGGTATGACGCCCGTTTCCCTTGTCCTCCAGACTAATTCGGCATTCAGGCGGTGACCGGCGTGCGGTAACCCCTGGACGCTCGGCTGTCCAGGGACGGGCGCCGACTAGCCCTGTTGCGTGACCTCATCACCGTGGCTGCCCGCACGCTGCACGGTGCGGTGGAACGCGCGTACGGGGCGCACCCACAGTGCCGCAACCACAACCAGGCCGACGGCGACGAGCGCCACGGTCGGGCCGGCCGGCAGTCCAGCGTGATAGCTGACGAGCAGGCCGACTGCGCCTGCCCCGGCCCCTGAGCCGATCGCGATGAGCAGCATCGTCTCCAGTGACCGGGCGAGCAGTCGCGCGGTGACCGCGGGCGCAATGACCAGTGTGACTGCCATCAGCACCCCGACGGTGACCATTCCGGCGACCACGGTCAGCGAGAGGACGACCAGTAGTGTGGCGTCGACCAGTCCGACATGAATGCCTACGGTGCGTGCGTGTACGGCGTCGAACGTGGTGGCCAGCAGCACCGGCCGCAGAGCGGTGACCGCCAGCACGACAAGCAGTGCCAGAGTGGCATCGATGACCACGTCGGTGCGGGTGACCGTGAGCGGGTTGCCGAACAGGATGTGGGCCAGGGCCCGGGGATCACTTTGTAGCGACACTCCGATCACGCCGAGCGCGAAGAGTCCTTGTCCGACAACGCCGATGGCGCCGTCCTCGGGTATGCGTGCCCGCACAACCAGCACCGAGACGATCAGCGCCATCGTCACGGCTGCGACCAGCCCGCCCACCAGCAGGCTGCCGCCGATGATCGACGCACCGGCCACACCCGCCAGGATGCCGTGACTCATGGCATCGGTCAGGTAGACCAGCCGCCGTGAGAGCGCCCAGATCCCGCACATCGGTGCTGCGATGCACACCGCGAGAGTGGCGATCGTCGCGCGCACCATGAAGTCGTAGCCGAACGGGTCGGCAAGCCACGACCAAATGCTCACGCGGCCGCCCGGCGGGTGAAGATACGGTCGACACCGTCGATGCTGAGCACGTCGGTGGTGGCGCCGTTGGCGACCACGGTTCCCCGTACCAGGGCCACCGTCTTGGTGAACGACGTTCGTGCAACATCGATCTCGTGCAGTGCGCACATGAGCGTCCCGCCGGCGCGGGTGAAAGCCCCCAACAGGTTGATCACGGCGTCCGCGGTGGTGACGTCCAAACCGGTCAGCGGCTCGTCCAAAATCATGATGTCGGGTTGTTGCGCCAGCGCCCGGGCCAGCAGCACTCGTTGCGCTTGGCCGCCGGACAGTTCCGTGACGGGCCGCTTCGCCAGGCTTGCCAGGCCGACGGCGGCCAGTGCTGCGGTGACCACATCACGGTCGTCTCGGCTGGGGCGTTGCCACCACCATCGCTGCGGTCGACCCGCCGCCACGACATCGCCGACGGTGAAGGGCAGATCCCATCGGGCTTGTGAACGCTGTGGGACATAGGCGATTTCGACGGTCGTTCGCAGGTGATGACACGCTTCGGCGTGCAGGATGACCTCACCGCCCGCCGCGGGCTCCAGGCCGGCCAGGGCACGCAGCAGCGAGGACTTGCCGCTGCCGTTGTGGCCCACAACGGCCAGGGATTCCCCGGCGGCGACGGTCAGGTCGGTCGGCCTCAGCGCTCGTCGCTCACCGTAGGTGACGGTGAGAGCGCGGGTTTCAAGCAATGGTGTCACGATCGAAGTGAGGCGGGCATGTGGGCGACGACGGTGGCGTCGGACCAGCCTGCAAGCAATCGGCCGGTAGCGTCCCAGCTGATCGCAGTGGCCGGGGCCTGTTCGCTGAGAATGTCCCGGGCCGCCAGCGGGCGACCCGGCCGACCGCGACGGGGTTCCCACAGCGCCACTTGACCATCGCCGGCGGCCGCGGCGAGCAGGTCGCCATGCGGAGACCACGCCAGGGCGGTGACAGTGGCGTCGTGCGCCCGCAGAATTCGTGGCGTGCGGCCCCGCGGCCCGGGGCCGGTGAAGTCCCAGACGGTCACATCCTGCCCGCCGCCGGAGGCGAGCAACGCGGAGTCGGGCGAAAATTCCAGTGTGCTGATTTTCGTTGGGTAGCCCGACATTTCGAGTTCGTCGCCGCCGCGGCCGATCCGCCACACGTGGAGCGTCGCGTCCTGATTGCCGCTGGCAGCCCATCGCCGGTCGGGGCTGATCGCCAGGGCCAGAAGCGATCCGGTGAACGGCAGAATATCCGGTGCCGCCGTCGGTGACGCGTGATACACATGCACCCCGCCGTACGCGGCGGTCGCGACGCGCCGGTTGACCCAGGCCACGGCGGTCACCGTGCTGTCGCGCTCGGCGCTGAACAGCTCGTTGCCCTCGGCGTCGAGGATCATCACTGCGCTCCCCACTCCGGCAGCCAGGCGGGATCCATCAGCACTCCACGCCACCGATGCACACCAACCCTTCCGCCGACTGCACAGGACCGTGCCGTCCGCGTCGAGGATGTCGACCCCGTGGATCGAACCGACCGCGATCCGGTCCCCGGCAGGCGACCAGTGCACCGCCAAACAGCCTCGTGAGAGATTGCGTCGCCGCTCGATCGCTCCTTGTCCCGACACCAGCACGAGGGACCCTTCTGCGCCGGCCACCGCGACCCGGCCATCAGGTGCCGCCGACAGGGCCGCCACGGCGTCATCGACGTTGATCCGCCACGAATGTGCCGGCAGGACTGCCGCATTCATCGCGCCGACACCAGACATTGCCGGAAGCTGGACTCTAGTTCGGCGCGGTCCAGGTTGCGGCCGATGAACACCAACCGGTTGCGGCGGGGTTCCCCGTCACGCCACGGTCGGCCTTCATCACCGTCGAAGAGCATGTGTACGCCTTGGAAGACGTACTGCCGATCCTGGCCGGCAAGGGCGAGGATCCCTTTGCTGCGAAAGATGTCTACCCCTTTGGCGGCCAGGAGTCCGCCCAGCCACACGTTGAGCGTGTCGATGTCGACTTCGCCGTCGATCTGGATCCCCACCGACGTCACCGTGGCGTCGTGTTGATGGTCGGTCTGCTCCAGGAAAGCGGGGTCGTCGGTGAGGACGCGTTGTAGATCGAACGCACCTACGTCGAGGATGCGGTTGAGATCCACCTTGGCGTCCTGGGCACGTACGATCTCGGCGCCGCGATTGATGCCGCGCAGCCGGTCCTCGACGGTGGCCAGATGCTCTGGAGAGACCAGATCGACCTTGTTGAGGATCATTCGGTCCGCGAACGCCACCTGTTCGACCGCCTCGTTCTCCACGCCCTGCGGTTTGTCCTCGTCGAGATGGTCCAGGACATGGGCGGCGTCGACCACCGTGACGATCGCATCCAACCGCAGCTGGCTGCGCATCTCGTCGTCGACGAAGAACGTCTGGGCGACCGGCGCCGGATCGGCCAGTCCGGTGGTCTCGATGAGGATGTGATCGAAGCGGTCCCGGCGGTGCATCAACGCGCCGAGGATACGGATCAGGTCACCACGCACGGTGCAGCAGATGCAGCCATTGTTCATCTCGAAAATCTCTTCTTCGGCGTCGAGAACGAGCGCATCGTCGACGCCCACCTCCCCGAATTCGTTTTCGATCACCGCGATCCGCTTGCCATGCTGTTCGGTGAGGATCCGGTTGAGCAGCGTGGTCTTGCCCGCGCCGAGGAACCCGGTGATCACTGTCACGGGCACGCGATCGTCAGTCACGGTGGTCACGGTGGTCATGGTGGTCTCCATCGGGATAGGCGACGAGTGCGGCGCGCAACTCCGCGACCGCAACGTCGATGGTCGGTTTGGGGAACTTCCAGGTCCGCCGCGGCGGCCCGAGTATGGCGATGACGGTTTCCACCGGTGGACAGTCCGGCTCGGTGCATGCCAGCTGCTGCACCAGCACGGGCGCTGCGGAGTCGAGTTGCGCAACCGTGCGCACGATGCCTTTCAGCCGACTGACATGCTCGCTGTTCGGCGTGAAAGCCGCTGCACCACCGAGGTTTACGGGCCCGCGCACTGCAGGCCCTTCTCCAGCCGATCGAGATTGGCCCGCATCACGGTGAGGTAATCCTGATCGGGGCCCAACGAGCCGCGGGGATCGAACTCCAACGCCGAGAGCAGGCTGACCTGTGCCCCGATCTCGTCGGCAACGGTCTGAGACAGGTTCTTGGGCAACGCGTCCTCGAAAAACACTGTCGTGACGTGGCGTTGCCGCGCTACCTCGGCGATCGAACGCAGCGTCTGCGGGTCGGGTTCGTCCTCAGGGCTGACCCCGGCGATCGGCACCTGCTCCAGCCCGTACTCGTGGGCCAGATAGCCGAAGGCGGCATGGCTGGTGACCAGTACCGGCGTCGCGCACCGTGTCAGTCCATGCTTGTAGTCGCTGTCCAGGCCCCGCAAGCTCTGCTGCACCTGCGGCAATGCCGCGTCGACGCGACCGCGTAATTGTGGTGCGCCGGAGATGATCGCAGCGGCCGCCGCGTCGGCCATCGCGATCATCTCGGCCGGAGACAACCACACATGCGGATCTTTGTTGCCGGCCAAGGCTTCCTTGCCGATATTGCCCGCGGTCAGCAGCTCCACACCGGGCGCGGTGAGCAGGTCCAGCGTGGTGACATCAGGGCCCAGCTGGGCGATCGCCCGCTGCACATCGGGCTGGAAATCGGCACCCAGATACAGCACAACGTCAGCGCGACCAAGAGCCTTCTGCCCGTTCGCATCCACGGCGAGATCGTGCGGCTCGGTACCCTCCGGAGTCAGCGAGACAACCTCGGCGTCACCACCGGTCAGCGCCATCGCCAGCCACTGCACCGGATAGAAATTCGTCACGATCACCGGCTTAACCTGCTGCGGCACTGCGTGTTCACTGTCACTGCCCGAGCCAGACGAGCATGCAACCGCCGAGCACAGCAGCGCGGCCGTGAGTATCGCAGCGAGCCCCCGTGTTGCCATCTACATCCCTTCTTGAAAATGATTTTCAATAAGATAGCACAGCGGCATGCTCAGGGCCATGGGCTCAGACGCGCATGACAAATGCCTGGGACGACCCCACCGCCCCGACCGAAACAAGCGCATGCTCTAACCGACAGCGGCCGTCACCTTCAGCCTCCGCACGCGCCTGAAGGCAGCAATTCACAAGTGCGCGTGACGGTTTCGATACATCACTCCCCCAGCCGAAACCCACGGCACCCCAGCGAGTCCCACAAATCGGCCGCGGGATGGGGCCGCAGACAGGCCAATTCGTCTGCGGCACTCACACGTCACCGCGGGGTGGTGATCACCACCACCGCTTCTGCAGCACCATCGAGGGCGGCGAACCGGTGGCGGCGATCGCTCAGCCAACTCGCCGTCGCGCCCTCCTCGATCAGGATCTCCTCACCGACCGGTCCGGCCAGCACCTTGCCGTCGACCACCGTGAGGTGCTCACGCACGCCCGCCCCATGCGACGGAGAGACGTGCTCGGCGCCGGCGGGGAACTCCAACCGGAACACCTCAACGGTCACCCGCGGCAGGTGCCGCACCGAGAGCAGCACCGTGCGCATCCCGCCGCCGGCGGCAGAGTGCACGCCCGGCGACTCGCCGACCAGCGCGGTCAGCGGCACGTCGAGGGGTTCACACAGGGCGTAGAGCGTCTCGACCGTGGGATTGCGACCGCCCGACTCGATCTCGGACAACGATCCCTTGCCGACTCCCGCTCGGCGGGCGAGCTCGGACAGGCTCAGACCCCGCTCAACCCGTAGCTCCCGCAACCGGCGACCGACCTCTCCCGCATACATTCCCTCATGCTACGTTCCGTCTACAGAACGTTCCGTAATCAGAACGGAGGGCGTGGATGGAACAGGACGTCTCGAAAGCGGTCCCGATCAGTGCCGGCGTGGTGTGCGCGCTGGTGGGCTTCACGTCTTCGTTCGCAGTGGTACTCGCGGGATTGCGGGCGGCGGGCGCAAATCCGCAGCAGGCTGCCTCTGGCCTGGTGGCGGTGAGTTTGGCGATGGGCGCGGCATCGATGCTGTTGTCGTGGCGGTTCCGGATGCCGATCACCAGTGCATGGTCGACGCCCGGCGCGGCACTGCTGGTCACGACCGGTGCGGTGGCGGGCGGCTGGCCCGCCGCCGTCGGCGCGTTCGCGCTCACGGCGGTGCTGCTGTTGGCCACGGGCCTCTGGCCGGCGCTCGCGCGCCTGGTCACCCGCATCCCCAACCCCGTCGCGCAGGCGATGCTCGCCGGCGTCCTGCTCCCGCTCTGCGTTGCTCCGGTTACCGCGTTGGCCCACGATCCGGGTGCGATCGCGCCGGTGCTGGTGGTGTGGCTGATCGTGCTCGCGCTCCGACCCCGCTGGGCGGTACCGGCCGCGTTCGGCGCCGCCCTGGTGGTGATCGCGGTGACGCTGGTCCGAAACCACGCCCTGCCCGCAGCCACTGCATGGATCCCCCACCTGCAGATCACGGCGCCCAGCCTGACCGTGCAGGCACTCACCGGCATCGCTCTGCCTCTGTACATCGTGACCATGGCAGCGCAGAACATCCCCGGCGTCGCAGTCATGGCAGGTTTCGGTTACCACGTCCCGTGGCGCCCAGCGCTGACAGTGACCGGCATCGGTTCATTGCTGGCGACCCCGTTCGGCGGACACGCCGTCAACCTGGCCGCGATCAGCGCCGCGTTGGCAGCCGCACCGGACGCCGATCCCAATCCCAGGCGCCGCTGGATCGCCGGGTTCACGACAGGGGCGGTGTACTGCGGGCTCGGTCTGGTCTCCACCGGACTGACAGCGGCTGTTCTCGCAGCCCCGGACGGGGTCGTACAGGCCGTTGCGGGAGTGGCGCTGCTCAGCGCTTTCGCCGGAGCCTGCACGGGAGCGATGGCCGACGAATCGGTGCGACTCCCCGCAGCGGTGACACTTGTCGTCGCAGCCTCGGGGACGACGGTGGCCGGCGTCGGTGCGGCGTTCTGGGCGCTGGTGATCGGTGTCATCGCACACCGACTGCTCAGGCCTGCGCCCGAACCCGCTCCTGAACCGTCGGCGCCGGGGCGGTAGGTCCCTGTGGCTCCGATAGTCGGAGCGGCGATCATCCTGTCCGCGTTGTACGAACGGCCAGGGTTTCTCGGCGGCGGTCACCTCGACCTTCCACCACTGGTCGTGTTCGTCCTGGTGCTAGTCGGCATCGCCGTCCGCGAAGTGTGGAGCCGGATCCTGGCCCCTTGGTTCGTCCGGCGATAAGCGAGGAATCTCACCGGCGGTCATCGCAGCCGTGCGACGACAGAACGCGGTTGTACCCTGATCGGGTTCGTGTCCCGACTCACCGGCCGCGCCACGTCACGGTGCCGCACATGACACACATCGAACCGAAGGGGCAGCCCCTGCCACGCCGGTGAATCGGCACCGTCCCCGCCGCCCAAGGAAAGAGGCCGCCGCCCTTCGGTACCTGGCCCTGTGGCGGCGAGAAGTCGAGGACGCCGAACGCCTCGACCGCGTAGTCCACTCTCGCACCGGATGTCCCTGCTGCGAGTGGCGGATCGAGCAGGATCCCCGAGCGCGACTGGAAGCCCTCCTCCACCGCGGTGGCAAGCACGCCCACCAACTCCGGGTAGAGGTGCACCGGCTCGACGAGCGCTTCCGCGCGGTCACGGTTGAACGTGGTGCATGGGCTTCCGCTCCCTGGTGGCGTCGCCGGAAACCACGGGACTGACCACGTTGACAACGGCCTGCGGATCCAGCCGGTCAGCTGATGGTCCGAGACGAAATCAGCGCACGGGTACCCGATGCGTCTCGTTTAGGCTCAGACGATGACGCCCGGTGAGCCTTCGCCGTATGGACCTGTCGCACGCAACGGCGACCACGCCCCGCCGTGGCAGGCACAGCAGCCCCTCCCAGGAACCTTTGCCGGGCACAGCATCCCGCCGTCTGTCAACCCGTGGCCGACTCCCCTGCCTGCGCCGGCCAAGCCGCCGCCGAGGAAACTCTGGTACGCCATCGCCGCGGCGCTGGCGCTGGTCGGGATCGCCCTTGTCGCAACAGGCGTTGGGCTGCTCGCACATACCGCGGACTCCCTGCCTGGCGACGCCAGCGAGTTCCAAAGCGGAGAGTCCACCACCGTCGCTCTTGAGCCGGGGGTCACCCAGACCGTATTCGTGCACACCGAGTCGGCTGATCACTCGGTCCGCTGCCAGTTCCATGACAAGTCCGGCGGCACCGCCATCGACACCTACCAGGGCACCCTGACCATCAACGGCTGGCAGGCCGCCCTCACCGTCAGCGCCAAAGAGTCCGGGAAGTATGCCATTCGGTGCTCCGGCGAAGCGTCCGACCGTTTCCGCATCGGCGAAAATCCCGGGGCGGGAGGGATTTTCGGCGGTGTCGCAGGCATCATCGTCGGCGGCGGTCTGATCGGGATCAGCATCATCGCCGCTGTTGTGGTCGCTCTGCTGCGGCGCCGACGCCCACGGGCCGGCCCCTGAGTCACCCGGGCTGTCCACTCCCCTAATTACATGTTTCACAACATGTTTCATGACATTCCGACAGTTCGAGCCGAGTGTGCTACGCGGTGATGTTGGCGCTGTCTCCCGCGGTGGCCGCGAAACTGGTGCCGGTGACCATCCGCGCCTCCTCCGAGGCGAGGAACACGACCAGCGGTGCGACGTCCTCGGGCTCCACCCAGGGCACGCCGAGCGGTAGCTTCTTGCACTGCGCGGCCGCCGCGGTCTGCTCGTCCTTCTGGACATCACCAGTAGGTTCATTCCCACCGCTGCGGATGATCTGGGCGTAGCGGTCCTCGTGCCGAGTGAGTGCGGTGTTGATGAGCCCGGGAACCAGCGCGTTGACCGTGATCCCGTACTGCCCGAGTTCTAACGCCGCCGACTTCATCAGACCGATCAGCCCCCACTTCGACGCCGAGTATCCACTGCCGTCGAGGGTTCCGTGCTGGCCCTGAGTGGATGAGGTGATGATGATGCGCCCGCCGCCGCGCTCGATCAGCAGCGGGGCGGCGACGCGCAATACGTTGGCGGTGCCGGTGAGGTTGATGTCGATCTGGTCGTGCCAGAGCTCGTCGCTCATCTCCAGCAACGGGGCGAAGCCCTGGACGCCGGCGTTGGCGAACACGACGTCGACGCCGCCGAAGCGGTCCACCACCTTCGCGAATCCTTCACGCACGGCGGACATGTCGCGCTGATCGAACACCACGGGCAGCCACTGCCCGCCGGCTTCCTCCACAAGTTCCCCGGTCCGTGCGAGATCCTCGGGGGTGGCCGGCGCGTAGTCCATCGCTGAGCTGGCGAGCGCCGCGATATCAGCACCGGCGATCCGATAGCCGGCCCGCGCGAACGCGATTGCGGTGGCCCGGCCTATTCCGCGTGCGGCCCCGGTGATGACGACGACTCGGTGGTCATCCATGGTGTGCTCCCTTTCCGTTCACGAGCCAGCTGACCGCTTCGCCCGGAACAGGTTGGCGTGGGCGAAGTTTCGCTACTTTCCGCGGTAGACGGGGAACACGCTGGCGTCGCCGTAGTCCCGGGCGTGCAGGTTGCGCAGCGCGTTCATGTCCGAATCCGAGACCACGAAGTCAACCTGCGCGTTGGAGCGCATGTGCTCGGGATTGGCGGTCTTCGGCAGCGACACAGTGCCCAGCTGCAGGGTGTAGCGGATGCACAGTTGCGGCACGCTCACGCCGTACTTCTCGGCCATCGCTGCGACGTCGGGGTTGTTGAGGATTTCCCCGTGTGCGATCGGCGAATACGCCTCGACGAGGATGTTCCTGCCGTCGCAGTAGGCCAGGAGATCAGTCGGGGTGTTACCCGCGTGCACGAGCAACTGGTTCACGTGGGGCGTAACGGTGCCGCTCGACAGGATGTTCTCCAGGTCGTGTTGCTCGAAGTTCGACACCCCGATCGCTCGGAGTTTGCCTGCGCTGTGGGCGTCCTCGAGTGCGCGCCAGGCCTGGCGGTTGCCCTCGGCGTAGTCACCACCGCGGAAGTCGTTCCACGGCTGTGGGCTGTGGATGAGCATCAGGTCGACGTAGTCGAGCTTGAGCTTCGCCAGCGACCCGTCGATCGCGGCGACCGCCTGGTCGTAGTCCTTGATCTCGGCGGCCAGTTTGGTCGATACGAAGAGGTCCTCACGTGGGGTGCCCGAGGTGTGGATGCCCTCGCCGACGCCGCGTTCGTTGCCGTAGGCCTGCGCGGTATCTATGTTGCGGTAGCCGATCTCGACGGCGTCACGCACGGCGGCGGCGGCCTTGTCGTCGGCGATGAGCCAGGTCCCCAACCCCAGTTTCGGAATCTCGACGCCGTTGGACAGGGTGTAGGTCTCGGTCAGGATGCTCATGCGTTATCTCCAATCTTCGGCAGTCGGCCGTACACATCGTCGGTGACGGGCTCGAGCCATTCGTTGCTGACGTCCGCGCCGGGCGTGATGAAGGCGACGTGGGAGAACCATGAGTCGGCCTTCGCGCCGTGCCAGTGCTTCGTGCCGGCAGGCACCCGGATCACCGTTCCCGGTTCCAGGCTGACGGGGTCCGTGCCGTCGGCCTGGTACCAGCCGCTGCCTGCCGTGCACAGCAGGATCTGGTCACCACCGCCTCCGGTCCCGTGATGGATGTGCCAGTTGTTGCGGCAACCAGGCTCGAAGGACACGTTGCTCACCGGAACACTCCCGGAGACGAGTGGGGCCAGGTAGCTCTGCCCGAGAAAGTACTGTGCATAGGCGTCATTGGGCTCCCCGAGTGGGAAGATCTGGTCGAAATCGCCGGGGGTGTGCCGCCCTCCGGTCCAGCCGGGGTTCTGATGGTCGGTCATCGCTCGTTTCCTCTGTCCGGGGCTGTGGTCAGTGCTGCGGATCGACACGCAACGTGGCGGCGACGGCCTTGTCGGCCAACATCGGCCGCAGATAACTGTCGCCGTAACGGGCGTACTTCGCGCGGTAGGCGCCGTCTACTGCCGGGCCAACATCCTGCCCAGCAGGGGCGAAGGTGACGTCCATCTGCTGCCCGCCAGTCCAGATCGACCCGGCGGGATGTGCCACGGCGTGCCGGTACCAGGCACCCTCACCGCCGTGGTACGAGCGGACATACAGCTCGCCGTCGACCACGACGGCCCAGATCAGGACATACCCACGCAGGGAACCGTCAATCCGGCGGGTGCTGATCTCGATCTCCCCGGCGGAGCGGAACCGGTCGAGAACGCCTGGGGGCCAAGCCTGCGCGGAAGCAGTCGGGGTCGGGTCGGACATCTGGGCTCCTCATGGTGAAGTGCGGGGACGGCGCCGAGTGGCACGCGCACAACTCGTCACCTCATTCAGACAACCCCTTTCAGCCTCTGTGTGGCAGGTCGAGTCAGAGGGGGTACAAACAGGACCCCCTTCGTTGCGACGGCTGGTCGTACCGTCGGATGTGTGAACATCAGCGGCACCCCGGACCGCGCCGACATCCGTGACTTCCTGGCCACCCGCCGCGCCCGGATCACCCCGGATCAAGTCGGGCTCCCTGCGGGCGGGACTCAACGGCGCGTTCCCGGCCTGCGACGCGAGGAAGTCGCCGTACTCGCCGGGGTGAGCACCGATTGGTACACCCGCCTGGAGAAGGGACACATCAGGGGCGTATCCGATGACGTGCTGGCAGCCGTCGCCCGCGCCCTACTGCTGGACGACGCCGAAACGGCCCACCTATTCCATCTGGCTCGCGCCGCCAAACCCACGCGGACCCCGCGCCGTCGCACTCCTGCGCGGCTCCCCGAGAGCCTGCAGCAACTCCTCGATGCGATGACAGGGGCAGCGGCGTTCATCCGCAACGGCCGACTCGACATCGTCGCCAGCAACGCTCTCGGTCGGGCGCTGTACGCACCGGTGCTCGACGAGCCTGCGTGGAGAGCCAACATTGCCCGGTTCAACTTCCTCGACGAGCGTGCCGCCGACTTCTTCCCGGACTATGGGGGTTCGATGGACACCACCGTCGCGCTGTTGCGTACCGAGGCGGGCCGCGACCCCTACAACAAGGATCTCACTGACCTCGTCGGCGAACTCGCCACCCGCAGCGAGGATTTCCGCAGCCGCTGGGGCGCTCACAATGTGCGTAACCACAACACCGGGCTCAAACACTTCAACCATCCCATCGTCGGCCCGATCGACCTCGCCTACGACTCGCTCGACGTTCGCTCAACCGGCGATGACCGACTGGTGCTCACCGGATACACCGCGCCTGCCGGCAGCGCGGCCGACGAGAAGCTGCGAATGCTCGCCAGCTGGTCGGCCGTCCGCTCGGAAGAACCGGGCTCGCGCACAACTGAGCACGAAGGGGTCGACGAGCCGTCCGACATCTGATCCCGCGGGCCGGGGATATGCACATATCGCTGAGCCACGCTTTGACAATGGTTTTCATGATCGATAAGCGTGATGCCATGCGCCTTGAACACACGATCTCCGCGGTGGCCGCGGCTGTCCTGCTCACCGCCTGCGGTTCCGGTACGGAGCAGTCGGCACCGTCGTCCGCGGGTGAGGCCGCCGCCGGCGGCACTGTCGAACAGCGGCGGCCAACACCGCGCCTGGCCGTTACCTACGACGGCGGGGTGATGATCCTGGATGCCACCACCCTGGAGCAGATCGCCGACCTGCCCGCAAGCGGCTACCTGAGGGTCAAGGCGGCCGGCGACAACCGCCACGTGATGCTCGCCGACGGTGACGGCTTCACCGTGCTCGACACCGGGACCTGGGCGAAGGAGCACGGCGACCACGCACACTTCCAGACCGCGCCGCCGAAGCTGACCGACATCCGCATCACCGCGCCCGAGCCGGGCCACGTGGTCACGCACGACGGCATCACCGCCCTGTTCTCCGATGGCGCCGGCACCGTCACCTCAATCCCCAGTAACCGGATTGGCGACCAGTCAGCCCCGCAGTCGGTGTACACCGCGCCACATCCGCACCACGGCGTCGCGGTACCGCGCGCCGACGGATCGTTGGTGATCACCACCGGTGACGAAACCGTTCGTACCGGAGTGCAGATCCTCGATGCGCAGCAGCGACAGATCGCCGACAGCACCGAATGCCCGGGCGTCCACGGTGAGGGTGCTGCGCAGGACGCCGTCGTCTTCGGTTGTGAGAACGGCGTTCTGGTGGTGCGCGGAAACCAGATCACAAAGGTTCCAGCCCCCACGCCGGGCTACGCCAGGATCGGCAATGTGGCTGCGACGCAGGCACATCCGGTGGTACTCGGCGACTACAAGGTAGACAAGGCCGCCAAGCTCGAGCGCCCCACCCGAGTCAGCCTCATCGATACCCGCACCAACTCGGTTCGCCTGGTCGACCTCCCCGCCTCATACAGCTTCCGTTCCCTCGCTCGCGGACAGTTCGGCGAGATGATCGTGCTGGGCACCGACGGGCGGCTCCGCTTCCTCAACCCCGACACCGGCGCCGTGATCGGTGAGCTCGCGGTGACGGAGCCGTGGGTCGAGTCGACCACCTGGCAGGACCCTCGACCAGCGGTGAGCACGCTCGGCTCAGTGGCCTACGTGACCGACCCCGCGACCAGGACGGTGACCGCAATCGACATCCCGACCCGGACGGTGCTGAGGAAAGCGACCGTTACGCAGGTACCCGACGAGACGGCAGGCGCGACCGGGGCGCAAATGGCACACCAGTGAGGTCAGATGCGTAACCGATCGGTTACATTGTTTGAGTGAGCGTGTTCCCCGCCATCGCGGACCCGGTACGCCGCCGGATCTTGCTCCTGCTGCGTGGCCGGCCCCTGCCCGCCGGTGAGGTCGCCGCCCAGTTCGGGATCAGTCGCCCTGCAGTGAGCCGGCATCTGCGGGTGCTTCGGGAGGCCGGCCTCGTCGAGGTGGATGCGGACTCCTCCGATGGCCGTGAGCGCACCTACCGGCTCCGGCTGGAGGCCCTCGGCGAGGTCGATTCCTGGCTTCGGGAGCTTCGTGGACCCGCCCGCGCGGCCGAACTGCTGGCCGGCGCGGCACTGGACACCGAAGTGCGTCGCGCCCGCAGGGAACGCGAACATGCAGCATCCGGCGGCAGCGTCGACCGCACCGAACGAAAGGGAACTGCATGACTGTCAACGGAACTGGGCGCATTCAGCGCAGCGAGACCGGTCGGGATCTGATCCTGGAGCGGCGCTTCAACGCCACTGTCGAGGACGTATGGGCGTCGATCACCGAATCCGATCGCACCGCCCGCTGGTTCGGATCGTGGACCGGACAGGCCGGCGTCGGCAACACGATCACCGTGCGCCTGGGGTTCGAAGACGAGATCCCGGAGAGCGAGATGACGATCGTGGCCTGCGATCCACCGCATCACCTTGCGTTGACCGCGGTGGACGAGTACGGCAGCTGGCATCTGGAGGCGCGGATCCGGGCCGACGGTGCCGGCGCGGTCCTGGTGTTCACCCACCACCTCGGAGAAACCGACGACGCCAGCCAGGCGGGGCCCGGGTGGGAGTACTACCTGGACAACCTGGTGGCAGCGGAGACGGGTGCCGGCGCGCCGGACTTCGCCGACTACTACCCGGCGTTGGCGGAGTACTACCGCTCTGCCGCCTGACCGGTGCCCTTCTGCCGCCTCACATCGACGACGGAGGCTGCTTTCCCTGCGACTCAGGTGTATTCGGCTCGGGCGAATTGCCATGCTGCCCAGTCGAATACGAATGCCTCAGGGAATTCTCGTCCGGGTACAGTCACCGCGGTGCCTGGCGCGTATAGCCGCACGGCGCCTCGGGCGGTGAGTTCAGCTCCGTGCACGCCGACAACACGGTCTCGAACGTCGGGCCGACGCCGGGGCCGATGACGGGCAGCGGGCCGGCCGGGTGCTCGGCCACGTACCCGACACGAGACGGCGGCTCGGGAGTGACGAAGGTGAAGCGGGCGATACAGAACTTCCCGTCGTCGCCCTGGCGGCGGGCTGGATCCTCCTCGTACCGCACGTGCAGCGTGGCCGTCGCCCTTGCACCATATCCGGTCAGTGAGACCACGTCGAGCTGAGCGCCGTCGCGGACGCCGGCGAACAGGCCTCTCCCCCGGCACTTTCCGCCCGGCAGCACGTCGAAGCTGTCGGTGTAGGCGAAGGTGACGTCAACCGGTCCGCTGTACGGCCGCGGTGCGGTTGCGGTGCCGGCGATCGGCAGCGCGCAACCCGTGAGACCGACAGCTGATGCGGCGGTGAGCATGATCCACGGCGTGGCCATGGCTGGACGGTACCGCCGATGACGCCGTTCGTCCGCTGCGTGCACCTAATCCCGGTACGGAGAATTTGGCTGCACCATGAGCGCATCCTGACAGCGGGATACGACAACCGGCTGGCTCTGAGCGGCGGCGTTAGCTGGCGCGCCGATGCACAGTGTGTGGACGTTGATAGAACTGTGCCGACGATCTCATCACGGCAACAACACGAGAATGTGCCGAATCTTCCCTATGGGATACATTTCCGGCGTTTACGTGACAACTTGTTCCAGGAAAACCGGCATGGTGAAGACGGAGAATTGGTTGAGTAGGGCCGAGTTCAAGTTTGCTACTGATGCTCTGCGTGACGGCCGTTTCATGCGCGCCTTCTGCCTGGTGACGGCGCTGGGCTGTTTCGCACTGGCGGGGTTGGGCATCATCGTGCAGTTCAACCCGGCGGGGCCGGCCGGTGTCGCATCGCGATCGGTACAGGCCGTGGCGGCGATCTCCGGTGCCGTGATCGGGTGCCGGTGGTTACGACGGCCCTGGCCGCGGTACGAGGCCGCGGTCGCCTTCGTGGTGTGGGCCGACATCACCGTGGCCGCCGTCGCGGCGACCATGTCCACCACCGAGGCGCGTCTGTGCACCACGCTGTACCTCGGCATCACGGGAGTCTTCGTCGGATTCCTGCTCGGGGCGCGACTGCTGGCGGTGCACTGCGCCTTCGGCGCCATGCTGATCGCCGGCATCACTGGCTGGGCCGTCCGTGTACGGCACGACAGCCTCTGGGGTCTGTACACGATCTACATGCCAGCACTGATGTGGGTGGTACTGGTGCCACTGACCGGCTGCGTCCTCATCGAGAGCGGTCGCCGTGCGGTCACCCAAGTCGCACAGTCGGCCCACCGTGATCAGCTGACCGGGCTGCGCAACCGTCGCGGCATGCACGCGGCCGTGCGTCGAATCGTGTCGGGAAGGACGCCGCCGGCCAATCTGGTGGTGGCCGTCTGCGACATCGACCGATTCAAGCGGCTCAACGACGACGCGGGCCACGCGGCCGGCGACGTGGCGCTGATTGCGATGGCGGGGCGGCTGCGGTCCATCGCCCGCCCCGGGGAGATCGCCGCGCGGCTCGGTGGTGACGAGCTGGCGCTGGTGACGATGATCGATGAACCCGGCGGCATGGTGGAACTGCTGGATCGGCTCGCTGTACTCACCCGTATCGAGGTCGGTGACCGGACACTGTCCGTGAGCGTCGGTGTGGCGTCGATTGCGGCGACGGAGCCGCACTTCTCCCTCGATCAGGTGATCCGTCACGCCGATTCCGCGATGTACGAGGTGAAGCGGTCCGGTGGCGGGGCGTGCGCGGTGCATCGGCGGGAGACCGACGGCACCGTTCAGGGCTTCCTCGCCGGTTCATAGGGCTTTTCTGGCCGGACGGACAGCAGCCGACCATCAAAAAACTCGCTCGGCTACGCCGGCGAGTTTCTTGATGGTCGGGCTGACAGGATTTGAACCTGCGACCACTTGACCCCCAGTCAAGTGCGCTACCAAGCTGCGCCACAGCCCGTGGTGCATTCCGGATCTCTCCGGCAGCGGTCGAAAGCCTACCGCAGCCGCCCGCTGTTTCCGTAATCGCCCCACCTGTCACAGATCGACGGTCAGCGCGTGAGGGTCGGCCTGCCGCTGGCGTTCGGTCAGAGACGCGTCAACCGTCACCGTGACCAGCGCGGGAGCGTCGCCGAGAGTCGCCAGCACGGTTCCGTCGGGCGCCACGGCCAGGCTGTGTCCGGTGGAGACCGGCGCCGCCTGGGTGACGGCGGCGACATGGCAGATGTTCTCGATCGCGCGGGCAGCAGCGAGCGTCGACCATTGCGTGACCTTGCCCGGCCCGGGCACCCAGGACGACAGCACCGCGAGAACTGTCGCACCCGCGCGCGCCTGGCGCCGGCTGATCTCCGGGAAGCGGAGCTCGTAGCAGGTCTGGAGGCCGAAGAGGGTAGAGCCGACGCGGATCACCGACGGATCAGTGACGTCGCCGGCACTGATGTATGTCGACTCGCTGAACACCCCGACGTCGTAGAGCAGCGCCTTGCGGTGCCGGCCGAGAAACGCCCCGGACGCACTCCAGGCGGCCAGGGTGTTGAACGGCCGCGTGGGGTCGTCCGGATTGTCCTCGACCAACCCGGCCACGACGGCGATGCCGAGCCGGGCGGCCAGTGCCGCCAAAGACGAACCGAACGGCCCGTCAAGCGGCTCGGCCACTTCAGCGAAACTGCCGTCCACGACTGGCTTTTCATACATCGAATATTCGGGGAACAGCACCACCTCGGCGCCGTCGGCCCGTGCCGCCGTGGCGGCAGAGGCGATCTGCTCGAGGTTGGCGGCGATGTCGGTGCCCGAACCGATCTGCGCCAGTGCGACTTTCACGTACTCACTGTGCCGCAGGTTCGGCGATATCGATCTCCGCTTCGTCGACTGCGATCTCCGGTGGCAGCTCCTTGAACCCGTGACTGGTCACGGCCAGCACCACGATGCCGATGCCCAGCCAGCTCAGCCCGAGGATGATCGCCCGGTTGTCGAGTTGCATCAACAGATACGACGTGATGACCGCGCCGATCGCCGGCGCCACGACGTAGAGCAGCGGGTTGTGCACGACACCCGCGGCGCGCTGGCGGAAGTAGTAGACGATTACCGACACGTTCACGAGGGTGAACGCGACGAACGCACCGAAATTGATGAACGACGTCGACGTCGCGACGTCGAGAAACACCGCCAGCAGACCCACCACGCCGACCATCACCAGATTGACCGCCGGGGTGCGGAACTTCGCGCTGATCTTGCCGAACACCGCTCGCGGCAGGGTTCCGTCGCGACCCATTGCGAACAGCAGACGCGACGCCGAGGCCTGCGCGGCGATCCCGGAAGCGAACTGCGCCAGGATCAAGCCGGCGAGGAACACCGCCCCGAACAGGTTGCCGCCGATCTGTTTGGCGATCTCCAGCGCCGCCGACGATGAATCGCTGAATTCCCCTCCGGGATGGACCAATTGGGTCGTGTAGGCGACAAGCAGAAAGATCGAACCACCGATCAGCGCGATCAGCATGATGGCGCGCGGCATGTTCTTACGAGGTTCGACGGCCTCCTCGGTGAATGTGGTGACCGCGTCGAAACCCAGGAAACAGTAGGCGGCGATGGCGGCACCGGCGGTCACTCCCCCGATGCTCGCGCCGATCCCGGTGAACGGGCTCGCACTGACCAGACCACCGGCACCGTCATTACGGAACACCGAGGCGACCGACAGCGCCACGAACAACACGATGACCAACAGCTGGAAGGCCATCAGCAGGTAGTTGGCCTTGTCGGCGACCTTGATCCCGATGACGTTGAGCGCAGTGGTGATCAGGATGAAGCCGACGACCCACAGCCAGCCCGGCACCGCGGGAAACTGCGCCTCCAGGTACGCCGCCCCGATCAGCCAGATGACCATGGGCAGGAACAGGTAATCGAGCAGCACCGCCCAGCCGGTGAGGAATCCGATGCGGGTGTCGATGGTGCGCCGCACGTAGGTGTAGGCCGAACCCGATACCGGGTAGGCGGCCGCCATCCGGCCGTAGCTGGATGCCGTGAACAGCATGGCCGCCAACGCGATCAGGTAGGCCGACGCCGAGGCGCCCGCCGTCGCAGCGGCGACCACACCGAAGATGCCGAGCACGATCAGCGGCGTCATGTACGCCAGGCCGAACAGCACCAGCGAACGCAACCCGAGGGCACGCACCAAAGTTGGTTGCCCTGCGGCTGTTTGGGTCATTGCGGTGCCTTTCAGTCGGCGTGATTCGAGGGTGACCAGCGCTGCGGATCGATGCGCCCGTCGTACAGCGGGAGCGGTATCGGGCGGTCGGACGGCCCGAACTGATCCCACATCCGGTTGGTTCCGGCGGTGCCGCGTTCGCGTACCGCGGCGACGGCTCCGAAGTCGATGTGCTGATAGAACACCTCAGGTGATTCATCCGGACTTTCCTGCAGCACAGCGCCTTCGGGATCGACCAGGATGCTGCGCCCCATGCCGACGGGCCCGGCGCAGTTGACGCTGACCGTGAACACCTGGTTCACAATCGAATTCGCCCGGGCCAGCACCAATTCCTGGAAGCGGTCCGGGGTGGTGGTCTTGACGACGTTGACGATCACGTCGGCGCCCATCCAGGCGAGGTGGCGGCTCAATTCGGGGAACCAGGCGTCGTAGCAGATGGACATGCCGAGGCGGCCAACGTCGGGGATGTCGACGGTGACGAAGGCGTCCCCCGGCGTGAACTTCTCGTACGGGCGCCACGGGAAGATCTTGCGGTAGGACGCCGCCAAGCGGCCGTCGGGAGCGAAAACCGGTGCGGTGTTGAACAATTCGCCGTTGTCTCCGAGCTCCAGCACCGAGCCGGGCACCAGCCACGCGTCAGCGGCACGGGCGACCTCGCCCAGTGCCGCGATCAGCGGACCGTCCAGCGGTTCGGCGGCCTTGGCGAGGGTTTCGGCGTCGTCGGTGCCGAACAGGTGGATCTCGGGATAGACAATCAACGCCGGGCCCGTCACCTGTTCGCGGACACGCACGACGTCGGCCGCGAACTCGGTGACGGTGTCGGTTCTGCCGAACACCGGCAGGCCTTCCATCGCCAGCGGTGTCGCCTGAACCGCAGCGACTGTGATCGATCCGGGCACCGGGACCTCCGAGAAAGTTAATAGCTCACAATGAGCGAATTGAGGACCGATATTAGTTCAGGATGAACAAATAAGGCAATAGGTCCCGTACTCTCAATGTCATGACGTTGCAGGCCGGGGACACCCACCCGGCGTTGAGCGCTCCCGCGGTCGCGGGCATCACCCGCCTCAGTGCGGCCGACACAGTGCGGGCACGGCTCGAATTGGCCATGGAGTTGGAACTCATGGCCGCCGGGGACAAGCTGCCCGCCGAACCCGACATCGCCGAGGCACTCGACGTCAGTGTCGCCACGGTTCGCCGTGCCCTGCAGTCGATGGCCGACGAGGGCCTGGTGGTCCGTCGACGCGGGCGGGCCGGCGGCACCTTCGTCGCCCGCAGCGGCACCGGGGTGAGCCCCGGATCCGACCGTCCGTCGGCCACCTTTCGCGCCGACGCCGCCGAGGTGCACCGCCTGATCGACTTGCGCGCGTTGGCCGAGGACGCGCTCAGCGCTGCCGCGGCCCATGCTGCCACCGACGAGGAGATCGACGCGCTGTCGGCCATCGTCGCCGAGGCCGCCGCGACGACGGACTGGACCAGCTATCACCACGCCGATCAGCGGTTCCACGAATCAGTAGCGGCGGCAAGCCATCTCGACTGGGCGATGAACACCTACTGCGATGTGCTGCACGGCCTGTACCGCTACTTCATCCCGTACCCGATCAGCTATCTGCACAAGGTCAACCTCGAACATGCCCAGCTGGTTGATGCCTTGCGACACCGCGACAGCCGGGCGGCTTCCGAGATCGCCCGCAACCACGTCCTGACCCTGCACAAGACGATGTACGTCGGCCTGCGGCAGCCGAACTAGGTCAGACGGTCAGCAGCCGGTAGAGCCCGATCAGTCCCACGACGACGATCACACCCCGCAGCGCGTTCGGCGACAGCCTGCGTCCGTAGTGCGCGCCGAGGAATCCGCCGATGAGAGACCCCACCGCGATCAGACCCGCCGCGGTCCAGCTGATCCGGTCGAACGCGACGATCGTGTAGGCGACCGCGGCCACGATGTTCACCAGCAGCGACAACAGATTCTTGGCGGCGTTCATCCGCTGGATCGACTCGGGCAGCAGTGCGCCCATCACCGCGATCAGCAGAATGCCCTGTGCGGCAGTGAAATATCCGCCGTAGATGCCCACGGCGAAAGTTCCCAGAACCAGCGCGACCATCCGTCGCGGGCTGACGTGGTCGGCGGACTGCCCGGACTCCTCGGCCCGCCGCCGCGCCCACGCTTGGATGCGGGGACCGACCACGACCAAGACCAGCGCCAGGATCAGCAGCACCGGCACCACCTGGACGAAGACCTTCTCCGGCAGGTGCAACAACAGCCACGAACCGAGTCCGGCGCCGATCAGCGAGCCGGGAATCTGCCATCGCAGCCGGTTCCACTGCCCGCGGAGTTCGCGGCGGTAGCCCCAGGTGCCGGAAACGCCACCGGCGACGAGGCCGATGGCGTTGGACATCGTCGCGGTCACCGGCGGAAAGCCCAGCGTCACCAACGTGGGAAAGGTGATCAGCGTGCCCGATCCGACGATGGCGTTGATCGCGCCCGCCCCGACTCCAGCCAAGGCAATCAAGATCATGTGGGTGACAGACACTCGGGCCACCCTATCGGCCCGACTTGTGGAGTCTCAGCCGCACCCGGTACGGCCAAGACTCCACGAGTCACGGCTAGCGGCGCTTGGGAGCGCCCCTCTTCTCGCGGACCCGCACGTTGATCCGAATCGGGCTGCCCTCGAAACCGAACGTCTCACGCAGCCGGCGCTCCAGGAACCGGCGATAACCGGCCTCCAGGAACCCTGAGGTGAACAACACGAACGTCGGTGGCCGGGTCGCGGCCTGGGTGGCGAACAGGATCCGCGGCTGCTTGCCACCGCGCACCGGCGGCGGCGTCGCGGCGATCACCTCCTTGAGGAAGGTGTTGAGCTGGCCGGTCGAGATGCGCATATCCCAGGAGGCCAGCGAGGTCTCCAGCGCAGGCACCAGCTTCTGCACCGCTCGGCCGGTCTTGGCGGAGATGTTCACCCGCGGCGCCCACTGCACCTGCGCCAGTTGCCGCTCGATCTCGCGGTCCAACTCGTAGCGCCGGTCCTCATCGACCAGGTCCCATTTGTTGAACACCAGCACCAGCGCACGGCCCGCTTCGATGACCATCGACAGCACCCGCTGGTCCTGCTCGGTGAGCGGCTGGGATCCGTCGATCAGGACCATCACCACTTCGGCGGCGTCAATCGCACCGTGGGTGCGCACCGAGGCGTAGAACTCGTGACCGCTGGCCTGCCCGACCTTACGACGCAACCCGGCAGTGTCGATGAAGCGCCAGACCTTGCCGCCCAGTTCGATCAGCGAGTCGACGGGATCGACCGTGGTGCCCGCCACGTCGTGCACCACCGACCGCTCGTCACCGGCCAGCCGGTTGAGCAGTGAGCTCTTCCCGACGTTGGGCTTACCGACGAGCGCGACGCGCCGCGGCCCGCCGCCCCCGCCGGACAGTTCCGACACCTCGGGCAGTTTGGCCATCACCTCATCGAGCAGATCGGCGACCCCGCGCCCGTGCATGGCGCTGATCGGGTGAGGTTCCCCGATGCCCAGCGACCACAACGCCGCAGCGTCGGCCTCACCGCGTTCGGTGTCAACCTTGTTGGCCGCCAAGAAAACCGGCTTGCCGGACTTGCGCAGCAACCGGGCCGCGGCCTCGTCGGCAGCGGTCGCCCCGACCACCGCGTCGACCACCAGGATGATGGCGTCGGCCGTACGCATCGCGACCTGTGCCTGGTCGGCCACGAGCTGTTGCAGCCCCTTGGCGTCGGGTTCCCATCCCCCGGTGTCCTGCACCATGAATCGCCGGCCCAGCCAGTTGGCGTCATAGGACACCCGGTCTCTGGTGACGCCGGGGATGTCCTGCACGACGGCTTCGCGCCGGCCGAGGATCCGGTTCACCAGGGTGGACTTGCCGACATTCGGCCGGCCCACCACCGCAACCACAGGGGGTGGCGCCGCGGCTTCCTCGATCGCTTCGGCGACCTCGGCCGCACCGAGTTCCCAGTCGCTTTCGTCAGCCCACGTTCCGTCGGAGGATTCCGAGCTCATCGTCGCACTCCTGCATGCTGGGTCACGAGCTCCAAAAGGTGTGTGACCACTTGGCTTTCATCCATGTCGCTGGTGTCGACCACCAGCGCGTCATCGGCCGCGCGCAACGGTGAGACCGCCCGCGTGGAATCGAGATGATCCCGCCGCTGCACATCGGCCAGCACGGTCGCATAGTCGTCGGGCAACCCGCCCGCGATGTTCTGCGCGTTACGCCGCCGCGCCCGCACTTCGGCAGAGGCTGTCAGGAAGATCTTCACGTCCGCATCCGGCAGCACAACTGTGCCGATATCGCGCCCCTCCACCACAACTCGGCCACCGCCGGCCGCCAGGGCACGCTGCAGGTCCACGAGCCGGGTCCGCACCGACGGCACCGCCGACACCGCCGACACGGCCCGCGTCACCTCGTCACCGCGGATCTCGGTCGAGACGTCCTCGCCGGCGAGGTACGCCCGGTCTTCCTCGGGATCCGACCCCACCCCGACTTCCGCGTCGGCAGCCACCTCTTCGATGGCAGGCACGTCGGTGAGGTCGACGCCTGCGCGCAGCACCGCCAGCGTGACGATCCGGTACATCGCCCCGGTGTCGAGATACCGCGCACCCAGGGCACGCGCCAAACCCCTTGACACCGAAGACTTTCCGGTTCCTGCCGGACCGTCGACCGTTACCACCAATGACCCGCTCACAAACCCACCGCCTGATAAAGCTCGCCGACCTCTTTGCGGCTGAGCGCTCGGATACTGCCCGGACGCTGATCACCCAGCGACACTGTGCCGATCTCGGTGCGCACCAGTTCCTGCACCGGGTAATCCACCGCGGCCAGCAGCCGCCGCACGATCCGGTTGCGTCCCTCGTGCAGGACCACCTTCACCATGGTCTTGCCCGGCAAGGTGTCGACCACCGCGAAATCGTCGACATGAGCCGGACCGTCCTCCAATTCGATACCGGCCCGCAGCTTCTTGCCCAGCCCGCGCGGCACCGTGCCGAGCACGGTCGCGACGTAGGTCTTGGGCACCTCGTAGGACGGGTGCATGAGCCGATGGGCCAGCTCTCCGTCGTTGGTCAAGAGCAACAGACCCTCGGTGTCCGCATCCAGCCGGCCCACATGGAACAGCTTCTGGTTACCGCGAACCCGGTGCTCTACCAGATCGCCCACACACGGACGGCCCCGGTCATCGGACATCGTCGAGTGCATGCCGCGGGGTTTGTTGATCGCCAGATACACCAGGGTGTCGTCGAGCACGATCCGGGACCCGTCCACCCGGATCTCCGCGACGGCAGGATCCACGCGCGTGCCCAGCTCGGTGACGACCCGGCCGTCGACCTCGACGCGGCCGTCGGTGATCATGCGCTCGGCGACCCGGCGGGACGCAATTCCAGCTTGAGACAACACTTTCTGCAGTCGCACACCTTCAGGTTCAGCCATGTCAGTCCTTGTCCACGTCGAAAGTCTGCGGCTGATCGCTCTTCGGCGAACCACCACCCAGTTTGGCGAATCTCGGTTCGTCGCCGAGTGTTTCGCTCAGATCGTCGATCACGTCGACATCGGGCAGCAGCGGCGCGATGTCGGGCAGATCGGTCAATGAGCTCAGTCCCAGCCGCTCCAGGAACAGCTCGGTGGTGGCGAACGCCGTCGCGCCGGTGTCTGGATCGGTACCGGCCTCGGTGATCAACCCGCGCGCCAGCAGTGTCCGCATCACCGCGTCGACGTTGACGCCACGTACCGCGCTCACCCTGGCCCGTGTCACCGGTTGCCGGTAAGCCACGACCGCGAGGGTCTCCAGGGCGGCGCGGGTCAGTTTGGACCGCGCCCCATCCAGCAGCAGCCGCTCCACGTACGGGGCGTAGCGGGCCCGGGTGTACATCCGCCAGCCGCCGCCGGCCTCCCGCAGGTCGATGCCGCTGTCCCGGGCGGTGAACTCCTCGGACATCAACCGCAGCTTGGCCGCGATGCGATACGCCGGCTGTTCGGTGGCGCTGGCCAGTGCGTCGATGGTCACCGGAGTGTCGACGACCAGCAGCAGCGCCTCCAGCACCGAACCCAGTTCGCCGTCGTCGAGTTCGGGGACGGCGGCGACGTCGACATCCGGGTCCACTCCCAGGTCGACGCCAGGATCGCCGCCGGCAATCTCGTCAGTCATCGTTCTCTATTCTTCCGCGTCAGCGGTTGCCAGGTGTTCGCTGGTCGGCCGATCCCCGGTCCACGAAACCTGGAGCACACCAAGCGGTTCTGATTGCTCGAATGCTACCGCCCTGGCCCGGAACAGCTCGAGCAGCGCCAGGAACCGTCCGACGATCTCGATGCCCGCCGAACAATCCGCCACCAGCTCGGTGAAGGTGGCCCACTCGCCGATCCCGCGCTGTTCGAGCAGGTCCAAAAGACGATGCGCCTGTTCGGGCACCGACACCTTGGGCGCGTGGATATGGTCGGTGCCGACCGTGGGCACCGGACGCGGGGTGAACGCGGCGGCTGCGATGGTGGCGAACTTCTCGGCGTCCACTCCGAGCATCACCTCGGGCAGCAGGTCCGAATACCGGTCTTCCAGCGACACCGCACGTGGGTAGCTGCGCAGCGCGGCCGCCTCGAGTTCGGCGAACATCTCGGCGACATGCTTGAACGCCCGGTATTGCAGCAACCGGGCGAACAGCAGATCCCGGACCTCGAGCAGGGCCAGATCCTCTTCGTCGTGCACCTCACCGGCCGGCAGCAGGCGAGCTGCCTTGAGGTCCAGCAGTGTGGCCGCGATCACGAGGAAGGCGGTGGTCTCGTCGAGCTCGAGGCGCGCGCCGATCTCCTTGGTATAGGCGATGAAATCGTCGGTCACCTGGTGCAACGCCACTTCGGTGACGTCGAGGCGGTGAGCGAAGATCAGTTGCAGCAGCAGGTCGAACGGGCCCTCGAAGTTGTTCAGCCGGACCTGGAACCGGCTCGGCTGGCTCTCGCCCGAAGCGTCGGCCGGTGCCACGGCCGCGGCGGCATCGGTTACCTCGGTGCTCTCGACATCCTTCACACGCCGAACCGATGAATGACTTCGGCGGCCAGCGATCGATACGCCTGTGCGCCGCCGGACTTCGGTGCCCACGTGGTGATCGGCTCGCCGGCAACGCTGGTCTCGGGGAATCGGACTGTGCGGGTGATGACGGTGTCGAATACCAAGTCGCCGAATCGCTCGACCACACGGGCCATCACCTCGCGGGCGTTGACTGTGCGGGGGTCATACCGGGTGACGAGGATCCCGCTGATCCGCAGCCGGGGGTTGAGGCGGTCGTGCACCTTGTCCACGGTGTCGGTGAGCAGCGCCAGACCGCGCAGCGAGAAGTACTCGCATTCGGTGGGGATGATCACACCATCCGCACAGGCCAGGCCGTTGACGGTGAGCAAACCCAGCGACGGCTGGCAGTCGATGAGCACATAGTCGTAGCGGTCCAGTACCGGATACAGCGCCCGCGCCAGCGACTGCTCGCGGCCCACCTCGTTGACGAGCTGGATCTCGGCGGCCGACAGGTCGATGTTGCTGGGGACCAGGTCGAGGCCGCTGACCCGGGTTTTGATGAGCACCTGGTCGATGGATACGCGCGGCTCGACCAGCAGGTTGTGCACGGTGTGGTCGAGTTCGTAGTGCGGCACGCCCAGGCCCGCCGACAGCGCGCCCTGCGGGTCGAGATCCACCAGCAGGACCCGGCGGCCGTATTCGGCCAGGCTGGCGCCCAGGTTGATGGTCGAGGTGGTCTTGCCGACGCCGCCCTTCTGGTTACACATCGCGATGACCTTGGCCGGACCGTGGCTGGTGCGGGGCAGTGGCTCGGGAATGGTGCGCGACGGCCGTCCGGTCAGGCCCAGCTCAGGTAGTGGGTCGTGTCCGTCGCCGTCGGTCACTTCGGCTCCTCACGCAAGCGCTGTGTGCGCGGCCACCACAGGCCGGGCAACCCACACTTGGCGAACATCCGGGCAAGTTTAACGTTGCGACGCCTCAGTTCCGGGTCGACCCGCGGTCAACGTGCGGATCAAGCCTGCACCGGCTCGGCCGGCCGGTCGGAGTCCTCAGCCCGGTGGCGCCCTTTCGCAGAGCTGCCACCGCCCTCCTCACTGATGCCGATGCGCTGGTGCAGCCGAACCAACGGGCCCGGCGCCCACCAGTTCACCCCGCCCATGACATGCATGAACGCCGGTACCAGTATCAGCCGGACGAGCGTCGCGTCCATCAATACGGCAATGGTGAGCCCGACACCGAACATCCGCATGAACGAGACTTGCGCGGCCATCAGGGCAGCGAAGGAGATCGACATGATGACCGCTGCGGCGGTGATCACACGCCCCGTATGGGCCAGTCCCTTGGCAACGGCCTCGTCGGTACGCACCCGTGCGGATTCCAGGGCTTGCCCGCCGTCCGGATGACCGGAGGCCAGCCAGTACTCCCGAATCCGCGAGATGAGGAACACCTCGTAGTCCATGGACAGCCCGAAGGTGATGCAGAACAGCAGGACGGGCATGTTGGCGGCCAGGGTCCCGGTGGCCGTGGTTCCCAGCGCGCCGAGATGGCCGTCCTGGAAGATCCACACCAGCGCACCGAACGCGGCCGTGAGGGACAGCACGTTGAGCACCAATGTCTTGAGCGGCAGCACGACACTGCCGGTCAGGAGGAACAACAGCACAAAGCTCGTCACCGCGATGAGGGCCAGCACCTTCGGCAGCCCCGAGGTGACCGCAGCGACGATGTCCCGGTTGATCGCAGCGGTGCCGGTCAACAAGGCACCGCGGCCACCCGGCCCCGGCACCGCGTGGAGCCGATCGAGTTGGGTGGTGGAGGCGTCGGAGAACAGTGGCGCCGTGCTGGCCACGGTCAGATAGGTCGTCCCGTCGGTCGTAGTGCCCTCGGCGCCGGGACCCACCTGATGGCCACCCTTGAACGTCCCGACGGGCGACGAGACCCAGGACACATCGGCGACGGAGGACAGCGCGGAGGCATAGCGGCCAAGTTCGGCGGGGCTGACACCGGTGACATGCGGCACCACGACGCTGATGTTGTTGGCCGAATCGGTGGCGAAGTCGGTCCTTAGCTGGTCTCCCACCTGACGGGCCGTGGTCGACGTGGGCAGTACGCGGTCGTCGGGGAAACCCCACCGCACCCCGAGGAACGGTGCGCCGAGCGCCAACAGCAGCGCGGTGACGACGAGACCGACGGGCACCGCCCGGCGAATGATCGCCTTGGTGCTGCGGTACCAGAACATCTGCTCGACGGGCAGGGGCACGGGATCGGGCCGCCTAAGGATCCGCCGCACCAGCCGGCGGACATCGAGTGCGTCCAGCCTGGCGCCGAGCAGCGCGATGGCCGCGGGTGTGACGACGAGGGCCGCGCACGCCGCGAAGGCCACCACCGCTACGCCGGCGTAGGCGAACGATTTGAGGAAGTACATCGGGAACAACGCCATCGGCAGCATCGACAGACCGACGATCAGCGCCGAGAACATCACCGTGCGCCCGGCCGTCGACATGGTCCGCAGCAACGCGTCGTCGCGGGAATGTCCGTCGACCAATTCGTCGCGGTATCTGCTCAACAGCAGCAGCGTGTAGTCGATGGCCAACGCCAACCCCATCGCGACCGCGAGGTTGAGCGCGAAGATCGACACGTCGGTGATGAACGTGATGGCCCGCAGCACGGCCATGGCCCCGAAGATGGCCATCGCCCCGACGGCCAGTGGCAGCACCGCCGCGACCAGCCCACCGAACACCCAGACCAGCACCAGGAAGCTCATGGGTATCGCGATGGACTCCATCAGCGTCAGGTCGTTCTCGGTCTGCTCGTTGATCTGTGCGTACACGGTTGCCGAGCCGCCCGCCCGCACCGTGACACCGTCACGGTCGTGGGCGAGTTGGTCGGTCAGTTCTTTGGCATAGGTCGGCGCGTTGGTCTCGCCCCCGCTGAGTCCTGCGACGATCAATGCGGTCTTGCCGTCGGTGCTGGTGAACTGGGCGGCGTTCTGCGGCGCGGTGTTCCACGGTGATTCCACATGGGCGACGTAGGGAGATTCCTTGAGCCGCGCGGTGATATCGGTTCCTACTGCCCTGGCCCGGGTACTGTCGATTCCCTTTGGGTCGCTCACCGTGACGAGGAACTGCATGTCGGGCTGGTGGAACGTGTCGGCCAACACGGCCGAGGCCCACGATGATTCGGAACCGGGGTCCCGGAATCCCCCGCCGGACAGGTGCTTTGCCACCGGGACACCGAACACCGCGCAGCCGAGCATCACCAGCAGCGCGACCGCGATGACTCGCCGGGGTGCCGCCATGGCGAGCCGGGTGACGCGCGTCATGGCGTGAGCGACGGTGCCCGGTCGAGTTCGTCGGCGATCTCCTTGGCGACCTGTACGGACTGCTTGGCGACGAACGAGATGAGCCCGGGTCGCGACAGGAAGCCGACGAACCGCAACCCGGGTGCGGCAGCCACCGGCCCGGTCGCGCACGGCAGCCCGTGCTCGTCCAACACGCCGAGATGGCCGACCATCGGTTCCAGGCCCCGGTGGTATCCGGTCGCACAGATCACCACGTCGGGTTGCAGAAGCTGCCCATCGATGAGCCGAACCGCATCCTCACTGAAGGATTCGATGGTGGGCACGACCTCGAAGCGGCGGGCACGGATGGCGTGGATCACCTCGCGGTCGACGATCACCGGCGCCCGGCCGAGTCGCTTGCCGCGGGCGAACACGCCTTCGCGCGGTGTGGGTAGGCCGAATTCGGACAGATCGCCTACGTCGACCCGCAGCGCCACCCGGGAGACGGCATCAGCCAACCACAGTGGCGCGTCGTAGAGCGGATTGGCGATGTAGTCCGACGGGAATCCGCCGGGCAGCGCGCGTAACAGGATGTGCGGTGGGGTGCGCACAGCCAGCCAGGCCTGCGCCGCTCCCCCGGTGGCGACATCGTGCACGATCTCCATCGCCGACGACCCGGCCCCCACCACCAGCACCCGTTTCCCGATGTACAGCTTGGGGTTTCGGTAGGTAGCCGAGTGCAGCACAGTTCCCCGGTACGAATCCATGCCGGGCCATTCCGGGATCTTCGGCGTGTGCTCGTAGCCGGTGGCCACGACGATCTGCGGGGCACTGATATCCCCCGACGAGGTGGCCAGCACCCAGTTGCCCGCGATCCTGTCGATCCTGGCCACACACGTGCTGAGCATCAGGTCGACGCCGTCCTCGTGCGCGTGATGGTCCAGGTGCGCGACGACTTGATCGCGGGTCGGGAAGATCGCCGTGCCCTTGGGGAACGGCCGGTTGGGCATGTGCGACGTCTGCCGACCGGTGTTGAGCTTCAGCCGGTCGTACCGCCCCTTCCAGGACGACCCGACATGGTCGGCCCGGTCGATCAAAAGCGGGCGTAAACCCCTGTCGCTCAAGCTCAGAGCCGCGGCGACACCCGAGGGTCCCGCACCGATGACGACAACCTGATGTTCGCGCACAGCGGCCTCCTAGAGCTTGTTCCGCAGTGCGGTCAGGACCGCCCCGGTTGATGACCGTCCGCCGATGGTGACGCGCACACCACCGTCGGGGTAATGCTTGACGCGCACGCCCGCGTCATCGAACACGTCGCGCCACGGCGTGCCGTTCGCGGGAAGGTAGATGAAGTTGGCGTGGGCCTCGGTGCTGGCGATACCCATCGCCCGCAGCCGCGACTGCAGGTTGCGCCGTTCCGAGGTGAGCAGCCGAATCCGTTGTCGTAGCTGGGATTCCGCTCGATACGACGCGGCCACCGCAACCAGGCTGGTGGTGCTCATGCCGAACGGCAGCTGCATCGCCCACAGTTTGGCGGCCAGTTCGCGAGACCCGAAGGCATACCCGATGCGCAGGCCGGCGAGCCCGTAGGCCTTGGAGAAGGTGCGGATCACAACGACATTCGGGAACCTGCGCACCAGATCCACCGAGTCGATGCGGTGGTCCGGGCCGACGAACTCCGCGTAGGCCTCGTCGATGAGCACGACGGTGTCACTGGGGATCCGCTGCAGGAAGGCATCGAGTTTCGCTACGGACTCCACGGTGCCCGTGGGATTGTGCGGCCGGCAGATCGCCACAACTTTGGCCTCCGTTGCCGCGTCGGCCATGGCATCCAGATCGTGGCGGCCGAAACTGTTGAGTGGCACCTTGATCGGCGATATCCGGACCATCGCCGAGATGATCGCGTAGCCCTCGAACGTCGGGTCCGCGAAGACGATCCGGTTGCCCGGGTCGGTGATGGCATGCAGCACCTGCAGCATGACGCCGGTCGCGCCCGGCCCGAGGATGACCTGCTCGTCGGAGATCCCGATGTGATCGGCGATGAGGTGACGCAACCGCTCGGGCAGGAACTCCGGATATCTGTTGGCCGCGTCGATCGATTCGATCAGCGCGGACCGCACCGCAGGCAGCGGTGGGAACGGATTCTCGTTGAGCGACAACGCCATCGGGTCCACGGCCATGGGTAAGGCGCCGATGTCCGCGTTCAGCGGGAGTTTGGTGACGCGCGGCAACGGCCGTGATTCAGCGACCACAGTCATGATTCCCTCCCACCCGCGCCAACAGCGCGATCGGCCGGTCGTTTGTTTGCGGACAGACGGGTATAGGTGGCCTTGGCAAGGGAAACCTGCCCCTTGGCCGCGTACCACATCAACCGCATGGCGGACACCTTCTTGGGCGCCGTGAGGGTTCCGGCCTGCCACTGCCTGGCCGATTCCCGCCGGCGCAGTTTCCCGCTCGATGTCCTGGGCAGTGTTCCCGGCGCGAGCAGCTCGACATGACTGGCCAGGATGCCGGTGCGTTCCCACACCCGCTTCGAGACGTCGCCTGCAAGGCTGGGTGGCGCCTCGGAGGTGGTCTCGACCAGCAGAGCCAGTGCTTCCTGCTCCTCGCCGGCCGGGACATAGCCGACCGCCACCGCACAGCCGGTGCGCACCCCCGGCAGTCCGTCCAGTGCCGCCTCGAAATCCTGCGGGGCGTGGTTGGCGCCCCGGATGATCACCGTGTCCTTGGCCCGCCCGCACACGAACAGCTCGCCGTCATGGACGAAGCCGAGGTCTCCGGTCTCAAGCCAGCCGTCGTGCAAGGCTTGGTCGGTGAGATCGGGCCGGCCGAAGTACCCCGCCATCACACTCGGCCCCTTTACGAAGATGCTGCCGACCTTGTCGGCCTCCATCGCCCGGGACATGTCGTCACGGACCTCGATCTCGACCCCGGCCAGCGGCCGGCCCACGCTCACGAGCTCTTTGCGTCCTGGTGCCACCCGTCCGGAGTAGGCCAAGGTGTCGGCTTCCACACCGAAGGTTCTGAACGTGGTCCTGGGCGGCTTGAACGTCAGAGCCAGTGACGCCTCGGCCATCCCGTAGCAGGGCGTCAACGCCAACGGATCGAAGCCCCAGCGCGAGAACCGCTCGGCGAAGCGGCGCTGCACGGCGGCCACGACGGATTCCGCACCGTTGAAGCACACACTCCACGACGACAGGTCCACCCCGTCGAGCTCTTCGTCCTTGATCCGGTTGACGCACAGGTTGAATGCGAAATTGGGAGCCGCGGAGTAGGTACCGCGATAGCGCGAGATGGCCCGCAGCCAGGCGGCAGGCGTGGTGACGAACAACTCGGGTGGAAGCAGCACGAGTGATGCCTCGATGTAGAACGCCGACAGCAGATTCCCGATCAAACCCATGTCGTGGTACAGCGGTAGCCAGGACACGCCCACCGGGGTTGCGGTGCCTTCCTCCGCGAGCCGGGTGTCGATCGAGGCGAGGTTGGACAACAGGTTGCGGTGGGTCAGCGCCACAGGCTTGGGATCGTGCGTTGTGCCAGAAGAGAACTGGATCAACGCGACGTCGTCGGGTGCCACGTCGACCTGGTCGGCGTCCGCACCTCCCAGCTCCGATGCGGTCACGCAGCCCAGCCGAGGCGCCGCGGCCTCGACCGCGACACCGAGAAACCGGCGGATACGGTCGTCGGTCACCACCAACGCCGCGTCGACCGACTGCAGCATCGCCGTGGTCCTGCGGTGGTATTCGTCCATCTTGCCCAGGCGGACCGGCGGGTACAGCGGCACGGGAATACCGCCCGCGCATAGCACCCCGAAGAAGCAGTCGACGAACGCGGGGCAGGTCGGCAACACGAGCGCGACCCGATCCCCTTTCCGCACACCGCGTTTCATCAGGTCCGCGGCGATCGACAGGGTCCGCTCGTGGACCAGCGCCTTGGGCACCTCCTGGTCCTCTTCTTTCGCGTTGACGAAGAACAGGCTCAGATCGGTGTGCGCCGCGGCCGCGAGCGCGGCAGGGAGTGTCTCGTGTTTCGGGACTACGGCATCAGGGCCTTTCATGACTGCTTCTCCGTGATGCGGCGCAACACGAGTCGACCGAGGTCTCCGACGGTCAGCAGCTCATCGGCGTCATCGGCATCAAGGTCGATCTCCCAGCGGTTCTCGATCCGCAGGACCAGCGACATCACCCGCAGCGAATCCAATCCGCCGTCGAGCAGCGAGGAGTCGGCCGTCAGATCGGGAATCGGCATCTCGGCCCTGATCATCGCGATGATGTCGTCGGTCACCGCGGTCAGACTCGGCGCCTGCTCCGTAGGAGATGTCATTGTGGCCTCCCGCCCCATTGAATGGCGGCAGCGCCTGCGAAATCCCCGGCGTGGGCGAAGCCCGCCATCATCACGACGTCGCCGCTCTTGACCTCGCCGTCGTTGATCGCGGCCTCCAAGTTGGCCGGTATGCCGACCGCGAAGAGATTGCCGCACTGCCCGAAAGTGTCACGATGCCGCTCGCGTGGCAGTTCAAGTGCTTCATCCCAGTTGCGCAGCAACAGCCGATTGGGCTGGTTGGTGACCAGCAGGTCGAGGTCGTTGGACTTCACCCCGATCCGCTCGCACACCGCCTTGACCACCTGGGGCACCTGGCGATTGCCGCGCGAGAGCACCTTCATGATCTTGGCCTCGTTGAACCCGACGTAGCCCTGCCCCGGCCCGGCCTCCCACCACTTTCGCGGCGGATCGGTGTCGAGGGTCATGTCGACGGCGTTCTCGCCGAAGAACCGGCATTCGATGTCCAACACCGGGGACTGCTCGGAGAGCGCGACCAGGCCCACCGCGGCCCCGTCACCCGGAACCGAGGCCTGCGCGAGCTTGACGACCTGATCCTGTTCGAAGATCTTGCCTGCGGCGTTGACCGAAGCAGCGATCAGTGCGGTACGGCCCGCTCCGGACCACATCAGCTGACGCGCCAGGCTGAGCATGTAGACAAACGCGGCGCACCCGCCGTTGTGCACGTCGAGGATCCACTTGGGCTTGATGCCCAGCCGGGCGGCCGTCTCACCGCCGGCGCCGACGATCGGCAGATCGGGCATCTGCGAATGTGTCAGCAGGATGTCGACGTCATCGAGCATGCCCCGGCCGTGCCTGGCCGTGAGTGCCGAAACAGCCTGCTCGATCATGTCGACGTTGGATTCCTCGAGTGCCGAGTGATGGCGGTACTCCGGCGGCGCGAACATCGGATTGTCGCGCAACGTATCGGTTTCCGCGTGATCGGCATACCACTGCGCCGGCACGCGGTTCTCCGGTAGGTAGGTCGCGATGTCGAGCAGGCTGACGGCCGGGGCGCGCGTGGTTCTCACCATCAGCCGACACTCGTCTTGTGCCGGCTGGACTCCCGCATCCAATCCGGGGTGATGGGCAACCCGTTGTGATGCCGGTACTCGGCGATGGCCTTCAGATTCCGCAGTTCCAGCAGATGACCGGCGCCGAACATGTCCCAGAAGTCACCGACCCATACCGGCCGCCCTGCAGGCGCAGTCTCCGGATAGGGGTTGTGGTCGTAGAACGGATGATGGCAATTGGTCCACAGCACAACCGATCCGGGCTTGTTGAGCACCAGTTGCGCGTCGACGACCCGCATCAGATAGATCATCCACAGGTGCTTGCCCTGATCCCACGCGCAGTGGTAGTCGACTGTTCGGGCTTCTGGGTTGGCCACCGTCCTGGTGTAGATCTCGGTCTCCGAGCCCAGTTTGTCCCACGCGAGCCACAGGCCCGATTCATCGGTCTCTTCGAACCCGCGCAAACTGTACGTCCACTCCTCGAGACAGCGCGTGTCGGAGAGGTACTCGTACAGTGCGTCGGGCGGGCAGTCGATGTAGTCGTTGACGGTGCAGTATTCACCGAACACCTGGTCGTGTGGATACACCGAGTGCATCATCTCCAGGATGATCGGAGTCGCCTTGTCCCGCGGCGACGTCTCGATGCGGTGGACCCCGGGGATGGCATCGGAGCTGCCGGAATGGGTGGCGATATCGTCAAGCGCTGGCAGGGACATTGACCGTGCCCTCCTCTTCTGTTGATTGACTGTGTTGGGCTGCGGAAGTACCGATCGCCGTGAGAAACGGTGCGAAGGGCGGGATTTCGTCCGCAGAGCATTCGATACTGACGACCGAAGGGCCGTCGGTTCCCAACGCGTCGGCGAGCGCGGCGGGCAGTCGGTCGATGGCGGTGACATCTGTCGAGGCCAGGCCCGGGAACATCGCTGCCAGGCCGGCGCCGAGCCGACTGGGCGAGAATCGGTTGTAGCTGTAGAGATCGTTGTAGTAGAGCTGCTCACGGGTGACGCACATGGCGTGGGCGTTGTTGTTGAACAGCACCACGGTCACCGGCAGGCGGTGCTGAATGGCGGTGTGCAACTCCATCCCGTGCATGTAGAAGGATCCGTCACCGGCGATGATCACCGTGCGCTTGCGATTGGCGAACGCCATGCCGATGCCCGCGCCGAAGCTGTAGCCCATGCCGCCCATGCCCAGCGCGACGACGAACCGCCCGCCGCGCCGCACCGGCAGGTAGTGCACCGCCGAGGCCCCGGTGTTGCCTGCATCGACGACGATGTTCACCCCGTCCGGTAAGGCCCGGTCGAGCGCAAGCATCGCGTCGCGGTAGCGGACGCCCTCGTCGGAACACCATGGCGGGGCAAGTTCGTTGTGCGGCACCATATCCGGCACCCGGACACCGAGCGGCCTGCCGTGGCCGGTGAGCGCACGAGTGAGCCGGTTCAGTGATGCCCGCAGATCTTCTGTGTGCACGTGGGTGCACGGCAGGTACGGCGGGGCCGACCCGATCGACAGCGTGCGCGTTGAACCGAGCGCGGCGTCCAGCCCGGTCCGGGCCATCACCGGCATCCGGGTCCCGACCAACAGACACACCGCACTCTGCGCGACCGCCTCGACAGTTCCCGGGTGCCCGATCACCCCGGTGACCCCCAGCGCCGACGACGAGCCCATACCGGGTGTGCCCGCGACGTCTTTCGCGTCGGGTACGCACGCGACGCGTGCCCGCAGGACGGACCGCAGCTGCTCCAGTTCGGCGCGCGCGTCATCGCGGGCCACCTGCTCGCCGGCGATGATCGTGATCGGCCCGTGCGCCTTGCGCAGCGCGCGGACCAGCGGATGCGGATCCCCCACCTGCCGCTGCCCCAATGCCTGGCCGTTGTGCGATTTGGGCCCACTGAAACCCAGTGGTTGTTGCTGGATGTCTTTGGGCAAAAGCAAGACCGCAGGACCGCCGGTGCGAGCCGCGGCGACGGCCCGCGGCAATGCGGTGACGATGTCGGCGGGCCGCAGCACCCGTTCACAGCTCACCGACACCGCGCCGAACAGTGCCTCGGCGTTCAGCGAACCCGCGCGCCCACTCGTGTCCTGGAAACTGCCCCTGCCGTCGAGCGCCGTGGGCGCCTGGCCGACGAGCGCCAGAACCGGAACCCGGCTGGCGAGCGATTCTCCGAGCCCGGGGATCAGATTCAGACAGCCGCCGCCCGATGTGGCCATGACAACGCCGAGACCTGCACCGCTGCGGCTGTACCCGTCGGCCATGGTCGCCGCGGAGAATTCATGCTTGGCGAGCACCGCAGTGATGCCGTCACGGAAGTATGCGGCGTCGTACAAATCTTCGATGTTCGCGCCGTCCACACCGAATATATGGGACACCCCGCCCGCTGCCAGGTAGTCGACGATGTGGTCGACGACGCGGTACACGGCTGGACGTTCAGATACGCCCCTTACTGAAGCTGTCATATTTCACCCTCGGGTCAGCGATGTGAAACAAACGGCGACAGTCACGATCCCCGTTCGCGATGTCGCGGAGAGCAACAACATACAACGCTATGCAGGCTATATATAAGCGAAAACACAGCGTCGACATTCCGATCGTTTCGCGTGCAAAGACCTGGTTGTAAGACGGGCCTTTCAAGATCAGTGGGCCAGGCTGTAGAGCTGGCTCTTTACCTATCGGTAGCAATACTCCGCAGGGCAGGAGTCATCCAAACAAGGCGCACTTCACGCGTGCGCTGGCAGACGCTCTGACCACTGAATACCGGTATCTATTTGCGTATGCAACGAACGCCTCGTTGAAGTTCTCGCAACCAGGCAGCAGTCCGCAACTGAACCGTTTCGACGAGGGCCGACCGCCTCCACGCGGCAGCCCTCACAGCCCAGGCGGAGCGGGGGCCCCGACGCTGGCACACCATCTGCGCAGGTCTTTTTCAGCGATTTCTGTGCAGATTCAAATTGATGACCTAGCTTCGGATCGCGCCGGGCGGGTATCCACCAACGAGCCGGCGGAAGAGGTTGAGCATATTCGGGCCGTTGAGCGAACTATTGACACGTGGGATCTCAGGCCCAGCGGCCGCCCGAAGGGGCAAGGCTGCATGTCCACCTCTTATTTGCTGTCTTAACGATTGCCCGACGCGGCACACGTGTGCCATCCTGTATCTCGCAAATCACCTCAGGTGCCCGATCGGGCAATCCGACAGGGAAAGGTGAGGGAAATGTCGATCCTGATTATGCATTCATCCAGCCCCGCACCTCCCTGTGCAAATTCGCCATTTATCACGTTAATTTTCGCGAACACCGCAAAACCAATCAAATTAACCGCCATGAAAATTTCCCTGTCTATTGCATTTGAGAAACCGGCGGCGAATTCTGCGAATTCGATCGCCGCGGTCGGCATCAGGACGACAGCCGCACCCACATCGGCGCGCGGAACTTTCGACCGTGCCCGCCGAACGCACCCAGGCATGACGCTCGGCTCCTGCGCAACGCCGTCAGATGCTGCCGCTAGCTGCGGAAACGCTCTCCGGACCGACGTTGTACAGGCCCGCCGAGCCAATGATCAGAGCTCCGCCGAAGGAGCCGTCGGCACGCGCAAACTCGGTTACCAACGCGCAATTTCGCATCCATTCCGGCTACCTCCAACGAGTACCAGCCTGCGCCTCAACACTGAGCACCCAGGTGTGACCCAAATGAGACGGTTTCGCAATCATGTGGATCGTTGCCAAACCCTGTCCGGAAGGTTGCGGCAATGCAGACTCAGTTGATCAAGTCGCCCGCCGGACTGCTCCGCGCGGCCGCTGCCGGGGTCGATCCGGTCGGGTTCTTCCACCGGCACGCCACGGGTCCCAGCCCCTTCGTACTGACCTTTCCCGGTCTCGGAGAGGTGAAGTTCTTCGGCACTGCCGATGCCGCCCGCGACATCCTCACGATGCCGGCAGCCCAATGCGAGGCGCCCACGCCGAATCCGATCGAGCCCGTGGTGGGACCAGGATCGCTGATCCTGCTGTCCGGTGAACAGCACCACCGGGAACGCAGCCTGTTGATGCCGGCATTCCACGGCGAGCGGGTCAAGAAGTACAGCGACATCATCGCCTCGGCGACATGCGAGGAGATCCGCAACGTCCGGCCCGGGGACTCGATCGCCGTGCGGCAACTGGCCGTCGCCGTCACCCTGCACATCGCCATCCGGGTGGTGTTCAGTGTCGCCGAACCCGACCGGCGTGCCATGTACACCGAGGCGATCACCGCGTTGATGCGGGCCAACACCGCGCCGCTGATGCTCGTTCCCGCGCTGCGCCGCGAACTCGGCGGCCACGGACCGTGGGCCCGGTTGCTACGGCTGCGCGACGACCTCGACCGCCTGCTCTCCGACGACATGGACAGCCGGGCACGCGGTGGCCTCGCCGGTGCGGACATGCTCGACGTGTTGTTGTCCGCAACCGATGACTGCGGACGCGGGCGCAAGGGCCAGGGCATGCACGATCAGCTCAGGACGCTGCTCGCCGCGGGCCACGAGACGACCGCCACCTCGATGGTGTGGGCGCTCTACCACATCTTCCGCGACGAAAGGCTGCGGCAACGGGTCGCCGACGAAGTGGCCCAAGCTCACACCCCCGCCGAGATGGTCGCGCTGCCCTACCTGGGTGCGGTCATCAAGGAGGCCTTGCGCATGCACCCGCCGGTGCCCATCGTGCTGCGGCGGCTGATCGATCCGCTGACCATCGGCGGCGTCGACTGCAGTCCCGGCGACGTCGTCGGAATCGCCTTGTACGCACTACACTTCAACCCGGATATCTGGACCGCCCCCGAGCAGTTCCGCCCCGAACGATTCCTCGACTCACGGGTCTCGCCGTTCGAGTTCGCCCCGTTCGGCGGTGGCTATCGCCGGTGCATCGGTGCGGCGTTCGCGAACTCCGAACTTTCCATCGCGATTGCGACCATCATGAAGACATTGGAACTGCGGATGCCTGCGCGCGACCGCGCCCGCCCCGCACCACGCAGCGTGGCGCGGGGAATCGCCGTGGCCCCGGCACGCGAGGTCGCCCTCGACGTGATCGACCGCTATTGAGTCCACCCGTCCGCCGCCGGTACTGGAGGTGAAATGTCAACAGACGCACGACAGTTCCGTCGAGGCGCTGACGGCTATGAAGAGGCGCGTCGTGCCACCGTCTGGAACGGTCTGGTGCCCGACCGCTACCCCGACCTGATCGTCCAGGCCCACGATGTCGACGACGTCGTGGCCACGGTCACCGGCGCCCACGGACCCATCAGCATCGTGTCGGGCGGACACAGCTGGGCTGCCAGCCACCTGCGCGACGGCGGCACGCTGCTCGATGTCAGCCGTCTCGACCACTGCGTGATCGACGCCGAACGCATGTCCGCCGTCGTCGGGCCGGGAAAGGTGGGCAGTGAGCTGGCCGCCGACCTCGACAAGCTCGGCCTGTTCTTTCCCGCCGGGCACTGCGAGGGCATCTGCCTCGGCGGGTATCTGCTGCAGGGCGGATACGGCTGGAACAGCAAAGTGGTCGGACCGGCATGTGAGAGCGTCATCGGAATCGACGTTGTCACCGCCGACGGCCAGCGGATGTATTGCGACGCCGACGAGAACTCCGACTTGTTCTGGGCCGCACGCGGTTCGGGTCCCGGATTCTTCGCGGTGGTGACCGCCTTTCATCTCCAGCTGCACCCGCGTCCGGCGGTCTGCGGCAGCTGTCTGTACATCTACCCCGTCGAAGTGCTCGACGACGTCTTCACCTGGGCCCGCCGGATCAGTCCGGAAATCGACGACCGGGTGGAACTACAGATCATCACGTCACGCAATCTGCCTGCTCTGGGGCTCGAACACCCGACCATCGTGGTGGCTTCCCCGGCATTCGCCGACACCGAAGCTCAGGCCGAAGACGCCCTTTCCATCCTGTCGAGCTGCCCGGCCGTCGACCGCGCAATCGTCAAGATCCCTTACACCACCACCGATTTGGCCGGATGGTACGGCGCGGTGATGAGCAATTACCCGACCGGGCACCGCTATGTCGCCGACAACATGTGGACCTCGGCGTCCGCGGAGGATCTGCTGCCGGGCATCCACCGGATCATCGAGACCATGCCGCCGCCCCCGTCGCACTTCCTCTTGTACAACTGGAGCCCGTCGCCGGCTCGGGAGGAGTTGTTCTACGGGCTGGAGGACGAGATCAACATGGCGCTCTACGCCGTGTGGCCGGACCCCGCCGATGACGAACGCTACCGCGACTGGCCGCGTGACAACATGGCGGCCATGGCACACCTGGCCACCGGAGTCGGCTTGGCCGACGAGAACCTCGGTAGACGACCGGCCCGGTTCGCCACTGATCAGAACATGGCGCGGCTCGACATACTGCGTGCCAAATACGATCCGGAAGGACTGTTCAACAGCTGGATGGGACGGTTGTGAGCTGGCAGCGCCACGCTCCATTTCTTCGACCGTCCTTTTGGCGCATGGCATTTCACCAGCGCAACATCTTCACCGTCGGCCAGATCGGTGACGGCCGTGAGGCCGCCGCGGCCCGCTACGTCGTGGCCAACGCCCGTCGCGGCGATCCCGACGACGTCATCGCCACGATCGACCGCTTCGCCTACGAGGAATCGTTCCTGATCAACGTTGGCGACGAGAAGGGCGCGCTGCTCGACGCTGCGGTGGTTCGCGCACAGCCGCGGCTCGCGTTGGAACTCGGCACCTACTGCGGCTACGGTGCCCTGCGCATCGCCCGGGCGGCGCCTGCAGCGCGGGTGTTCTCGGTCGAACTGGCCGCGGCGAATGCCGAAATCGCGCGCAGCATCTGGGCTCACGCCGGGCTGGCAGACCGCACCACGTGTGTGGTGGGGACCATCGGCGACGGCGGGCGCACCCTCGATGCGCTCGCTCAGTACGGATTCGGCACGGGGACACTCGATTTCATGTTCATCGACCACGACAAGAGCGCGTATCTGGCCGATCTGCGCAGTGTGCTGGACCGAGGTTGGCTGCGCGCTGCGCACGCGAGCAATGGAGGAGGCGGCGCAATCGTGGTCGCCGACAACGTCAAACTTCCCGGGGCACCCGACTATCTGGCGTACATGCGCGCTGAACAAGGCGCGCGGTGGAACACCGTCGAACACAAGACCCACGGCGAATACCAGACCCTGCTGCGCGATGTGATGCTGGAGTCCGAATACCTGGGCGGCTAACGGGCCCGCGGATGCGCACCGGCCCACACCTCGCGCAGGGTGTGCACGGTGACCATGGTGTAGATCTGCGTGGTGGTGACCGAAGCGTGCCCGAGGAGTTCTTGGACGACGCGCACGTCGGCACCGCCGTCGAGCAGGTGCGTCGCGAACGAGTGCCGCAGCGTGTGCGGTGACACCGCGGAGGTGATCCCGGCACGCTCGGCCGCGTCCTGCAGCACCTGCCACGCGCTCTGGCGCGACAGCCGACCGCCGCGGGCGTTGAGAAAGATCGCCGGGATGCCGCGGCCGCGGCGGGCCAGGTCGGGCCGCCCGCGCACCAGGTAGGCGTCGAGGGCGCTGATGGCGGGGCGGCCGATCGGGACGAGCCGTTGCTTGCCGCCCTTGCCGTGCAGCAACACCGACCGGTTGTGGGTGTCGATGTCGTCGACGTCGAGCCCGACGGCCTCGGAGATGCGCGCCCCCGTCGAGTACAGCAGCTCGAGCAACGCGCGGTTGCGCAGCGTCAGCGGACCGTCCGCCTCGCTCTCGCCGCCTGCGGCGTCCAACAACGCCAGTACCTCGTCGAGCGTCAAGCTCTTGGGCAGCCGACGGCTGGGGGTGGGTGGCCGAACCTCGCGAGCCACATCGAGCTCGGTGAGACCTTCGGCGGCGGCGAACCGGTGCAGTCCTCGGACCGCGACGACTGCCCGTGCTGCTGACACGGCCGAGAGCGCGGCCTGCCCGGCGTCCGGGTCACCGCGGCGCAGCGCGACCAGAAAGTCGCTGACGTCGGACTCGGCCACCTTGGCCAGGTCCTCGATACCGCACCCGTGCAGATGCTCGGCGTACCGGCGCAGATCACGTCGATAGGAGCTCAGGGTGTTGGCAGCGACTCCCCGTTCGACCGTCAAATGGTCGAGGTAGCTGCGGATCTGGGTCTCCAGCACCGACGGCGCGACACCTGATGGGCCGGTTGCACGGAGCGGAGACTGCAGCGTCACTGCAGGCCTTTGCGCCGCCGAAAAGCCGTCGGCCGATCGGTCCACGGGGCGTCGACCGTACGCAACGAGTCCATGTCCGCCATCGTGTGAGCGGCCAGGATCCCGGCCACCGCAATGGAATTCACGATCTCACCGGAGAACACCCGGGACACCGCCTGTGCCAACGGCACTCGCTCCACACGCATGTCGGCTTCTTCGTCGTGTGCCTCGGGCCGGTCGATGTGGCTCAGGCCGGTGGCCAGGAAGATCCGCACGCTCTCGTCGGAGAACCCCGGCGTGGAGTCCAGGTCGACGAGCACGCGCCAGTTCGCGGCGACCAGGCCGACTTCCTCTTGGAGCTCGCGGGCCGCGGTGACCTGGGGTGGTTCGCCACCGAGATCCAGCAGCCCGGCGGGCAGCTCCCACAGTCGCCGGCCCAGCGGGTGCCGATATTGGTACACCAGCACCACATTGCCGTCGTCGTCGAGTGCGACAACGGCGACCGCACCATAGTGCTCGACCACCTCACGCCGGGCAGATCCGCCGCCCGGCATGCTGACCTCATCGGCCCGCAGGGCGAAAATATTTCCGACGTAAACGGTTTCGCTTGCGAGCGTCTCGAAGTCGTGTTCAGCCACGGATCTCCGATGTCTCCAAGGAGCTGTCGAGCGACTCGTCTGAGGCTTCGGTCTCCTCGGTGTACGACTCGGGCAGGTCCATACCGGGCAGCCGTTCCTCGGCCTTGTAGGCAAGCGCGGCCCCGATGAACGCCGCGAACAGCGGGTGCGGTCGGGTGGGCCTGCTCTTGAGCTCCGGGTGCGCCTGAGTGCCCACCAGGAAAGGATGGACCTCGGGCGCGTACTCGACGAACTCGACCAGGTGACCGTCGGGCGACGTGCCCGAGAACCGCAGACCGCTCTTGGCGATGCGATCCCGGTAGGCGTTGTTGACCTCGTAGCGGTGCCGGTGCCGCTCGGACACCTCGGTGGATCCGTAGGCCTGTGCGACCACTGAGCCCGCTTGCAGAACCGCCGGGTAGGCACCGAGGCGCATGGTGCCACCGAGGTCAGCTTCTCCGGACACCGCGTCCTGCTGGTCGGCCATCGTGGAAATCACCGGGTCCGGGGTGACCGGGTCGAACTCCGCGGAGTTCGCGCCGGTGATACCGACGGTCCGCGCAGCCTCGATCACGATGCACTGCAGCCCGAGACACAGTCCCAACACCGGCAGCCCGCGCTTGCGCGCATAGCTGATGGCGCCGATCTTGCCCTCGATACCGCGGATGCCGAACCCACCGGGAATGAGCACACCGTGCACGTCCGACAGGGCTGCCGCAGCTCCGCTCTCGGTCTCGCAGTCGTCGGAGGCCACCCACCGCATCTCCACCTTGGCGCGATGCTTGAAGCCGCCTGCGCGCAATGCCTCGGCTACCGACAGGTACGCGTCGGAGAGGTCGATGTACTTGCCCACCAAGGCGATCCGCACGGTCTCCTGTGGATCGTGGACGCGACGCAGCAGGTCGTCCCACTCCGTCCAGTCGACGTCCCGGAAAGGCAGGTTCAACCTGCGCACCACATAGGCGTCGAGTTCCTCGCGGTGCAGCACCTTGGGGATGTCGTAGATCGACGGTGCGTCGGGCGTGGAGATCACACCGTCGACGTCGACGTCGCACATCAGCGCGATCTTGTTCTTCAGCGGTTCGGGCACGTCGCGGTCACAGCGCAGGATCAGGGCGTCGGGAGTGATACCGATGCTGCGCAACGCGGCCACCGAATGCTGGGTGGGTTTGGTCTTCAGCTCACCGGACGGCGCGAGGTAGGGCACCAGCGACACATGCAGGAAGAACACGTTGTCGCGACCCACGTCGTGGCGGACCTGGCGGGCCGCTTCGAGGAACGGCTGCGATTCGATATCGCCGACCGTGCCGCCGATCTCGGTGATCACCACGTCGGGCCGGACCCCCCGGGCGTCCGGCTCGGCCATGGCCAGGATGCGGTTCTTGATCTCGTCGGTGATGTGCGGGATCACCTGGACGGTGTCGCCGAGGTACTCACCGCGGCGTTCCTTGGCGATGACCGTCGAATAGACCTGGCCCGTGGTCACGTTGGCCGAGCCCGATAGATCGCGATCGAGGAAGCGCTCGTAGTGGCCGACGTCGAGGTCGGTTTCGGCGCCGTCCTCCGTGACGAAGACCTCGCCGTGCTGGAACGGGTTCATGGTGCCCGGGTCGACGTTGAGATACGGGTCGAGCTTCTGCATGGTCACCTGCAGTCCACGCGCGGTCAGCAGCTGACCCAGGCTTGATGCGGTCAGACCCTTTCCGAGCGATGACACCACACCACCAGTGACAAAAAGATGCTTGGTGGCGGTTTGCGGGTGCTTGCGTAAGGGGGGCAAAAACAACCTCCGTGACGACGGGCAGGGGATCGCCGAACTGGCCTGGGGCCTGCCGACCCACGGAATCTCACCTTAACACCGTCGCCGACAAGCCGTCGCAGACGCACCGCGGACGCGAGGAGCAAATCAGGTACCGCGGACGTGAGGAGCAAATCACGTGCCGCTATTGCGGCAGGGTGACCGACGCCGCACCGCGGCCCGTGCCGTACTGACCTGGGCGCCCGCCACCAGCGAGTTCGCCGAGGGCGAGCACGGTAGTGATCTGACCGGCGCTGGTGTCGGCGTCGTCGACGGTGCTGACAGCGCCGGTGAGACCGGCATCAGATCTGACCACCGCGACCGGGCCGGTGCCCGAGGCCGAACCGTCCCGGCCGACCAGGACGACACCGGATCCGTGCGGAGCCAGTCCGGCGGCCAGCCGCGCGACGGTGGTCCCGCGGTTGCCGCCGTCGTCACCCAACGGCCCTCCCGTCACGATGATGGCTGTGTTGGCGGCGCCGACGTGCCCGTTGTAGCTGAGGAAGCCGGTATCGCGCAGCGCGGTCAGCACGGTGTTGCGCTGGGTGTCGTCGACCGGTGGAACCGTCGGGTTCTTGTCGATCAGCAGCGCCATACCGAGGAGGTCGCCTGCCTGCGAGCCCTGGTCGAGGGCGACCGTGTTGAGCTGTTTGCCCGCGGGCACGACCGGCGAATTGACCACCGAGAGCAGCTTGTCGGCGGAGTTGGCCTCGACGAACTCGTTCGTCATCGACACCGCCCCGCTGACGGTGCCGCCGGCCTGCCCGATGATGCGCGCGATCGCGTCGACATCGCCGTCGGCCGCGTCGGGCGTGCGGAACAGCACCACGGACTTGTCCTTTAGCGCGTCACGCACCATCCGCGGGGCCAGTTGCGCATCGAATTCGCCTGCGGCGGTGAGCTTTTGGTTAAGGGCGTTCTTGTCTTCAGTGAGCGAATCGATCTGGTGCTGGAGCTGCTGTTTGTCGTCACGCAAACCGGAGAGCACCGTGTTGGACAGCAGCCCGGACCCGAGCGCGACCCCGATGGCCAGCGCCAGGAACACCGCCGCCAATGAGATCGCGTGTGCGCGTAGGGAAATCACAGCTCAACCGTCGACTAGCTGACCAGGCCCTGCACCCAGGTGACGAACTGGTGCCAATAGTTGGCCACCCAGTCGAGCACCGCGGTGTCGGCCCGCGACACCCACAGCGCGACGATGACGGCCACCAGCATGGCCAGCACCAGCAGCGCGATCGCACCGCCGGACACGCGGCTGCGGTAGAGCGTTGCCACCGCCTTGGCGTCGACCAGCTTCTCCCCCACCTTCAGCCGGGTCAGGAACGTCGACGGGTTGCTGGCCTGCCGGGAGCGGTCGAAGAACTCCTCGATGTTGGCGGCGTGGCCTGCGGTGACGATCAGCGACGCGCCGTGGTGGTCACACAACAGCAGCGCGAGGTCGGCGGCAGACCCGGCGGCCGGGAACGTCATCGCGCCGATCCCGAGATCCTGGATGCGCTCGAGACCGGCGGCGTGGCCGTCGGCGTCGGCGGGCAGCACCACCTGAGCGCCGCAGCGCAGTACCTCCACGCTCAGCTTGTCCGGGTCACCGACGATGAGCGCCGGCCGGTACCCGGCCTTGCGCAGGACGTCGGCGCCGACCCCGACACCGACGAGAACCGGCTGGTACTCCTTGATGAACGGTTTGAGGGCCCTCAGGTCCGCGGCGGCGTTGGGTTCCTCGGCGACGATCACGACGTGCCTGCGGTGCAGGTCGACGTCGACGTCCGGGATGCCGATGCCGTCGATCAGCAGCGGGCTCTCGCTGCGGATGAACTCGATGGTGTTGCCGGCGAAGGCTTCCAGATGTGCGACCAAACCGCTCTTGGCCTCGTGCATGAGGTCGTGGATCTCATGGTCGGTGCGCTCGGTGCCCAGTGCGAGGCGGCGGTCACCGGCGTACACGCCGCCGTTGTGCAACCGCACGCGCGCGCCGTCTTTGACCTTCTTGAAGATCTCGGGACCGGCCTCGTCGATGAGCACCACGCCGTTGGCGACCAGCACCTCTGGTCCGAGGTTGGGATAGCGGCCGGAGATCGAGGGAGATGCGTTGACGACCCCGGCGACATTGGCCTCGACGAGTGCGTCTGCGGTGATCCGGTCCAGGTCCTGGACGTCGAGCACGACGATGTCCCCGGCACCCACGCGGCGAAGCAGTCGATCGATGTCGCGATCCACCCGGGCAGTTCCCGTGATCCCCGGGCGCGAACTGGCATTGCGGGCAAGCAGCGCTGACATCTTCATGCGCCGATTCTGTCGGGGATCAACGGGCAAGCCACGGAGGCGCGCCGTAACATCAGCCCCAGAAGTGAGCTTTAGTCACATCTGTAACAACCAATCGGTCTCAATCGCGCTTCGCGGCGTAGTGCCGTGCAGCCTTCGCCCGATTGCCGCAGAGCGCCATCGAACACCACCGCCGCGCGCCGTTCTTCGAGGTGTCGTAGAACCACAGGACACAGTGCTCGTGCGCGCACTGCTTGATGCGATCGGGCGCATCCCCGAGCAGGCTCAACAGGTTGTCTGCCGCCAGCCATGGCGCCAGCCACGGCTGCGGTACGTCGGCCAGTTCCTGCGGGCCGGATTCGCCGAGCGTCCGCCGGATTCGGCCGCGGTCGAGCACGGCATTGAGGTCGTCTGTAGACCGGTGCTCGACCACCGCCAGGATCGCCTCGCGCGTGGCCACCAGCGCACTCCGAACCTCGTCGTCAGCCTGGCAGCGATCGGCGAGGCCATTGGTCGCCAGCCAGCACCGCACCCCGTCCACATCCGAGAGCAGGTCCTGGAGCCCGTCGCTCGACATCCACCGCGTGTTCAGCAGATCCAGCGCCGTGGGTTCGCCCAGATGGGGGCGCGGATCGCGCATACCCGACATTAACGCCCCTCCTTCCGTGGCGAACGGAACCCCGACCAGCTAACCAGTCAAATAGGTTTCACCGGTTGACATCCAATCGACATTCTGCCTAACCTTCTTTTGTCATTTTATCGGTTATACCTCTTGGAGGAGCGCGATGACCACCGCCATCACCCCCCGCCTCGCCACAGGCCATGTCGGGCTCAACGTCACCGACCTCGAGCGGTCGATCGAGTTCTACCGGCAGGCACTGGGTTTCGAGCCGCTCCGCATCGTCACCGAGGAACAACACCAGTACGCGTTCCTGGGCTCCGAGGGCGTACTTCGGCTCACCCTGTGGCAGCAGAGCGACGGTAACTTCTCAGCGAATACACCTGGCCTACATCACCTTTCGTTCCAAGTCGACACCATCGAGCAGGTCAGGGCGGTGGAGGCGGTACTCAAGGAGCACGGGGTTCCCTTCGCGTACGACGGCGTCGTCGCACACGAGGACGGCGCCGCATCGGGTGGCATCTTCTTCACCGACCCGGACGGCATCCGCCTCGAGGTGTGCACGCCGAGCGGCGCGCAGGACTCCCCGGCACCGACCGGCTCGGCGCCCAGCTGCGGCTTCTTCTGAGACGTCTCCGGTGAGCGGCCTCTATCACTCAGGTGAGCTCGCGGTTCAGCAGCGGATGGGCCAAGCCGAAATCGCCGAACGCGTCGGCCGGATGGTCCGCAAAGAGATACCCGCTGCCGCCGCGGCCTTCCTGACCGAACAACCCTTGGTCGTGCTGGCCGCGGCCGACGACGCGGGCCGGATGTGGACCAGCCTGATCGCGGGACAGCCCGGTTTCGTACGCGCCGACGACGCGCGAACCATCACGATCGGCGGGCTACCCGCTGCAGGCGACCCGCTGCGCGACGCCCTGCAGAACACGCGCCCCGTGGGTTTGATCGCCGTCCAGCCGCAGACGCGACGACGCATGCGAGTCAACGGAACAGCCGAGCCGATCAGCGGCGGCGTGCGCATCCGCACCGCGCAGGTGTACTCGAATTGCCCGAAGTACATCACGCGCCGCCACGTCGAGGCGGTGCAGCCGCCTTCGGTCCCGCGAGCCCGCCGCGCGACAGTTCTCTCCGAGGCTCAACGCAGAACGATCGCCGCGACCGATACGTTCTTCATCGGGTCCGCCGACGTCGAAGGAAACCCCGATGCATCGCATCGCGGCGGCAATCCCGGTTTCCTCCAAATACTTTCGCCGACACGACTGCGGTGGCCGGATTACCGGGGCAACTCGATGTTCATGACGCTCGGCAACATCAGCGCCAATCCCCGCTGTTCCCTGCTGATTCCGGACTGGCACACCGGCGCCACCCTTGCGCTGGCCGGAACCGCCGAGATCGTCTGGGAAGCGGAGCCGGCTGCCGGTGCTCAGTGCTGGATCGACTTCACGGTGACCGAACTGGTGGAACTCAGCGATGTGAGCTCGTTGCGCTGGGGCGCAGCCGAACTCTCCCCGGCCAATCCAGCCTGACCGCAGGCGTGCCCCGTCAGGGCGCAGTGCGTTCCTGCTGCGCTGCTTCCAGTAGTTCCCTGGCATGGGCCCTGCCGCTGTCGGACTCCCCCAGGCCCGCCAGCATCCTGGCCAGTTCCGCGACCCGTTCGTCGTCATCGATCCGCCGCACGCCGCTGGACTTGCTGCGCCCGTCGCCGGCATCGACCAGAAGGTGCGCGTCGGCATAGGCCGCAACCTGCGGGAGGTGGGTGACGACGATGACCTGATGGGTGCGGGCCAGCCGGGCCAGCCTGCGGCCGATCTGCACGGCCGCGCGCCCGCCCACACCGGCGTCGACCTCGTCGAACACCATCGTGGTGCCCTCGGCCGAAGCCGACAACACCACCTCGAGTGCGAGCATGACGCGGGACAGCTCACCGCCGGATGCGCTCTTGGTCAACGGGAGAACATCGGCCCCTCGGTGCGCGGTGAAGCCGAACTCAACGGCGTCGACACCATCGTGACCGGCGTGCACGACCGTCCCGTCCGGCAGCGTCACCGGCGAGGAGTCGTCAGCCCGAGCGGGCATCGGGGTCACGTTGATGCTGAAGATCGCGTTGGCCATGGCCAGGCCGGCCAGTTCCGCCGTGACCGCCTTGGCCAGACCCTTGGCGGCCTTCACCCTGACCTTGGTCAGCTCGCCTGCAGCCGCCACCACCTGGCCTTCCAGTTCGCCGACGCGGCGCTCCAACGTGGCCAACGTCTCCTCGGACACGTCGAGCTGTGCCAGCCGGTCGGCGGCGTCGCGGGCCCAGGCCAGCACCCCATCGATATCGGCCGCGTACTTGCGGGTCAAGGTGCGCAGCTCCGCCTGCCGCGCCAGCTTGGTCTCCAATGTGCTTGCATCGCTGGGCAATTCGTCCAGGTAGTGGCCGAGCTCCGCGGTGACGTCGCTGATCACCACGACCGCTTCGGCCAACCGGACGCCCAATGCCTGCAGCGACGCGTCATCCGTGGACTCCAGAGCCGATTTCGCCTGGCCCACACCGTCGGTCGCCGACATCGCATCCGGCGATGGATCGTCGAGCGCGCCGGACAGCGCCACCCGCGCCGTCTGCGCGGCCTCCCTCAGCGCGTCGAGCTCAGAGAGCCGTCGGATGTCGGCGACGATGGCCTCGTCCTCACCGGGCTGCGGTGCCACGGCCTCGATCTCGTTGATACCGAAGCTCAGCCGGTCGGCCTCCTGGGCGAGTTCGCGCGCCCGTTGCCGACGATCGATCAGATCCTTGCGCGCGAGCTGCCATTCCTCGCGGATGCGGCGATACCGCGCCAGCAGCTTGTCGACGTCGGCATACCGGTCGAGAGCCACGCGCTGCTCGTCCGGACGCATCAATCGCAACTGATCGTTCTGTCCGTGCAACGTCAGCACCTCAGCGGTGAAACTGCTCAGCGACTTCGCCGGAACGCTGCGGCCGCCCAGATACGCCCGCGAAGGCCCGGCCCGGCTGACCGAACGCGCGGCGATCACCGTTCCGTCGTCGTCACGGTCCGCGCCGGACGATTCCAGCAGCTCGTCGACACGCAGCGCCACGTCGGCGCCCAGTTCGGTGGTACTGAAACGTCCTTCGACGACGGCGCGGTCAGCGCCCGACCGCACCCGAGTGGCATCTGCGCGGGCACCGCCGAGCAGATGAAGGCCCGTGACCACCATGGTCTTGCCCGTGCCGGTCTCGCCGGTCAACACGGTAAGCCCGCGGTCGAACTCGGCGGTGGCAGAACTGATCGCGCCGAGCGATTCGATTCGGATCTCAGCTAGCACGTGCCTACTTCCCCCGCCAGCCTCGGACCGGCAGCTGGAATTTGCGCACGAGCCGGTCGGTGAACGGTGCGCTGTCGAGCCGGATCCACTTCAGCGGTGTCCCGCATCGGGTCACCTCCAACCGGCCGCCGGCGGGCAGAACCATCTCCCGGCGACCGTCGCAGAACACCAGGGCGTCGTGACCGCCGGCCTCGATCTCGATGGCGATCGACGCGTCCGGGCTGGTGACCATCGGCCGGGCGAACAATGCGTGGGCGTTGTTGGGCACCACCAGGATCGCCTCCAGGTCCGGCCACAGCACCGGACCACCCGCGGAGAACGCGTACGCCGTGGACCCGGTGGGTGTCGAGACCAGCACCCCGTCGCAACCGAACGCCGACACCGGCCGGCCGTCCACTTCCAGAACTACGCCGAGTACCCCGAGCCGGGGTCCCTTCTCCAAGCTCGCTTCGTTGAGCGCCCAGCCCCGGTTGATGATGTCGTTACCGACGCGCACCGACACATCGAGGGTCATCCGGTTCTCGATCCGGTAGGCCCGGTTGATGACATGGTCGAGCACGTGATCGATGGCCTCGGCTTCTGCCTCGGCCAAGAACCCGATCCGCCCGAGGTTGACGCCGAGCACCGGGATCTCCACATTGCGCGCCAATTCGGCGGCGCGCAGGAAAGTGCCGTCACCACCCAGGACCAGTACCAGCTCGCAACCCTCGGCGGCACGTTCGTCGGGGTCGACCACCTCGATCTCGACGCCGAGCGCGCGCATGTCGTCGGGAGCCAGGTGCAGCGGACCCCGGTCGACAGCTTCGGCTGACAACACCCGCAGGCCGATCCCGTTGGCGCCCAGCACTTTTTCGACTCGGCGGGCGACCTCGGTGGCCTCATCGCGTCCGGTGTGTACCACCAGCAGTATCGTGCGCTCGCAGGTCATTGCGGGCCCTCCTCGACCGCTCGCTGTACCGCCTGTTCCAGCGATTCACCGTGCAGTGGCTCGTCTGTTTCGGCGCGCAGCCGCAAAAAGTACTCGACATTGCCCGACGGTCCGGGAAGCGGGCTCGCCGTCACGCCGACAGCATGCCAGTGCAATTCCGCCGCCCTTCGGGCGACCGTACACACCGCCTCGGCCCGCAATCGCGGGTCGGACACCACCCCGCCCGCCCCGACGCGATCCTTACCGACCTCGAACTGGGGCTTCACCATGGGAACGATATCGGCGCCTGGTCGGGCGCATGCGGTGAGCGCGGGCAGGACAGTCGCCAAGGAAATGAAGGACAGGTCGGCCACGACGAGATCCACCTGCCCATCGATGGCCTCAGGCGTCAGCTCACGGACATTTGTGCGTTCGATCACCCGGACCCGGTCATCGGAGCGCAGAGACCACGCCAGCTGCCCGTAGCCGACATCCACCGCGACCACCTCGGAGGCGCCCCGGTCCAGCAGCACCTCGGTGAATCCGCCCGTCGAGGCGCCGGCATCCAAACACCGCCGATCCGAAACGTCGAGCCCGAACGCGTCCAGCGCGCCAATCAGCTTGTGGGCGCCGCGCGACACCCAGCTGCGCTCCTGGGTTTCGGCGACGACGATATTGGCGTCGACCGTGATGGCTGTCGCCGGCTTGGCGGCTGGCATGCCGTCGACACGAACCCGGCCTGCGGCGATCAACTCCGCCGCCTGCTGGCGTGACCGGGCAAGCCCGCGTCTTACCAGCTCGGCGTCAACACGAGCCCGACGAGCCACCGCCACTCACCTACCGGGCTCGGCACTGCCGCCGGCGGCACCCCTGTCGACCGACTCCAGCGCGGCCACCAGTACTCCGTGAGCCTCTTCCAGCCGGGACGCCACAGCCTCGATCTCTTCGATGGGCACGTCGGCGCCGTCTGCGTCGCCCATGTCCGGCAGCTGCGCGAGCACGGCAGCGACCAGCGCCCGCACCTGTTCTGGATCGGTAGTCATAGCGCTTGTCACGCTAGTCGATGGATGTGGACAGCAACGACCACCGCTGCCGCGCGTGCCGGGCAAGCGTCATCACGTCAGGCGAGTTCCGTTACCCGGTCCTCGGCGTCGGTGACGCCATCCACGTCGGCCGCAGCCGCATTGATGAACCACTGCAGCGCCTCGTCCGAGCGCTTGAGCGCCAGCAGCGTGTCCGCGTAGACGTAGAACAACCGCGCCGCAGTCTGTCCGGTCTGGGCCGGATCCAGTTGCGGGGTCGAGAGAATCGCGAGGGCTTGTTCGAACTGGCCCAGATCGGACCGGGCTCCGGCGACCACGATGCGCAGCTCGTCGGCGTCGTCGCCGGTGAGCGCGGCGGCCTCGTCACTGCGGGCCAGCTCGATGGCACGTTCCGGGCGGCCCACACCGCGTTCGCAGTCCGCGATCATCGGCAACAGCGCCGACTTGCTGCCCATTCGACGGGCGGCACGCAGCTCGGCGAGCGCCTGGGCCCAGTCGCCGGCGTGGTATGCGGCGATGCCCACCGCTTCTCGAACCGCGGCGATACGCCCGGCCCGGTTGCGCGCAGCGCGGGCATGCGCCAGCGCCGCGTCGGGATCCTCATCGATCAGATTGCCCGCCGCAACCAGATGGCGCGCAACATAATCCGCGGTGGCCTTGTCGAGGGTGATCAGTTCCCGCCGGACCTCGGGCGCCAGCTGCTTGGCCTCGATATCGGCACCGAGTAGCGGTACGTCTGATCCCCGTTGATCATCGGTGCGCGGCTGCGCGCCGCGCGCACGGTTGGGACCGGACGAGCGCGGAGCCGACTGCCGGCGCTGACCTTGGCCGCCCGATGCACGCCGCGGCCGACGCTCGCCGCCGCCTTGTCTGTCTCCGACCACGTGTGCCTTTCTGCCTACCCTCCCGCAAAGGATACTGGCAGGCGCGAAGCCGACATAATCGTCGAATTCGGGAATGGTGTGGGTAATTTGGGTGTGGATATGAGAATCGCCCCCCACCGGTGGTGGGGGGCGATTCTTAATGTGTGTTCGGCGGTGTCCTACTTTTCCACCCGTGTGGGTAGTATCATCGGCGCTGGCAGGCTTAGCTTCCG
>NZ_MVHF01000050.1 GCF_002086485.1 Mycobacterium aquaticum | reverse complement strand
CCGCCGGCCGGGCCCCCCCCCCCCCCCGCGGGGGGGGGGGGGGGGGGGGGGGGCCCCCCCGCCCCCCCACCGGCTAGCTAGTCGGATTCCTCGGCCGATTCATCGTCGTGGCCCTCGGTGTCGGGCTCGTCGGATTGCAGTGTGGCGTCGTAGACCTCGTCGGCGGTCCGCTCACCGGCGATGATCTGCTCGACGTCGGTCAGCTCGTAGGAATTGGCCACCAGGAATCGCAGGTAGTCGGCGGCCTTGACCTCGTCGTACCCGCGGTAGCGCCAGGCGTCCTTGGGTGTACGGGCCTCCAAGGCTCCGAGCACCAGCCCGAGGGTGATGACCTGTGCCCGACCATCAGCGGTCGGTGCGAGATCGTTGACCAGCTTCTTGAGCTCAGCGGTCGAGTCCACTCCGAGCATCTTCGCGGTCCGGGTCGCGCCGTGAAACTCTTTGATGAGTGCGGGGTCTCGGACCAGGCAGTCGGCGACGAAGATCGCCGCACCTTTCGGCGGCGTTTTGCGCGTGAGCAGCTTGGTCACGAACTCTCGGCGCACGTGTGCGGCTGAGTCGCCCATCCGGTTGAGGATGATGACCTTGCGCCGTTCGCGCCGCAGTTCTGCGTCCCGCTGGGCCGCTGCGTCAGCCTCCGCCTGCGCGGCCTGTGCGCGCATGTCCTCGTCCTCAACGTCTCCGTCCGCATCGGTGAGCTCAGTGACGGCAGCGCCTTCGACCCTGTCCAACAGCTTTTGGCACAGTTGCAAGCCTGCGGCCTGGTAGTCCAGGCAGTACCAGTCGGGCGTGTAGATGGTCGCGTCGACCACCGTGTTGGCGTGGCGCATCCCGTCCTCGGGGGTGGCGTCGATGTCACCACGGGTGGTCCAGTCGACCGTGTCGGGGTCCACGATCTCACCGGTTTCGGCGTCGGCGTGCCCGTCTTCTTCGTAGAGAACGACGGCCCAGTGAACGGGATCGGTGATCGCGGCTTCGGTGGCTGGTTCTCCGTCTGGTGTGAGCAGAGAGCCCAGCTCGACGCACGACAGGTCGCCCCACGCAGGCAGGTCGTCGTGCTCGATAACCCGGTAGCCGCGTTCCGTGAAGTCCTGCACGGCTGCGGCGTACGCGCGGTCGCGTTCCCGCGCCTGTCGGAACTCTTCGACTTTGTAGGCGAACCGGCTGGTGCCAGCAACCGCGATCAGTTTTTCGATCGCGTCGTCGTCGCCGTCGAATTCACTGAGCGCCGCCGCTTCTTCCAAGCTGAGCTGTCCGCTGCCGAGAGCAGTCATCGCGGCATCCGACTTACCTGCTGCCGCAGCGGCTTTGACGGTCTCCCGTTTTACCGACAACTTCTTGGCGACCTTGGTTTGGGAGACTCCGGCATTGAGCATCTGCTGGATACCGCGCACCCGCTGGGCTTCGGTCAGTGCCTTGACCCGGTCGTTGGTGACGATCTGATGCACGATCCGCTCGACGGTCTCCTCGCTGGCGTCGGCAGCACTCGACGGGAGCACATAAACGGGGATGCTGGTCAAACCCAACTCGCGGGCCGCGAGGGTGCGCATCTGCCCGTTGCGCACCCGGATCACACTGGGGTCCTCGGCGCTGCGTACAGCGGTGATCGGCACTAGAACACCGTTCTCGGCGATACTCGCAACAAACGTCTTGTCGAGGGTCGCGTCATCGCGCACGTTGTCATCGATGTCCAGCGTCGCCGGATCGAGGTGTTCGAGCGTGCCGAACTGCTCGGTCTCAACAACTGCCTGGGAGGTGGTGTCGGCCATGTCAGTACCTTCCGGTGAAGTGGGTGACCCGGAGGCCGCCCGTTCTTTTTGCCTTTTGGCACTGAAGATTTGGGCCGGTGTGGGCACGGCGGAGTGCAAGACCCGGGCGCAGAGTTTTCCCAGCGAAGCCACGGGAGCGCCAGCGAGCGCGGCGAGCGCAGGGAAAAGTCTGCGAGCCCGCAGGGCCCGGAGCGCAGCGGAGGCCGGTGTCTAGCGCGCAGCCGAGCCACCGGCCACAATCGGAAAGTGCAAAAGGCACAAGAACATTCACCTCACCGCATGACGCACCCACCGTCGTCGCGACAGAACCCGCGGCAGCAGGTCCTACACGGGCACTGAGTCCGTGTTGCCCCAACATGGCGCGCCCCACAGTCCGGTGTGCTGGTCTTTAGCCGCGGCCTCGGCCGCGGCGAGGTCGTCGAAGCGCTCGACCGGCCGCTTGCCGTAGGTGACCACTTTCGACATGCCGGCACGCACGGATTCCATGGAGAAGTCACGACCGTCTGGCATCCCGATGTAGGCCAATGTCCGACCGTAGCGATCGGTGGCGTCTTGCGTCGGGTCACCGGTAATCGAAACCCGCTGTCCTACAGGGAGAAACGAGGCGGCCCACGTGGTCGACTCGGGACCAAAGCAGCCCACCGACCAGCCTTTGCGGTGCGTCTCCGGCGCGTTGATACCGAGGATCCGAATCCTGAGCCGGCCGCGATCGTCTTGGCGGACGTCCGCGGTGTCGCCGTCGATCACCCGCACGATCACTGCGTTGGTTGCCCCGCCGGCCGGCTGTGCACTTCCGACGAAAGACGGTGAGCATCCGGTCGCCAGAACACAACACGTAGCGGCCGCAGCGGTGGCGCGAAACAAGCTCATACCGTGATTCTTCGGCCGCACCAGCCGTTATTCCACACCCAACATCAGGTTGAAGCAGGCCATGTCGACGGACCCCGGCCGAAGTGTCTTACTCGAACGCATGCTCGATATATTCTCGTTCCACTGACTCAAACTTTTTGGCAGGGTCGCAACGTTGTGGATAACTGCGGCCACGGCTGGAAGGTTGTGGAGATGGCTCGATCGCGACGCACGAAGGTCCCCGCCGCGGACAAGACCCGCCTGGTGCTGGCGGTGCTGGCCGGGGAAATGACCTGCGCTGAAGCCGCCCGGCGCTGCGGGGGTCACCACGGTGACGATGACCCGGTGGAAGCATCAGTTTCTGGAGGCCGGCGCTGAGCGGCTCGAAGAAGTGCCCAGCGGCCCCGCAGGACGGGCCGGTGCCCCCGAACAGCGCCGGCTGCGACAGGAAAACCAGGAACTCAAACTCGCTCTGGCTGAGGCCACTGTGCAGTTGCGGATCTGGCAGCGCGGTGCCGCGCTGATCGATCAGGTCCCTTCCAAGACCTCGAAGCCCTAAGAGAGGCGGCGGGGCTGCCGGTTTCGAGGTTCGCCGCGCTGGCGCCATTCCCGAACGCACCTACAGGCGACGTTTGGCTCGACTACGCGGCGGTAATTCCGTCAAGGGCCCATGGCCGGCGCCGGTGGTCGATCGCATCGAGGCTCTGGCCGCCAAGTACGCCGAGGCGTGGCCGGCGTGGGGGTACCGCAAGATCGCCGCGCTGATGCGCGCCGACGGACATGAGGTGACGAGCTCCTCGGTGGCCCGAGCCCTGCGGCGCCGGGGACTGCTTCTGCCGCAAGGCTTTCGGGCTGACCGCAAATCCTGGGCGGTGCTTCGTCGCAAAGTGTTCGCTGACCCGCCTACCGAACGCAACCGCGTCTGGCAGACCGATTTCTCCGAATTCGAGACCACCAACGGCGGTATCTGGCGGATCAGTGCCGTCATCGACTACGCCACCAAGTACTGCCTGGCCATCACCGTCACCCCAACCAGCCGCGGCATCGACGCGGTGCACTGCGTCCAGCTGGCCATCGACGAAGCCCAACGCGTCCTAGGCCTCGACGATCTACGCGCAGATCGCGGCCTGATGGACGTGCTCGATGCCGACGAAAACATCATCGGCCAGATTCCCGCCCCGATCGCGATCGTTTCCGACAACGGGCCCTGTTACCGCGGCAAGGACTTCCAGGCGCTGTTCGCCGACCACAACGATCCACTGCTGCGGCACGTGCGCACCCGAGTGAAATCTCCTCAGACCAACGGCGTGGTCGAGCGCTTCTTCGGCACCCTCAAATACGAGCACCTGTTCCGCGGCTACATCGGTGACGGCGACAACCTCGACATGGAAGTCCACCGCTTCCGCATCATCTACAACACCATCCGCCCCCACCAAGCCCTCGGCGACCGCACCCCCAAACAGGCCTACCTCGACGACCAAAACCTGCCAAATTCTTGACTCAAGACATCGTCGTGGGAGCCGGAACTCTGCGGGTATCGAACGCTGCACCTGGTGGACCGACCGGTGCTCATCGACACGCTCAAGGCGTTTCCCGCCTTGAGCCGAACACCGAGACGCGACGAGCTGGCAATGCACATCAAAGCTGGCGGGGTGGCCTTTGAAGGCCAGACACCCGGCCGGCAGGTCGCGTGGATTCGCCGCGCGAACGATGGGGCCTGGATGGCCGTGTGCTTAGCACCGGTGTACAGCGGCAACAGACGCTCGCACACGACCATGCAGCTTTGGCTCGAACCCGACGCCATCTCCCCGGTGAACAAGCAGCCACAGAGCCCAAGGTGAGTGGCAGCCCGGCGCGAATCACCGTATGGGTCCGCTCACGTCCATTCATTGGCATCTCAACGAATAAGATCTCGATACCTAAGGCGCCCGCATCGGATCAAGGCACCGGCGACACCACAACGGCCATAGGCGCTCTCGCCAGCCCGAGCCCCCCACGGCGATGTCCGTCTGTCAAACCTCCGCTGCGGCTACTACTAACCGCGGAGGAATTCGAGGAGGTCGGCATTGATGGTGCTGGCGTGCGTGGTTGGCATCCCGTGCGGGAAACCTTCATATGTCATCAGGGTGCCGTTTTGGAGCAGTCTTGCTGACAGCGGTCCGGAATCCGCGAAAGGCACGATCTGGTCGTCGTCGCCGTGCATGACCAGCACCGGCACGGTGATCTTCCTTAGGTCCTCGGTGAAGTCCGTCTGGGAGAACGCCGCGATCCCGTCGTAATGGGCCTTTACGCCGCCCATCATGGCTTGGCGCCACCAGTTTTGGATGATGCCCTGCGAGGGCTTCGCGCCCGGACGGTTAAAGTTGTAGAACGGCCCGGATGCGAGATCTAGATAGAACTTTGAGCGGTTAGCCGCCAGTTGCGTCTGGAGATCATCGAAGACTGATTTCGGGAGACCACCGGGGTTGGCATCTGTCTGCATCATCAGTGGGGGCACTGCGCTCAGGATCGCTGCTTTTGCCACACGGTCCTCGCCGTGGCGTGCGATGTAACGCACCACTTCACCGCCTCCTGTCGAATGCCCGACGTGGATCGCGTCTTGCAGGTTCAGGTGGTCAGTCAGTGCAGCGAGGTCATCGGCGTAGTGGTTCATATCATGTCCGTCGCTTCCCTGGCTGGATCGCCCATGTCCGCGCCGATCGTGTGAAATCACGCGGTAGCCGTGCCGTAGGAAAAACAACATTTGGGTGTCCCAGTCATCGGCGGAAAGCGGCCAGCCGTGACTGAAAACGATCGGCTGGCCGTCACCCCAGTCCTTGAAGAAAATTTCTGTGCCATCTGCGGTGGTGATCGTGCTCATAGCGACTCCTTCGTGTCGGTAGCGGGATTACGTCCAGACGGAGGCAGCGTTGGCAGCGAACTCGGCGAAGGTGGTGGCTGGTCGACCAGTTACAGCCTGGATATCACCGTTGGGCTGGGATCCATTTCCGCTGGCCACTGTGGTAGTCAACAGCCGCAGGATCGCCGCGTAGTCCTCTGGCACGCCGGCGCCAAGCATGGCATCGATCCACGCATCCTGTTCGATGGGGAAGTAGGTGATGGTGCGTCCGGTTGCGGCGGAGATAATCTCTGCTGCCTGCCCGATGGTTAATGCCTCTGGACCTGTCGGCGCATAGGACTTGCCTGCGTGTGCGGCGGGGTCAGCCAGCGTGGCGGCTGCTACGGACGCGATGTCGTCGGTGGAGACAAAGGCCTCGGCGCCGTCGCCATTTGGCACAGCGATTACGTCGTTCACGGGAGTTAGGAAGCTTGTGCTGAAGTTCTGCATGAACCACGAGGGCCGGATGAACGAGTGCGTCAGTCCCGAGCGCGACTCCAAGTCGAGTTCGACGGCGCGGATGACGACCTCGGCCGGGGCGTGTTCCATTCCGTAGGCGCTGAGATAGGTCACGTGGCTTACTCCGGCGCGTTCCGCCTTGTCAAGAAACTCTGAGACGATCGGAGCGTAGTCGGTGCGCATGAGGGGTGAGAGTAGGTAGAGAGCGCCGGCACCTTCGAGTGCTGGTGCATGGGTTGTCGGGTCGTCCCAATCGAACTGGACATCGGTGTCATGCCGCCCGGCAGTGCGAACGCTGACGCCCCGCTGTTTGAGTGCGGCGGCCACGCTAGAGCCGGTTTTACCTGTGGCACCGAGTACCAATACTGGGCGGTCATTAGTGTTAGTCACGACATTATCTTCGCCGCGGCGCTGGATGCGGATCAATGATCGTGCCGCTCAGTTGTTTACGCAATGCGCTCATTTTGCATACGGGTGAACCATTGGGTGGATCACGCGGCAGGTGCGCTAAAGCCGCCTGTGACGGAAGAGGCGGGGATTGGTCGACGGCTAACATCGTGAGGGTCGCGCCCTCCCGTCTAATTTGGGGCCGAGGTCGAGCCAGACGAAACGTTTGGGCTGCCGACCGTGGTCTTGATCACGGGGTGCCTGGTGTTCATGTGCCCTGCCGAACTATTCACGGCACCGTTAGCCTCCGGTGGTCCGTCGTTATTGCGACGTTGACTAGCTAGCTAGACTCACCCCGGAACTACCTTTTCGGCCGGAGCCGGCACCACGCTTGCTGCACATCGCCCCGACCAGCTCGTGCAGGCTCAACCTCTTCGAGCGCCGGTTCGCTGAACTGAGGACCAAGAGGCTACGCCGAGCCACGCAATCCTGTGCCAACTCAACGCTGACATCGGGTGCTGAATCCACATGTGGAGCGACAATCCTCGCCGCTACATCTCGACCAAACTTCCGACCACACCTTCCGGCGTCGGAAGGTTCTGTCAGCGGATTAACGACTCAGGACCCAAACCCTTGGTGCTCGGGCGATGGATATCAGACTTCCAAACCCCTCAGGACAGAGCGGTCCGACTGCCAGCGGACTAACTGCATACCCGCAGCGGCCAGGCTTTTCCCGCGAGGAGCACCTACGCAGGCGCCGCCATTGGTTGCGGCACTGATGGACCGCCTCGGTACTTGATAGCGAGCCGCGCGGCGTGCGCATCTCACCGTGTCGGCAAGATGGATGCGACAGACACGCCTGACCACCTACCGTCGTTTGCCGGGATTTAGGCGACGTTCCCGGCTGACTCCCATAGCGCATCGATCTGAGAGATGGCGCGATCCAGACTTTCCTTGGCCTGTGGCTTCAAGTCGGCCATGTGCGGATAGGTGTCGGCACTGGTCAGCTCTGCTGAAATGAATTGCGGCTGTAGGCCGATCGGCGCAACACCGTGGGGTAACCAGGTCTCAGCGTGGTCCCATCCGTGGCGGGGAGTGCCGGGACCGTAACCCCCACCGCGAGTTTGAATGACGATGAACTCGGTGTCACCGAGGAGTCCGGCGCCATCGGCGCCGATGGCCACACCACGGGCCACAATGTGATCCACCCACGCTTTGACGGTGCTTGGAGGCCCGTAGTTGTACAGCGGCATACCCAGCAGCACGGTGTTAGCCAGCTTGATTTCGTCGATGAGCTGCTGGCTCAGCGCGAACGAGGTGTGCTGGGCCGGGGTGCGTTGCTCGGCGGGTGTCATGCGCGCCAGCCCCGTGCTGGCGTCGAGATGCGGGATCGGGTCGACGGCCAGATCGCGATAGGTGACTGTTCCCTGCGCGTGTGCCGCCTGCCATCGGGCGGCCGCGCGTGCGGTCAGTTGGCGGCTTACCGATTTGTCGCCCCGGACGGAGGAGTCAATGTGGAGGAGGTGGGACATGAGCGTCCTTTCGTTGATCGCACACCCACGCTGGGTGCGGGGCGACTCTGCGGTCGGGCCACCGTCGGCATGTCGGTGGGCGGATGAGTGTTGCCACGTCGCCATAGCGGCCGGGCCAGTTTGTGTGAGGCAGCGGATGGCTCACGTTGAGTCGTGCCGCTGGCGACCGGGTCCTAGACGAATCGCATCTCGGGGACGACGGCCATGAGAGCCCCCCATTCCGGGTACTTGGCCATCTTGCGCTCGTGCAGTGCCGCCACCTTGGCGTTCAGATCCGGGTCCATGTCATCTGACATCTCGGGACCGATCGCCAGCTTCTTGAAGTGGGGGACGATCTGCGGGTCGCCCTCCAGATGTACGGGCTCATAAAGGTAGCGTTCGAAAGCGTTGAGATCCTCGAAGCTGGCGAAGTAGGCGTGTGTCAAGCCTTCGACCGGGTCGCCCAAGTTCTGGCCGACTGCCCCGAAGCTCACCGAGTCGACCGACGCGATCCGCCGCAGGATGGCAAGTACCTCTGCACGCTGCTCTTCGGTGGACTCGTCCTTGAAGCTGAATCGGAACTGATGAACGAACATGATCTCCTCCTACCTTGTTGCGACCCCTACGCTGTTGTCGTCAGGCGCGGCGCGGTGCCCCGCGGCGCTTTTCGAAATCAGCTGGTGTGCAGATGATTCCACGATCGGGTACGGGCCCAGGTTCACAGCACGATCACCGAGCGTAGGACGTCACCGTTGCGTATGGCGCGCAGCGCCTCCTCGACTTGTTCGATCCCGATCCGTTCGGTGACGAATCTCTCCAGTGGGAATCGGCCCTGCCGGTACAGGTCGACCAGTACCGGGAAGTCACGCGCGGGAAGGCAATCGCCGTACCACGATGACTTGAGTGCGCCGCCATGCGAAAAGAAGTCCACGAATGGCATGACGAGCTGCATGTCCCGGGTGGGCTCGCCGACCAGGACCAACGTCCCCGCCAGGTCCCGGGCATAGAAGGCTTGCTTCCAGGTTTCGGGCCGGCCGACGGCGTCAACAACCACGTCGGCTCCGAAGCCGTCGGTGAGGTCTCGGACGGCGGTAACCAGATCGGCTTGTGTGGCGTCAATGGTGTGCGTAGCACCGAGTTCGGTTGCCCATGCCAGCTTGCGGGGGTCGCGATCGATGGCGATGATCTTTGTGGCACCGGCCAGTCGGGCACCCGCGATCGCGGCGCTCCCCACTCCGCCGCAACCGATCACGGCCACCGAATCGCCGTGGCCGACACCGCCGGTATTGACTGCCGCACCGAATCCGGCCATGACACCACAACCGATCAATGCGACCTCCGTTGGATCGGCATTCGGATCGACCTTGGTGCATTGGCCCGCGTGAACCAGGGTCTTCTCGCTGAAGGCACCGACGCCGAGCGCGGCGGTGAGTTTTGTGCCGTCGGGCAGGGTCATTGGCTGGGCGGCGTTCAATGTATCGAAGCAGTACTGTGGGCGTCCCCGCTTGCAGGCTCGGCAACGGCCACACACCGCACGCCAGTTCAGGACGACGAAATCGCCGACCGCCACTGAATCAACACCCTCGCCGACAATTTCAACGGTGCCCGCGGCTTCGTGACCGAGGAGGAAGGGGAACTCGTCGGTGACGCCGCCCTCGCTGTAGACCATGTCGGTATGGCAGACGCCGCTAGCTGCAATGGCTACGACCACCTCCCCGGCCCGGGATCGGGAATGATGATCTCGGACACCCTGACCGGCTCGTCAGAGCTGAGGGCGACGACTCCACGAACTGTCTGGGGCATAGTTGACTATCCGACTTTCTGCGACGACGGGATGGGCGCGTGACACGTTGCCGGGCAAAAAGATTCAGACGGCTGGACAGCCTGTAGGCGTCGGCCGCCATACGCTGAAGGGTTGGCGTTCGGTTGGCGGGTGACCGGTTGTGGCATGTGGCTCGGACCAATTGGGGGTTAGGCGGAGTCTGCGACGAGGTTGAGCTGTTGGCTGATCTGCTCCACCTCGGCGATGATGGCCGACGTCGTGTTGGAGCTGACTGCCATAACTGCGAGTTCGACTCCGGCCTCTGCCAACCCCTGAAGTCGGGCAACGGTGCGTTTGATGTCCTGACTGACGCCGGTTGAGACACTGATCGGAATCTGGTCGATTGAGCGGCCGGCCTGTTCGGCGAACTTGGCGAGTTTCTCCCGCTCAGCAACGATACGCTCAGGCGACGCGCCAACAGCGTGCCAGCCGTCGCCCAAGTGGGCGGCACGACGCATGGCCGCAGTCGACATGCCGCCGACCAAGATCGGTGGCCCGCCGGCGCGGGTCGGTGCGGGGCGGCAGAAGACGGGCCTCACGTCGTAGTGGGTGCCGTGAAACTCCACTGACCGACCGGTCCAGAGGGCACGCATGAGTTGAATCTGCTCGTCCATCCGGCTCCCTCTGCCTTCGAACGTGGCCGACAGGGCCTCGAATTCCTCTCGCCACCAACCGGTTCCGATACCCAGGACCAATCGTCCGCCCGACAGGACATCCAATGTCGCGGTGACTTTTGCGGTGAGGACCGGGTCACGCATCGGCATCACCAGGACGCTGGTTCCCACACGGATGCGCTGCGTCGCACCGGCAACAATGGCCAGGGTGGTGAAGGCTTCGAGGAAGCCATCGTTAGGCTCGAACGGCGTGCCGCCGTCCATGTAGGGATACTTCGTCTCGGAAGTCACAGGTATGACGACGTGGTCGGCGACCCAGACCGAATCGAAGCCGCAGGCCTCGGCGGCTTGTGCGACTGCCAGCACGCCGTCGCGCGTGGCGTCCTGACCCCACTGCGGCAGGTGGATGCCGATCTTCATGACACGCGACCGTGGTCGAGTTCTGTCAGGCTGTTGCCGACATACTCGCCATCTGTGATGTGGCGCAGCGGCCGCCCCTCCTCGATCTCCTCGACGACGTGCGCCATGAGGCCGGGCAGCACGGACAGCACCGCAAGCGCGGTTGTCTGCAGATGCGAGAGCCCGAGGTCCTTACACACCGCCGCGAGTGCGCCGTCGATGTTGATGGGCAGGAATTTGCCGCTGCTCGCCGCGAACGCCATCTGGATAGCATGGAACTGGGCGATCGATTCGCCCGCCAGCCCCAGCTCGGCTGCCAGCGCAAACAGGATGTCGGAACGGAAGTCGCTGGCCTTGTGGGTGGGGTGTCCAAGGCCTGGCAGGCGTCGGCCCTCGGCACGCGCTTCCTGCACGACACGCTCGGCTGCGGCCTCGATGTCGAGGTTCTCGCCGGCTCGGATCGCCTCGGCCCGCTCGAGCATGTGGAAGGAATGTTCGGGGTCGAGTGTGTTCCTGCCTGCCGCCAGGACGCCGCCGGCGACGGCGGGGATGAACTGCGGATTGCCCGATGCGATGTAGCGAGCCGCGGTGATGGTGCTCGCGACGAAGCCGTGGTCCAGAAGGCTGGCTAAGATGCAGTCGATCAGTCGGGTCTCCTCGGCCGAGGGGAGCCGGCCGACCAGCGTGAGGAAGGCGCCTTCGGCGTAGCTCAACTCGCGCATGACTGCCGCGAGTGAGTATCCCCGCAGGTTCACGGTTCCAGGGCCGACCTCGCTCACGCGGGTGGAAAACGCAGCCATGCGTAGTGTCCTTTCATCAGATTTGGGGCGCGGTAGGTAGTGGCGGACAGATGAATCCGTCAGCGGAGCGCGCCCTGCGGGTCGATACGGGTACGCAGGATTCTCAGTTCGTCCTCGGTCGGACCGGCGGTGACGGGGACAGTCTCCGGCGCGTCAAAGGCGAAGCCGGTCTTGGCGCGCACCTCGTCGACCGTGACGCCGGGGTGGGTGGAGTGCAGGACGGCGCGCCTGGTGGTCGGGTCGAACCCGAACACACACATCGGGGTGATGATCGATGTCGGCCCGCCATTGGCCGAGCCTAAGTCGGCCCGCGCCTCCGGCTCGCCCCGGCCGTAGCCGAGCGCGGAGACGAAGTCACACTGTTCGACTAGGACCCGGGGGCTATGGGCCGTGGTCACCAAGTGCCACCGCGAACTCTGGAAGGTCGCGTTGCAGGTGCCGATGGTTCCCGGTCCGCGTAGCGCGAGCGAGTTGTAATTATCGCCAACGCCAATGAGATTGGCGTTGCCGTAGGCATCGATCTGCAGGCCACCGCAGTAGAACACGCCCCGGGCCCGCCGCCGTCGCTGCTCGGCGAGGAGTCGGTCGTGTCGGTAGTACGCTTCGGCCCACCGCATCGCGGACACGTCGGTGATGTACTCGAAGTCCTGGATCACGGGTTCGTTGCGCAGATATGCCTTGGTCATGGCCAGCATCACGGTCATGTTTGGGCCGCGGGTGAGGTGGGCGAGGAGCGCGCCTGCCCGCGGAACGGGCAGGTTGGCACCGACTTCCACCCACTCGCCGTCGCGCAGATCGTGGGCGATGACAGTCGCCATGATCTCTAGCGGCGTCGGGTCGTGGTCCAAAGTGTCGTCTGGGGGACAGATTTCGTGAAGATCCGTCATGTGATGGGCTCCTAGAACTCGTGTAGCGATAACAGTCGGCGCAGGCCGACCCGCTCGAGGTATTCGACGTCGTCGGTGGTGCTGAGGACGTAGTGGTCGAGATAGGCGTCGACGGGTGTGCGAGTGCCGGACCGCAAGAGCTCGCTCGCGGCCTTGAGGTATTCGTCGATGTGGGTGCGGTCGGGCACGTAGTAGCCGTCGGAGGAGAACGGGTGCGCCCCGAACGGGGCGCGCACGACGCCGTCGGCACCGGGAATGGTTGTGGCGGCAGGGTTGGCGCGTACAGACTCCACGGGTACGACGGACTCTACTGAGGCGATTACCACGTCGGCGGCTGCGGCCAGTGCGGTATCTCCGTAGCTGGTTCCGTGGTGCTGCACATTGCCGTACGGGTCGCTGGCTGCAGCATGCAGGAAGCAGACGTCGATGTCGATTGCTGGAACGGCGAGCATCCGCCGACCGGTGATCGGGTCGTTGAACTCGGTGATTGAGGGGTTGACCGTGGGGATGGAGGTTCCGAGGCCCGCGCTCCACGGGTTGAACGGCAAGCACTGGGCGGCGGCGCGTAGCCCAGCGTAGTAGAGCGCTTCGTCTGTCTCGACGATCTCGATCGTTCCGGCCTGTGCGGCATGTCGGTACGCCGGCCCGATGCCGACGAGGCCTTCCGCGCCGATATAGGGCGAGATGACTTTTCGGACGCAGCCCGCGGCGATGAGCAGGTCGATCTCTAGACCGGCGGAGGCGGCGCCGACCACGGTCAGTTCTCGTCTGCCATCGCGAATCAGCTGCCGCACCAGCGTCATTGGATGACCTGAGTTTATGAACCCGCCGATGCCGACGACCATACCGTCGCTCACCTGCGAGGTTGCTCGCTGCGGGCTCATCAGCGCCTGGCGGCGGTCGGCCTTATCCCCAGTGCTGGTGGGAATCGTTGCTACGTCGCTCATTTCACCTGCTCCCACTCGTCCTGGCCCTCTTTGGTGTAGTCGGTTTGGAACCATCGCGGATGGCCGTGGATGGTCTGACCGCCGTCGATCATGACTGCGTGGCCGTTGATGTATTCGGCCTCGTCACTGAGCAGGAACGCGACCGTTGCTGCGACGTTCTCGGGGCGCCCGAGCTTTCCGGTGGGCGTCTCGGATAGCAGTGCCCGGCGTAGTGATTCCTCGCTGAGCATCGGTGCGGTCATGCCGGACTCGACTACGCCCGGCATGACCGCGTTCACGCGGATCCGGTAGACGCCGAGCTCGGCTGCCAGTCCGGTGGCGAGCATCTTGAGCCCGGCCTTGGTGACGCAGTAGGCGCCCAGTAGGTCGCACCACTGCGATGCGCCGCTGGATGCGTTGATGACGATCGATCCGCCGCGTCCGGCGGCAGCCATCACTTGAGCGGCGGCCTGCGTGACGGCGAATGTGCCATTCAGGTTCACCGAGACGTGACGGTCCCAACTGCCCATGTCGGAATCGAGCAGCTTGCCGAACTTGCCGTACCCGGCGTTGGCGAACAGCGCATCGAGGCCGCCGGCTTGTTCGGCGAGACCGTTGACGATGTCGGCCACCTCGTGGTGCCGGCTCTGGTCGAGAGCTGAAGTCCACACTTGTGCTCCAGCGGCGCGGCATGCCTGCGCGATCTCGTCGAGCAGCTCCACCTTGCGGTCGACCAAGATCAGTGACGCGCCTTCTTCCGCCAGCCGAAGCGCCGTAGCACCCCCGATGTCACCGCCTGCGCCGGTGACCATTGCTGTCCGTTCAGTGAACCTCTTCATGGATTCCTCACACCGTTCATTGAGCTGTATAACCTCCGTCGAAATGAAGCGTCGCTCCCGTCATGTAGCTCGATGCGCTACTGGCGAGGAAGACGATGGGCCCGCCGATCTCTGCGGGCGCGCCGAAGCGGCGAAGCGGAATTTTGCGGACCACGCGCTTGGCGAGTTCGGGATCGTCGGCGACCAGCGACGACATGCTGGTGAGGAAGTAGCCTGGCGCCAACGCGTTCACCCGGATGTTCAGGGGGGCGAATTCGAGCGCGAGGGCTCGGGTGAGTCCCTCGACGCCCGCCTTGCTGGCGCAGTAGGCGGCCTGTCCCTTGACCGCCGCGGTGGCGGTGATCGAGGAAAGGTTGATCACTGTGCGAGGAGAGGTGGAATCGCCGGCTAATGCGAACTTTTGGGTGCAGAGGAAGGTGCCGCCCAAGTTCGTGTCGATGACACGGGACCAATCGGCGGCCGTCGTGTCCAGTGCCTTGGCCTCGTGCTCGACGCCGGCATTGTTGACCAATATGTCTAGCCGTCCAGCTTCGGTATTGGTCTCGGCCATGACCTGTGCGACGGACTGCTCGTCGTTGACGTCGAGGATCTTTGCCAGCGCACGGCCGCCCCGATCAGTGATCAATGAGCAGGTGTGGTTGATGGCGTCGAGCGAGCGGCCGGTCACCACCACGAGCGCGCCGGCTTGGGCCAGGGATTGAGCAGCTTCGGCCCCTAGGCCACGGCCGGCACCGGTGACCAGCGCGACCTGTCCGCTCAGATCGAACGCTTCGGGCATGGGGCTCACGGCCGCAGTCCCAGACCGCGGGCGACGACGATTTTCTGAATTTCGGTGGTACCGCCGCCGATCTCGAGGTACTTGGCGTCGCGATAGTGGCGGGCTAGCGGGTAATCATCGGTGTAGCCGTAGCCGCCGTGGATTTGGATCCCTTGGCGGGTGGCACTGACGTAGGCGTCGGTGGCGAACAGTTTGGTGGCCGAGGCCGCCATGACCGCATCCGGATGGTTGCTCTCGATGAGGCGTGCTGCCCTGGCGATGAGCCCGTTGGACGCTTCCAGCGCGATGTGCATATCCACGAGCTTGGCGGCGATCAGCTGGTGGTCGCCGATAGGCTTGCCGAACGACTGTCGTGATTTCGCGTAGCTGAGGGTGCGTTCGAAAACATCGCGCAGACCCCCAGTAGCGATGGCGGCCAAGAAGATTCGCTCGCGCGCGAGCCCTGGTTGCAGCTCAGCCCATCCCCGGTCGACCGTTCCCAAGACGTCGTCGGCGGCTACTTCTACGTTGTCGAAGTAGACCTCACACAGGTCCAGGGCCTTAATCCCGAGCTTGGACAACTTCCTGATGGTCACGCCTTCGCTGCGAGGGTCGATCATCAGCATGGAGATGCCCGCATGCTTGCTCTTGGTGTCGCCGGTTCGCACGGCTGTCACGATGACATTGGCTATAGCCGCGCCGGTAATGAACACCTTCTGCCCAGATACGCGGAACCCGTGGTCGGTTCGGGTGGCCGTCGTGCGCAGCGCCGCGGCGTCTGACCCGGACTCGGGTTCGGTCAGCGCGAACGCGATTAAACCCTTGCCGTTGCTGATCTGTGGAAGCCAGGTCGCCTGTTGCATCGGTGTGCCCAACCGGGCCACCGCATCGGCGCCAAGGACCCACATCGAGAAATAGGCCTGTGCGACGACGAGGCTGTGGCGGGCCAGCGCCTCGTGGAAGGTGATCAATGCGGTGATGCTGGCGCCCGCGCCGCCCAGCTCCTCCGGCACCGGGAGTGCGCTCCAGCCGCCCGCGGCAAGGGCGTCCATTGCCTCGCGTGGGTACGCCGCCTCGCGATCGCACTGCTCGAGGTACTGCGATGTCAGGTATCGCTGCGCGAAGGTGTCGACCGCGTCGCGAATCGCAGCCTGATCCGCTGACGCTTCGTCTGCGGGTACATGCGCCATCGTCTGCCTTTACATGTGAGGCGCCCCAAACCTTGATGGACGTGCGGCGACGTATTCAAGGCTCGGTGGCGGTTGGCCGTCGAGGTAGCAAGCAACGTGCCGCGGCCAAGTGGGTGGGGAAGTCGCGGCACGTGCCCAGATATGACTAACATTTTCTACAGTTTCCGCGCAACCCTCATTCTCATGCCATCTATCTCGGTGAATTAATTGTCTGACACTTGACGATAGTCTGGTGCGGGCCTATGGTCGGCGAGGCGGGCCGCGTTCGGTGGCCTCACAAGTTGCGAGCCCTCCGACAGGGTGGGCTGATCGGGTGCATGTTTGAGAAGGAGTCAGTCGCAATGTCGGACACTGTTCACTGGGATCGGGTCGCTAGAGGCTTGGAGCGCGACCAGTATCGGATGATCTGGCGGCCGTACGGGCTGCCTGAGATCACCGACCCGGAGCACTCACTCTTCCACGACGGCGAGATCCAACCGGCCTGGGACATTCCGCAGAAGATCGTTGTCCAGTCGGCTATTACCGGTGCGTTCTTTACTCGGCACGCAAACCCGAACCAGCCGCAGACCACAGCCGAAATCCTCGAGGCCGCACGCCAGTGCGTCCACGCCGGCGCCAGCGCCATCCACCTCCACGTCCGCGACGACCGTGGCTACAACACGCTCTCCGTCGAGCGCTTCGAAGACGTTGTGCTACCGCTGCGTGAGGAGTTCCCGGGCCTCAGCATCGATGGCTGCTACGTGTGTGCCCTCGCCGGCGAATGGGAGCAGATGAAGATCGCGTTGGACCGTAAGATCCTCGACGCTGTTCCGATCAACACCGCGGCGGTCTACAACGGCGACGCGCTGTTCGCCAAGCCTGCCCCGATGATCCTGGAGAAGACCCGCCTCGTCCTCGAGGCGGGCGCCGCCCCGATCATCGCGGTGTACGCCGATGCCGATGTCGACAATGCCAAGCGATACCTGTTTGCCAGTGGCCTCCTCAAGGCCGGCCAGATCTGGTGCATCCTGCCCGCACTGCCCGGATGTTCCCCGATGAACAACCCGCTGCAGATGATCGACGGCTTGCAGCGGGTGACGCGCGCGATCCGCGACGTTGACCCCGAGGCCAAGATGCTGGTGTGCTCAGCCGGAAGGGCCTCGTCCTACTTGGTCACCATGGCTGCCATGATGGGTCTGCACATCCGTGTCGGTATGGAGGACACGGTCTGGCGGTGGCCGCACCGGCAGGAGAAGATCGAATCGAACCTTCAAGCGTTCGAGACGGCGCGCGACGTCGTCACTTTGCTCGGCCGCGACGTCGCGACTCCCGCCGAATACCGCGAGATCATGGGCCTGGCATGTGTCACTGCCTGACGCCGTCGCCTGCGTCGCCCGGCGTTAAACCTAAGCTGCGCGACAACGGCGCCGAGTAGCAGGCAACGATGGTCCCTCACGCACCTGAGCTACGGTCTGTGCCAGCTCTGCTTGCACTGCATGCCCGACTGCGAGGCTCACACGCACTGCTGCTCGACGAATTCGGGGAGATGACGTATGCGGCGGCGTACCACGACGCGGTCGCCCTGGGCGCCGCGCTAGCTCATCTCGGCGTTAAGCGCGGCGACCGGGTAGCCATCATGCTGCCAAATCGCCGGGAGTTCGTGGTCAGCTGGTTCGGGGTCGCCACGATCGGTGCGGTCGAGGTCCCGGTCAGCCCCAACAACAGCGCTGAGCGCCTGGCCCACATTCTCAATCATTCTCAATGCCGCGTCTTGGTGCTGCAGGCCTCAGATCTCGACCAACTCGTGGCGGTGGCTCACGCACTGAGCCACCTTGAGCACATTGTCGTGCTTGATGGTCTGCCCGAGCCGATTCCCGCGGGCTTTCCGTTCGAGCTTCACGAATGGGCACCGGGCGTTGTAGACGAGCGCCCAGTAGCCGTGTCTGAGGTCGAACTGCCCGCGGTGGCCATGTGGGATCAGGCGGTGGTGATGTACACCTCCGGGTCGACGGGCCCGGCAAAAGGGGCGATGATCAGCCACGGCCACCACTACATGAGCGCCTACCAGGCGATTGTCAGCGCAGGCATAACAGCCGACGACATCATCTACGTCGCGACACCGCTGCACCACAACATGGCCCAAGCGTATGGCGTCATGCCGGCCCTAGTATCCGGAGCAACGGTGCATCTAGCCACCCGGTTCAACAGGGAATCGTTCTGGGCCGACATCAACACCTCCGGGGCGACCATCCTGCCCTTCGTAGGGGCCATGCTGGTGTTGCTCGCAAAAAGCCCGGAGACCGCCGGTGACGCGGACAACACACTGCGAGTCGGGTTCGGCGTGCCGATTCCCGCAGGCATCAAACGACCGTTCGAGGAGCGTTTCGGCCTGCAGCTGATGCACTGCTATGGCTCAACGGAAGCCTCGATCGTGGCGTGGAATACCGACGAGAACGACACCAGCAACGCCGTGGGTCGCATCTTTGATGGCTACCACGTTCGTATTGTCGACGGCAACGATCTACCCGTCGCTGTCGGTGAGATCGGCGAGATCTGTGTTCGGGCCGACGAGCCGTACGCGATGTTCAGTGGCTACCTCAACGACCCAGCCAAGACCGCCGAGTCAACCCGCAACCTGTGGTTCCACACCGGTGACCGCGGCTGGCTCGACGACGAGGATCGTCTGTGGTTCTCCGATCGGATCGGTGATGTCATCAGGCACAAGGGCGAGAACATCAGCGCTTACGAGATCGAGCAGCTGTTCGTCAATCACCCTGCCGTGTCGCTGGCGGCCGCCTACGGTGTGCCCTCGGACCTCGGGGATGAGGAGATTGCCATCGCGATCATCACCCGGCCGGGCCACGACCTAAGTGCCGCGGAACTATTCGGATGGTGCAACACCGCTGTGCCCCGATACATGCGCCCGCGGTATATCGATCTCGTCGAGGAACTACCGCTGACCACGACCGGGAAGGTCGAGAAGTACAAGCTACGCCAACGCGGTATATCCAGCACTGCATTTGATGCGCGGCGCCCACCCGGGACGACCAGTTGAAGCCTTCCTACTCCACGACGCCGCCCGGCCCGGCCACGAGGGGCATCGAGCTAGATGCGCGTCACCGCCCGCCGGCGCCACCGAGGCCCGGCCCGAGCGCTGCTCCACCTCGCTGGTCGCTCACTTCCACCGCTGATCACTTGTGGGCGGTGCCGGTGCGTGGCCGCTGGGCTTATCTGCCGCGGCGGTGGCGGGATGCGTCAATGCTGCTAACGGCGATGCCAGCAAGATCTACACCGGCATGATTACAACCGCAAACGGTGCCACCACGCTGTTCGCCGCACTACACGCGTTGACCCGAACGGTGGTCGGCTCCTACCTTCCTGCCAGTCGAACCGGACCTGCGTTCCACGCCGTCACGCGGTTCGCATTGCCACCCCTTGGTGTGACGATGTGGCGGCCACCCGCGACCCGGTCTTGCCGGTGGTGCCGAGAACCAGGACGGGTCTTTCCATGTTGTTAATGAGTTAATACGAACGCGCCATGGTGGGTGTCTTAATGACATTGAGACCCCATGGATTATGTAAGACGCTCAAAATATGGATCTTCTTCAAGAGCATCTGATGCGTGCCCGCGCGTCCGGCGGTGTCTTCGCACGCTCTACAGCGCGGCCCCCGTGGGGGCTGCGATTACCGGGTGCGATCCAGTTGGCTGTCCACGCAGTGATTCAAGGCACCGCATGGCTCTGGGTCGACGGCGTCGACGGCGTCGACGGCCCGACCGAACTACGCCCCGGTGATCTGGCCCTGGTGCGCGGCGGCCCCGACCATTTCATCGCTCACCAACCCGGTGCGCCATGCGTCACACACGAAGAATTCCAGTCGCTGCCAGATACCGACGAATACGTGGCCGGCAACAGCGTTGCGGTGTTTCTTTGCGGCGCCTACCGTTTCGCCGGTGATATCGGGCGAAGCTTAGTCGACGCTCTTCCCCCAGTACTTTCGCTGCCGGCGAGCATCGACGATCCCATCCACGCCGTGGTTTCGCTGCTATCACGAGAGATGGCGCACGAGCAGCCCGGACGGCAGACCATCCTCGACAGGTTGCTCGACGTGCTCGTGGTGCTCGGGCTTCGTTCCGGACTGGGACGCAGCCCCAATCCACCAGCGTGGTTCCGTGCCGCGGCAGCGGATCCCCGCCTGGAGCCAGCCCTACAGGCCATTCATGGCGAGCCGGAAAAGCCCTGGACTGTAGTCGAACTCGCCAGAACCTCACACATGTCCCGAGCCAACTTCGCCCGCGCGTTCCAGCAAATGCTCGGACAAACACCCATGCGCTACCTCACCGACTGGCGTATGACCCTGGCCCGCGATCTGCTGCTCACCTCCGACGAAACCCCCGAACAGATCGCCTCTCACATCGGTTACGGGTCGGTCTACGCGTTCACCACCGCATTCCACCGCCACCACGGACAACCACCCAGGCGCTGGAAACATGCGGCGGCAAACAGCCTTACCTGACCCTGGCCCATTCCCCTGCGTCAACAGCTGATCGCCACGACATCAAGAGGCCACGGATTCACACCGACGTCAATACGTACTTTTGACAATTGCTCTCGGGAAGCCCTTTTGCCACAGGCGATTTGTTATGCACGGCCGCCTGACTAACGTTCACTTGGATCCGGCGCAAGTTGATTCGAGGAGCGACTCGACTTAAGACGCCTCGACGGCTGCGGCTCACCGGAATTGACCGTTCCTGCCTGGGGATCGCTTCATGGCCCACGTCGGATCGGATCGTGCGGACAGAATCCCGCTCGAGTTCGACCTTACAGATCCTCGACGTCGACGACAGCCCGGTGCCCACTGGCGAGATTGGCGAAATCTGTATCCGCACAGACGAGCCCGATAGCGTGCTTCGACATTTGCCTCAACGACCCGGATCCCGCCGTTCATGGTGTGGCTGGTATCACAGCGGCGACCGGGGGCGTCTGGATGCTTCCGGCCTTCTGAGGTTCAGCGGACCGTATCGACAATACGGTCCGCCAGTCCGGTGAGTTCATCACGTCCAGGGAAGTCGAGGACGCGGTCGCTCCCATCCTGGAGTGGAATTCGCTGCGGCCTGCGCGATTCCGTACGAAGTCGCTGGCGAGGAGGTCATGGTCGCCGCTGTGCCAAAGTCCGCCTTGGCCACTCAGGCCCTCAGGCCGCAGGAGTTGCGAGACTCCTGCACGGGCCAGCTGCCCGATTTCACGGTGCCCCGCTGCGGTGAAATCCTCAACCAATTGCCAATGACCCCACCCGGGGAAGCTGAGAAGCGCAAACTCCGCGCCCCCGGGGGCAGCCGATCGCACTCGTCGACGCCCCTCGCCGCGGCGCCGACGAGTGGCGCGAGCTGAGAGTTGTTACACCGCTGGACTACCTGGCGCTCTGTTGCGGGTCTCCCGTGTCTGATGCGAGGCACGTTGCCCCGACGTCTCACGAAGTGACGTAGTTAATCACCGGGAGTTCACCGTCGATCATATGTATCGAGCGCGACCACTCCGCGATCATCGGCTCCCACTCGGCCCAGCCGGTGATCTCGGCGTACCGGGGCTGAGAAAAGACCTGTGGGTTCTCGATCTCGTAAATAGCCAGATAATGGCCTTCGGTGCCGAGCTGGCGATAACGCACCGCGCTCACGAAACCCGGCACGCTCAACAGGTCGGGAAGATGCACGTTGTCATACCAGTCGTTCCACGCTGCTTCGTGCTCCGGCGAGGTGAATACGGAACGAACGACGTACACGTAGCGGGTCCGGGCAGGGTTCAAGGCCACGGTGAGTCCTCTCGTTGGGCGTGCCGAAGCGAATACGACGGTCGGGAAGTTGAACCCATTTGCTCAAAGAGCGATACAGGGATCACCTATTGACCGGTCAATAGTCAGACAATAGCAGGAGATGGTGCGGAATCGGCACTACAGGTTTCGTCAGCTTCTATCGGCACGCAGCCGGCCGCGTCCGCGCTCGGTGTGTCGCGTATGCATCAGCTCGTCTTCGAGGGTGGCTCGACCTGCTGGCCGCTGCGGGCGTGGTCACGCAGATAGTTGAGGTGCTTGTGCATGGCCTCGGCGGCCGCGTCGGCGTCGTGAGCGGCGACCGCGGACACGATGTCGATGTGGTGGATGACTGCGCGTCGCCCCAGTTCCGGAGAGGTCTCGATGAATTCCAAGGGCTGTGCCAGCCGATGTAGTGCCGCTACGAAGGCGGCCAGCAGCCTGTTTCCTGAGGCGTCGGCGAGGATGGTGTGAAAGTTTCTGTTGTATTCGGAGATTGCGGGATCGGTTACCGCGGCCGCTTTCTCGTGGTCGATGACGTCGCGCAGAGCTGCCAGGTGAAGCTCGTCTCGATGCTCTGCGGCCAGCCGAACCACGGGCACTTCCAGGATGTTGCGAAAGGCGTCGACCTCGGCATAGGTGATGCTGCCCAGTTCAAGCGTGTTGTTCAGTCGTTCGACCAGGAGATTGCCGAGCGTGTGATGATCAAAATCCTCGACGAAGGAGCCGCCCTTGGCGCCGGCCTCCTTTCTGATCAGCCCGGCCTGGGTCAGGCTCCGCAGCGCCTCTCGAACCGTTGCCCGGCTTACCCGCAGTTGTTCGGCGAGTTGCGTCTCGCTGGGAAGTCGATCGCCTCTGCCGAAGGTGCCGCTGAGTATCGCCGAACGAAGCTGATTCTCGACCTGTTGGCGCGGCCGCAGCACCGGCGCCGGCGTAAACGCCTGGGTGCTGCCGCCTCGGGGGGCACTTGGCGTACCTGCTGCCATCCGTGAATCCTCTTCGACTAGGGGCGATGCCTGCGGCTATCCGGCGGTTTCGAAGTGGGCAGACCCGTGCCCCCGAGCCATCTGATGACCGGCTCGGGGCCAACGCGTAGCGGTAGTACTTTACCCGACTTGCGACCCGCCGACACGACCAGCGCTGTCAGACAGTGCCTGGCTAGCCTGTTCAGAGTAGCTTGACGATATGTCAAACATCAGACAATATACGTCCTGGTGTTGCCGATGGTTGTATCCAGGACACGCGCGGCGCAGTGCAGTCCGTTGTTGCGCGCCACCAATCACGTGGTCGGGCGCAGCCTTGTGGGCGTTGAGCTGCTCGTTCGAGTCTGCCGCGGTGGACCTGTCAGGCCTTCCCGATGAGGGCATGCTGGCCGAGTTCGATTGTGATCGCTGGAGAGTGCAATGCATGAAGAGCTAATAGAGCTGGCAACGAGTGACGGCGTGATGGCGACGTTTGTGTGCCAACCGGAGCGGGGCGGCCCGCATCCTGCGGTGATCATGTTCATGGATGCGTACGGCATCCGAGATGAATTGCGGGACATGGCTCGCAGGCTCGCGTCGAGTGGCTACTACGTCGCCCTGCCCAACCTGTACTACCGCGCCGGAGTCGTTGATGTCCATGCCGATGATTGCGCCGGTCTCGCAGCGACGTTGAGTAGGCCACACGTTGCCGCTGACACCGCAGCGGTTATGGGTTTTCTCGATGCGCAGGCTGCGGTGCGGGGTCCGTACGGAACCGTCGGGTATTGCATGAGTGGCCAGTACGCCGTCAATGCCGCGCATTGGTTCCCGGCCAAGGTTGCAGCTGCGGCGTCGTTTCACGGCACCGGGTTCACGACCGATGAGGCGGACAGCTGGCATCTGCTGGGCAAGGCGACGGATGCCGAGTTGTACTTCGGCTTCGCCGAGCAGGACAGATATATGAGCTTGGATATGGTCGCCGATTTCAGGCGGGAGCTGGACCGCGCCGGTGCGCGAGCCGAAGTCGAGATCTACCCCGGAACCAGGCACGGGTTCGTCTTTGCCGGGCGCTCCGTCTACCACGCGCGCGGGGCGGACCGGCATTGGGAACGACTGCACGCATTACTCAACCGATGCCTGGCCCGACCGACCGGTGAGGAGATGATCGTGACCACCACGGACGAAGAAGCAATACGACGTTTATGTGGTCAATACTGTCACTATCTGGACGGGACGGGTGGAGCGCAGGACATCGATGCATTACTGGCCCTATTCACCGACGATGCTTGGTTATACAGCGCGCGGCAGGGTGTGTACTTCCCGGGCCGTGAGCAGCTCCGAGCGTTCTTCCAGGGGTATTCAGGGACTAAGGGGAAATCGAAGCATTTATCCGACAATGCGGTGATCACCATTGCCGGCGATACCGCGAGCGCGGTATCGGACTGGATGTACCTGCGTCAAGTCGCTCAAGACGGAGCGGAGGTGTTGACGGTGGCGGCCTATGGGCGATTTCATGACGAATTAGTGCGTGTAAGCGGCGAATGGCGAATTCAATCCCGACGAATCACCAAGGGTAACGAGGCGCCCGTCGCGCCCCATCCCGCCTAGCTTCGGTCCGTCCAGTCGGCCGGTGACACCCACACGCCTTGCCGGCCCGCGCGGGGCTGCGCGGGCGGCAAGGGCAGGGGCACTACTTCACCTATGGGCGGGTGATGACCGGAGAGCACGTTCAGCCTTGACGGCGGCATTTGGGATGTCGACAACATCTCGGGTACTTTGCCGACGACATGTTACGGCGGTCCGTGCACCCGGATCACGAATATCACAGTCTCGGCGATGATTTCGCGCTCCGGGCGGGATCGAACTTCGGACTTCCCGACCATCTTGGTTTCTATCTCGAATCGACCTTGGCATGATGTCCGGGGAGACAGTCGTCTACACCGGCCATGGTGTCACCAAACAACGGTCGGCGACAAAACCGTCTACTGCGACGACTGGATGACCCGGGGTACTGAGTTGATACCGCTGGCGCCCCGCGCGTGGTGGCTGTGCCCGACGCGCTGGCGGCTCCGTGAGTGGACCGTCACTTACGGACTCGGGTTCCCGCTCTTGTTGACGATCTCAATTTCGTTGCCATCAAAATCGATGATATTGGCTGCGTAATAACCAGGACCGAAATAATCCCGTAGAGCCGGGCCGCCGGCGTCCCGAGCGCCAGCCTTGATAGCGGCTGCGTAAGCAGTGTCGACATCTCTTGGGATGCCTGCGACGAGACCGAGATAGATGCTCGCACCGACCGAACTCTGGCGGAGCCAGACACTTGTGCCGATTTTCTCACCGCGCATGTGGTGTTTGTCGGAAAAGCCATACAGGTCGGGGACACCGATACCTTGTGGTGCCGTGTACTCACCGAATTCTCGCCAACCCAGAAGCTTGAGTACAGCTCCGTACAGCTTCCTGGATTTCTCGACATCACTGACCGAGATGTATACGTGATCAATCATTTATATGTGTCCTCATGTCGTTGTGGCACTGATGCAGGATGCGGACGAACGGCGCGCCTGCGAGCTGGCTGCGGTGTGACGGGCCCTGCCGAGCCTGATGTGGCGATGTGTCTGGTGTGGCCTTCCTCTCCGACCGGCGCGTTGGTGGTCGTTTCTTCGATCGATCGCCGGGTAGCCGCCGGACCGTCAGCGGCCCAGTGGTCTGTACGCGCCGACCATCGGCGAGTCGATCCGTCGCCAGACCCGTGGATCGGTACGTCATCGTCTGTGGCCGGTCGGACAGCTTCGGTCGCCGGTAGGCGACGTGCACCCACTGGTGAGCGACCACGGGAACATTGACACTGCGCACTCTTCGCATACTATAAAGCCATACACCGATATATGCTCAGTCAGCTCAAATAATGACACATGACCGAAAAGCGTGAGGTCAGCCCCCTGCTGGCACAAGCACGAAGGACGGAGACGATGACTACAGCCGATCGCAAGGTTGATTTCCTGGGCCTGGACCACATCGCGCTGGGATGTAGCGACATGGCGCGCACGGTTGCGTTCTATAACGGCGTTCTCGGCATGCCGATCCTGCACACCCTCGAATACACGGGTACGGACGCAGAGGGCAACGAGGTCCCGATGGGCCAGCACTTCTTCTTCGGTGTGGGCGGTGAAAACCCCAACGCCCACTTGGCGTTCTTCTACTGGAAGGACGGCTACCACGTCGATGCCGGAAACATTCCGGAGCAGCCGCTCCCGGAAGGGGTAAATCCCCGCGCGCGCAACTTCAAGCCGGGCGTCGTCGGCCACATCAATCTTCGGGTGGAGCAGGAGCGGATACCCGCATTCTGCAGGCTGCTCGGCGAGGCGGGTATCGAGTATCGGCACACTACGCGATACGGGGATCCGTGGCACGAGGTCACGACGACCAACGGTTACACCGCACCCAAGGACGGCTGCCTGATGGACTCCGTCTACTTCGACGACCCGGATGGTCTGCATCTGGAATTCAATGCGTGGCTGCCACTGTGGGATTCATGGCCGAACGATGCCGAGCCGTGGGCTGATCCACGCACACCCAGGTGAGGCCCACAGCGCCACCCGTCAACCACCCAACGAATTGGAAGGGCTGCACGAACGATGCCGCGACTAAACCAACCCAAGCGCAGTGAGATCACCAGCGACGAGATTCACCGCCGGTTCGATCAATTGTTTGGGGACAAGGATCCGGCACTCGATCCGGGCACGAAAGAGGGCACCCCGGGCACGTGGTGGACGACGATGGCCAATGAGCCGGGCGTTTTTCACTTGATCGAGGAGCGCCACAAATGGCAGTACAGCTCCGAACGGGCACTCTCGACGTTGCATCGAGAGTTGGCGCTGACTCGCACTGGCTGGGCCCGTGGCTCGCAGCTCGTGTACTCGCAACATCGCAAGGTGCTGCGGCGTCTGGGCGTGGAGGAAGCCAAGATCGACAGCCTGGTGAACTGGTCGAGCACCGAACACTTCACTGACCAGGAGCGAGTGCTGCTGGGTTATGTCGATGATCTTGTGCTCGGCGGTGGGCGGGTGTCCGATGAGCGGTTCGCCCAGTTGCGCAGCGTGTTCTCCGATGTCGAGATTCTGGAGCTGACCTACGTCACCTGTACCTACATCATGTCGGCAACCATGTCGCTGGCGTTGCGGCTGGAATGGGATGACCGGGCTGATCCCATCGTCGAGATTGCCACTGGCTCCGGCCCGTTGCACGCATGACGGAGACAAAGCGGCTCCTTCGCGGATTGCTCGCTCGACCGGAGACACTGGTCGTGCCGGGCGCGGGGAACGCCCTCACAGCGCGCATCATCGAGGACGTCGGTTTCGAGGCGGCCTACCTCTCGGGCGCCGCGATCGCCAATTGGTTCCTTGGTTCGCCCGACATCGGACTGACCTCGCTCACCGAGGTCGCCGCTCACCTCGCGGCAGTGCGGGAGTCTGTGTCGCTACCGTTGATCGTCGACGCCGATACCGGGTTCGGCAACGTGCTCAATACCTGGCACACGGTCCGGGTCCTGGAGCGAGCAGGCGCGGACGCGATCCAGCTGGAAGATCAGACGTTCCCCAAGCGCTGTGGACATTTCGCTGGCAAAGCGGTCATCTCCGAGGGGGAGATGGTCGACAAGATCGCGATGGCCGTGGAGTCACGGTCGGATCCCGACATGCTGATCATCGCCCGCACAGATGCCCGCGCCGTCCACGGCCTCGCCGAGGCCTGTCGCCGGGCCAACGCCTACCGCGAGGCCGGCGCCGACGTCCTCTTCGTTGAGGCACCCGAGAGTGTGGAGGAAGTCGAAACCATTGTCACTGAGGTCCCCGGTCTGCACGTGCACAACCAAGTGGAAGGCGGTGTGACGCCACACGTGCCGGTGGAGCGCCTCACAGAACTTGGATACTCGATCGCACTGTTCGCCAACCTGGCATTGCTGGCGAGCATTCGCGCGGCACGTGAGACGCTCGCCCACCTGCGACAGGGCAGCGGCAAAAAACCTCCGATCGCGACCTGGCTCGAGCGCCAGGAGGCTGTTCGTAAGCCCTGGTTCGACGCCCTGGAACAGCGCCATGCCCCGACTACGTCCACGCCTCCCGCCGCGGAAATCTCGTCGCCACGCGTAGCGCATCGATTCAAAACTCGTGGAGAGAAGGGGAAGGGAAATCCGGATGACCGCACCTGAGAGATTGCGATCAAATATGGTGCGGACCAAGCGATTTGCGCTCCTGGTAGCCGATTTGCAAGTCGGCTTCTGCTGTGAGGGCGACGACTGCCTGGCTCCGCCTCTGGCCGAGCAAGCGACCCGACGTCAGGTAATCAGCGTCGCTGCGGCAGTCCAAAAGGCAGCACTTCAGTCCGGGGTCCCAGTCGTGCACACTCGGCTAGCCTTCCACCCCAGCTATTTCACTCGCACCAATCGGACAACACGCTTTGATCGCTATCCAGCCGAGCGTCTGTTGTCGCAGGAGGCTCCAAGTGCTCAGATTGTGGTGGAGCTACAGAGCGCCGAAGCCGTGCTAGTGACCAAGGGGTGCGTGGACCCACTCGTCGGGACACCGCTGCCCGCGATCTTGGCGGCCAACGGCATCACCGACCTCTTCATTGGTGGCGTGGCCACCAATCTCGCTGTCGAGTCGGCCTCGCGCCATGCATCGGACCTGGGCATGAGCGTGCGGGTCATCGAGGATATGTGCGCATCCTCCTCACCTGAGCTTCACACCCTCGCGATCGGCAAGACACTGCCACTCTTTGCCGAGATTGTCGCATCGGGTGACGCGATCGAGACATTGAGCACCGCGACCTAGGAGGTGACTGATTATGCCGAAGGCCCACCACTGCCGGACGGTGCATGAGCCGGAGTATGACTCGGCGGTGTCTGCGCAGCGGACCAGCCTTGACTTTGCTACATGTGCGGGTGGCAGAGGTGACGCACCGGTGCATCGGCGGCCGGTGGGCCACGGGTTGAGGCGGTGGTGGGACGACTTGCGTACCTGTCGCCGTCTCGCGTCCGCGTTATGTGCGCACGACGGGAGCGCACCACGCTGTATGTGGTGCATCTTCGCGAGTTTGGGGGCGCTGCCCGAATGAGCGGGCCCGGACGTATCGCGTACGTGGCCGACAGGCCGATGTCTCGGCCTACTGGACGCCCGCCGAGACCCCCATACTCAGGCCGGAGAGTTTGAAACCGACCAAACGTGTACTATTTGAGATATCATGACGGATTCTACGCAGAGCGAACGGAAAACAAGCGTCGGAGCGCAAACTCTCGCACGTGGTCTCGATGTTCTTTCGTTCATTGCTGATGCGCAGGAACCCCAGCGTCCTGCTGATATTGCCCGTGTACTGGGCCTGGAGCGCAGCGCGGTATATCGGTTGCTGCGCGAGTTGGAAAGCAGCTCCTTTGTGACCCGGGAGCCGGCCAGCGGACGGTACGCCATCGGCAGCGGCCTGATTGCCCTCTCGGCGCGCGTTGTACGACGCATCGATCTACGGGGCATGGCCCGGCCTTTCATGGAGCAACTGGGGCAGGCAACCGGAGAGACGATCAGTCTTCACGTTCGGCAAGGCCGTACCAGAATCTGCATCGAGACAGTTCCAGGCCGTCACACCGTGTCCAGGGTGGTCGAGATCGGGGAGACCCTGCCACTGGAGGTCGGCCCCTCGGGCAAGGTGATCCTCGCGTTTATCGAGCCGGCCGAGATGGCCTCGATAGTGGAAGCGCAGCACAACGAAGACCCGGCAGTCATGTATGACGTGCTCGAACGGATCCGCCAGGACGGTTACTTCGCCATTGTTGGTGACCGCTCGCCCGGGGTGGGTGGGCTGTCGGCGCCATTCTTCAACGCCGACGGCATCGTCGGCGCATTGACTATTTCCGGACCCGCGTCGCGGTGGAATCATGAAGCTCAAATTGCCGTCGCGCCAGAGATACTGACGGCCAGCATCGAGCTGTCGAAGACCCTCGGTCACCGACCGGACTAGGCCCGCAGCTGGGCCCTTGGGGCCGCTCTGTGGACGTGCGGGGCACCGGCGCCACCGCATCGAGTCGCTGCATCACGACTGATGCGACTGGCACGCGCCATCGGTCCCGTCGAGAGCGCCGTTCGCTGGCATTACCGACCAGACTGCGCAATCGAGCACACGACCGTCGACGCGGCGCGCGAGCGGCAGGCCCAGCCCATCGGCGCTATCGACGGACCGATGGGCGCGCCAAGTCTGTCGATCCGGCCGACATCCGCAGTGGTGACGAGCCCCACGCTTGCCTGCCGGCTGGGCTTTTTATGGGCCGACGTCCGCCGATGGTGTAGCGAGGTGGGTGTCTGACGCAGGACGGTCACCGTTGACGGTGCTCAAGGGGTCGAGCAGTGGGTCGGCGATCGCCTGTGTGCCCGCAAACGATTCGGGTGCGCAACGACTTGACAGGGGCCGCGCAGCGCGTACTATCCTCATGTCAGAGACAATATGTAATCAAATGTTCAAATAGTGAGCATAGATGCATTCGACAATCTGAGGCAAGTCCGGCGGCGATACCCGTAGTCGCTGCGGTGCGTCCATGGCATAGCCAGGTCTCTAAAAGGCCGGGGCGCAGACGACAAGTCCGACAACGACGAAGAGGTGGAGCGGCCGATGAGCGGCAGTGTTCCGAATACGACCCAAGCGGGCGGCGATGGCTCTTCTGACGAGCACAGTACGGCCGACGTCGTACCGGTCCTGATCGTCGGTGCCGGACCGGTGGGTCTGGCGCTGGCGTTGGAGCTGGCCTGGCAGGGTCAGCGCAGCGTGCTGGTGGAGCGAGGCACCGATGCCGGTGTCGTTTTGCTGCCCAAAGCGACAGGCCTTCACGAGCGGACGATCGAGATGTGTCGGCGCTGGGGGATCGTCGACCGGGTTATCGCCGAAGGCTTCCCGGACGAGTTCCCGGGGGACTCGGTGTACGCGACTTCCCATGTCGGACACCACATTGGGCGTTCAGCGATCCCGTCGGGGCTGGAGCGGACGATTCCAGACTCGTCGCCGGAGAAGCGCCTGCGGTGCCCGCAGTATAAGTTCGATCCGTTGCTGGCCAGGGCGGTAGCGAGCCGGGGCCTTACCGAGATCCGGTACGGCGTCAACGTCGAAGAGCTCATCCAGGACGCCGACGGTGTCACTGTTGAGGTTAGCGATGTGGGCACCGGTGAACGCTCCACGATCCGCGCCAAGTACGTGGTCGGTTGCGACGGAGCCGGCAGCACCGTACGCCGGCAGCTCGGAATCCCCTTCGAGGGCAAGATGCTCGACTTCTCCCTCAGCGCGATGATCCGTGTTCCCGACCTGGCGATCGAACCGGAGCTCCGTGGTGGCGAGCGGTACATCCTGCTCGGGCCAGACGGCACCTGGGGCACGTTCACCTCCATCGACGGAGACCAGATCTGGCGATTGACCGTGGTCGGGTCACAGGAGCGCCTAAACCCGGAGACCTTCGACATGACCGCACAGCTCCATCGTGCGTTGGGGCACAACATTCCGTTCGAAGTCCTGCGTGTGGCGCCGTGGCGACGCAGCCAGTGCTCAGCTGCTACTTACCGGGTAGGACGGGTGCTGCTGGCTGGGGACGCTGCCCACACCACGTCGCCGACCGGTGGTCACGGCCTCAACACCGGCATCGGCGACGTCTCGGACCTGGGCTGGATACTGACCGCCCAGCTGGAAGGTTGGGGTGGCGAAAACTTGCTGGCGGCCTACGACCTCGAGCGTCGCCCTGTCGCCGTGCGCAACTCGGCAAGCTCCACGGCCAACTATCAGGCGCAGGTCGACAGTAGTGAGTGTGCCGATGTACTCGACCCGGGTCCGGTAGGCGAGGAAGCCCGGCGGCGCATTGGCAAGCGTCTAGTCGAGGCGCTCAACAATGAGTGGTACTCGCTGGGGCTGGAGCTCGGCTTCCGCTACGAGGGCTCACCCGTCATTGTCCCCGACGGCACACCGATGCCGCCGGATGAATATTCGAACTACGTGCAGACCGCCAGGCCCGGACATCGCGCTCCGCACGCCTGGCTGGCCGATGGCCGCTCCACACTCGATCTATTTGGCCATGGATTCGTTGTCCTGCGCTTTGCCGAGTCCGATGGCACCGACGAAGAACTCGAGCGGGCCGCCGCGCAGGCCGCTATGCCGCTGCAGATCATCGACATAGACCAGCCCGAGATCGCAGAGTTGTACGAGCGTCGGTTGGTGTTGGTCCGCCCCGACGGTCACGTCGCCTGGCGCGCAGACAGCGCCCCCGCCAATGCCACAGCCCTGCTCAACACCGTTCGTGGCGTAAGCCAATGACCAACCCCGACACCCAACACACACCCCCAACTCACTGATGGAAGCTCGTTTGCGATGGGTCGGGCGAGCACCACACTTCACATTTGGCGCACCACCACCGCCACTAGCTGCTCGGCTCCGGGGCTGACTGTGATGTTCGCTCCCGATGGCGCGGACTCCGGTGCGTCCCCACACGCAGGCTTCCAAATGACAACTCCACCACAACAATTGAGAAGAGGCTATGATGCCAAGCCACATTTCGGAACTGGATGGCTCCCGTGCGCTCGACCCGTCCTTCGGCGTCTACGCTGAGGTGCAGTCCGGCGCGACCGGGCCGGCCGGTTGCACCGCTTTCAAGCGGCAGCGAGCGCTGCCTGCGAGAGCAGTGATCGCAGGGTGCCTCGCCGCAGCCGTGGCGGCAGCTGGTGCCTGCCTGGCCCCGCCGACGATAGCCAGGGCTGACCCGCCGCCCTTGCCCCCCGTTCAACCACTGGTGCCTGGCAGCATGAGCGCACCATATGGCGCTATGGAATACGGGCCGCCAGGCTTTCCCAATGGCCCGGCTCTCGCCCGGACGGATGCCCGCGGGGTAGGGGTGAGCGCCCTGTCGGACTTGGGCGGCCCTCAAGCGCAGATGCCTAATGCTCGCCCAGGCCACGGCCTGCGGATCGCTCCTGGTCTCGGTCCCACTCCCGGGGTGCGCGGCGGAACGCTAGCGGAACTCGACAGCGGGGCCGTCGCCTCTGGTCCGCCTGCACCCGCCAGCCCGCCGACTCCGGTGCCGTCAGCCGGCGTGCAGGGCAACTCGCCGATGGGTTTGGCACCGAGCCCATCGAATCCACTCGGCGCGATGGGAGACGTGCGATGAAATCAGTCGGATTTAGAGTGATCGGCCGAGCGCCGGCAGCGTGTGCGGCGCTCGCTTTATTGGCATTCACGTCCGGCATAGCCACTGCTGAGCCCAAGCCCATGGCTGCGCAGAACGACACCAAGTCTACGCGAGGCGGCTGGAGCCTGAACCTCACATTGGCGAATGAAGTCGTGAATCCCGTACCGAACCTCGCGGCTGCCCCCAATTCGCGTGAGGCTTTTGTCACTTTCGAAGCTACGGCGGTCGCCAGTGGAGGAAAGACCCCGCTCTCAGATAGTTCGTTTACCGCAGGGTATCAATTGGGTTGCCAGATAGACGTTTCTAGCGGCCTGCAGATCGGTGGTGGCGGGGCGATCGCACCGGCAGCGGCGGTTGGATTATCGCCCGGAGGTCCCGGCGTCAACGTTGGACTTGGCGGCGGACTCAGCGGTTACCTCCAGACCAATCTGCAGCCGGGCGTGATCACAGACCTTCCTATGGCTAGCATGCCACTGAGTCCGGGTGGCTCCGGAATGCTCGATGTGACCAATCTCCACATCAAAGCCGACGCTTGTGGTGGACCGGTCACTATCAGGTCATTCGCGTACCTACGGATCGGCACCGATGATGAGCGATCGGAGTTCGCGATCTATGGCGACCCGATCCAGATCTAGCCTTCCCTCTTCTTGAGCTTGTGGCTTGCCTACAGGCCGCAGCAACTCCTCCGATGGCTGTGAGTACTGGGGCAAATGCGTTCGGGTTCTGCTGAAGCTGGATCCGGTGGGTCCCCTCGGTGAAGGGGGATCCGCCGGCCCAGCACCGCGCATGCCTTCAGGGCGTCGCGGCACACTCCGATCACACTGCGGATCGAACGCAAGCATCGCGCTTGCTCACGGCGATAGTCCGCAAAGGGGCTCCGGGTCACCGCCATGATGTATTCCCGCGATAGTGCAGGCTTTTCGCGGACAAGAGGAGCGGCCGACGCGGCGGCGGTCGCAAGGTCCTCGAAGACGCCCCGACAGATTAGCCGCAAGGCCCTAGTTGCCTGGTGCAGCTCGGTATCGAGTCACCGATAGCAGGCGTGAGAACCAATTGTTCCGCACCGCCAAGAACTCTCATCTAAAAGGAGACACAGCGATGACCGAGACCCGCCCCACCCGACCGCCGCTCGACGACGAGCTGGCATTGGCGCTGCCTATGCTCCAGGAGCTGGTCCCGCGGACAGGCCCCGATACCTTGGCACAGGTGCGAGCAATACTCGCCGGGCTTGCCCCTGAAACCCCCAAGCCCGACCTCACCGCTGGTGGCACGGTTCTCGTCGACGAGCTGACAGTGCCTGGGCCAGAGGGCGCACCTGGCCTGAGCATGACGGTCCTGCGGCCGACCGGCGGAGTCGCGCCGGCGCCGGTGATTTATCACATCCACGGTGGCGGCATGGTTGCCGGCACGCGGCACATGGCTTTGGATGCATTCGTCCCCTACGTCCGTGACTTGGGCGCGGTGGTCACCTCGATCGAATACCGGCTAGCCCCTGAACACCCCTACCCGGCCGCCGTCGAGGACTGCTACGCCGGGTTGTGCTGGCTGGCCGAGAATGCGGCCTCGGTCGGTGCTGACCCCGCAAGGGTCATGATTGCTGGCGCAAGTGCAGGTGGTGGATTGGCCGCTGCGACAGCGTTAATCGCGCGAGACCGGGGGTTTCCCGCTCTCACCCACCAGATCCTATTGTCACCAATGCTCGATGACCGTCTCGAGACGCCGAGCTCGCGCATGCTCGCCAGTGAAGGGCTATGGGACAGCAGTGAGAGCGAGTTCGGGTGGACGTCGCTGCTGGGAGAGCGCCGAGGTGCCGCGCACGTTTCCCCCTACGCTGCGCCGGCGAGGGCTACAGATCTGGCCGCGCTCCCGCGGACCTTCATCGACGTCGGATCGGTGGATGGCTTCCGCGATGAGGCCCTGATCTATGCAATGCGCCTGTCGCAGGCTGGAGTGCCAGTGGATTGCCATCTGTGGGATGGCGGATTCCATGCCTTCTATCTGATCGCGCCGCAGGCGGCGCTGAGTCAGGCCGCGGTAGCCGCGCGCGACGAGTTCTTGCGTCGTGCACTAAGCGCCTGAGAATTCAATCAAGCCAGAAGTTGGCGGCGTACATGTGCCACTCACGTTCGCCACCTGACCGTCCCAACAAGACCTCGCGCTAGCACGTGGAGTACCGCGAGTCTCACTGCGGCTCAATACCCAAGCGATCGGCCACCACATCCATCAACTCAGCAGAAGGCAGAAGCGAATGAAGATTCTTGTTACCGCAGCGGCGGGTCATCAGGGCAAACTACTCATCCCAAAGCTGTCCGCCGCCGGCCACCGCGTACGGGCGGCGCGCAAATCGCCCGGCAGGGAAGCGGAACTGGAGGCGCTCGGCGCGGAGGAGGTCGTCGCTGGCGACCTCGCGGATGTCGAGACGTATTGTCAAGCTCTCGACGGGTGCGATGCCGTGTACCACATCGGTCCAGGGGGCATTCTACGCGAAAGAGACAGCGGCCTCGCGATGATCGAGGCCGCACGACGGTGCGGCACACGGCACGTCGTCCTGAGCTCCGCGCTGTACACGAATGTCGACATCATCCAGCATCGCTACAAGGGTGACATCGAGGAGAAGTTGGCCGAATCCGGCCTCAACTGGACGGTACTGAAGCCGACCAACTTCATGATGACCGAGGTGCATATTTATCCGGTGCTCAAGACCGGCAAGTTGCCGGAGTGGCGGCAAACTCCGCCAGGCTGGCGCGAGAATCTGATCGATGTGGAAGACATTGCCGAAGCAGCCGCCACAGTGTTATCCGAGGGTGAGCGCCACTATTACGCCAATTACGATCTGTGCGGACCCGACCGGCTGACTGCCGACCAGACCGCCCGTATCCTCTCGCGCCTGCTGGGCCGCGAGATTTCGTTGGTCTACTGGTCTCCCGACGACATGCTGGCGTTCTTCGGAGCGGATGAGACACCGACCCCAGAATCCAAGCACCAATCGGACGTTTTCCGCTCGATTGCGCGCTGGTACTCGCAGCACGAATTCGTTGGTAATCCGAACACGCTCGAATGGCTGCTGGGCCGCCGCGGGACAGGCTTCGAGGAGTGGGCACGCCGCACACTAAAAGCCCTCGACGCGATCTGAAAAAGTGGTAGCACGAATCGATTTCGCGCAGCGCTGCTTGATGAGTGAAGTCCACTCGTCGAGCACGACGCTCGGAGCCACTTATAGATATGGAGATCGACCCCAGCCATCTTGACGACTCGAGAGCCCAGCCGAAGACCCGCGGGTTGTGCCGGGGCCACGCGCAATTCGCAGCTGCTGGCGGCAGCAGCAAGATTTGCCCAGGGCGCAGCAAGCTGGGTTCTAGTCATCGTCGCAACGTTTGATGGTCTGGTGAGGCTCGCGGGGCGTCGACGAGCTCGGCCGGAGTGCGGTCTCCGCCGACGCGGCGGGGACGATTGTCGATCTCGCTCTCAACGGCGCGCAAGGTGTTCGGCCGAGTGCCGGCTGGGTCGTGCCGCAGACGGTCCTCGACAAGCTCCTGGACGTCCTCTTGGTGCTCGCGCTGCGCGCCGAACTGCGGCGCGGCCAAGCAGCTCCCTGTGGTGGCCATTCACGGCGCAGCGCACCCATGGACGATCCACGAGTTCGCCGAGCCCAACGGCATGTCCGCGTGGTATCCCCCTGAACGTTCCGCCGTGCTCGGCAACTGACAGTGCGGTACGTCACCGATCAGCGGATGTTGTTTGGCCCGAGACATGTTGCGCACCAACGACAAGAGCCTGATCCGCATCGCAACGGAGCTCGATTACGCCCCCCAATGTTCGTTCAGTGCGGCATTCCGGCGTGACAGCGGGGCGCCGCCGGAAAGATGGCGGCAGCAGCGTGTCCGCACCTCAAGGTTGACGACACCCCGCCCTGAGATCGCCGGGCCAGTGCGACGATGGCCGTATTCGACAGGACTTCGAGCTCTGTTGACGAACTCTCTTTCGTGCGTGATGCTGTCAGTTGGCGTCGCCGCTGCCAAATGCCGCGAAAACTGCCAGCGGATCGAGGTAGTCCCTCCAGTGCACGATCTTGCGTTCCTTTATCGCAATGACAGAGACGAACCGGTTGATATAGGGCGCCCCGGTGCTCACGACCGTGCCGTGCATCGTGTATTCGAGAACCACGACGGACGCGGCCGGATCGTAGTAGCGATGAACGTCGCTGCTACCGGACTGCACGATAGATTTTCCGTAGTCGGAGTACAGCTCGGCTAGGGCTTCGCGGCCAATGATCTGCCGCGGGTAGTCCGGCACCGTGATGATGTATTCGATTACCGCATCCTCGGCGTGCATCTCGAAGAAGTCGCTACCGTCGACCAAACCCGCCAATCCGGCCGCAACAACATCAAAGTAGGGTTGCATCGCAGCGTATGGGGTCATGTCGCGTGAAGGCATCATATTCTCTTTCGTTCGTAGGGATTTGATTTGAGGAGCGATGTGCAACGGTCGGCCGGTCATAGGGTGCGAATAGTGCCCCCATCGATCCGGAACTCCGCGCCGGTGAGATAGCTCGCACGCTCCGAGACGAGGAATTCCACCAGCGCGGCGACCTCCTCTGGGCGGCCCGCTCGATTGAGATCAATGCCGCCGAGTTGCTGTATTAGTTTGCCCTCGGCCTCGTCGACGGTGTCGCCGGAACTCGCGGCCATCGTGTCGAGCAGCCGCTGAGCGCCATCGGTACGGATGAAGCCGGGCAATACCGAGTTGACCCGAATACCGGCGGCCCCCAGCTGGGACGACAGCCCCTTGCTGTACGCGCGCAGAGCGTTCTTCGCAGCGGCATACGGTAGTGGGCCTGTCGTGGGTACGACGCTGGCGATCGATGTGATGTGCACGATCGCTCCGGACCGCTGCTCGACAAGACCGGGAATCAACGCACGGTCAATCCGCACTGGCGCAAGCAAATTCAGGTCGAGAACCTGCAGCCATTGAACGTCCGTGTGATGACTGGCATCATGCGGAAAGTCGTACCCGCCGGCGTTATGCACGATGATGTCAACACCGCCAAACCGCTCCTGAACCGCCGCGACGGTCTCGGCGACACCATTCTCGGTACTGATATCGGCGCGAATGAACAATTCCGCAGCTGTTGATGCCGGAGTACGGGCGGTGGTTGCGACGCGGGCTCCCGCCGACGTCAACCGGCCGACTATCGCTGCTCCGATTCCCTTGCTGCCACCGGTGACAAGAGCACGCTTGCCGATCAGGGAAGCCGTACTATCCATCACGGTGATTCGTTGTGGACTGGTCGATCCCTGCTGGCATCGTGGCCGCGGCGGTGACGCAGCACCGCGGCCACCGGGCCGTCGTTATCAAAGTATTGGTCATAGCGCGTAGCGTCGGCCTTGCCCTAGGGGGAAGGTCAAGACCCGTGGACAAATGTGCCCACTGTCTCGCGGCCAACTAACGGCGCCATCTGGCACACCAGCAGCCGGATCGCCGAGGTGGCAGCTGGCCCCCAGTGCAGCCAACGACGGCAGCGAAACCGACTCGTCGGACTTGCTTGACTGTGCGCGCGTCGCGGCGGTCATGATGGGGTCGATGCCAGTACCGCATCACGAGATCCGAAGACGAGGGAGCGGCTGTGGGTTCAGAGGTGCCGATCGGGGACTTCTCGGTGATGACCAGGCTCAGCAAAAAGGCGTTGCGCCACTACCATGATCTTGGTCTACTCGTGCCAGCCCACATCGACACGCACTCTGGCTACCGTTTCTACGACACCGCGCAGGTTGACCACGCACACATCATTCGAAGGTTCCGATCACTGCAGATGTCGATTCCCGATATAAAGGCATTGTTGAGTGCCCCCGACATAGGTGCGCGCAACGCGCTCATCGCCGCGCACCTAGCGCAAATGCAGGAACAGCTGGAACGCACCCAGGATGCTGTACGCGAGCTGATCGAATTGCTCTCGCCGTCAGAACGTCATCCGGAGGTGCACACGCGCCAGGAACCAAGGACTCTCGCGTGGGCGATCACCTCGACGATCGATATTGCTAGCATCGGGTCTTGGTTTGCCACCACCGCCCACCAGCTTACGGATGCGCTGCGCCGGTCGGGCGCTCAGCCGCACGGCCCGGCGAGCGGGCTGTATGCGCGAGAGCTGTTCTCCGAATCCCGTGGTGAGGCAACACTTTATATCGGTACGACCGAACCCGTACCGCCCCCCGCTCCCGTGCGAGCCGTCGTGCTGCCCGCTGCTGAATTCGCTGTGCTCACCCATGTTGGCTCGACACACACCGGCATCGACCGAAGCTACGGCCACCTAGGTAGTTACGTCAGCAACAACCTCATGAGCGGCCAGGGTCCGATCCGCGAGCACTATCTGGGCGCCGACTGCGGCCGCTTCAGCGGCTTCGATCGCACCGAAATCTGCTGGCCTATCTTCGGCACTGCCGAGACCGGCACAGACATGGCCGCCGCGCACGATGGAATCGGCTGACCGAAGCGGGCTTGGTTCACCCACAGGCGTCGTATGTCGTCGCGGGTTCACTAGCGTTCTAGAGGCCGCAGCCAGCTGAGTGGCCGGCCAATGTCGATTGTTCCCTGTTGTTCAAGCGTCAGACCGCTCCTGCGGGCCGGTGTCGGCATTCACGAGCAATCAATCACCCATGGTTCTTGCCGACGCCAACGTTCGCGAACAAGGGACGTCGAAATTGGTGTTCATCGCCGGCTGGGCTTTTTATGGGCCGACGTCCGCCGATGGTGTAGCGAGGTGGGTGTCTGACGCAGGACGGTCACCGTTGACGGTGCTCAAGGGGTCGAGCAGTGGGTCGGCGATCGCCTGTGTGCCCGCAAACGATTCGGGTGCGCAACGACTTGACAGGGGCCGCGCAGCGCGTACTATCCTCATGTCAGAGACAATATGTAATCAAATGTTCAAATAGTGAGCATAGATGCATTCGACAATCTGAGGCAAGTCCGGCGGCGATACCCGTAGTCGCTGCGGTGCGTCCATGGCATAGCCAGGTCTCTAAAAGGCCGGGGCGCAGACGACAAGTCCGACAACGACGAAGAGGTGGAGCGGCCGATGAGCGGCAGTGTTCCGAATACGACCCAAGCGGGCGGCGATGGCTCTTCTGACGAGCACAGTACGGCCGACGTCGTACCGGTCCTGATCGTCGGTGCCGGACCGGTGGGTCTGGCGCTGGCGTTGGAGCTGGCCTGGCAGGGTCAGCGCAGCGTGCTGGTGGAGCGAGGCACCGATGCCGGTGTCGTTTTGCTGCCCAAAGCGACAGGCCTTCACGAGCGGACGATCGAGATGTGTCGGCGCTGGGGGATCGTCGACCGGGTTATCGCCGAAGGCTTCCCGGACGAGTTCCCGGGGGACTCGGTGTACGCGACTTCCCTTGTCGGACACCACATTGGGCGTTCAGCGATCCCGTCGGGGCTGGAGCGGACGATTCCAGACTCGTCGCCGGAGAAGCGCCTGCGGTGCCCGCAGTATAAGTTCGATCCGTTGCTGGCCAGGGCGGTAGCGAGCCGGGGCCTTACCGAGATCCGGTACGGCGTCAACGTCGAAGAGCTCATCCAGGACGCCGACGGTGTCACTGTTGAGGTTAGCGATGTGGGCACCGGTGAACGCTCCACGATCCGCGCCAAGTACGTGGTCGGTTGCGACGGAGCCGGCAGCACCGTACGCCGGCAGCTCGGAATCCCCTTCGAGGGCAAGATGCTCGACTTCTCCCTCAGCGCGATGATCCGTGTTCCCGACCTGGCGATCGAACCGGAGCTCCGTGGTGGCGAGCGGTACATCCTGCTCGGGCCAGACGGCACCTGGGGCACGTTCACCTCCATCGACGGAGACCAGATCTGGCGATTGACCGTGGTCGGGTCACAGGAGCGCCTAAACCCGGAGACCTTCGACATGACCGCACAGCTCCATCGTGCGTTGGGGCACAACATTCCGTTCGAAGTCCTGCGTGTGGCGCCGTGGCGACGCAGCCAGTGCTCAGCTGCTACTTACCGGGTAGGACGGGTGCTGCTGGCTGGGGACGCTGCCCACACCACGTCGCCGACCGGTGGTCACGGCCTCAACACCGGCATCGGCGACGTCTCGGACCTGGGCTGGATACTGACCGCCCAGCTGGAAGGTTGGGGTGGCGAAAACTTGCTGGCGGCCTACGACCTCGAGCGTCGCCCTGTCGCCGTGCGCAACTCGGCAAGCTCCACGGCCAACTATCAGGCGCAGGTCGACAGTAGTGAGTGTGCCGATGTACTCGACCCGGGTCCGGTAGGCGAGGAAGCCCGGCGGCGCATTGGCAAGCGTCTAGTCGAGGCGCTCAACAATGAGTGGTACTCGCTGGGGCTGGAGCTCGGCTTCCGCTACGAGGGCTCACCCGTCATTGTCCCCGACGGCACACCGATGCCGCCGGATGAATATTCGAACTACGTGCAGACCGCCAGGCCCGGACATCGCGCTCCGCACGCCTGGCTGGCCGATGGCCGCTCCACACTCGATCTATTTGGCCATGGATTCGTTGTCCTGCGCTTTGCCGAGTCCGATGGCACCGACGAAGAACTCGAGCGGGCCGCCGCGCAGGCCGCTATGCCGCTGCAGATCATCGACATAGACCAGCCCGAGATCGCAGAGTTGTACGAGCGTCGGTTGGTGTTGGTCCGCCCCGACGGTCACGTCGCCTGGCGCGCAGACAGCGCCCCCGCCAATGCCACAGCCCTGCTCAACACCGTTCGTGGCGTAAGCCAATGACCAACCCCGACACCCAACACACACCCCCAAGGTCAACGAATCGCTCAGCGATCACCCCCCGCGAGAGAAGGTTATGATGCGAGCACTCCGCAATACCTGGTACGTCGCAGCATGGCAGGACGAGATCGGCCCTGACACGCTGCTGGCCCGCACCATCCTCAACGAGGATGTGCTGATGTTTCGGGATGGGAGCGGCAGGGCAGCGGCGATCGGAAACCGATGCCCGCATCGGTTTGCGCCGCTACACCTTGGAAGGCATGTCGGAAACGCCGTGCAGTGCGGATACCACGGCCTTGAGTTCGGAACCAATGGCCTGTGCAGCCGGAATCCGCACGACAGCGGGTCCAATCCGCCAAAGGCCTCAGTTCCGACCTATCAGCTCGCTGAGCGATTCGGCGCGATCTGGATCTGGATGGGCGACGAGCCCGCTGACGAGAAACGCATCCCCGATGAGTTCGCGTTCCTGGCCGATGATAAACGCGCCCATATCCAGGGATACATCCACGTCAACGCCAACTACCTGCTAACCGTCGACAACCTCATGGACCTGTCGCATGCGCTGTACTTGCACGCAGGTGTTCTCACCAATGCGGAACAGCGAGATAACTTCGTGCCGCAAGCCCGGCTTGTCGGTGACGTGGTGGCCTGCGAGCGTGAGCAGCCTGGTATTGCTCCGCCGGGACAGTGGGTGGAGGCCTTACCGCCTGAGGTGACGAAAGTGGACTTCTACAGCCATGTGTACTGGCATGCGCCCTCAGCAGTCATCCATCCGTTCGGATGCCGAGTGCCCGAGAACCCCGACGCAGGTGCCTCGGCCATGTCGGCGCACTTCTTCACGCCGGAGACCGAGACCACGACGCACTACTTCTATCACAACACGCGTGACTACCAAGTGGACTCCGCAGAGACGAACGCGAAGATCAGCGAGCTGCTCGAGCGTGTCTTCACGACGCAAGACGTGCCGATGATCGAAGCCCAGCAACAGGTCATCGGCAATGTGGACCTGATGAGCCTGCATCCAGTGGTTCTGCAGACCGATCGCGCGACGGTCCTGATGAGGCGAGTTCTCAACAAGCTCATCACCAAGGAACAGTCAGCCTCGGCGACGGCAAACCAGCCTGTCGCTGCAGGCTCGGACAGTCAATAAAGCTCACGGTTCGGCAGGCATGAACACGGGACAGGACCGGGTAGACAAGGATCAGCGATTAAATGAGTGAGCAGTTCGACGTCCTCATTGTCGGCGGCGGCCATGGTGGTACCGCTGCGGCGATGGCGTTGCGGCAGTACGGGTTTGACGGCTCGGTCGGGATCGTCAACGCCGAGTCGACACTTCCGTATCAACGACCCCCGCTGTCGAAGTCCTTCCTCGCCGGCGAGGTAGGACTCGATCGGATACTCATACGCCCCGAATCGTTTTGGGCTGAGAATCGGATCACGCTGATACAGGGTACGAGAGTCGACGCCGTTCAACCTGCCGCCAAGGTCGCCATCACCGACACCGGTGAGAGCATCGGCTACGGGCAGCTGATCTGGGCGGCCGGCAGCTCGCCCCGGTGGTTGGATCCCGCCCGCGACCGGAAGCTGTCGGGTGTCCACGTCGTGCGAGACGTCTCCGACACCCAGCGCTTACGGACCGACGTTCTCAACGGCTCGCGCGCCGTCATCGTCGGCGGTGGGTATGTGGGCTTGGAGGTTGCCGCGGTCCTGCGCAAGCTCGGGAAGCCGGTGACCGTCCTCGAAGCCGCCGATCGCGTGCTAGCCCGAGTATCGGCTGAGCCGATCTCGCAGTTCTACGAGGCCCAACACCGGGAGCACGGAGTCGAGATCCAGGTGGGCCGCCAAGTCGCGGACCTGGAAGCCAGGAATGGTCATGTCAACGCCGTTCACCTCGCCACGGGAGAAGAATTGCCATGCGATGTGGTGGTGATCGGGATCGGAGCGATGCCGACGACGGCGCCGCTGATAGCCGCAGGCGCCGCGGCGGGCAACGGCCTCCTCGTCGACGCCCTTTGCCGTACCAGCTTGCCGGGCATCTTCGCAATCGGCGACAGTGTCGCGGCACCCAACCGATACGCCGGGGGTGCGACCGTGCGGTTGGAGTCGTTGCAGAATGCAGCCGATCAGGGCGTCATCGTTGCACGTCACATTGCCGGCCAACCTCAAGGCGATCCGCCTGTGCCGACATTCTGGTCCGACCAATACGACCTGAAGCTCAAGACCGTCGGTCTAAACACCGGCTACGACGAGGTCGTCGTTCGAGGCACACCGGCCTCGAAGAGTTTCTCGGTGGTCTACCTCAGGGACGGTCGCGTTACGGCAATCGACGCGGTGAACGCCATGAAGGACTTTGCGCAAGGCAAAGCCCTTGTGCGGTCCGGCGCGGACATCGCCCCTGCGTTACTCGCTGATCCTTCCAGACCAATAAGTGATCTGCTCGCCCAGATCGCGCGTTGAAAGGTGGCCTGACATGTCCGTACGAGCTTCCTCCCTCGGACTCCAGAGTGATCTGAATGCGTGACGACACAGCGGAAGTCGGTCACGGAACCGCCAACGTGACCGACCGGGAAGGCAACGTCCACAGCGTTGCCTTCACTGAAGGGCACTCGCTGATGGAGAGCATCCGAGATGCCGGAATTCCTGACATCCTCGCCTTATGCGGAGGCGTCAACAGCTGCGCCACCTGCCACGTCATTGTCGACGAGGACTGGCAGGACGCCGTCGGGCCGGCGACCGGCGATGAGTCGGATCTGCTGGAGACGTCGTCTCTGGTCACCCCGCGGTCGCGTCTCTCATGCCAGGTGGCACTCACTGCACGGCTCGACGGGCTCAGCGTGACGATCGCGCCCGAGGACTAGGCCCGGACGTGTCGCCGCGCCAGCTGCGCGACACCGAGAAGTGTTGAAGGCTATTTCGTCACCACATGAGAGTGGCGGAAGACGATGACCACCGATCGCGAAAATCAGGTGATTCCGCGGCTCCTCGTCGAGCCGTTCTTCCGCATCATCGAGGAAGGACTGCACGGTCTAACGAACGGCAGGGCGCCGCTTTGATCTGTTTGCTGAGGACACGGTCACTGGGCATGCAGTGACCCTCGCAGGCCGTCCGCCGAGCGTGGAGGGCAGACAGCAACTTGCCGAGCTCTGTCGGCTCTAGAGGCAACAGATCCGTCTCGACCGCTGGCTACGGACGTCGCTGTCTGCTACGACGCCGAGAAGGATCGTCGCTGCACCGGATGACGCGTCTGCAGGCCGCCCCCTCCGGGGCCAACAAGCAGTATGTCAACAGATACATTTCATTGGCGACCTTGCACGACGGCAAGAGCGGGCGTTGGCGCGACCACGTCTTCCTCTGTCTTCGACGCGCTCGGGCGGCCTACCTCCCAACCGGCGAGTGGAGTGTAGATGCTGGCGCTGACGGCAGCGGATGTCATGCGATCAAGCCACATGACACTTTCCCGGTTGCGCATCTCGGGGATACGAAACTAACGGGATGCGAAACTAGCCAGAATCTCAGTGGCTGAGTCGCGTCCGTTCAGTATTGGCTTCCTGTGGTCGAGGGCGAGCGATGCGGGCAGCAGCGTCGTCGGAATCCGAGGCAACGCTGATCGCCACGGTGGCTCGGCACGGACCAGCAACCAAGGCTCTCTAGAATACGAGGATTGGCTTTATAGTCTTGCCCGAGCTCATATCGGCGATCGCTTGGTTGATGTCCTCGAACGCGTACATCGTCATCATTTGGTCGAACGGGAGGCTTCCGCGTTGGTGCAGCCCCAGTAGTTCCGGGATCAGCAACTGCGGCACACACTGGCCTTCGATCAGAAAAGATACGGTGCGGCCCGGTGGCATCTGCGCGATATCCATTCCGCCAGGTCCCAGCCGTGCCCGGCTGTGCAACCCTAGGTGCCCGCCGATGCCCAACGACCGAGTTGCGGCTGACACGACGCGCGCGATCCCGGTCGTCTCAACTGCATAGTCGACGCCACCGCTGATCGCGACGACCTGATCCACGATGTCATCGGCATCTGCGTCCAGCGTATGTGTGGCGCCGAACGTGCGTGCACTGGTCAGTCGCTCGGCTTTGATGTCCATTGCGACAATGGGATCGCAGCCTCTGCTGGCCGCGGCCATGACTGCGCTGAGTCCGACGCTGCCGGCACCCCACACCGCGACAGAGGAGCCCGGCCGCGCGTCGAAGGCGGTCAGGATCGCACCAGCGCCGGTCTGCACCCCGCACCCTAGAGGTCCGAGTAAGCGCAACCGCTCCAACGACGTGTCATCAGGCAGCTTTATTGCATTACGCGGATGAGCAAGAGCGTGAGTGGCGAACGAGGACTGCTGGAAGAAGTGGCCGCATACTGGTCGACCGGACTCGCTGAGGCTGGTGCTGAAGTCGGCCCGGCGCCCGCTGCGGTTCAGCAGGGTGGATTCGGCGCAGTAAGCAGGGCTGCCCGCAAGACAGTGGCGACATGCCCCACAGCTGTCCCAGGTGAGCACTACCTTGTCGCCGACCGCGAGACCACGTACTGCTGAGCCGACCTGTTCGACGATGCCGCTGCCCTCGTGCCCTAACACTGCAGGCAGCTCCATGGGTGCCGGCGAGTCCCGGGCCATCAGATCGGTGTGGCAGATGCCGGTGGCGACCAGGCGGACAAGAAGTTCATCCGATCGCGGCTCATCCAGATCGAGCTCGACAATCTCTAGCTCGGAGCCAGGCACTCGGGCGACAGCGGCCGTCACTTGCACGATCGCACCTCTCAGCGATAGGCGAGCCGCAGCTCGCAACTTGGACTGCTCAGCGGCGGAACTGCACACCTCCAATGAGCAGGTTCACCGTGAGGCACGTCTGGCGAAGTGATCCCACGGCGCTTGTGCGTGCAGCGCCGCCGGGTTATGGCACCGCCACGCGTCTCTTGGTGTGCATTCGAAGTATCTGTATCCGTGGATTGGACGTTGCCATACTACGCTAGTGGTGTACCATGTCACAAATGATGTCAAAAGGTGACATCGATGCTCAAATAATGAGCATCACCTGATGTTGGCTATAGACGATCCAGTCGGCGCTGGCCGCGAATCTGACAGCGGTCGCCGAGTTGCTGACAGACGGCATCTCCGCGCTAAGCAACAACGAGCACCGCAGATGGAGTACATGTGACGACCACCAATATCCCGTCGTACGCCCTGGATCTGTTCACAGACGAGGCCATCGTCGAACCGTACGAGCACTACCGGGTGCTCCGTGACATGGGGCCGGTCGTCTGGCTGGAGCGGCATCAGATGTACGCAGTGCCGCGGTACGCCGAAGCCCGTGCCGTGCTCGGCGACGACGCAGTATTCCGCTCAGGTAACGCCGTAGCAATGACAGACGCGGTAAACGCCGCGATGCAGGGCGGCACCATCGCGAGCGATGGCGATGTTCACGCGCATCTGCGGCGGGTTGTCGCAGGGGGATTGACGCCTCGAGCGCTGCGCCCCATTCGCGAGACCGTGGAAGCCCGGGCTGCCGAATTGTCCTCGCATGTAGTGGGTTTGGGTTCCTTCGACGCTGTAACTGATTTGGCCCAGGCGCTGCCGCTGTCGATTGTTCCCGACTTCGTTGGTCTGCCAATGAATCGTCGCGGCCGATTACTCGAATGGGCCAGCGCCAACTTTGACGCCATGGGGCCGGCAAACGAACGATGTGTAGCGTCCCTTCCCAAAGTCACCGAAATGACCGACTTCGCCGCCGAGATTGTCAATGCGGGCGACGTGCTGCCCGGCACTCTCGCCGAGCGCGTCCTGCAGGCGGCCGAGCGTGGCGAGATCACGGAACATCAAACGGTGCGGCTGATGCTCGCCTATGTGGCGCCGTCACTGGACACGACGATTAGCGCGATCGGTAGCGCCATATACCTTTTCGCACAGAACCCCGAACAATGGCAGATCCTGCGCGAGGATCCATCGCTCGTGCCGGCTGCAGTCAATGAGATCGTTCGGTTTGAAACCCCAATACGCGCCCTTGGACGGCGAGCCGCGACAGATGTCGACATCTCCGGCGCGAGCCTCAACGCGGGTGATCACCTGCTAATACTCTACGCGTCCGCCAATCGCGATGAACGCCAATGGGATCGGCCCGATTCCTTCGACGTAACACGCAATGCGGCAGGGCAACTGGGATTTGGATACGGCGCGCATTCGTGCGGCGGACAGGGCCTGGCGCGAATCGAGATCGAATCGCTTCTGCTGGCACTCACTCAACGAGTGAGCAGGTTCGTGCTCACCGGAGAGCCGGTCCGGGCCGTGAACAACGCGATCCGCGCGTTCAGGAGTGTGCCGGTCCGCATCGAGACCAATACAACCAACGAGACTAAGGGCAGCCGAGGTAAATAGCGTGCGAATTACGGTGGACTTTGATCGATGTGAGGGCCATGGACTGTGTGAGCAGGCGGCGGAGGCAGTCTTCCAGCTCGACGATGACGGCAACCTCGTGCATCACTATGACGGCAAGGACGTACCAGAGGAATTGCAGGCCCGTGCTATCGACGCGGTATTCGCCTGCCCGGTAGCTGCTCTGTCGATCGAGCAGCCGACGGCTGAACGAGCGGTATCGCCCGGCAGCGATGCCAACGAACTGTAACCGTACGAGCCTGCGTGAGCTGGATAACTCAATCTCAATAGCAAGGAAGTAGCAATGACCGCTATGACCACCGATTCGACGCTATACATCGCCGGCGACTGGAAACCCGGCCATCGGGCGACGGTCGATGTCATCAACCCCGCCACCGAAGAGCTTCTGGCGACTGTGCCCCTGGCCGGGGCCGCCGACGCTGACACAGCAGTTTCGGCAGCAGTAGCCGTGCACGAATCTGGGGGCTGGGCGAGGCGTTCGTTTGCCGAACGCGCCGATGCGTTGGACGCCATCGCCGATGGGATAGAAAGCCGCCAGGCTGAATTCGATCGCTACTACATCGAGGATCTGGGCGGTCTGGCGACCTTCGCTCCGATGTTGAGCACCATCAGCATCGCCGTTTTCCGCGACGCGGCCCGCCTGGCTCGCGAGATGAGTGACGAGCCTGAAGTGCGCACCGGAAGTGGGGCGAAGGTCGCTATCCGCCGCACCCCGGTGGGACCGGTCCTGGCAATCGTGCCTTTCAATGGGCCACTACTTCTGGCGGCAGTCAAGGTTAGCAGCGCACTGGCCGCGGGCTGTCCGGTCATTTTGCGGGCCGACGTGCTGACCCCAATGGTGTCGTTCCTGCTCGCCGAGGTCCTGACCGAACTCGAACTTCCGCCGGGCCTGATCAGTATCTTCCCTGCCGACGTTGACATCAGTCGGCAGCTCGTCGCTCATCCAGGCATTGCACACATCTCGTTTACTGGAAGCACTGCGGTTGGCAAAGAAATCATGCGTGCGGCAGCACAGAACATGACCCGGTTGACCTTGGAGCTCGGGGGCAAGAGCGCTGCAATTGTGCTGGATGACATCGACCCCACCGGCGTCTCGATGTTCTATCCGGGTTGCTTGGCCCAGACCGGCCAGGTGTGCACCACATACAGCAGAATCCTCGTACCGTCGTCGCGGCTTGAGGACTGGACAACCGCATTCGGTGACTATTTCTCGTCACTGGTCATCGGGCCGCCCGGCAACGCGGCGACGATGATTGGGCCGCTGGCCTCAGCAGCGCAGCGAGACAGGGTGGAGCGCTACGTGGCACTGGCTCGCGAGGAGGGCACCGTGATCACGGGAGGACGCCGACCACCGCAGTTCGATCGGGGCTTCTGGTACGAGCCAACGCTCGTTGCTGGTGTGCTTCCGGATGCAAGGGTCGCCCAGGAGGAGGTGTTTGGTCCGGTCATCGTGTTGCTGCCCTATAACGATGTCGACCAAGCGATCCAGATCGCCAATGGCACCGGCTACGGCTTGGCGGGCGGCGTATTCACCGGTGATATCGCGCGCGGCGAGCAGGTCGCGTCTCGCCTGCACGCTGGGGTGACGAACATCAACAACTTCGGCGCCACCTTCCTTGAACCTCTCGGCGGCTTCGGGCAGTCCGGGATGGGCCGTGAAGGAGGGGTGGAGGGAATCCAGGCGCTGATGGAGATCACCCAGCTTCAGTACCCACCGGCATGAATGCTTACTCGCCGCCCACCGCCACATGTAACCACCAGCAGTCCCACCCCGTCCAATGAGCATTGCTGGACCCACGTCCGGCCCAAAGAGAGGTGTCAGATGAAAACCAAGGCAGCTGTACTGACTGGCCTTCATCAGGAATATCAGGTTCGGGAAATTGATGTCGCGGAACCCCGTGCGGGCGAGGCCCTGGTCCGGATGAAGGTGTCGGGTCTGTGCCATTCCGACGAGCACAACAAGTGCGGTGGTACGAGCCTTCCTATCGTCGGTGGCCATGAGGGTTCTGGCGTTGTCGAGGCTGTCGGGCCGGGGGTTACTCGGCTCGAAGTCGGTGATCACGTGGGGGTTTCCTGGATCCCCAGTTGCGGTCGGTGCCGTTGGTGCGTTACCGGCCATAGCAATTTGTGCGACCTGGGCGCCAATCTGGCCACCGGTGTGCTGGCCAATGGTGGCCTGCGCTACAGCATGGACGGAGTCCCCATCGGCGGCATCGCGGCGACCGGAACGTTCTCACAGTTCCTCGTTGCCGATGAGCGCTCATTGGTGAAGGTGGACAAGGACATTCCGCTGGAATGGGTATCGCTAGTCACTTGCGGCGTGACAACCGGCTGGGGCTCAGTCGTCAACGCCGGTCAGGTACGCGAAGGCGATGTGGTCGCCATCTACGGCTGCGGCGGGATCGGCTCGAGCGCGGTGCAGGCCGCCGTCAATTCCGGCGCTCAGACGGTCGCGGCAGTCGATCCCGTCGCAATGAAACTCGAGTTCGCTCAGAAACTCGGGGCAGACCGCACCTACGACAACGCCGCCGATGCCCACACCGACATCCTCGCGTTGACGTGCGGGGTGGGTGCCGACGTCGCCGTCGTGACCGTCGGCAAGGTGACCAGTGAGGTCGTGCGTGCTGCCTTCGACATCACCCGCAAGGGCGGGACGGTCGTGCTCACCGGGGTGTCCGACTACTACGACGACAACACAATTGAGCTACCCGGCACATGGCTCACCCTCTTCCAGAAGAAACTGGTCGGCACGCTATACGGGAACTGCAATCCCCACGTGGACATACCGCGGCTGCTGGGCCTAGCGAAGCGCGGGAAGTTGCGGCTGGACGACTTCATCACCCGGCGCTACACCCTCGACCAGATCAACCAGGGCTACGCGGATCTGCTGGCGGGACACAACATCCGGGGCGTCATCCTCCACGACGACTGATCACCAGTTGGTCGTCGCGCCCTGCGGCGCGCATCTTGCCAACCCGCTCGCGCAGACCCGCGCACCAGCAATGCCCGCTAGGAGGGAACATGACTTCTCGAACCACTGCCGATAGCCCGCTCCTGCATCCGCGAGAGCTTTTTGTGGACGGACAGTGGGTCGCTCCGTCCCGAGACGACGTCATCGAGGTCATCGATTCCAACGATGAGTCGATCTATCTCACCGTCGCAGCGGCAGGTAAAGACGATGTGGCTCGGGCTGTCACCGCAGCACGTACGGCGTTCGACGAGGGGCCGTGGCCGCGAATGACACACGCGCGACGCGCTGAATATGTGCGGCGACTGGCCGACGGATTGCGATCCCGTGCGGCACTTTTGGCCGATGCGTGGCCCCGCGAATCCGGGGCGCTATATTCCGTGGCCCAGGGCACCGGCGAGTTCTACGCGGGCGTGCTCGACTTCTATGCCGATGTGGCGTCGGACTTCGCGTGGGAGGAGCAAGCGCCGACAACGCCGGGAGCCGGCTTCAGCATGATCGTGCGGGAGCCGGTGGGCGTGGTAGGCGCCATCGTGCCGTGGAACAGCCCGCTGGGGCTGGCGATCCACAAGATTGCCCCCGCGCTGCTGTCAGGTTGCACTATTGTCCTCAAGGCTGCGCCCGAAGCGCCGACGATGGTGTACATCCTGGCCGAGTGTGCCGAAGATATCGGCCTGCCCGCCGGAGTACTGAATGTGGTCACAGCCGACCGAGAGGCATCGGAGTCTCTGGTCACCGATCCGCGGGTGGATAAGATTGCCTTCACGGGCTCAACCGTCGCCGGGCGACGCATCGCGTCGCTGATGGGTCAGCGGATCGGCCGGGTCACCCTTGAGCTCGGCGGTAAGTCGCCGGCGGTCATCCTCGATGACGCTGACCTTGGCCAGGCTGCGTCGGCGATTGCGCAGGCCGAATGCCACCTCACCGGCCAAAGCTGCGCCTCCCTGACTCGCCTGATCGTCACGCGCGCCCGGCACGATCATTTCGTTGAGGCATTGTCTGCCGCGTTCTCAGCTAAGAAGGTAGGCAATGCTTTCGACCCCGCCTCGCAGATGGGCCCATTGGTCTCAGCCCGTCAACGTGATCGAGTCCTGGGATACATCAACCAAGGTGTGGATTCCGGCGCACGTTTAGTCGTCGGTGGTGGCCGGCCCGCCGCCCTGGACCGTGGTTACTTCATCGAACCGACCGTCCTAGCGGAGGTAGATAACTCCTCCGTCGTCGCGCAAGACGAGATTTTTGGTCCAGTTCTCACCGTCCTGCCCGCGCGCGATGAGGCCGACGCAATACGGATCGCCAACGACACGATCTACGGCCTCAACGCGAGCGTGTTCACTCCCGACGTGGACCGGGCCCGGCACGTTGCACGCCAGCTGCGTTCCGGCACCGTTGGCCACAACGACTTCAGGCTCGATGCCCGAATCGCCTTCGGCGGCTTTAAACAGTCCGGCCTCGGCCGTGAAGGTGGCCGCGAGGGATTCCGCCCCTATCTGGAGACCAAAGTCGTCATCCTGGACGCACCGCCGGAGGGCTACCGCTGATAGAGATATAGGTTGAGTTAGTCCTTCTCAAGCGCCACCGGAGGTGTCAGGAACGGGTCTGTATGTGGATTCCTTTTGGGTCTGTGTGTTGACGCACGTGGACCTAGTGACACACCCCGGAGGTCTTGTTGTGTCTGTGCATGTAGCTCCAGTCACGTCGTCCACGGGCGTCGACCCGGCCAGCACCGTCGCACCGAGGCGAATGACCATCGCTCGCGGCTTTGTCCAGCACATGGCCGCCATCGATGCGCGTACTGAGGTTCCACCGGCCGGCTTGCTCGCGTTCCGTCGGCAGCGCCATACCCCGTTCATCTTCAGCGATAACGACATCGAGGCCGTTCTCGGCGAAGCCCGTGGACTGCGTTGGCGGCTGCCGTCGACCACCCATGAAACATCGGGCTACTCGCTGTCACCGGTATGCGCGTCGGCGAGGCCATCCGGCTCGATCGTGGCGACATTGATTGGGTCGAAGGTGTTCTGACTATCCGGGAATCGAAGTTCGGCAAGTCCCGACTGGTGCCGTTGGCCCCGACGGCGGTGGACGCACTGCGCCGCTAGCGAACCCGCGACCAACACGGCCCACACCCCACGTCAGCAAGCTTCTTCGTTTCCGTTCGCGGTGCCCGCATGGTTTACCCGACCGTCCACGTCGTATTCCGAAAGATATGCACGGCAACGAGAATCGGCGCCGATGCCGATCCACCACCCCGCATTCACGACCTGCGGCACACGTTCGCGGTTCGGACCCTGCTCAACTGGTATCGCACCGGCGCGGACGTCGAAGCGAAACTGCCGACGCTGTCGACCTACCTCGGGCACCGCGACCCTCGCTCGACCTACTGGTATCTGTCGGCAACGCCCGAGCTGCTGATGCTGGCTGCCCGCCGGCTGGAACTGGCCAAAACGGCGGTGCCACGATGAGCGCGATCGCACCGACGCTGCAGAGTTTCTTCACCGAACGGCTGGTCAAACAACGCCGGGTCAGCCAACGCACGATCAGCTCCTACCGCGACTCGGTCAAACTCCTGCTGGAGTTTCTGCAACAACGAACCGGCACTGCTCCCAGCGCCTTGGACTTGGGTGGATCTGAATGTCGAGGCCATCAGCGCGTTCCTCGACGACCTCGAATCAACCCGTCACAACGGGCCACGCAACCTACGATTGACTGCGATCCGGTTGCTGTTCACCTACGCTGCCCTGCGCCATCCCGAGCATGCGGCGCTCATCCAGCAGGTTCTGGCCATCCCGGCCAAACGTTTCGACACGCAGCTCGTGTCGTTCCTGACCGCCACCGAGCGCAACGCACTCATTGCGGCGCCCGATCGGAATCGATGGGAAGGCCGCCGAGACCGGGCACTGCTGGTACTTGCGCTGCAGACCGGGCTACGCGTCTCGGAACTGACCGGATTGAACTGCGGCGACATCACTTTCGGCGACGGAGCCAACGTTCAATGCCTAGGCAAGGGCCGTAAACATCGGGCCGTGCCGCTGACCACCTCACCCGGTCGGTGATGCGGGTCTGGATGACCGAGCGTGCAGGACAACGCAACGAACCCGCGTTCCCGACCCGAACCGGGCGGCGCCTGAGCACCGACGCCGTCGAACGACTCGTCCGCGAACACGCCACCACCGCCGCAGCCAACCTAAGAACTACCGCACAGGGTGGATACCTTTGTCTGGCCACCAGCGGATACTTCAACCTGGCCATTGACAGCAGGCGGTCGATTCGTGGTGGTGAGCTGATCTGGATTTCGGCGGCCGTGGTGGACCGCTGAGAGGCCGGTGCTCACACCGATCCCGGCACCGCTGTCTGACGCCCGTATAGCTGCTAAGCGGTCGAATCGTGGTGTGTAGGCAGTGGCTCCGGCGCGGGTTTCGCCAGCGCTGCGCGGTCAGCCGACGGGAGTGATACCTGACTTCGATATCGCGAAGCCTCTGCCTGAGCCGACGGTGCAGGTGACACCACGTGATTCCGACAAGCAGGTGAATGGACCTAATCCGGTCGTGTGGCTATAGGGCAGTGTCGGTTCGCCTTGCGGTGGGTTGCTCAGGCAGCTGTCGCCTTCTGTGCAGACCGATGTGAGCACACCATTCGAGTTCATCGAAACGTTCTGTGGCGGACTGATCGACATGCAGTAGGTCGAGTCTGGGATCCCGCCGCGCCGGTAGTTGATTTCGCAGCTGATGTTTCCTGAGGGCGACTGAAAGAACTGGACGTCTGATGTGTCGCACCAATCGCACGGGTGAGCCGCGTCGCTCACCAGGCCTGGTTTGGGCGTCGGTATGGCAACGGTCGGACTCGGGGCCGTCACGGCGGTCGGAGCAGGCGGTACTGCCGGTGGCGGGATCGCTGCTGGCGTCGACGGCGGCGGGGCAGCGTTCGTGGTGGTCGGCGTGACGGCCGGGCCCGCTTGCCGGCTGCCCTCCGAGAACCGCCAGGCCAGCACAGCCCCGCCGACGAGCAGCACGGCGGCTACCCCCCAAAGGCTGCCCAGGTGACCCGTGACCTGTTTTGCGCCCGTCGTACCGGAGGAGAGGCGGTTTCAAACCGGTGCGCGCGAGGTGCCAGTTCCGTCGACGCATGCGCAGACGCCGCTCCTGCCCCGATCGACTCCTCGGCCAAGGCATGCGCAAACGCCGCGCAGGACGCGAATCGGTCTGACGGATTCTTGGACAACGCAATCCGGAGCACCGGATCAAGTCCGGCGCAGTCCGGTCGCCGAGTCCCCAGCGCCGGCGCAACCGTGTTGAGGTGACGACTGATGACTACAGCCGGGTTCGAGTGGGCGAACAACTGCTCGCCAGCCAGGAGATGGTAGGCGGTCGCAGCCAAGGCGTACTGGTCGGCTCGCCCGTCCATCTCCTCGCCCATCAACTGCTCCGGAGCGGCGTAGGCCACGGTCCCGATCGTCATGTTGGTCGCCGTGATGCCGCTGGTGTCATCGATCGGCCGGGCGATACCGAAGTCGGCGAGGAAAACCGATCGGTCATCACCGTCGAAATCAGCGACAATGATGTTGGCGGGCTTCACATCTCGGTGCAGCAGACCCCTTTTGTGGGCATAGTCCAATGCATTGGCGACAGCGGTAACGATGGAGATGACGAGTTCGGTGGGCATGCCGGCCGGATAGCGCTGTTCGACCAGTTTCGCTATGTCGATGCCGTCGATGAAGTCCATGGCGATCCACAGCCGACCATCCTGTTCGCCACGGTCGTGTATCCCAACAATGTGAGGATGGCGCAGGCTGGCGGCCACGTCGGCTTCACGGATAAATCGCTCGTGAAACGAGATATCGCCGGAAACCTCAGGCCGCAGAACCTTGAGAGCATCGCGGCGCGGCAGACGCGGATGCTGAACCAGGTAAACCTCACCCATGCCTCCTGCGCCCAGCAACCGCTCAATTCGGTACTCAGCGAAGCTCCCACCGATCCGCAGCGACATGGGCGAATGGTAGCTGCTGCCTGATGCGCCCAGATCCTCGGTGAACCGCGAGTGCGGCGACACCCGCGCCAATGGCACGTCAGTCACGTCTTCGATCGCGACCGCCCGGGTCGCCGACACCTCCTACCAGAGCTTGACGTCCACAACCGCCCCGGACGTACCGGACGCCGGGACCGAACTCGGCGGACTCGCCCAACGACCGCGCCAGAACACCGCGAGCAGGCAACCAACATGCCGTCGAGATCGCCGCACACACACAACTCATACCTACGATCGGATTCGGCGATTTTCCCCGGTCGAACTGGCGGGCAAGCGCGAGATGGCTCGAAGTTATATGGCTGTGTGTATTTTGCCGCCGCACTGCGGATAATCATTTGGGATATCCCGGTGGAGCGCCTGGCGGCTGGTTACAGGTCCAGCCGACGGCCACCCCGTAGAGCGCCAGAATCTGATCGCGCGGTGTGGTCATGCTCATCTTGTCGATGATCTTGTCGTAATCCCCGCCCACCCACAGCTGGTCGCAAATCTTCCACGCGTTGTCGTTGGCCACCGCCACAGGCCAATCGCCCAACCCCGCGTTATGAAGCCGGTTGAGCCAGTCCGTTGGACCATCTTCGGCGATTACCTGATCCACCGTCTTGGGTGGGCCGGGCTGAACGGTCACGGTAGTGGCTGCCACGGTGGTCGTAAGGGTGGTAGTCACCGTCGTCGTTGATTCAGCGGTAACTGCCTTATAGGAAGACGCGCAACTGACCGCACACAGCGCGACCGAGGCCAGGGCGGTGATGGCGGCGATTTGCATCGAGGGGACATCTCCTAGCGAGGGGTGCCGGCCCAGGAACACTACCGGACGGCCCGCGCCGCTACGAAGGGGATATCGAGGGGGCCCAGCGGCACGTCCAGCCATGAAGAGATGTCATCGTTACACCGAGCATTCGACGAGCTAGACCTAAAGGTGAGGCCCAGACAGCGGCCAGCGCACACGTCGCGGTCAGGGACAGTGCACGGCTCAAGGTGGACGGCAAGATGCCGCGATCGCCGAATTCATCACCGCGACACTGCGAAGTTGATACGGGCAAGGGGTGTGTCTGATAAGTGGGGTAGCCAGATTGTGACCGCCTTTGGTGCGCGCCACGGACCTCCACGAAGGCGGATGTGCGCGCCTCTCGCATGCTGATGCACTACGGCTGGACTTCGGCGGCTCGTCGACGTCCTGACGATGCCCCCAACCATGGACAGCTGTGCGCAAGTCCAGCCGATCGACCCCATCGGCCTGGGGACGGACGTGCAGTCCCAGGTAGGCCGAAAACAAGTCACGTTCTTCTCGAATGCCGCACTCGCAGGGGTGAACCCGTTGCGACAGCGACTTTTTCGTACGGTCCCCGCACAGACAGGCTCGCCGGGGCCGTGGCGCGGGGGTGTACTCGTATGTGGCATGAACAACCTCGACTGATGGATTAAGTAATGCGACGCGCCAACGGTAAACTCGTCTGAGCCAAAACCAGTTCTAACCAGCGCACGTATCCACTCAGCGCATAGCCACACCCGGTACACCATCGCCAACTGGACCTGCGAAATGGATTATCAGCGCGCCAGTTAAGCTGCGGGACATGCGGGCATCAACCAAAGCAGTTACCTCAATAGCACTCTTCGTCGCGCTATCCGGATGCGGTAATGATAAAGCTCCAGCGACAACAGATACGGTCACAAGCCCGCTGGCAAAGACCGGCACCCCCGTTTCGCCTCGCAGCGAGACGGCGATTTCCGCGCCTCCCGTCGACAATACGGGCGAACCTGCGCCGCGCGGACTTCTTTCCAAAGAGTCTTATTGGAACGAAATGTTCCAGACGGTATCCGTCTCTGACTGCATCGGCCAGGGCGACAGAAAACGCGGTGTCGCCGCAGCTGATCGCGGCTGGCGCCTCCCCAACGGCGCACTTGTCTGCGCTTCAGATCCAACGGTCGGTGTCTGGGGAGACCGCCTCATCAACGCTGTCGTGTATTTCGAGCCACCGACTGACGCCACCACCGCAATCGCGACATCCGCAAGCCTCCTACCATCCGATATTCAGCAAGTCGGTTCTGTCGAACAAGTCAATCTCGACTGGTCGCTTTTCCGGGGATCAGGATCGTGCAAATACCTGACTTTCGAATCAAATGCACTAGCCGCGGCAGTACACGGTGCCGTTCCGGACTGGACAGGTCTGGCGGAGAGGGCTGACGTAAAGCTCTATTCTGGCAACGTTATCGTGCCCGATGGTTCCGACCAAATGTATCGGGCCGACTCCATACACGCGGCCACTATCAGCATAGCGAGCAGCGCAACCAATCCAGGCTGCTAGGTCGCAGCACCCACCAATCCGCCCCTGGCGTCTATCGGCGCGGGCCCGCACGCTAAGTCGGCCCAAACTGGGTTAAACCAGCCAATCAATACTCAACCGATTCGTGTAGCGTGAGCCGCCAAGACGCCCCAGCCCCTGGTGAGATTTAACCTGCGCGAGTATTGCCGCAAGGATCGCCGATGGGGAATGGAATCATGTTGTTGACTCCATTGCAAAATCCGCTGAATACATCGCTCTGATTTTCTCTGCTGGGATTCATAATTGCGGTGGGTATGTCACTTATTCCGCAACCGATCAGCTGCGCTGCCGAAACAAGTCCCAGACCAGGCACTTTCTTCAACTCAGCGAATCGATCTGCCGCGGGCACAATGTAATCAAGATTCGACCAGGCGTCACTCAATTGTTGGCATGATCCGTCGACAGATGGAGCTGTGTCGACCGCGGGTGGTAACTGAGGCTGCTGCGGTAACTCCACCGGCGCCAAAGGCGTTGACTGAACGCCCTGACAAGCGAGAATGACGTTGCTCATATTCCGCTGATCGTTGATGTCCTGTGTGGCCAGTTCGAGGTCGCCGTTCGGTCCGTATTGCTGCTGATGCTCCCCGACGCGCTGCGAAGAGGCGACGATCGCCTGTTGAAGCGCATCCTTTCCGGCCTGGGTGCTCATGTCGTAGGGGCACGCCGGTTCTGCAGCGGCCGACGGAACGAAGCCGATGCACGCGAACGCCGCGGCCGCAGCACTTGTTCCGACCAGTGCTACAAGAATTTTCATCAATCGATCCCCTCGATTCGCACGGCACTGGGAGACGTTCCAGCTGCAAGGTCCCGGTCAAACTAGCACCCGTAGCTCGTATCAAATCAAGATTGCTGAGCTACGTAGGGCTAATTTTCATCCGTTCGGCTGACAAGACTGCAAACCATCCCAAATCCTGCGTGTCAGCGGCACGTGAATTCTGACCCCGGCGCGGCAAGGTGGGTTCTAGTCATCGTCGCAACGTTTGATGATCCGGTGAGGCTAGCAGGGCGTTGAAAAGCTCGGCGGGAGTGCGGTCTCCGAGGACGCGGCGGGGTCGGTTGTTGATCTCGTTCTCAACGGCGCGCAGGTGCTCGACCGAGTGGTGACTGAGGCCGGTTCCCTTGGGAAAGTACTGGCGCAGCAATCCGTTGCTGTTCTCGTTGCTTCCGCGCTGTCACGGCGAGTGTGAGTCGCAGAAGTAGACCGGCGCTCCGAGATCGGCGGTGATGTCGACGTGGCGTGCCATCTCGATGCCCTGGTCCCAGGTGATCGACCGCACCAGAGAGGGCGGTAGCTCGGCCACCGACGCGGTGATGGCGGCGCGCAGGCTGTCGGCGTCCCGACTGGGAAGGTGCAGCAGTCTGACGAGCCGGGTCTGCCGCTCAACGAGGGTACCGATCACCGATCCCTGGTTTTTGCCCACGACGAGGTCACCTTCCCAATGCCCAGCCTGGCTGCGATCGGTAGGTTCGAAGGGGCGTTGATGGATGGAGAGCATCGGCTGCGCGAACCGCGGGCGCCTGCAACTCGAGCGTTGGTGCGCCTTTCGGTGATCACGTCCAGTCCGAAGCGGACCTCGTTGCGAGGTAGGAACTTTCGATGGTCTGATGATCAGCGAACCGGGCTGATAGACGGCTTGGTAGATGCTCTCGTGACATAACCACATCGACCGATCGTCGGGGAACTGGCGGCGCAGGTGGCGAGCGATCTGCGGTGGACTCCACCGCTGTGTGAGCAATTCGGCGACCGCCTCAAGTAGTTCCGGATTCGACTCGACACGACGCGGGTGTCGACGTGCCCGGCGCATGACGGCCCTGCGGTGGGCCTCGAACGGTCGATACGCGCCGTCGCGGCGGCCGTTGCGACGCAGCTCCCGCGACACCGTCGACGGGGCTCTGCCGACCTTATCGGCGATCTGGCGGATGCTCAGACCGGTCCGACGTAGATCGGCGATCTCGATGCGTTCGTCCTGAGAGAGATACCGCGGACTCACTTGACGTACAGCCAAGCGATCCAGCGCCGGCACAAACCCGACGGCCTTGCCGCCCTGGTAGGTCTTGTATCCGCGTACCCAGTTGTTTGCTGCGGTCCGCGAAACGCCGACTTCGCGACCCGCGGCAGAAATCGACCAGCCTTTGGCTCGAAGCTCCATAAACCTCTGGCGCTTGGCTGATTGCGGTCGGCGACCCGGCCCCTTTTTAACCCGACGAGATGACGTCAACACAACCTCCAGAACCTAGAGAAGTGTTGCGACAACCCCTAGAAACCACCCTGCCGCTAGGGGGTCAATTTTCAACCGCCGCCGACAATCCAGATCGTCGGCGGAATCGCCATGTTCATCCCCCGGCTACGCCCGCTGGCCCGCTGGACCAAACCTGGCGATGCCGGTACGACCCTGCTCGCCGCGATCGCCCAAACCCAGCCATCCCGATCACGTGCATGCATTGGGCCTCAACCCGAAGCTCGTCATCGCCCGCATCCCGGCACCAATCCTGGGCAGCCACCGCCGCCGGGTGGGCGGCAAGCTACTCATCACGGGTAATCCGGGCGTTGTCGGCCTCACGTTCTGAGTCTCCGCTGTGGTTGCGAATCAGCTGCGTGACGTTGTCGGGGTTTCTGGTGTTCAACCCTGCGACGATTGCCTTGGCAGCCGTTTCTTCCACTTCAGGGGTGTAGTCGCGCATCCCGTATGAGTCGTGGCCACCGTAGGGGTTTCTGCTGTCGATGATGTACCAGTACCAGCCAGTACCAGAACCACCCAACAAGCCCGCTCAGCACGAGCACGGCGAGAACGCCCGCCGCGGTCAGCGCAGCCTCTCGGGTGCTGGTTATGACCGGCATCGTCGTCACTCCGGGGTAGGTCAGGTGGATGTGTTATGGCCCGCCGAGGAGCTGGTACTCGGTCCAGCTCCCGCCTTTGCACCGCAAATAGACACCGATTCCATCGCGCGTCCCGCACGGTAACCCATCGGGCCCGTCCTGCACCGCCGCGGCACGGGAAGGGAACCCGCCGAACGACGTGCCGATTGAGTTGCCCCGCGGCGTCGAATTCTATTGTCCCGCTGACCTCTTGAGCGGGTTCGATCTGGGCTGAGAACGGGGATGTCTAGGCGCGGCCCCGCGGTTGCCCGGAGCGGGGGAGAGCCGCCTTACCAGACACTAGCGGTCTATCGGTGGTTGCGCCGGCCTCGTAGAGCGAAGGGTATGAACGTGCTGTTGTCTACGGGCGATGCCATTATGGTTGTCGGCGCCGGTGAGAATCTGAGCAACCTTCGATGGGAGAGTGCCGAATGATCGAGTTCACGTCGGAATCGTGGTTCACGATCACTGGCCGTGGTCGGCGCGCTGGTCGACCTAGACCAGCTGGCAAACCGAACGATGCAGATCGGCGATCGCGTCAGGATCGACGGAACTGAATACATCGTTGAGCACTGGGACGTAGCCCGGATGGCAGACCCCAATGCCAAGTTGAGACTGGGCATCATGGTCCGCGAAGCCACGCGCGACAATGCCGGTTGATCAGGTCCGGTTTAACTCGTTGTGTCAGTGCTGAACTCGTTGGTCGCCACAGCCTGCGAGTGGGATCGCGCCGACCACTGTTAGACGACGGTCGGCGCACTCGCCATCGTCGAGAGTAATTGAGCTCGCGTTGAGGAAACCGGCGAGCGGCGACCGGCACGTACCGAATTGTCGTAGCCGGTGGCAGCTTACGGCAGTCGACAACCGATTCTGCAACCGTGTTGGCTGGCTAGTCCGGGGGCCGAGGCTTGGTCTGAACAGAATAATTCTTGGGATCCCAACACTAGGGGATTGGTCTCAATGAAGTTGTCACCCAACATGTTGTCCATTCTCATTGAATGTGGGGCACGATTACGCCGCTGACTTGCGATGCCCCAGATTGAGTGAGAATTTCGGT
>NZ_MVHF01000004.1 GCF_002086485.1 Mycobacterium aquaticum | reverse complement strand
GTCCGATCCTGGCCGTCGACCAGGCTCAGCTCATTGTCCAGACCTGCGTGCGCGGTACCGGTGCTCACGAACAGGGTTGCGAAGGCACCTGCCATCGCAACCACCAACGCGGTCAGCACCCGACTGAATGCCTTCATGTTCTCCCTAGCTATGTCGTTGTGGGGGCGCACGACCGACTCCGGCCGCGCTCCCGGCAAGACCAGTGATGTGACCCGGATTAGAACGGTCACACCTTGTCCTTACGTTTCGCTCATCGTTGACACGAGGAACATAACGGGGAGGCATCCGACCGGCAACGCAGGCACTAATCTGCGGGCACGTCAGCAGTTGGGCGGCAAAAGTTTGCTGGGATCGGATGAACAGATGCTCACGAGCGCAGGAGCAGGGGCGATCTCGACGTCCGGCAATGCTGTGACGTAGTTCGCTTCGCTAACGGAAGTTGAGCCACATCACACTGTTGACCGTGCATTTACGGCGTTCACTGTGGCAACACAGTTCAACCGTGATGAGGCGGAATATTGCTCCGAAGCCATTGGTCGTGCTCGGCCGCGTCCTCCGGCGAAGCTTCGTCGCGCTCGCTCGCCGCGACCTCGGGCAGCGTGTCCCCGAAAATTTTGTTAACTAGGCGCCGTGACGGCTGGGGCTGATGAGTCATCCACATTCCCCTTTGTGACGAAGATCACATTTATTGCCGGTGAGCTATTAACTGGACGGTAACCTCACCGCTCCATCGGTATTGCATTTGCCATCTCCAACGAAAACGGCGGCCGTCGGCCGCCGTATCGCACTGGTTAGATGTCCAAGCTTGATAACTGTCCGATGATTTGCACGGCCAGCGGGCCCAACGTGGCCATACCGTCGCGGACCGCTGAGCGGGAGCCGGCCAGGTTCACCACGAGCGTGCTGCCCGAAATACCCGCCAGACCGCGCGACAGCCCGGCGTCGGCGATGCCCGCCGACAAGGCGGAGGCGCGCAGCGCTTCTGCGATGCCGAGCAGCTCACGGTCGAGGATGTCGCGCGTGGCCTCCGGGGTGACATCGCGTGGCGTCACGCCGGTGCCGCCGACAGACACCACCAGATCCACGCCACCGATGACTGCCGTGTTCAGCGCGTTGCGGATCTCGACCTCATCGGCCGAAACGACAACGACTCCATCGACGACGAAACCGGTTTCACCGAGCAACTCGGTGACCAACGGACCGCTGTGGTCCTCCTCGCCGTGGGCGGTGCGATCGTCGACGACGATCACGAGTGCCCGCCCCACCAACTCCCCTGGTTGTTCCATGCCTGCAACCGTATATGTGCGGGCAGACAGCGGCGCAGCCACTCGCAGTGACACTTGTCCGGGAGCCGGCGTCAGGATCCTCACTGGTCGGCCTTCCCGAGGGTGACGGTCACGGTCTGCGGTTTGCCAGTCTGGTCGAGGTAGGTCAAGGTGACCTTCTCACCAGGCGCCTTGGACCGCACGGCGGCAACGAGTGCGTCGGCGCTCGGGATCACCCGATCGTCGACCTTGGTGACCACCACACCGCTGGGCAACCCGGCCGCGGCGGCAGCCCCGTCCTTGGTCACCTCGACGATCTTGGCGCCGTCGGTGGTGGCGTCATTGCTCACCTGTACCCCTAGGGACGCGTGGGTCGCCGTGCCGTTCTGGATCAACTCGTCAGCGATCCGCTTGGCCTGGTCGACCGGGATCGCGAAGCCAAGGCCGATCGACCCGCTCTGCCCCTGCGGGGAATCGCCGCCCATGGTCGCGATCGCGGAGTTGATACCCACGAGTTCGCCGTTCATGTTGACCAGCGCGCCGCCCGAGTTGCCCGGGTTGATCGCGGCGTCGGTCTGGATGGCGTCGAGCACGGTGTTCTGGTTGCGCGCGTCGCCGCCTGCGGCGACCGGACGGTTGAGCGCACTGACGATGCCGGTGGTCACGGTGCCTTCGAGTCCCAGCGGTGAGCCGACCGCCACCACGTCCTGGCCGACCCGCAGGTTCTGCGAGGAGCCGAGTGTGATCGGGGTGAGCCCCGATGCACCCTGCGCACGAACCACCGCGATGTCACTGCTGGGATCGGTACCGACGACGGTGAACGGCTTGGTACTGCCGTCCGAGAACGTCACCTTGGTCTGCGCGCCGCCGCCCGGAGCGCCCGGCGCCTGCTTGGCGGCAGCGACGACGTGGTTGTTGGTCAGGATCAGACCGTCGGCGGTAAGGATGATGCCCGACCCCTCCTCGGAGGCCCGGCCCATGTCGGTTTCCAGCTTGACCACGCTGGGCACCACCTTGGCGGCCACCTGCTCCACCGAACCGGCGGGCAGGGCGGCGGCAGGCACGCTCGGTGCCGCGCTGTTGGACTCGGCGCCCAGATGCGGACGGTCCTGATGGGTCACGACCGTGGCGACGCCACCGCCGATTCCCGCCGACACCACGGCCAGCGCCAGCGCACCGGCGGCCAGACCGGCCTTGCCCCGTTTCTTTACGGGCGCGACCACCTGCGGTGTCGCCGGGGCGACGCGGTAGGGGTCATACGGCGGGCGATAAGCCGGCTGTTGCGGCTGCTGGTGAGCGTGCGGTTGCTGATGAGGCGGCGATTGCGGCTGCTGACGCGCGTAACGCCAGTCATAGGCCTGCGACTGATAGGGGTCAGGATTGCCCTGGTAGCCGGGAGCGCCACCGCCGGGAGCCTGGCCTGGCTGCTGTGGTGATGAGTACCTGGGGTTCGTCATGGCGGTGCGGTGCTCTTCTCTTGTAAAGGTCTATCGGCTCGCGTACTACTCAACAAACGAAGAAGGTGTTCCCCAGGTTGCCCAGGTGAACTGAGAATCCACTTAGAGAACCGTTGGTTGCACCCATGATTTGTCCGCGGCCGTAGTTAACTGTCTCACCTTTTGTCTGCGCTCACCGCATCGTCGTCGGCGGCGTCGTCGGCGCGTGTCGCTGCGTCCTCGGGTGGCTCGGCGGGAAGTGGCATGCCGGGCAGGATCAGGTGAATCGATGCCCCTGGCGGGTCGCCGCCCGGCACGGTTTCGTCAATGCGAAGGGCGCCACCGTGTTTCAGCACAACCTGTTGCACGATCGCCAATCCCAGGCCCGATCCGGGCATCGCCCGCGCGGCCGTCGAGCGGTAGAACCGCTCGAACACCAGCCTGCGTTCCTGCGGCGGGATACCGGGCCCGTGGTCGGACACCACCAATTCGGCGTGCACGGGATCGATCTGGCGCAGCGACACCGCGACCCGGCCCCCGGGCGGGCTCCACTTGGCGGCGTTGTCGAGCAGGTTGAGCACGGCCCGGCCCAAGCCAGGCGCGTCGCCGTAGACCTGCCAACCAGTCATCGCGACGTCGAACTGAATGTCGTTGCGGCGCCGACGAACTCGCTCCAAGCTGCGGTCGACCACCTCGACCATGTCGACCGGTTCGTGGGTCACGCCGCCGGCGTCGTCCCGCGTCAGGTCCACCAGATCGCCGACGAGGGTGGACAGTTCCTCGATCTGCGCGATCACGTCGGCACGCAGTCCCGCCATCTCCTCCTCGGGCAGCGGCGGCGCCCCTGGGGCCTGCGCGGCCATCAGCAGTTCGACGTTGGTGCGCAACGAGGTCAGCGGCGTACGCAGTTCGTGCCCGGCGTCCGACACCAGCCGGGCCTGCCTGTCCCGGGATTCGGCCAGTGCGCGCAGCATCATGTTGAACGCCTCGGTGAGCCGGGCGAGCTCGTCGCTGCCGACGACCGGTATGGGCCGCAGATCATCGGTGCGCGCGACGCGTTCAGCGGCCTCGGTGAGTCGGCCCACCGGCCGCAGACCGGCCCTGGCGACGGCACCACCTGCCATCGCAGCCACGGCGACACCCACACCGCCGACGATGAGCAGCACGGTGCCCAACCGTCGGAGCACTTGTCCGGTCGGCGCCAGGCTCTTGGAGATCAGCAGAGAACTGCCGTTGGCCAGATGCACCGCGAGCACCCGCTGGTGGTTGACCGTGCGCAGCGACATCAGCAGCTCGCCGGAGATCACGTCCTTCTCCGGCTGTCCGAGGGGCAACATCTGCCCCTCCTGATTGGCCGTGTAGATGGAGCGACCCGGGATCACCAGCATGGCGTTGACGTCGGAGTACGCCGTGCCCTCGATGGCCTTGCCCGGATCGGCGGCCAGTGACCCACTCTCGATGAGCAGCCGGGCCCGGCTGTGCAGCTGGTTGTCCAGGTCGTCGTAGAGCGCGCGGGACACCACGGCATAGACGGCGACGGCCATCAGCACGACGACCATCGCCACCATCGACATCGCCAGCATCATCACGCGCCAGCGCAATGAGAGTGAACTGGTATTCGGCAGCGTGCCCGGCCGCCAGGTGTTCGGATTGAGCGACATCATCCGATCAGGGCGGCGTTTCCCGCAGCACGTAGCCGACGCCGCGGACGGTGTGGATGAGCCGCAGCTCGCCGTCGGCTTCGGTCTTACGGCGCAGGTAACCGATGTAGACCTCGAGCGCATTGCCCGAGGTGGGGAAATCGAAGCCCCACACCTCTTCGAGGATGCGGCTGCGGGTCAGCACCCGCCGCGGATTGGCGATCAGCATCTCCAGCAGCGCGAACTCGGTGCGGGTCAGGCTGATCTGACGTTCGCCGCGGGTGACCTCGCGGGTGACCGGATCCAGGGTGAGATCCGAGAACGTCATCTTCTGCGATTCGGCACCGTCGTCGGACACGGTACGACGCAGCAACGCCCGCATCCGCGCGAGCAGCTCCTCAAGCGCGAATGGCTTGGGTAGGTAGTCGTCGGCCCCGGCGTCCAGCCCGGCGACCCGTTCGGACACGGAATCGCGGGCCGTCAGCACCAGGATGGGTAGATCGTCACCTGTGCTGCGAAGCTGCCGACAGACCTCAAGACCGTCCAGTCGCGGCATCATCACATCGAGAACCACCGCGTCGGGACGGTCATCGGCGATCAGATCGAGAGCTTCTACCCCGTCTTGGGCGAGCTGGACCGAATAGCCATTAAAGGAAAGCGACCGCCGCAGTGATTCACGCACAGCGCGATCATCGTCAACGACAAGTATGCGCACAGCCACAGTGTCAACGCTCTATCTGAGATTGACCTGAGAGGCGCGCCGCAAATACGCCTAGCGTCGGCGATCCAGGTCGAGCAGACCCAGGCGAGCAGCCTTCAGCAGGCGGCGCGGCACCTTGTGCTGCTGACCCGCGACACTGACGCCGACCAGACCGGTGGCCTCGGCTTTCCACTGCGCGCGCCGGCTACGGGTGTTCGCGCGCGACATTCTGCGCTTGGGCACAGCCATGACGTGCATCTCCTTGCTTGGGGTTGCCGCGCGCACCGCAGCGGCAGACGATTGCACTACAGAGTAACGGTTGACCTGCGTCGGTTCCAAAACGGGCAGGCCGCGTGGACGACGCCGCAGGACGCCGTCCGTCGAGCCTACCTAGCTGTGGCAGCTCCGCGCGCCACTGGGCACACCGGTCTGGTTGGCGACCGTGATGTTGCACTCGCGGATCACCACGGTCTGGGAGTAGACCTTGCCGGGGATGGTCTGGGCGCCGTTGCGCCCGCCGGTGCCGGTGTTGAGGATGCCGGTCACGTAGCCGTTGCTGCCGTCGTCGTTGTACGAGACGACGCCGTCCTCGTCCGTGCTGAACGTGCCCCGGGTACCGAAGGCGCGGTGGTACTGGACACCGAGGGCGGACTTGTCGACCGCGGTGCTCAGGTCATTGCCCCGGTTGAACACGGTGTCCCCGACCGTCTGGATCGCCCGCACGCCCGGCGCCGGGTTCTTGAAGTCCGGCCGGCCGGCGTTGTCGGCCATGGTGGAGACGGGACGTGGGCCCGTTCCGCCCTCCTCACCCTTGGCGTTGTCGACGCCGGGGGTCGCGTGGGCCAGGCCCGTCGGCGCGATCATGGCCAGCGCTCCACCCGCGACGACGCCGCCCAGAATGGTGCGTGCCCGCTTCGAGTGCGGTGACATTGCCCGGTGCTTGGCCATCCGATCCCCTTCCCAGCCGTGGTGCGTGGCGGCCGGACCACCACGCGTGAGTTCAGCCGACATCCTGCGGCATGAGCGGGCCGGGATCGCTGCTGGTCACGAGGCATATTTGCGAATGCAAGCAACCCACGGCAGAGGGACCGCTGTCACCAGCGTAAATAACCGACCGCAAGCTGTGAGAACGCTGTAATTTCCATGGGACCGCGACCACTGGCCGCGGCGCAGGCCACGCGGGCGCCCACGGGAAGCGGTGGCGACTTCCCGGCCCCGCCCCCTTGACGTGGGACCTGCGGTACCCGATAACCTACCGGTTGGTTGGGTCGCTCATCGGCGTCGACGGGAGTACGTGTGCCACCTGCAGTACGCATCGGCAACTGTTCGGGTTTCTACGGGGATCGGCTCTCCGCGATGCGCGACATGCTCACCGGCGGTGAGCTGGACTATCTGACCGGCGACTACCTCGCCGAGCTCACCATGCTGATCCTGGCCCGCGACCGGGCCAAGAACCCCGAACGCGGCTACGCCAAGACCTTCTTGCTGCAACTGGAGGAGTCGCTCGGCCTGGCCCTGGACAACGGCGTCAAGATCGTCGCCAACGCCGGCGGGCTGAACCCGGCAGGCCTGGCAGGCGCAGTGCGGGCGCTGGCCGAACGGCTGGGCCTCGACGTCAACGTCGCACATGTGGAAGGCGACGATCTCGTGAGCCGGGCGGGTGAGCTCGGGCTGGGAACACCGCTGGCGGCCAACGCCTATCTGGGCGCGTGGGGCATCGTCGACTGTCTGGACAGCGGCGCAGACGTCGTGGTCACCGGCAGGGTCACCGACGCCTCGGTTATCGTCGGACCTGCCGCGGCGCACTTCGGTTGGGAGCGAACGGATTACGACGCACTCGCCGGTGCCGTCGCCGCGGGCCACGTCATCGAGTGCGGCACCCAGGCCACGGGCGGCAACTACGCGTTCTTCACCGAGATCCCCGACCTACAGCGCCCCGGGTTCCCTCTCGCCGAGATCTCCGCCGACGGCTCGTCGGTGATCACCAAACATCCCGGCACGGGTGGCCAGGTCAGCGTCGGTACCGTCACCGCACAGCTGCTCTATGAGATCAGCGGCGCCCGCTACCCCAATCCCGATGTCACGCTGCGCGTCGACTCGCTGCAGTTGAGCCAGGACGGCGACCACCGCGTGCGCATCTCCGGCGTCAAAGGCGAAGCCCCTCCCCCGACGCTGAAGGTGTCGTTGAACAGCATCGGCGGCTTCCGCAACGCCGCGACATTCGTACTGACGGGCCTGGACATCGAGACCAAGGCCGAGCTCGTGCGCAGCCAGCTCGAGGCAGGCCTCAAGGTCAAACCGGCCGAGCTCGAATGGTCGCTGGCCCGCACCGACCATCCCGATGCCGACACCGAGGAGGCTGCCAGCGCACTGCTGCACTGTGTGGCCCGCGATCCGGATCCCAACGTCGTAGGCCGTCAATTCTCCGCGGCGGGAGTCGAATTGGCCCTGGCAAGCTACCCGGGCTTCACCACCACCGCGCCGCCCGCCGACGGTCAAGTGTACGGCGTGTTCACCCCCGGCTACGTCGACGCCACGCTCGTGCCGCACGTCGCCGTGCACGCCGACGGCACCCGGGTCGACATTGCGCCCGCCGACGAAACCCTCGCTGTCGCACCGGCTTCCGACCCTGAGTTGCCTGAACCCTTGCCGGCCGGACCCACCCGGCGGCTGCCACTGGGCACCATCGCCGGGGCCCGCAGCGGCGACAAGGGCGGGTCGGCGAATGTGGGGGTCTGGGTCAAGACCCCGGAGCAGTGGCGCTGGCTGGTCCACGCGTTGACGGTGGACAAACTTCGCGAATTGCTGCCCGAGACAGCGGATCTGCCCGTCACCCGGCACGTCCTGCCGAATCTGCGGGCCGTGAACTTCGTCATCGAAGGCATTCTCGGACAGGGTGTGGCCTATCAGGCCCGGTTCGATCCGCAGGCCAAAGGGCTGGGCGAGTGGTTGCGCAGCCGTCATCTCGATATCCCGGAGGAACTCGTCAAGTGAGCATCTGGAACACCCCCGAGCGGGAGGCGCTGCGCAAGACCGTACGCAGCTTCGCCGAACGCGAGGTGCTGCCCAACGTGGCGGAATGGGAGCGCACCGGCGAACTCCCCCGCGAATTGCATCGCAAGGCGGGCGAAGCCGGACTGCTCGGCGCCAACTTTCCCGAATCGGTCGGCGGCGGTGGCGGCGACGGTGCGGACGCGGTGATCATCTGCGAGGAAATGCATTACGCGGGCGCACCGGGCGGCGTGTTCGCGTCGCTGTTCACCTGCGGGATCGCGGTGCCGCACATGATCGCCTCGGGCGACGAGCGGCTGATCGAGACGTACGTCAAGCCCACGCTGCGGGGCGATCTCATCGGATCCCTGGCCATCACCGAGCCCGGCGGCGGCTCGGACGTCGGGCACCTGACCACGCGCGCAGTTCGAGACGGTGACGACTACGTCCTCAACGGCGCCAAGACCTACATCACCTCCGGCGTACGCGCCGATTACGTGGTGACCGCGGCACGCACCGGCGGGCCCGGCGCAGGCGGCGTCTCGCTGATCGTCGTCGACAAGGGCACGCCGGGCTTCGAGGTGAGCCGCAAGCTCGACAAGATGGGTTGGCGCTCAAGCGATACCGCCGAGCTGTCCTACACCGACGTGCGGGTGCCGGTCGCCAATCTGGTGGGTGCCGAGAACTCCGGATTCCTCCAGATCGCCGCGGCGTTCGTCTCCGAACGGGTCGGCCTCGCCGCGCAGGCCTATGCCAGTGCCCAGCGGTGTCTGGACCTGACCGTCGAGTGGTGCCGCAACCGCGAAACCTTCGGCAAACCATTGATTTCCCGCCAATCGGTGCAGAACACGCTGGCCGAGATGGCCCGCCGCACCGATGTGGCCCGCGTGTACACGCGTAATGTCGTCGAGCGGCAGCTGGCCGGGGAAGCCAATTTGATCACCGAGGTGTGCTTCGCCAAGAACACGGCGGTCGAGGCCGGTGAATGGGTGGCCAACCAGGCCGTGCAGCTGTTCGGCGGCATGGGCTACATGGCCGAGTCCGAGGTGGAGCGGCAGTACCGCGACATGCGTATCCTCGGCATCGGCGGCGGCACCACCGAGATTCTGACCTCACTGGCCGCGAAGACGTTGGGATTCCAGTCATGAGCCGATACCCCGCGACCGCGAGTGTGCGCTCTCTGCGAAAAATCGGCGAAATAATCGCAGTAGCTTCACATTCGCGAATGGAAGGCCAGGCATGACAGCGCTCAAGTCGACCATCGACTCGAACTCCGCGGCGTTCCTCGAAGCCGCCGAGGTGATGACCACCAAGCTCGCCGAACTCGACGCCGAACACGCCAAGGCCCTGGCCGGCGGCGGGCCGAAGTACGTGGACCGCCACCACTCCCGCGGCAAGCTCACCGCCCGCGAACGCGTCGAGCTGCTCCTAGACCCCGACGCACCCTTCCTGGAACTGAGCCCGCTCGCCGCATGGGGCAGCGATTTCGCCGTGGGCGCCAGCGTCGTCGCGGGCATCGGCGCCGTCGAGGGCGTCGAATGCCTGATCGTCGCCAACGATCCGACCGTCAAGGGCGGCACCAGCAACCCCTGGACACTCAAGAAAGTGTTGCGCGCCAACCAGATCGCGCTGGAGAACCGGCTCCCGGTCATTTCCCTGGTGGAGTCCGGCGGCGCCGACCTGCCCACCCAGAAGGAGATCTTCATCCCGGGCGGGCAGATGTTCCGTGACCTCACCCGGCTGTCCGCAGCGGGCATCCCGACCATCGCGCTGGTGTTCGGCAACTCGACGGCAGGCGGCGCCTACATCCCCGGCATGTCCGATCACGTGGTGATGATCAAGGAACGTTCGAAGGTGTTCCTCGCCGGACCGCCGCTGGTGAAGATGGCCACCGGTGAGGAGTCCGACGACGAGTCCCTGGGTGGGGCCGAAATGCACTCCCGCACCTCAGGTTTGGGTGACTACCTGGCCGCCGACGAGCTCGACGCCATCCGCATCGGCAGGCGCATCGTGGCCCGGCTGAACTGGCGCAAACAGGGCCCCACCCCGGCGCCGGTGGTCGAGCCGCTGTTCGACGCGGAAGAACTCGTCGGCATCGTGCCTGCCGACCTGCGGATCCCGTTCGATCCGCGCGACGTCATCGCCCGCATCGTCGACGGCTCGGATTTCGACGAGTTCAAGCCGCTCTATGGCTCTTCGCTGGTGACGGGCTGGGCCACGCTGTACGGCTATCCGATCGGCATCCTGGCCAATGCCCGCGGCGTGCTGTTTTCCGAGGAATCTCAGAAGGCCACCCAGTTCATCCAGCTGGCCAACCGGGCCGACACCCCACTTCTGTTCCTGCACAACACCACCGGCTACATGGTGGGCAAGCAGTACGAAGAGGGCGGCATGATCAAGCACGGCTCGATGATGATCAACGCCGTGTCCAATTCGACCGTGCCGCACATCTCGCTGCTCATCGGGGCGTCCTACGGCGCGGGTCACTACGGCATGTGCGGGCGCGCCTACGATCCGCGGTTCCTGTTCGCCTGGCCCAGTGCGAAATCCGCGGTGATGGGTGGCACGCAGCTCGCCGGGGTGCTCTCGATCGTCAGCCGCGCGGCCGCCGCAGCCCGCGGGCAAGAGGTCGACGAGGCCGCTGACGCGGCGCTGCGAGCCGCGGTCGAGGCGCAGATCGAAGCCGAGTCACTGCCGATGTTCCTGTCCGGCAGGTTGTACGACGACGGCGTCATCGACCCCCGCGACACCCGCACCGTCCTGGGAATGTGCCTGTCCGCCATCGCCAATGGCCCGATCGAGGGGACGTCGAACTTCGGCGTCTTCCGGATGTGAGCTGACAAAATGCCAATCACGAGAGTTCTGGTAGCCAACCGCGGGGAGATCGCCCGCCGCGTGTTCGCCACCTGTCGCAGGCTGGGTATCGGCACCGTCGCGGTGTACACCGACCCCGACGCCGGCTCGCCGCACGTCGCCGAGGCCGATGCGCGCGTACGCCTCAGCGGCAACACCGCCTACCTCGATGCGGCGCAGATCATCGCCGCAGCCCGCGCTGTCGATGCCAACGCCGTGCACCCCGGTTACGGATTCCTTTCGGAGAACCCCGATTTCGCCGCAGCGGTGATCGACGCCGGGCTGACGTGGATCGGCCCACCGGTGCCCGCCGTGCAGGCGATGGGCTCCAAGATCGAAGCCAAGAAGATGATGGCCGCGGCAGGTGTGCCGGTGCTCGCCGAGCTCGATCCGGAAACCGTGACCGCCGAGCAGCTTCCGGTACTGGTGAAGGCCTCCGCAGGCGGCGGTGGCCGCGGCATGCGGGTGGTGCGGGACATCGCCGCACTGCCGACGGAAGTCGCCGCAGCCCAACGAGAGGCGCAGTCGGCATTCGGCGACCCCATGGTGTTCTGCGAGCGTTACCTGGCCGCAGGCCACCACGTCGAGGTTCAGGTGATGGCCGACGCCCACGGCACCGTCTGGGCGGTGGGCGAGCGCGAATGCTCCATACAGCGTCGCCACCAGAAGATCATCGAAGAGGCGCCGTCGCCGCTCGTCGAACGCACCCCGGGTATGCGGGGCAAGCTGTTCGAAGCGGCCCGGCTGGCGGCCGAGGCCATCGGCTATACGGGTGCCGGCACCGTCGAGTTCATGGCCGACGATGACGGCGAGTTCTTCTTCCTGGAGATGAACACCCGCCTGCAGGTCGAGCATCCCGTCACCGAGGCCACCACGGGCCTGGATCTGGTGGAGTTGCAGATCGTGGTTGCCGACGGCGGCCGGCTGGATCCCGAGCCGCCGCCGTCGTGGGGATCGTCGATCGAAGCCCGGCTCTACGCCGAGGATCCCGCCAAGAGCTGGCAACCGCAGGCCGGCACGGTGCACCGGTTCGCCGTGCCCGGTGCCTCGGTCGAGTTCGACGAGCTGAACCGCGCCGGTGTACGCGTCGACGCCGGTATCGACGACGGTTCGGTGGTGTCGATCTTCTACGACCCCATGTTGGCGAAGGTCATCTCCTACGCGCCGACGCGTCGTCAGGCCGCGGGAATACTCGCCGATACGTTGGCCCGCACCCGTATTCACGGTGTCCGCACCAATCGCGACCTTCTGGTCAACGTGCTCCGCCACCCGGGTTTCCTCGACGGGGCCACCGACACCGCTTTCTTCGACACCCACGGTCTCGACAAGCTGGCGGCCCCGCTGACCACAGAGCAGTCTGTGACGCTGAGCTCCGTCGCCGCAGCGCTCGCCGATTCGGCGCAGAGCCGCAGTACCGCAACGGTTTTCGCCGCCGCCCCGAGCGGTTGGCGCAACCTGGCCTCGGGATACCAGACGAGGACCTACCGGGATGCCGATACCGAGCACACCGTGCGGTACCGGTTCACCCGCACCGGCGTGGAGCTGCCGGACCACACCGGCGTCACCCTCGTCTCGGCGACACCGGACCGCGTGGTGCTCGCAGCTGACGGTGTCGAGCGGGCGTTCGATGTTGCCCGCTACGGGAAGCCCGACGCCCCTGATGTTTTCGTCGACTCCCCGCTGGGCCCGGTGCACCTGACCGCCCAGCCGCGCTTCCCCGACCCCGACGACGCCGTCGCGCATGGCTCGCTGCTGGCGCCCATGCCCGGCTCGGTCCTGCGGGTCGGCGCGGCAGTCGGGGACACCGTCACCGCCGGGCAACCGCTGATCTGGCTCGAGGCCATGAAGATGGAGCACACCATCGCCGCGCCCGATGACGGGGTGCTTGCCGAACTCAACGTCGCCGCGGGCCAGCAGGTCGAGGTCGGCGCTGTCCTTGCCCGGGTGGAATCTCAAGAAGGAGAACAGCAGTGAGCTTCATCGAAACCGAAGAACAGCAGGCGCTGCGCCGGGCGGTGGCCGCGATGGCCGCCAACTACGGTCAGGACTACTACCTGGAGAAGGCGAGGTCAGGCCAGCACACCACCGAATTGTGGAACGAGGCAGGCAAACTCGGTTTCATCGGGGTGAACCTGCCCGAGGAGTACGGCGGCGGCGGCGCGGGCATGTACGAACTCAGCATGGTGATGGAGGAGATGTCGGCGGCCGGCTCGGCGCTGCTGATGATGGTGGTTTCCCCCGCCATCAACGGAACCATCATCTCCAAGTTCGGCACCGAGGAGCAGAAGAAGCGCTGGATCCCGGGCATCGCCGACGGTTCGATCACCATGGCGTTCGCCATCACCGAGCCTGACGCCGGGTCCAACAGCCATCGCATCACCACCACGGCCCGCCGCGACGGCAGCGACTGGATCCTCAAGGGCCAGAAGACCTTCATCTCCGGTATCGACCAGGCACAGGCCGTTCTCGTCGTCGGCCGCACCGAGGATCACAAGACCGGCAACCTCAAGCCGGCGTTGTTCGTGGTGCCCACCGACACCCCGGGTCTGCACTGGACCAAGATCGAGATGGAGATCACCAGCCCGGAAAGCCAATTCCAGGTGTTCCTAGACGATGTGCGGCTGCCGTCCGACGCCCTGGTCGGTTCGGAGGACGCGGCCATCGCGCAGTTGTTCGCAGGGCTGAACCCGGAGCGGATCATGGGCGCGGCGAGCGCGGTGGGCATGGGCCGGTTCGCGATCAACAAGGCCGTCGACTACGTCAAGACCCGTCAGGTCTGGAAGGTTCCGATCGGTTCTCACCAGGGCTTGTCGCATCCGTTGGCGCAGAACCACATCGAGATCGAACTGGCGAAGCTGATGATGCAGAAGGCCGCGACGCTCTACGACTCCGGCGACGACTTCGGCGCCGCGGAGGCCGCCAACATGGCGAAGTACGCTGCCGGTGAGGCGTCGGTGCGTGCCGTCGATCAGGCTGTGCAGTCACTCGGCGGCAACGGTCTGACCAAGGAGTACGGCATCGCCGCGGCCGTGACCGCGTCGAAGCTGGCCCGCATCGCCCCGGTCAGCCGCGAGATGATCCTCAACTTCGTGGCGCAGACCTCGCTGGGCCTCCCCCGGTCGTACTGATGAGCACTCTGGTCAAATACGCGGTCGACGGTGCTGTCGCCCGGCTGACGCTGGACTCACCGCACAATCGCAACGCGCTCTCCACGGCCCTGGTCGATCAGCTGCACCAGGGCCTGGACCGGGCAGCCGCCGACCCGGCGGTCCGCGTGGTGGTGATCGGCCATACCGGTGGAACCTTCTGTGCGGGAGCCGATCTCTCGGAAAGTTCGAATGGCGGCCGACCATCAGACCCGAGCGACATCGCCGTCGACCGGGCCCGTGAGATGACCAAGACGCTGCGCGCCATCCTCGAGCTGCCGATGCCCGTCATCGGGGCCATCGACGGTCACGTGCGGGCCGGCGGACTCGGCCTGGTGGGTGCCTGTGATCTCGTGGTCGCCGGCCAGAACAGTACGTTCGCTCTCACCGAAGCGCGGATCGGTGTAGCGCCGTCGATCATCTCGCTGACGCTGCTACCGAAAATGACGCCACGCTCGGCGGGCCGCTACTTCGTCACGGGTGAGAAGTTCGGCGCCGCCGAGGCTGCGGCGATCGGGTTGATCACGCTGGCCGCCGATGACGTCGAGGGCACCGTCGCCGGCCTGACGGCCGAGATCTCGAAGGGCTCGCCGCAGGGCCTTGCCGCGTCGAAAGCGTTGACCACCGCGACAATACTGAGATCGTTCGATGAGCGGGCCGAAGAATTGACCCGTATGTCGGCCGAGCTGTTCGTCTCCGACGAAGCACGCGAGGGCATGATGGCGTTCCTGCAGAAACGTCCGCCGAGTTGGGTGGTTTGACGCAGGTCAGCTATCTGCGAGTTGTTGCCTGTGGCAGCATCTGACGGGCCGCGGGTGTCACAAGGGGTCTCACAGGAATACCGTTTTCGTGCGGACATTCTCTGCCGTGCGGTATTCACCGAAAGGCCTCAATCATGGCCGAAGATCAAAACAAGGCTGTTTCCCGGCGAATCTGGGAGGTATTCGCATCAGGCGATCTGGCCGAGCTCGACGACCTCGTCGCTGACGGCGCTGCCTACCACGACACGCAGGACCCGTTCGGAGACCAGCGCGGGCCCGAGCACATGAGAAGCCTCATGGGCATGTATCGGCAGACGTTCTCCAACATACGATTTGACATCAAGCAACAGGTCGCTGAGGGCGACTACGTGTGCACCCTGCTCGAGGCGCAGGGCGACGACACCGGCGGTCTCATGGGTCAGGCCGCCACCGGTCGGCATGCCAGGATCATGCTCACCATCACCGACCGGCACGAGGACGGCAAGATCGCCGAAAGCTACGCCACCTGGGACACCTTGGGCATGCTTCAGCAGCTCGGCCTCGTACCTGCCGCAGCACAGCAGCCGACGGCGTCTGCCTGAGCCCACAACAGCCACAGCCGCTCACCGGCACCAGCCTCCGAGGTTTGCGGTGGATCGTCCCGCAACCGCTGTCGCCGGTGAGTGGCTGCCGCGCGCAATTGGTGTGTCGGAGGCCGAGTAGCCGCGTTTAGGCTCGAAGGGTGACTGACGACTTGGGCGCGGGGCAGATCTACGTGCCCGCGGACAGCCCGATGCGGCCGCTGTGGGACGCCCTCCGCAAACTGCCCTGCCCGATGGTGAAGTATCCGAACGTCGCACTGCAGGGCGAACCCCGGCCCGAGGTCGGCGACATTCACCCATCGCAGCCCTGGCAGCCCATCGGCGCGAAGGTCGACGGCTCCCCCGACGTATCGGTCAACCACATCGTGCCCAAAGTGGAATTGCTTTATCTACCACGCTTTCTGGAGCTGTCACCCGAGCACATGTGGGAAGTCATCCACGGTGCGCTGAACCTGCAGTGGTTGCCCACGCGGGTCAGCCGGTTCAACAAGGGTGCGCGCCACGCCGAAGACATGGTCGGGGTGGACGAAGCCTGGAAACAACAGCAGATTGCGTTGCAGCACCACAAGCGCCGCGAACTCACCGAAATCATCAATGCGCTCGCGGACAGCGCTGTCCACTGACGAAAGGCTTGACTCCGTGGCGGGTATCGACACAGCGGCGCTGGCTCAGGCGTTCTCCGACTGGGCACCGAATCAGTTCGCGATCCTCGAGCCGAGTGAATACACGCGTCACCGCATCCCCGACGCCTGGTGGCCGACGGCGGCGTCTCCCGATCCCGATGAGCGCAGATCCGCCGCGATGGCCCTGTGGAACACCGACTTCCTGGCGATGATCCCCCGATTCGCGCAGGCGCTGCGCGAACGTCTGGTCGACGTACGCGTCGTGCAACATTCCTGGTTGCCCGCGCCGACGTTGGACTACGTCCTCATCGACGACGAGGGGCGGCACGCTGTGTGGCTCGGCGAGGACCCGGCCACGTTCGGTGACACCGACCCGACGTTCTTCGAAGCGCTCCCGCCGCAGGCCGACACCTTTCTGCGCACGGTGCACGCCGGGTTCACCACGTGGGACGGGGAATCCTGCGGGCTCATCGCGCCGGCTCGCATGCAGACGTATGCCGCCTACGTGGGCTGGCCCGAGCCGTTGTCGGCGCCGCCCGCGGATCTCGAGCCCGACAGTGTCCACCCGCTGCGGATGCTTCGGATCGGTGGACGCGAGACCTACTCGGACCTGCTGGTGTCCCCTGACCACCCGCAGGGTTTCGCGGTCACCTACTTCGAACCCGATTTCGACATCACCCTGTTCGGGCACGCGCTCGACGAGCTCATGATGCTTGCGTTGGAAGGCTGACCTCAGCTGGCGCTGGCGCCGTGGCGGCCCGCACCGGCGGCGAATCTGCCGGCGCCATGTGCCGCCTCGTGCTTGACCTGTTCGATGCTGCCGAACTCGAATTCCATTGCCGCCTGCTCTGATTGGCCCCACTGGCGCAGCGCCGAGCGCCGATCGGCGCGCAGGCACTGCTGAGGTAGCGCCGCCAGTTGCGCCGCCAATTCCTCGGCCGCGGTGCGCGCGTCGCCTTTGGGGACCACCCTGTTGGCCAGGCCGATCGCGTGGGCCTCGGCGGCGTCGACGGCACGGCCCGTGAGGATGAGGTCCATCGCCCGGCTTTCGCCGATGAGCCGCGGCAGCCGCACGGTACCCCCGTCGATGAGCGGGACACCCCAGCGTCGGCAGAACACCCCGAGTACCGCGTCGTCCTCGACCACCCGCATGTCGCACCAGAGTGCCAACTCCAGGCCGCCGGCGACGGCGTAGCCGCTGATGGCCGCGATCACGGGTTTGGAGAGCACCATTCGACTCGGCCCCATCGGGCCCGGGCCCACGGTGCTCAGGGTGTTGGCCTGCGGGGTGCCGAAGGCCTTGAGATCGGCTCCGGCACAGAATGTTCCGCCATCACCCCAGAACACCGCGACCGATGCGGAATCGTCGGCGTCGAACTCCTCGAACGCCGCAACAAGGGCGGCCGCGGTCGGACCGTCCACCGCGTTGCGGGCGTGCGGGCGGTGCAGGATCACGGTGGTCACCGCGCCGTTGCGTTCGATCCGGACGGGTTCGGTCATGTCGCCTCCGTGAGTTCGGTCCGGTCGCGCCGCGCGACGAGTTCAGCGGCGAATTCTGTGTAGGCCGTGCGTAATTGCGTCCCTGGCCAGTCTGCGGGCAGCAGTTCGTCGGGCAGCACGGGGTCGGTGAGCAGGTGTCGCACGATACCTGCGGCGGCCACGAACCGCCCCGGAATGTCTGTGGCAGAAGCGATGTCGTCGAGCAACCGATTGCCGGTCCGCATCCAGCCGGGCAGGTCCCACAGCCGCCCGACCAGCTCGGCCGGGTCGTCATCGCGGGTGTGCAACTGCCGCACCCGTTCGGTGATCTCCTGCGGCAACACCTGCTCGAGGTTGTCGGGCCGCATCCACACGCCCTCGCGGAGTTCGGCGAACCGATACTGCTGCAACGTGGTTCGCAACGCGGCACGGGTACGGGCATCGGTTCCGACACTGGTGATGACCAGTGTGAGCCATTCCCCGTTGCCCGGACGCAGACGCGGGTTGATGGCATCGTCCTGGCGGCGCTGCCGGGCCAGCAGCCGGTCGGCCAATCGGTAGCCGTCTTCCGAGCGCACCAGATCACCGGCCCCGACCATGCGGGTCAGCGCCACCCGAAGCGCCGTTTCCTTGATATCGAAATCCGCTGTGAGCCTGATGAGTTCAGCGGCGCTGGCCCAGGCCGGATGCGCACCGAGCAGCACGCTCAGCACCACCGACCTGGCCGTCATCCGGTTCAGCGTGGGCACCCGTCACACCCCGGAAGTCCGGCGCCCGTAATCGCCCATGGGTTCGTCGCGGTGCCGGACCGCCTCCCGGAACCCGTGCTCGCGCGCGTCGGCGACGAACGCGTGGCCCTCGGGGGTATGCCGGGCGATGCCGTCGAACACGGTGCTGACCATCTGGCTGGTGGCCACGCCCTGCTGCAACAGCGCGGTGTTGCAGGCCAGCTTGGCCATGATGAGCTGGTTCACCGGCATGGCCGCGATGCGTTCGACGAGCCGTTCGGTCCGCTCGTCGAGAGCGTCGGGATCGGGCGCCTCGACGGCGAGTCCCCACTCTGCAGCCTGGGCGCCGGTGATGCAATCGCCGGTGAACAGAAGGCGTTTCGCGCGTTGATCACCGAGCCGGTGGGCCCACAGCCCGGCCGCCGGCACGCCCCACACCCGCATAGGCGGATACCCGATCTTGGCATCGGCCGCCGCGATCACCTGGTCGGCGTGCAACGCGATGTCGGTTCCGCCCGCGACGCAGTAGCCGTGGATCTTGACCACCGTCGGCTTGTCGGCGCGCATCAGGCTGGAGAAGCCGCGCACGAACCGGCTCATCATCTGATAGTCGATCATCGGGTCCCACGGCTGGTCCGGCAGGTGGTTGATCGCCTGTGTCTGACCGTCAAGCACGGTGCCGCGGTGATCACCGCCACCAGCCGAGGAGGTCCCGTCGGCGTAGGCGCTCAAATCGAATCCGGCGCAGAAACCTTCACCCCGTCCGGACACGAGGATCACGTGCACCTGGGGGTCGAGGTCGGCGCGCTCCACGCACGCCGCCAGCTCCAGCGGCGTGGCCGCCACGATCGAATTGCCTTTGTCCGGACGGTTGAACGTGATTCGAGCGACGCGATCAGTGACCTCGTAGGTCATGGTGGTGAGGTTGTCGAAGTCGACGCTCATCCTTTGACCAACGCGCGCTCGATGATCGGCGCGAGATCCAGTCCGGTGGGCAGGGTTCCGAAGGCACCGCCCCACTGCCCGCCGAGCCGGCTGGCCAGGAACGCTTCGGCCACTGCCGGGTGACCGTGGCGCACCAGCAGTGAGCCCTGCAACGCGAGGCTGATGTCCTCGGCGATCTTGCGGGCCCGGTACTCGATGTTGTCGAACTCGCCCAGCTGTGCCTTGAGGGCGGCGGCATGGGCGTCCAGCCGCGGATCCTGGCCCAGCGCCAGCTCGTCGAACAGCACCTCCACGCATTCGGGGCGAGTTGCCATGGCGCGCAACGTATCCAATGCGCTGACGTTGCCGGAGCCTTCCCAGATGCCCATCAGCGGCGCCTCGCGGTACAGCCGCGGCATGCCCGACTCCTCGACGTAGCCGTTGCCGCCAAGGCATTCCATCGCCTCACCGGCGTGCGGTGTGGCGCGCTTGCACACCCAGTACTTCCCGGCGGCCAGGCCGATGCGCCGCAGCAGGGCTTCGCGTTCGTCGCCGCGCACAGCCTTGTCGGTCGCTCCGGCCATCCGCATCGCGAGCATGGTCGCAGCCTCGGCCTCGACGGCCAGATCGGCGAGCACGTTGCGCATCAGCGGCTGGTCGATCAGATACGCGCCGAAGGCTTTTCGATGCTGAGCATGGTGCACGGCCCGGCTCAGCCCGGTCCGCATGCTGGTGGCACTGCCCAACGTGCAGTCGAGCCGGGTCAGGTTGACCATCTCGATGATGGTCTTCACCCCTCGGCCCTCTTCGCCGACGAGCCACGCGGTGGCACCGTCGTACTCGACCTCGCTGGACGCGTTGGCGTGGTTGCCGAGCTTGTCCTTGAGGCGCTGCAGGAACATTCGGTTGCGGCTGCCGTCGGGCAGTACCCGGGGCAGGAAGAAGCAGCTCAAACCATTGGGGGCTTGCGCCAGTACCAGGAAGATGTCACCCATCGGCGCCGAGGTGAACCACTTGTGACCGGTGAGCGAGTACGTGCCGTCACCGTTGGGCACCGCCTGCGTGGTGCCGGCCCGCACGTCGGAACCGCCCTGCTTTTCGGTCATCGACATACCCGCGGTGATTCCGGGTTTGGTCGACGGCACTGTCAGCTCGGGATCGTAGATGCGGCTGGTCAGCAGGGGTTCGTAGACCTTGGCCAGTTCCGGGTTGAACCGCAGTGCGGGGACGACGGCGTAGGTCATCGAGATCGGGCACATGTGACCGGGCTCGGCGGTCCACACCGAGGTCTTGGCGGCGCGCACCACGTGTGAGCCGGGCCGGTCGTCGGCCCACGGCGCCGCGTGCAGGCCATTCTTGACCGCCGCGGTCATGAGCTCGTGGTACGCGGGGTCGTACTCGACTTCGTCGACGCGGTGCCCGAACCGGTCGTGGGTGTGCAGGGTCGGTTGGTTGCGATCGGCAAGCTCACCCCACCGCTGCACCTGGGCACTGCCGTTGAGCGCCCCGACCGCGTTGACCTCGTCGAGACCCCACTCACCGCCCTCCCGGATGAGGGCCTCGGTCAGCACCGGGGAGGCGGCGGCGTTGAAGTCCTCCAACGGTGGGACCTGATTGGTGACGACGTGCGTATCGCTCATCCACCCAGTGTTACAGTTTCCCGACGGTTGTTCAAGAGATGTAACAGGGCGCTACTGCGGGTGCGCGCTGAAGAACTGCCACAGCGCCGACGTTGCGAATGCCGGCCAATCATGCCCGCCGCCGTGGACCGTGCTCAGCACCACGGCGCGTCCGTCGGGACACACTGCGGTCGAGGTGGCGACTGCTCCGTCGGTCACGACCGTCGGTGCCGCACAGTGATCGACGGTGCGCCACGACGCGTCGACATCGGGCACCGGCGGTCCGTTGATGCGGGCGAAGCCGACACCTTCACCGCCGTCGTAGCGGATCATCGGGTCAGCGGTGCCGTGGATGTGTATCACCGAGGTCGGCCGTGGGTTCGGACAGGACAGCTGGGTGGCCGAGACCGGGCCGATGGCCGCGAAAGTGCCGGAGTTGCAGGCCAAGGCGAACGTCATCATCCCGCCGTTGCTCATGCCGGTGGCGTATACGCGTCTCGGGTCGATGCCGGTGCCGGCCCGAACATCGGCCACCACCGCGTTGATGAAGCCGACGTCATCGATGTTGTCCTTCGCCGGCTGTCCGCAACATCCACCGACATTCCAGGCGCGCGACATCCCGTCGGGATAGGCGACGACGAACTTGGCGCTATCGGCCAAACTGTCCCAGCCGTAAGCTCTTTCGGCTTGGGCAGCACTGCCGAAACCGCCGTGCAGCATCACCACCAGCGGTGCCGACGCAGGCACGCCCACTGGCCGGTAAAAGCGATAGATCCGGTCGAGCCCGCCGAAGTTGATGTGGTGCACCGACTGGCCGTCAGCCACGGCGGGCGACGCCGCGCGTCCCGGCCCGGAACAGGCCGCCACCAGCAAGACGACCAGCAGCCACCCGCAGCGCGCGATCATGAACCCAGCGTACGAATCACGCGATGTGGCGACTCCAACCTGTTGCGTAGCTCGTCGGGTTATCCCCAGCTGAGGTCGTCACGAATTCGCCGATCGCCATGGCGAACTCGCTGTGGCGCCGGCGGCCCGATGGTCAGCAGGGATCCCGCTGCCGGGTCCAGGACGACCGCCGCGCTTCATAGCGGTTCAACGCCGTCACCACCGCGGCCGCCAACGCCCAGCCGAGCAGAATGTCGATCACGTAGTGCTCGGCGGTGTAGACCAAGGTGAACGCCATAATCAGCACGTAGCCCACCAGCACCGGCCGCCACTCGCGGTTGACCCGGTTCCACAGAAACGCCGCGACCGCCGCGGTCAGTCCGGCATGCAGTGACGGAATAGCCGCCACCAGATTCACGCTCGCCTGCCCCTGATCAATCAACGCGGTCGCGGTATGCAGGTTGAGCCTGCCCCAGCCGCGCGTGACGATTCGCTCGATCCAGGCCTGGCCGCCGTCGCGGCTGCTCTGCATCGCACCGAGCAGACCACCGTCGGCGGCCTCGCGTGCCGAGTGGAACATGCACCGCGGATCCGACGGACCACCCTCGACCTCATCCGCGGTGCATCGGGCCGCTGCCCACGGCGGCGCGGCGGGCAGCAGCGCATAGATCACCAGGGCCGAGAACGACAGCCCGACGAACAGCCGGACGAACCGTTTCCACTCCTCGCGATCGCGCAGCCACAACACCCCGGCTACGACATAGGGCAGGATGAAGAACGACATGTAGACCGTGCTGATCACGACCTCCCACCACGGCGGGTTCAGCGCCTTGAGTCGTTCCTGCAGCCACACCGTCGGCACTGTCCCGAAAAACATCCAGCGGTCAGCGTTGACCTCCCACTGCCAGAGGGTGGGGCGGCCGATCAGCGTCGCCGCTCCCCTGCTGAAGTCGTAGGCAACGAGGACCAACGCGAACGGCAGCCAGTCTCGGACGACGTAGAGCATGCGTCTGCCGTGCCCGATGCTGGCGGCCAGCAGACCGGTACAGATGTAGAGCAGCAACAGTTCTCGGTTGAATGGGAAACCGACGGTGACGGTGCGATAGCCGACGACAACAGCCCAGACCGCGATCGCCAGATAGCGCACGATGGGCAACAAAAATGCACGGCGGTCGACGGCCTCCGCGGGAGCATCGACCAGTGACCGCACGATTGACTGCCCTTCGTCAACCGTGGACATCCCGATGGCCTAGTTCAACCAGCGAACCCGCCGTTTGGAAACGGCTCGGGCGCGGCGTCTAGTCCGCGCGTGCTCGCGCAGGAATGCGATGTCGTCCGTGCGGCTTTCCTCCGATGTCGCGCGTCGGGGGCCTTGACCACCGCGGTGGCGCCGAGCCGTCTGGCTCATCTGGTGTCGGCCGTGAGGGTCTTCATGGTGACGTAACTGGTCACCGCGGCCACGCCCGGCAGACTCGCCAACCGGTTGGCGTGAAAGTCTTCGTAGGCAGGCAGGTCGGCGACCTCCACCTGGAGCAGGTAGTCGTAGTTGCCGGTGACGTGGTGGCTGTGCGCCACCTCGGGCAGTCGGACGACTGCGCGCTCGAACGCCACCACATCGGCGCGGGCGTGCCGAATCAGCCGGACTCCGGCGAAGACCCGCAGGCCGCGGCCGACGGCGGCAGGGTCGACCATCGCGCGATAACCGCGGATCACCCCGGTCTCCTCGAGTCGGCGGACACGGCGCAAACACGGCGACGGTGACAGACCTACCCGGTCAGCCAGTTCCGCGTTGCTGATCCGCCCGTCCTCTTCCAGCACGGCCAGTATTGACCGATCCACGTCGTCCACGTTGGCAGATTATTGCGCAATGACAGGGGGTTGCTATGCCAGTTACGCCGAGACAACAAGCAATTTACTGCCAAAGTTGCCGTCCAACCTTCCCTGCCCCGCATCGTTTCGCCACGCTCGTGCCATGCCGGGTAACAGCACCACCGTCGTTCACGCCGACGACAACGTCCGCCCCAGCCACGCCGTGGCGCCGCCCATCTACCAGACCGCAACGTTCTCCGCCGAGGATGCTGAACGGTTCGCCTACGCCGCGGTCGAGCCACGGGGCCAGGATTTCTACACCCGCTTCGGCAATCCGAACCATGCGCAGGTCGCCGCCGTTGTGGCCCAACTCGAAAACACCGAAGCGGCCATGGTCACCGCGTCCGGCATGGCCGCACTCAGCACGGCCGTGCTGGCGTTGGTGTCCGCCGGCGACCACGTCATCGGACAGACGTCCACCTACGGCGGGACGGGGTCGGTGCTGCTGAACCTGCTGCCACGGTTCGGTGTCTCGATCACCCAGGTGGACCAGACGGACCCGGGGGCATTCGAACGGGCACTGACCCCGCAGACCCGGCTCATCCTGGTGGAATCACCGAGCAACCCGCTGCTGCAGATCACCGACCTGCGCGCAGTCGCGGAACTGGCCCACTCTCACAACGCAGTTACCTTGGCGGACAACACTTTCGCCACCCCGCTCAACCAGCGGCCCACCGACTTCGGCATCGATCTGGTGTGGCACAGCGCCACCAAATACCTCAACGGGCACTCCGACGTATCCGCCGGGGTCATCGCCGGAACAGCCGAAACGCTGGACAAGATCTGGGAGACCGCCACCCTCACCGGTGCCGTGCTGGGCCCGATCGACGCGTGGTTGCTGCTGCGCGGGCTACGCACTCTGCCGCTGCGCGTGCCGCGACACAACGCCAACGGCCACGCGCTGGCAGAGGCACTGCAAGACCATCCGGCCGTGAGCCGGGTGCACTATCCCGGACTGCCGGACCACCCCCAACACGCCTTGGCCTCCCGCCAGATGAGCGGCTTCGGTGGCGTGCTCGGGATCGAACTCGCCGGCGGATACGACGCGGCCGACGAGTTCCTCGGGCAGCTGCGATACGCCCGCCGGTCGGCCAGCCTCGGCGGGCCGGAATCGCTTGCCGTCCATCCGGTTTCGATGTGGCGCGGGATGCTCAGCGACGAACAGATCGCCGAGTCGGGAGTTCCGTTCGGCCTCGTCCGCTTCGCCGCGGGTACCGAGGACACCGCGGATCTGGTTTCCGACGTGCTCGCCGCGGCTGACGCGGTGGCCGGGAGGCACTCACGATGAAGACCCTTCTCACCGGCGGCACGGTGGTCAGCATGGATCCGGACGTCGGGGATCTCGACCGTGGCGACGTGCTCATCGACGACGGTGTGATCGTCGACGTGGCCGCACGGATCGATGCTCCGGACGCCGAGGTGATCGACGCGACTGACCGCATCGTCATGCCCGGTCTCGTCGACAACCACCGGCACACCTGGCAGACGGCGTTCCGCGGCGTCGGCGCAGACTGGACCTTCGCCGACTATCTCGTCGCGATCCACGGCACGCTCCGGCCCCAGTACCTGCCCGAGGACGTGCACCTGGGCAATCTGGTCGGCCGGCTGGAGGCAGTGCACTCTGGCGTGACCACGATGCTGGACTGGTTCCACTGCGCGCAGGGACCCGAGCATGCCGATGCCGCCGTCGCGGGGCTGCGTGACGCACCCGGGCGGTCGATCTTCTGCTACGGCGCGGCGTACGGCACCACCGACCCGATCGCCGCTGAAGTCCGCCGGGTCCGATCCGACCTCGGCGACGACGGCCTGGTGACCATGGCGCTGGGTCTGCGAGGTGCCGAGGACACCAGCATCGACACCGTCGCCGAGGAGTTCGCGCTGGCCGACGAACTCGGCCTGCGCACGAGTGTGCACGTCGCCTCCGACGGGACCACTCGCCCGATAGCTGACCTCCAAGCCCACGGCTTGCTGCGGGATACCACGACGTTCGTCCACGCCAACTGCATCACCGACGAAGAACTCCGGATGCTCGCCGATGCAGGCAGTTCGATCTCCGTCAGTCCGGATGTCGAGCTGAAGATGGGATTCGGCTGGCCGATGACGGGCCGGGCACTGGCGGCGGGCCTGCGCCCGACGCTGTCGGTTGACGACACTCCGGCTGCCGGCGGCGACATGTTCTCGACCCTGCGCACCGCTTTCGCGGTGCAACGCGGCCTCGACGGCAGCCTGCGGTCGCGGGACCTGCTGGCGTTCGTCACCATCGACGCCGCGCAATCCTGTGGACTCGCGGCCCGCATCGGCAGCCTCACCCCGGGCAAGGCCGCCGACGTGATCCTGCTGCGTACCGACGACGTGACCGTGTTCCCCGTCTCTGACCCAGCTGCATCGATCGTCACGGCCGGCCACCCAGGGTTGGTCGATACCGTTCTCGTCGCCGGCCGGGTGGTCAAACGCGACGGCGTGCTGGTCGATGTCGATCTGTCCACGCTGCGGGCCCGCCTGACGGCGTCGCGCGACCGGATCGCCGCAGCCGCAGGCATTCCCATCGACGGCAGCTGGCGCCCGGCAGGCTAGTCCCCCGCGTGCTCGCGCAGGAACGCGATGTCGTCCTTGCGGCCGTCGTCGGATGTCTCGCAGATGACCGGCGCGTCAGCAGCCTTGACCACTGCGGCCAGCAGTTGCGGGTCGATCTGTCCCAAACCGAAATTGGCGTGCCGGTCGGCACCGGAACCCGCGGCGTCGCGGGAATCGTTGCAGTGCACCAGATCGATGCGCCCGGTGATGGCCTTGATGCGGTCCACCGCGTCGATCAGCGCCTCACCTGCGGCCCACGCGTGGCAGGTGTCCAGGCAGAAGCCAATCCCCTTGTCACCGATGCGATCCCACAGCCGAGCGATGGTGTCGAAGTGCCGCGCCATGGCGTGATCCCCACCCGCGGTGTTCTCCAAGTAGACCGGGACATCGGTCTTGAGACTGTCCAGCGCCTTGACCCAGCGCTCGAACCCGGCCTCCATGTCGTTGTCATCGGCGTGGCCGCCGTGCACGATCACCGCGGTGGCGCCGATCTCGGCGGCCGCATCGCAGGTGTCCTGCAGGATCTTGCGGGACGGGATGCGCACCCGGTTGTTCGCGGACGCGACGTTGATCAGGTACGGCGCATGCACGTACAGCGGCACGCTCGATGCCTTGAGTACGTCGGCGTCTTCACGGGGCTTGGGTTTCTTCCAGCTCTGCGGATTGCCGAGGAAGAACTGCACCACGTCGGCGCCGTCAGCTGCCGCCGCGGCCAGCGGGTCGGTGTTGTCTACATGCGAACCGATGAGCACGTGCCCAAGTTTAGGCGGCGGCACCGACAGCGAAATTGCCGCATTGCGCCCCTCCTGACGTCGCTTAATCTGGCAAACATGCACAGACGCGCATGGCGCATCCTGTTGGTGATGGCTGCCCTGGTGATGCTGGCCGTCGCCGCTCTGGCCGGGTATCGCGGCTACCGCGAGCATGTCGCCCAGCCAGACTTTCCCGATGTCGACACCTCGCAGCTGAGCCCGGGCCGAGCCGCCGTCGTGCGCGTCCTCGCCCAGGAGTACGCAGCGCAGTCAGGCATGTCCAAGTACTCCGAGGGCAACGACGAGCCATGGTGCGCGGATTTCACCAGCTGGGTCATGCGCGAATCGGGCAAGCCCTTCGCCAACCCCAACTCCGGGCACTGGCGCATCCCCGGCGTCATGACGCTCACCGACTACCTTCAGGCCGAGGGGCGCTGGGAACCGCCGGAGTACTCACCGCAACCCGGGGACATGGTGCTCTACGACGCCCCGAGCCCGAAGGGCCAGCACGTCAACATCGTGCTGATCAACAACAACGGCACACTCACCACGGTCGGCGGCAACGAAGGTCGCAACGTGGCCCTGTCGACCTACAAGATCGCCGACGATCCGGGTATTCGCGGCTTCGGCCGCTACGAATGACGCCGACTGGCCACTTGTGACACGCGAAATGGCTTGCAGCATGGCATAACTGGCCACTCGCGCATGGAACGCGCATGAAAAAGGCCCCTGCGAGCGCAGGGGCCTTTTCCGTGACTAGCTACCGGTAGTCGCTGTAACCGTAGTCGTCCAGCGGCACCGCAGCACCGGTCGCCTGGCCGAAGTCCGGGCTGTAGTACTGATCCTCGTAGGACGGGATCGTGTACGCCGCAGCGCGGGCCTCTTCGGTGGGCTGCACCTGGATGTTGCGGTAACGGTTGATACCGGTACCGGCCGGGATCAGCTTGCCGATGATCACGTTTTCCTTCAGACCCTGCAGCTTGTCGCTGCGGCAGTTGATCGCCGCATCGGTCAGCACGCGAGTGGTCTCCTGGAACGACGCCGCCGACAGCCACGAATCGGTGGCCAGCGACGCCTTGGTGATACCCATCAGCACCGGACGTCCGGCCGCGGGCTCGCCGCCCTCGGCCACGACGCGACGGTTCTCGGTCTCGAACTCGGCACGCTCGGTCAGCGAGCCGGGCAGGAACTCCGTCGAACCCGAATCGATGATCGTGACGCGACGCAGCATCTGCCGGACGATGACCTCGATGTGCTTGTCGTGGATCGACACGCCCTGGGCCCGGTAGACCTCCTGGACCTCCTTGACGAGGTGGATCTGCACCTCGCGGGGGCCCTGGACACGCAGCACCTCGTGCGGATCGGCGGAGCCTTCCATCAGCTGGTCGCCGACCTCGACGTGGTCACCGTCGGAGAGCACGCCCTCCGAGCCGTCCTCGTGGGTGATGACCCGCAGGCGCTGACGCTTGGTGAGCTTGTCGTAGACAACTTCCTCGCCGCCATCGTCGGGGACGATGGTGATCTTGAAGAACTTGTCGCTCTCCTCCAGCCGCACGCGGCCCGCGACGTCCGCGATGGGCGCCTTGTTCCGCGGGATACGAGCTTCGAACAGCTCCTGCACGCGGGGCAGACCACCGACGATGTCGGCGCCACCGGTAACACCACCCTGGTGGAAGGTACGCATGGTCAGCTGCGTGCCGGGCTCACCGATGGACTGGGCGGCGACGATGCCGACGGCCTCGCCGATGTCGACCAGCTTGCCGGTGGCCATCGAGCGGCCGTAGCACTTCGCACACACACCGGCAGCCGACGCACAGGTCAGCACCGAACGCACCTTCACCTGCGAGATACCCGCAGCCAGCAGCGCGTCGATCGCCGGATCACCGAGATCGTGACCACGCTCGATGATCACCTTGCCGTTGGCGTCGACCGCGTCGGTCGCCAGCGTCCGGGCGAAGGCCGAGGTCTCGACGTGGGCGTCGCGGATCAGCGAACCGTCGGGGCCGCGCTCGGCCAGCGTGACGATGATGCCGCGCTCGGTCTCGCAATCGGTCTCGCGAACGATGACGTCCTGCGACACGTCGACCAGACGACGGGTCAGGTAACCCGAGTCGGCGGTACGAAGAGCGGTGTCCGCCAGACCCTTACGGGCGCCGTGGGTGTTGATGAAGTACTCCAGCACCGTCAGGCCCTCGCGGAACGAGGACTTGATGGGACGCGGGATGAACTCACCCTTCGGGTTGGTCACCAGACCCTTCATGCCGGCCAGGGTGCGGGTCTGGGTGAGGTTACCCGTGGCGCCGGACTTCACGATCGTGATGATCGGGTTGTCCGCCGGGTAGTACTCCTCCATCGCCTTACCGACCTCTTCGGTGGCGTCCTGCCAGATCTTGACCAGCGACTCGTTGCGCTCGGTGTGGTTGAGCGCGCCACGCTGGTACTTCTTCTCGATCGCCTCGGCCTCGGCCTCGTGGCGCTCCAGGATCTCCTGCTTCTGCGGCGGAACCAGAACGTCGGCCATCGAGACCGTGACACCCGAACGGGTGGCCCAGTGGAAGCCGGCGTCCTTGAGCTTGTCGACGGTCTGCGCCACGACGATCATCGGGTAGCGCTCGGCCAGATCGTTGATGATCCGGGCCTGGACCTTCTTGTGCATCTGCTCGTTGACAAACGGGTAGCCCTTGGGCAGCAGTTCGTTGAAGAGCACACGGCCCAGCGTGGTGTCCGCGGTCCAGGCGTCGCCCGGCTTCCAGCCGTTCTCGAACAGCTGGGCCTCGACGTCGGCCGGCGGCCGCAGATCGGTGAGCCGGACCTTGATCCGGGCGCGCACCGACAGTGCCCCACGGTCGAGGGCCATGATGGCCTCGGCCGGGCTGCTGTACACACCGGTCTCCGGGGTGTCCGTACCGGCCGGGGTGTACTCGCCGGTGTCACCGGCGACCTCGGTGGTCAGGAAGTACAGCCCGGTCACCATGTCCAGACGCGGCATGGCCAGCGGCTTGCCCGACGCAGGCGACAGGATGTTGTTCGAGGACAGCATCAGGATGCGGGCCTCGGCCTGGGCCTCTGCCGAGAGCGGCAGGTGCACGGCCATCTGGTCACCGTCGAAGTCGGCGTTGAACGCCTCACACACCAGCGGGTGCAGCTGGATGGCCTTGCCTTCCACCAGCTGCGGCTCGAAGGCCTGGATACCCAGGCGGTGCAGCGTAGGTGCACGGTTCAGCAGCACCGGGTGCTCGGCGATGACCTCTTCGAGGACATCCCACACCTGGGGACGCTGACGCTCGACCATGCGCTTGGCGCTCTTGATGTTCTGCGCGTGGTTCAGGTCGACCAGACGCTTCATCACGAACGGCTTGAACAGTTCCAGCGCCATCAGCTTGGGCAGACCGCACTGGTGCAGCTTGAGCTGCGGACCGACCACGATGACCGAACGGCCCGAGTAGTCGACACGCTTGCCCAGCAGGTTCTGACGGAAGCGGCCCTGCTTGCCCTTGAGCAGATCGGACAGCGACTTGAGCGGACGGTTGCCCGGACCGGTGACCGGCCGGCCACGACGACCGTTGTCGAACAGCGCGTCCACCGACTCCTGAAGCATGCGCTTCTCGTTGTTGACGATGATCTCGGGCGCGCCGAGGTCGATCAGTCGCTTGAGCCGGTTGTTGCGGTTGATGACGCGGCGGTACAGGTCGTTCAGGTCCGAGGTGGCGAACCGGCCACCGTCGAGCTGAACCATCGGGCGCAGTTCCGGCGGGATCACCGGGACGGCGTCGAGCACCATGCCCATGGGCGAGTTGCCGGACTGCTGGAAGGCCGCGACGACCTTCAGGCGCTTGAGCGCACGCAGCTTCTTCTGGCCCTTGCCGTTCTTGATGGTGTCGCGCAGCGACTCCGCCTCGGCGTCGATGTCGAAGTTCTCGATGAGCTTCTTGATCGACTCGGCACCCATGGCACCGGTGAAGTACTCGCCGTAGCGGTCCTGCAGCTCGCGGTAGAGCACCTCGTCCACGATCAGCTGCTTGGGAGCCAGCTTGGTGAAGGTGCTCCAGATCTCGTCGAGCCGGTCCAGTTCACGCTGGGCCCGGTCACGGAGCTGACGCATCTCACGCTCGCCGCCGTCGCGCACCTTGCGGCGCACGTCGGACTTGGCACCCTCGGCCTCGAGCTCGGCCATGTCGGCCTCGAGCTTCTGGGCCCGCGCCTCCAGGTCGGCGTCGCGCTGATCCTCGACGGCCTTGCGCTCGACGGCCATCTCGGCCTCGAGCGTCGACAGCTCGTTGTGGCGCATCTCGTCGTCGACGGCGGTGATCACGTAGGCCGCGAAGTAGATGATCTTTTCCAGATCCTTCGGGGCCAGGTCCAGCAGGTAGCCCAAGCGCGACGGGACGCCCTTGAAGTACCAGATGTGCGTGACGGGCGCGGCCAGCTCGATGTGGCCCATCCGCTCACGGCGCACCTTGGCGCGAGTGACCTCGACGCCACAGCGCTCACAGATGATGCCCTTGAAGCGGACGCGCTTGTACTTGCCGCAGTAGCACTCCCAGTCGCGAGTCGGTCCGAAGATCTTCTCGCAGAACAGGCCGTCCTTTTCCGGCTTGAGCGTGCGGTAGTTGATGGTCTCCGGCTTCTTGACCTCGCCGAAGGACCAGTTACGGATGTCGTCCGCGGTGGCGAGGCCGATGCGGAGTTCATCGAAGAAGTTGACGTCTAGCACGTAACTCCCTTTCCCCTTTCGGGACTAGAAAACAACTCAGGCGAGATCTTCGACAGAGGCGGACTCGTTGCGCGACAGGTTGATACCGAGGTTGGCAGCGGCACGCTCCAGGTCCTCGTCGTCACCGTCACGCATCTCGATCGCCGCGCCGTCGCTGGAGAGCACCTCGACGTTGAGGCACAGCGACTGCAGCTCCTTGAGAAGCACCTTGAACGACTCGGGGATACCGGGTTCAGGGATGTTCTCGCCCTTGACGATCGCCTCGTAGACCTTCACGCGGCCGACCGTGTCGTCGGACTTGATCGTCAGCAGCTCCTGCAGGGTGTACGCAGCGCCGTAGGCCTGCATGGCCCAGCACTCCATCTCACCGAACCGCTGGCCACCGAACTGTGCCTTACCACCGAGCGGCTGCTGGGTGATCATCGAGTACGGGCCAGTGGAGCGAGCGTGGATCTTGTCGTCCACCAGGTGGTGCAGCTTCAGGATGTACATGTAGCCGACCGTCACCGGGTACGGGAACGGCTCGCCGGAACGCCCGTCGAACAGCGTCGCCTTGCCGTCGGCGTCGACCATGACCTCGCCGTCGCGGTTCGGCAGCGTCGAACCGAGCAGGCCCTGCAGCTCACCTTCCTGGGCACCGTCGAACACCGGGGTGGAGACGATGCTGTCGCGCGGTGCGCTGTACAGATCCTCTGGCAGCTTGGCAGCCCAGTCCGGCGTACCCGCGGCCACATCGATGTTCCAGCCGGCCTTGGCCACCCACCCGAGGTGGGTTTCCAGGATCTGGCCGATGTTCATACGACGCGGCACACCGTGGGTGTTCAGGATGATGTCCACCGGGGTGCCATCGGGCAGGAACGGCATGTCCTCGACCGGCAGGATCTTGCCGATGACGCCCTTGTTGCCGTGGCGTCCGGCGAGCTTGTCGCCGTCGGAGATCTTGCGCTTCTGAGCGACGTACACGCGGACCAGCTCGTTGACGCCGGCGGGCAGCTCGTCGTCGTCCTCGCGCGAGAACACGCGGATGCCGATGACCTTGCCGGACTCACCGTGCGGCACCTTCAGCGACGTGTCGCGGACCTCGCGGGCCTTCTCACCGAAGATGGCACGCAGCAGGCGCTCCTCCGGGGTCAGCTCGGTCTCACCCTTCGGGGTGACCTTGCCGACCAGGATGTCGCCGTCGCGGACCTCGGCGCCGATGCGGACGATGCCGCGCTCGTCGAGATCGGCCAGCACCTCATCGGAGACGTTCGGGATGTCCCGGGTGATCTCCTCGGCGCCCAGCTTGGTGTCGCGGGCATCGATCTCGTGCTCTTCGATGTGAATCGAGGTGAGCACGTCCTCTTCCACCAGGCGGTTGGAGAGGATGATCGCGTCCTCGTAGTTGTGGCCTTCCCACGGCATGATCGCCACGAGCAGGTTCTTGCCCAGGGCCATCTCACCGTTCTCGGTGCACGGACCGTCGGCGATCACCTGGCCGGCCTCGACGCGCTGCCCGGCGTCCACGATCGGGCGCTGGTTGGCGCACGTGCCGTGGTTGGAGCGGGCGAACTTGCGCATCCGGTAGGTGTGCCGGGTGCCGTCGTCGGCCATCACGGTGACGTAGTCGGCGGAAACTTCCTCGACCACACCGGACTTGGCCGTGACCACCACGTCGCCGGCGTCGATCGCGGCACGCAGTTCCATGCCGGTACCGACCAGCGGGGCCTCGCTGCGCACCAGCGGAACCGCCTGGCGCTGCATGTTGGCACCCATCAGGGCGCGGTTGGCGTCGTCGTGCTCGAGGAACGGGATCATCGCGGTCGCGACCGACACCATCTGGCGCGGCGAGACGTCCATGTAGTCGACCTGGTCGGCCGCCACGAACTCGACCTCGCCGCCCTTCTTGCGGACCATGACGCGGTCCTCGCTGAAGCGGCCCTCCGCATCGAGCGGCGAGTTGGCCTGCGCCACGACGTGGCGGTCCTCCTCGTCGGCGGTCAGGTAGTCGATCTGGTCGGTGACCACACCGTCGACGACCTTGCGGTACGGGGTCTCGATGAAGCCGAACGGGTTGACCCGGGCGTACACCGACAGCGAGCCGATCAGACCGATGTTCGGACCCTCAGGGGTCTCGATCGGGCACATGCGGCCGTAGTGCGACGAGTGCACGTCGCGGACCTCGAGGCCGGCGCGCTCACGGGACAGACCGCCGGGGCCCAGCGCCGACAGACGACGCTTGTGGGTCAGACCCGACAGCGGGTTGTTCTGGTCCATGAACTGCGACAGCTGGCTGGTCCCGAAGAACTCCTTGATCGCCGCCACGACGGGACGGATGTTGATCAGGGTCTGCGGGGTGATCGCCTCGACGTCCTGGGTGGTCATCCGCTCACGGACGACGCGCTCCATACGCGACAGGCCGACCCGGATCTGGTTCTGGATCAGCTCGCCGACGGTACGCAGACGACGGTTGCCGAAGTGGTCGATGTCGTCGACCTCGACGGGAACCTCGACGCCGCCGGGGACGGTCATCGTGGTCTGGCCCTCGTGCAGGCGCACCAGGTACTCGATGGTGGCGACGACGTCTTCCTCGGTGAGAGTCGACGACGTGATCGGCTGGCCGGCGTTGAGCCCCAGCTTCTTGTTGACCTTGTAGCGGCCGACGCGGGCCAGATCGTAGCGCTTCTCCTTGAAGAACAGGTTCTCCAGCAGGGTCTGCGCGGACTCCTTGGTCGGCGGCTCGCCCGGACGCAGCTTGCGGTAGATGTCCAGCAGCGCCTCGTCGGTGCCTGCGGTGCTGTCCTTCTCCAGCGTCCCCATCATGATCTCGGAGAAGCCGAAGCGCTCGGTGATCTGCTCGCTGGTCCAGCCCAGCGCCTTGAGCAGCACGGTGACCGGCTGACGACGCTTGCGGTCGATACGCACGCCGACGGTGTCGCGCTTGTCGACGTCGAACTCCAGCCACGCGCCGCGGCCCGGGATGACCTTGACGCTGTGCAGGGTCTTCTCGGTCGACTTGTCGATGCTCTCGTCGAAGTACACGCCCGGCGAACGGACCAGCTGGGACACCACGACACGCTCGGTGCCGTTGATGATGAAGGTGCCCTTCTCGGTCATCATCGGGAAGTCACCCATGAAGACCGTCTGGCTCTTGATCTCACCGGTGTTGTTGTTGATGAACTCGGCCGTGACGAACAGCGGGGCCGCGTACGTCATGTCCTTGTCTTTGCACTCGTCGACAGGAGCCTTGACCTCGTCGAAACGCGGGTCGGAGAAGCTCAGCGACATCGAGCCGGAGAAATCCTCGATCGGCGAGAGCTCGGCGAGAACCTCTTCGAGGCCGCCGACGGGGTTCTCTTCGCCGCGGCCGACGGCGTTCTGACGCCACCGGTCGGAGCCGACCAGCCACTCGAAAGAATCGGTCTGAACGTCGAGAAGCCCCGGAACCTCAAGCGGCTCGCGGAGCTTGGCAAATGAAACTCTGTTCGGTGCTCCTGGGACGGAGTTATTGGTGTTAGCGTTCGCTGTGCTCTGGCTAGAGACTGCCAAGATGCATCCTTCCAGCACCTCATGCGACGAGTCGGATGCCGGAATAACACCGGTCCTGATGTCGCTCTGTTCTGCGTCGGTTCGGCTGGCTTTTCCTGCTTCAGCCCCGTCCAAAACTCCCGGACGCAACGCACGCGACTAGGTGCTGAGCAATGCTCAGGCTAGGACCACGATGTCAAGTACAGGTGAGGTGGGCAGGATGCAGCCAGCGCAACGTCCAACGATAGCGCAGAACGGCGCATTCCTCAACCACCACAAATCCATGCCATGAGATGGGTCACTCGGCGCTGGCTGGCGTCCTGTACCCGTTCACACATGCTGCCCAACAGATTGGCCCGTTTGGGCTCGTCCGTCAAGAGTTCACACGCTTCTTGAGCCAGGAAACTTGTCGGGATATTTCACTTCCGGCCGATCAGCCGGGCAAGCGCGGGTCCTCCGGAATGCAGCAAATCCGGCGTGCCTGTGCGGGCCCGCCGGATTTGATGGTGGAGCGACTCAGTGCTGGCTGGGTACCTCGATGGCGCCCGTCGGGTCGTCGTCGCCGGCACGCCCGTGCCGCGCGGTGGGCTCGTCGTACTCGTGGACGGGGAACTTGTGGGTGCCTTCCAGGTCGTCCATGATCGCGGCCTGAGCGGCCGGCGGCAGGGTGTGCATCATCTCGCGCACGCGGGCCTGGCGGCGGGCCACGGCCTTGCGCTCGGGCATCCCCGGCGTCGCCATGAGCTGCGGCGGCACGCCCTCGATCTCTTCGACACCGCCGTCGTGCTGACCCAGGTCAAGCATGGCTTGCTCGGCCGCGGCGGTCGCCTCGTCCTTCTCCTCCGACATACCGATGGGGCCGATCCGGCGGCCGTTGAGGAACTGCTTGACGACCGGCTCGTCGCTGGTCAGCAGCACCTCACGGGGGCCGAACATGACCAGGTGCTTGCGGAACAACATGCCCATGTTGTCCGGCACGGTACGGGCGATGTTGATGTTGTGCGTCACGATCAGGATCGTGGCGTCGATCTGGGCGTTGATGTCGATCAGCAACTGCGACAGATAGGCGGTACGGACCGGGTCCAGACCGGAGTCCGGCTCGTCGCACAGGATGATCTTGGGGTCCAGCACCAGGGCGCGGGCCAGGCCGGCACGCTTGCGCATACCGCCGGAGATCTCACCGGGGAACTTGTGCCCGTCGTTGGGCATACCCACCAGTTCGAGCTTCTCCATGACGATGTTGCGGATTTCGCTCTCGGACTTCTTGGTGTGCTCGCGCAGCGGGAAGGCCGTGTTGTCGTAGATGTTCATCGAACCGAACAGCGCGCCGTCCTGGAACAGCACACCGAACAGCGTGCGGATCTCGTAGAGCTCCTTGGCGGAGCACTCGATGATGTCGGTGCCATCGATGACGATCGAGCCACGCTCCGGGCGCAGCAGGCCGATCAGGGACTTCAGGAACACGGACTTACCGGTACCGGACGGGCCCAGCAGCACGCTGACCTCACCGGCAGGGATGGTCATCGTCACGTCTTCCCAGATCTTCGACGATCCAAATGACTTGCTGAGTCCGGTTACGTCGATTTGGACGCCCATCAAAGATCCTTCCGCCTACGCCTGACCGCGCCACCGACTGCGGCCTGTGGCTTGAGTCACCATAACCTACGCACTACCACCGCCACACCGCCTGTGTCTATTGAAATCGCACACACATGCCAGAACAGCAAAGATCCCCGGATCCGACGGATCCGGGGATCTTTGACAAGCAGCGAACTACTTGACGGTGACCGAAGCGCCGGCAGCCTCGAGCTTGGCCTTGGCGTCCTCGGCGGCTTCCTTGGTGACCTTCTCCAGCAGCGGCTTGGGGGCGCTGTCGACGAGGTCCTTGGCTTCCTTCAGGCCCAGGCCGGAGACGATCTCGCGGACGACCTTGATGACGCCGATCTTCTTGTCGCCGGCGCCCTCGAGGATGACGTCGAATTCCGACTGCTCCTCGGCGGCCTCGGCGGCGGCCGGGGCGGCACCGGCGGCCGCGACGGCGACCGGAGCGGCGGCGGTGACGTCGAAGGTCTCTTCGAACTGCTTGACGAACTCAGAGAGCTCCAGCAGCGTCATTTCCTTGAAAGCGTCGAGCAGTTCTTCGGTGGACAGCTTGGCCATGTTGATGGTCCTTCCTTATTTCTTACGGATGTGTGGGGAAAGCGGTGGTCGCTACGCGGCGTCTTCTGACGCCTTCTTCTCCTGCAGCGCGGCAGCGAGCCGGGCGACCTGAGAAGCGGGCGCGACGAACAGTGCCGCGGCCTGGGATTGCTTCGCCTTGAGGGCGCCGGCCAGCTTGGACAGCAACACCTCGCGCGACTCCAGGTCGGCGATCCGCTCGACCTCGGAGATCGAGAGCGCGCGGCCGTCCATGTAGCCGCCCTTGATGACGAGCGCCTTGTGGTCCTTGGCGAACTTCTTGATCGCCTTGGCGGCGTCGACGGGCTCGCCCTGGACGAACGCGATCGCCGTGGGACCGGCGAACAGGTCGTCGAGGCCTTCAATGCCGGCTTCCGAGGCGGCCCGCTTCACCAGGGTGTTCTTGGCGACGGTGTACGTGGCCGAGTCGCCGAGTGAGCGACGGAGTTCAGCCAGGTTTGCCACGGTGAGCCCGCGGTACTCGGTGACGACGGTGGCCGTCGCCCCCTTGAACTGCTCGGCAATGTCGGCAACCGCCGTGGCCTTGTCAGCCTTGGCCATGCATGCCTCCTTGTGGTGGGTATCGGTCGCTCCACCAGGACTGCCGGCCTCGAACGCTTCTGAAGGGCCATGAAATGACGAACGCCCCGACGCAGACAGGTCGGGGCGTGGAAGAATACGCGGGCGTTGACCCGCACATCGAACTAGCCTCGTCCTCCTGCGTGGGCCGCCGGGCTACGCCCGGACCTTCAACCGATTGCCGAGCCTCTTGCTCTTCGCGCGAGCGCTCATCGGTGACCGACGGTCTTCGGTGGAACCCGACCAGAGTAGCCGAACACCCGCCCGACTTCCTAATTCGCTTCCCTTCGCACCTTGGCACCGCGAGCGTGCGTGTCTGTTGCCCGCCACGCCGTGTGCCATCACACGCTCGCGACCGCTCAGCATGCGCCGGCGATCACCAGCAACGCGAACGCGACCGCCAACAGGGCCACCCGCAGCCAATGCAGTCGGTCCCATCGATGCGCCAGTTCCCGAACCGGCACTTCCTCCGGTCCGGCACCCGCCGACGCCGCGACGCGATTGTTGATGGGCACCAGCGTGGTCAACGTCAAGACGATGATCACCCCCATCACCGCGACCGCCGCAATCGCCAGCGGGGAGCGCCCGAGCCACCACACACCGACCAACAGGGCAGCCGCGGCCAAGTACCAGAAGGGCATGACGGTGCCGAGGAGCCGGCCACCAGTGGCGCGGGCCTGTCGATAGGCCTCCTCCGGCAACCGCTCCACGATCGGACTGGTGAAGGCGGCAACCCCGAACTCGACGCCGACAAGAGTTCCCATGACGAGCACCGCGACGATCTGCACGATCTGTTCCATGACATCGACCCTGGTCACTATGCTGACAAAAAACAAGGTACTGACAAATTAGTCAGCATAGAACGACGAGGAGGCAGGCCGTGGCGGTCTCGAAGAAGGAGATGGGCGAATGCCCCATCGACGCCACCCTCTCCGTCATCGACGGACGTTGGAAGGGCACCATCCTGTGGCGGTTGTTCGACGGGCCGATGCGCACCGCCGAACTTCGCCGCAGCATCCCCGAGATCACCGAGCGCATGCTGATCCGGCATCTGCACGACCTGGTCGAGGCGGGGATCATCGACCGCCACGACGCGGGCACCGTGCCGCCGTGCGTGCACTATTCGATCTCCGAATACGGCATGACGCTGGGGCCGGTGCTGCAGGTCCTGTGCGACTGGGGACGCACTCACATGCAGCACCAGGTGAAGAAGAAGCCTCAGGTCCGCAGCAGAGCGGCCGCACCGACCAGGCCGGCGTCGCCGCCCAGTTGTGCGGGCACGACGCGCAACGTACGCAGAAACGTCAGCCCGGCGTAACCCGCCAACGCTTCGCGAATCGGCGCGAACAGCAAGTCCCCGGATTTGGCCACTCCCCCGCCGATCACGACGAGGTCGAGGTCGCACACCGCACCCACCGACGCGATCATTGCCGCGATAGCAGTGGCACCGCGCCGAAAAGCCTTGATTGCCAACGAATCACCCGCATCGGCCGCAGCAGCCAACGCCTTGGCGTCGGCCCCCTGCGGCGCAGCCCAACCCTGTTCGCGCGCCCATTGCACCAGATGCGGTCCGGAGGCGATCGTCTCAACGCACCCGCGCCCACCGCACGTACACAGCGCGCCGCCTTCCGGCTCGACGATCACGTGCCCGACGTGCCCGGCATTGCCGGTACGGCCGGCATACGGTGCGCCGTCGAACACCAGGCCACCGCCGACCCCCGTCGACACCACCATGCCGAGCATGTAGCGCGCACCCCGGCCGGCGCCCCGCCAGTGCTCCCCCAATGCCAGGCACAACCCGTCACCCCCGAGTCGCACCGGCAACCGCGACACCGACTCGACGCGTTCGACGATCGGAAAGCGGTGCCACTCAGGGATATTGATCGGACTGACGGTTCCACTCGGCAGGTCCACCGGCCCGGCCGATCCGATGCCGACGCCGCGCACCGCTGCGTCGGCCAAGCGCAACGTGTCGACGAGCAAAGTCTCGATCGTGTCCCAGATCTTCTCGGCGTCCCCATCCGGGGTCGGGGCGGTGGCGTGGTGCACCAATGCGCCGCGGGAGTCGACGAGACCCGCGGCCACCTTGGTGCCGCCGATGTCCAGGGCAAGAGTGAGTGCGCTCATCAGTGCCATCTCTTCTTCGCGCAAGCGCTCATCAGTGCCTGTGGGTGTTGTCCGGCTGCCGCGGATCCCCCGGGTGCTCGTACCCGGGCGCAAGCTCGACCAGTTCGGCACACCGCACGTCGAGCCACAATCGGAAGGCACGACGCCGCGCGGCGGCCAGCAAGTGCGCGGCGATCTGGTCGCGCACGTCGCCGAACTCGGGCGGTACCGGCTTGGCCCGCCAGCCCTGTTGCCCGACTTGGGGTTTCACTGCGAAGCGCAAGGGGTTGCGGGTGTGGTACGCGACGACGTCATCGTCGCTGATCTCCACACTCCGCGTGACCTCGGTGAACACCGCCCGCGCGAGAGGCGTGGCCAGCGCCGCGGCCGCCACACTGCCGATCTCCAGGCGCGCGGCCATGTCCGGCAGCAGCTCGTCCTCACTCACAGCGCCGGCCGAATCTATCCCGCGCGCAGCCGCTTCCACAGCGACGACGCGCTCGGCGACCACGAGCTGTGTCAGCCAACGGCGCAACTGCCTGCCCTCGCTGGTGCCTTCCCGCGGCAGCGCCGACGCGAGGTTGCCTGCCCGCACCATCGCCTCCCTTTCGTCGATCTCGCTGACCAGCACCGGCTCGCCCGCGACCTTCGCACAAACGCTCATCGCACAACCACCCGGGCCGCCGGGGTATACAACAACCGCCCGGCACAGCCCACTCTGATCAGCGCCCACCATTCACCTGGCTCGACCCATTCCGGGGGCGACACATCGAAACCGATCTGCGCCGACCCACCGGCCGGAAGTTCAAACCCTACGGCTGCCGGCCCCATCCAGTCCCAGGTGCCCCACGGACTGATCAGGTGCGCCTCGGCGCTCAAGCCGGCTCGGGCATCGGTTGCCACCTCGATCGAAAGCTGCCCGCTGTCACCGGCTTTGACCTCTACTGGTTGAGATTCGGAGCGCAGTTTGAGCACCTCACCACCCGGTTCGCCGACGGTCACCAGGCAGATGTCTTCGACCTGCTGACGCCAGGACGGCGGCAGCGCGGCTGCGTCGGTTCCGGTGACCACGAGTTCAGCGCGGATGGGGTACAACCCGGGCGCGACGCCTGACGGCATGCCCAGCGCCACCTCGGTTTCCAGATGCTCGTCGGGCGGAAGCACAAACGGGAGTTCGGCAGGCTCGGCGGTCCACCCCGGCGGAACAATGACCCGGACCCGGCCGTGCAGCGGGGCGTCGGTGCAGTCACTGGCTGCCGTCAGGCGTAGCACGACCGGGGAATCCGGTGTCACGGTGAGGGTTTCCGGGTGCAGATGCGCGACGGCGGGCAGCCCCCCGAGCGGTGCCGGGCCTCGGTTGTGCAACCAGTAGCGGGCGTAGAGCGGTTGGGAGACTTCGGCCTCCGGGGCCAGTATGCGGTGCTCGGCGCGAAGCACCCGAGGCAGGTTCAGCCGCGCCGCGACCGTCGCGATCTCAAAACCGTGCAGCCGCAGCTTATCCGGCGGCCCCGCGGCCAGGCGCGGCTCCTCGAGCAGGTCCAGCGGTGTCGTCGCGGCCGACCGGAGCCCAGACCGGAGCTTGACATCGGTTGCTCTACCGGTACTTTCGACCAACCGGACGGTGATGCTGTCCGCCGGGTCGGCGGGCCGGACACTGCCGGAGGCCAACGGGTTGCCGGTGGGCTTGAGCGCACCGAGTTGCACGTGCCCGGCCGGCTCGATTTCGAACAGAGAACCCCATGCCGGCAGGCCGCCGTCATGGCTGTGCCCCGCCGGTACCGCCCGCAGCGGCCGGTTGAATTCCGACGCACGGGCAGCGACGCCGACATCTCGCCAGTCGCCGTCACCGGCCACCACGGCGTAGTCGAAAGTGTGGGTCCAGTGCTGCAATTGGAAGTTCGAACCGTCGGGCGTGGTCCTTCGCGGCGGGTCGATCCACGTGCCCGAAGGCCAGCCGGTGCAGGACCGCATGAGCGAGCTGTGCAGGGTGCCGTCGGAGCCGACGGCAAACCCGGGCACGCCGCGGTTGAGCACGGCGACGGTGCGCTGCTCGAACGCATCGGACGCGGTCGGGACGTGCTGGTCGACGACGATCTCGGCGTCGGCCAGGTCGTCGACCACCGCGGTGAGGTCGCCGGCCAGGATCAGCACAGGTAACGCCCGCGGGGCACGCAGGTCGGCGTCGGGAATCCATTGCTCGCGCAGCGGTGCAGTCGCGGGAACCCACACCCTGGCAGACCCGGTCGCGTCCAATTGGCGTTTGAGCTCGTCGCCGTACGCGTCGTCCGATTCAGCGAGAACTGCTGCGGTGAAGGAGTTTTCACCGGGACCACCGAGAGCCAGCCGCGTGTCGGGCAGGTTGGAATCCACCGCCAGGTTGCCGTAGCGAGGTTTGTCGGCACTGCTGCAGGTCGCAGTCACCCCGGCACGGACGAGCGCCACCACCAACTCGCGCGGGTCCACGGCGTCGGAGGAATCGACGAGGTCGGCTGTCACCACTTCGGCCACCGACACCGCACGCACCGCATCCCCGATATTGATACGCATTGCCGAGGACAAGCCGAACCAGCCGTAGGCGGGGTTGTCCAGCGTCCACGGGTGTTGCGCGGTATCGACTGCGGACACTTCGCGATGGTGCAGCAGACCGAAACCACGCCCGATGACGGCATCGCCGACCTCACTGACCGGCAACGCCCCGGGCACCGGGCACGGCCAGCGCAATCGCAGCAGCTTGTCGGATCCGGTGAAGTCGTCGATGGTGGTGCGACAGTCGACGCGGTCCAGTCCCTGCCACAGCGTGATCGTCTGGGTGTAGCGCAGCAGGCCGTCGATGCGGCCCCGTACTGTCACCCGCTGACCCAAAGCACCGCGTTCGCAACGCACTTCGTCCGCGGCAGCGCCTGATGAGCAGACCACCGGGCCTCTGGGCAACAGGTGCCACGGCCCCTCACCGGCTTGCGGATGCGCCGGATACTCGTCGTACACCGCCAACTCGTTGCCCACCGAACCGTCGGCCAGCAGTTCACGGTCGTCCCGGACCAGCGAGACCACCCCACCGCCGCGAGCCGGATCGACCGCCAGCCGGTAGAAGTCGTTCTCGATGGTGCACCCTGCCAACGGTTCCCACTGCGCGGCAGGGCCATCGGCGAACCGGTAGGCACGCCAGCCCAGGGAGGGCACGTTGCGGGCGAGCCAGCTCACGGTCTTGCCGCCGTGTTCAACCAGCACAGGCACCGCCGAGCCGTCGGTGTCGAGCAGCACGCCACGCAGCGGCGTGTCCAGGTGCACAGTCACGATGTCGGTGCGATTGTGCGCCAACGGGTTCCACACGATGACGGAGCCGATCCCAGGGTCGTTACGCTCCTGCCCACCGTACCCGTCGACCGCTGCCGACAGCAGTTGCAGCGCGTTGTCGCGGGCGGCGCGGCCCAGCTCCCAGGCGTCGCGCCAGCCGGTCAGCAGGTCGAGGTAGACCTGATCGGATTCCGAACCGGTGATGGCGTCATGGTGGGCGCCGTAGGCCAGTTGCACCCAGGCCTTGGACAGCGCTGCCTGCGGATAGTCGGCGCCGCCGAGCAGGCCCGCGAACACCGCGAAGCGTTCGGCATCGAGCACGGCGTTCTCGGCGGCCCGGTTGGCCTGTTTGGTGTCGATATAAGAGACGTCCTTGCCTGTGTAGATCGGGTTCATGTCCCGGGTCTGCGGCGACGGTTTGACACCGCGGGCGTCGAGTTCGGCTCGTACCGCGGCAAAGAACTCGCTGGGCAGTGCGCACACGAACCTCGGCCAGACGTAGCGGGCGTTCCAGTCGCGATGGATCTGGGTGACCCATTTGTTGGGCGGCGTGTAGTCGGTGCCGACCGGCAGCAGCACGTTGCGGGTCAGGGCGACGCGCTTGAGCTTGCCGAACAGCTGGTAGGTGGATGCCTCGGCGTCGGTCAGCGTGGCCGCGGAATCCATCCACCAGCCTGCTGAATAGTGTGCAGGCATGTAGTGGGTCAGCAGCCCGCGGCCCGACGGGGCGATCCATTCGAATTCGCTGGCGAACTGCATGCGTTCGGGGTCACCGTCGTTCTGCATCGGGCCCCACTGGTGATGCGGTCCGCGGGCCCATGAGCTGGACGTCAGGCCCGCGTCGGCCGCCATGCCGGGGAACTGCGGGTCGTGCCCGAACACGTCGAGCTGCCACGCCGTCGCCGGGTTCGCACCGAGCACGTCGCGCTGAAAACCCATGCCCGCCACGAAGTTCCGGATGGCCGTCTCGGGGCTGGTGAGATTGGTGTTCGGTTCGTTGTACGTGCCACCCATGATCTCGACACGGCCGTCGGCGATGAACCGGCGCAGATCGGCACGGTCCTCGGGATGCGCGTCCCAGTACGGCTTGAGGTAGTCCACCTCTGCCAGCACGAACTTGTATTCCGGTTCGCGGCGCGCCATTTCCAAGTGGGCAGCCACCAGGTCGAATCCGTTGGTCTGCCTGCACTGGCCGGGTGGGTCTTCGGTCCACACGCTGGTATAGGCAGCTTGGGTGTTCCACCAGACCGGGTCGTAGTGGAAGTGGCTGATCATGTACATGGTCCAGCCGGGTTCGGCGACGGTGAAGTCGAATCCCAGCCCCTCGACCGTCGCGGCACGGGTCTCCCCGGGAACGGCGTCGCGCACGGTCACCGGCACCTCGACCACACCGTCGCCAGGACCTGCCACGGCCTGTCCGGACAGGCCGTCTCCGGTCACGCGGATGGTCGTCGGAGCGGTGCATCCCGTGTAGGCCACGCGGGCCAGCTGCACCGGCAGATCCGAAGAACCGATGAACAATTCCGTCGACTCCGCGGCGATGACGCGCATGCAGCGAACCTTACGTTCGTGCGGCGCTCCGGGACAGGCGTTCGGCCATTGCCCGGACGGCGGTGGCCAGCTCAGGCGGTTCGAGCACCTCGAAATCGTGACCGACGGTGGCGAAGTACACCACCATGCGTTCGGGGTCATCTGCGCCCGCGGTGACGATGCACGCATCGGGGCCGTCCGCCTCGACGGTGGCTGAAGCCGGTGAAAACATCGGTGCCACAACGTGTTGCGGGGCCGCATATCGCACCCGGGCCACGTACCGGTACGGCGACGCGCTGATCGCCCGCCGCACGTAATCTGCCGGGTCGGGCGCGTCGCGCGGCGTGAAGGTGCTCCCCAGCGCCCTGACCTCGGACATCCGGTCCAGTCGCAGCGTGCGCCAGTCGGCACGGTCGCGGTCGTAGGCCATCAGGTACCACCGGCGCCCGGTGGTGACGAGTTGATAGGGCTCCAGCCGACGCTGCGTGTTGTTACCCCGGATGTCGGTGTAGCCGGCGGCGACGTGTTCGCGGTCGCGGCAGGCGCGGGCGAGGGTCATCAGCACATCCGGTTCGACCGGTGCGTCCGACGAGTTGGGCGAGAGGGTGACGGTGGCATCGTGCACGGCCGACACCTGTGAACGCAGGCGCGTCGGCATCACCTGGTCGAGTTTGGACAGGGCCCGCAGCGCAGATTCGCCAACGCCCGCGACGCTGCCGCCCGCGGCCAGGCGCAGGCAGACGGCCATCGCGACGGCCTCGTCCGGGTCGAGCAGCAGCGGTGGCAGCGCGGCCCCGGCGCCGAGCTGGTAACCGCCGCCGTGCCCCTTGCTGGCATGCACCGGATATCCCAGCTCACGCAGTCGCTCGACGTCCCGCCGGACGCTGCGACCCGTGACGCCGAGCCGCTCGGCCAGCTCCTCGCCCGACCAGACACGGCGCGACTGCAGCAGGCCGAGCAGTTGCAGCACCCGACTGGTCGTTTCACCCATGAAGCAAGTCTGCCGCACTCTTAGGACAGAACCTGTCCTCTATGGATGCGATGGTTGCTTCATGCAGAGAAACCCGCTGGCCGATCAGCTGGACCACCACTGGACCCACCAACTGCGCCCCCGGTTGGACGGTCTGACCGATGACGAGTACTTCTGGCAGCCGGTCCCCGGCTGCTGGACGGTCCATCCCGACGGTGCCATCGACTTCAGCTATCCCCCGCCGCAGCCGGAGCCGTTCACAACCATCGCGTGGCGGCTGGCGCACGTCATCGTCGGCGTCTTCGCCATGCGTAACCACTCGCACTTCGGCGGCCCGCCGGCCGACTACCAGACCTGGCCGTACGCCACCGACGCCGCCACGGCGTTGGCTCAGCTCGACGACGCGTACCGAATCTGGATCGACGGGGTCCGGTCGCGCAGCGACGATGAGCTCAAGGCGCCCTGCGGGCCCGCGGAGGGACCTTGGGCCGAGTACTCGATGACCGAACTGATTCTGCACATCAACCGGGAGGCCATCCACCACGGCGCCGAAATCGCTTGCATCCGCGACCTTTACGTCCATTCAACCCACAACCAGGAGAACTGAACCATGCCCGGATTGCCCGCACCCGCCGCCGCCGAGCGGGAGAGCCTGATCGAGTTCCTGCGTCACAACCAGAACGCGTTCGTGGCCGTGTGCCACGGCTTGACCGACGAGCAGGCCCGCTCCACCCCGTCAGTGAGCGCGCAGTCGATCGGCGGATTGATCAAACATGTCACCGCCGTGCAGCGCAGCTGGGCTGATCGGGTCAGGTCGGCGCCGAATTTCCCGCCGCCCGATCCGCGGCCGATGGAAGAGGTCATGGCCGAGTACGCCGACCAGCATGTGATGCGCGAGGACGACACCCTCGAAGATCTGGTTGCCGCGCTGACGACGGAGAACGCCGCCACGCTGCAGGCCTTCGCCGATGCCGACCTGAGCACACCCGTGCCGGTTCCGCAGGACGTGCCGTGGTTCCCCAAGGACATCGACCACTGGTCGCCCCGTTGGGTGGCGATGCATCTGGTGGAGGAGCTCTCCCGGCATGCCGGGCACGCCGACATCATCCGTGAAACCATCGACGGCGCAACGATGTACGAGTTGATGGCCGCTGCAGAGGAATGGCCGGAGACCGAGTGGATCAAGCGCTGGCGGCCCGCCGCCGTCTGACTCAGGGGCCCAGCACCAGGCGCAGCGCATGCTCGACCACGGCGTCGAGATCGTCGCCGAGGTGTCCTGCGAGCCACTGCTGGGCCAGCTCGGCCATCGCACCGGTGTACATGGCGGCGCCCACCTGGGCGGCCACCGGGTCGGAGCCGGGATGCCGGCGGCCACCCTCGGTCAGGACCGCTTCGCGCAGCAGATCCTGGGTGGCGGTGCGACGCGCTGCCAACACCGGGTTGGCCCTGGCATCGGTGAACAGCACGCGCCCGCGCCGCGGATCGGCGGAGCTGAAGCCCAGCACCGCGGCGATCCCGGCGCGGGTCCTGGCCCGTACCGAATCCCCGGCACCGGCCATGACGGTGTCGAGTTCGGCCGCCAGCGCCGCGGCCACCTGGTCGTACACGGCGCCGAGCAGGTCGTCGGTGTCGGCGAAGCTCTCGTAGAAATAGCGGGTGTTCAGGCCGCACTCGCGGCACACCGAACGCACCGACAGCGCGGCCTCACCGCCGTCGCCGAACAGGCCGAACGCCGCGTCGATCAGCAGCGCGCGGCGTTCGGTACGGCGGTCCGTCAGCGGTACGCCCGCCCACCGGGTCGGAGTCGACACCAGTACAGAGTAAGTCTGGTCACGGATGTAGCCAAAATGTATTGTGGTTACGACCGTGACCAAACCGAGAGGGGCGCCCAGCCGTGTTGTTCCCGACGTCCGTGCCGTTCATGCCGCACCAGTTCGTCGGGCAGTGGCTGAATCAGAAATTCGACGCCGACATCCGCCGGAACTACTTCCGCGGGATGGATTTCGAAGGACCCGCCGGCGACCCGGGTTGGTTCGGCCCGGGCAGCGCGGTGTGGCACGTGCACTCTCACATGCACGCCCTGATCTTCGGGTTGCAGTGCGCGGCCTACCTGGAACGCCTCGACCCGTCGATCTACTGGATGGGCATGCACCACTCCCGCCTGGTGCAGCGCGACGAGGACGGGCAGGCCATCCCGAAGATCGACCCCAAGGGCGCCGCCGTACGCCTGGGCCATTCGATCGCGTTCTTCATCGGCACCGCATACGGGTCCACCGAGACCGCAGAACGGCTGGCCAAGGCCGTGCGGGCCATGCACCACACCATCAAGGGCATCCGGCCCGACGGCGCCCGCTACGACGCCGACGATCCCGACTGGCTGCGCTGGAACTACGCCACGGTGGTCTGGGGCCTGGCCACCGCGCACGAGCTGTACCACCCACAGCCGTTGCGCGGCAAGAAACTCGACCGCTATTACGGTGAGTTCATCCGCGTCGGTCACGCCCTTGGCGGCACCGACCTGCCCACCACCAAGGCCGATACGCTCGACTGCCTCAAGTCCTACCTGCCCAAACTCGCGCTGACCCACGGGGCGGCCATGGCCACCGGGCCGAATGTGCCACTGCCGCAGAGCGCGATCGACTGGGCCATCCGCGACACCATGCCCAAATGGGCCATGCAGCTGATTCAGCACCAGTCCCCCAACATCTTCGAGCGCACCGCACGGCGGGGCTTGGTGTGGTCCACCATCAACGGTCTGGAGTTGGCGGCCGGGCCCATTCCGGAGTTCCGACAGGCCCAGGCCCGGGTGGCCGACGGCGTAGACCCGGCCCTGGCGCCGCATACCGAGCCGTCGTACGTACTGGGCAGCGACCCGGTCCGCAGTCGCGAGGAGGTCGAGCACAGCTTCGCCTGAGACGCCGAAATACACGCCAGCCCCTGACCGATTGGCCAGGGGCTGGCGTGTATGGGTGGGGCGGGTCAGCTGTGGTGGCCGTAGAAGGAGTGGTCCCAGTGGTGCCACGGCCAGAAGCCCCAGAAGCCCCAGTCGCGATGCTCGCGGTATTCGCGATGCTCGCCCGAATCGTGCCGGTAGTCGACCGAGTAGCTGCGCGAGTGGTCCGACGGGCCCGGATCCGCGTTGGCACCTGCGGCCAGTCCCAGTGCGGCGCCGCCCAGGATGCCTGCGGCGGCGACCGGAGCCGCAACGAAGCGGGCGAAGAAGCGTGACTTGTTCGTGGTGGTGTTCATCTGAATTCTCCTGAGTGAGTTGGTGTTTGGTTGTTTGTGACGCTGTCACGTCTACGAAACTACGGGGCCGTCCACCCGGTGTCGTGGTTGTGCGCACAACCCGCGCTACATTCGGTTTTCTGGAGATTCGCGCATTGTGCTCACCTAAGTGTTTCGCCAAATGAACTGAGCCCCTGCTCGATTCGCATCGAGCAGGGGCTCATCGGCCACAGGCCGGTCACACTCCTACTGCAGGACACTGCCTTTCGTTTCCGGCAGCGCGAACGTGCAGACCAGGCTGACAAGGACGACAACGGCCATCATGGCGCCGACAGCGGGTGTGCCCCATGTGGCCAGCAGCGGCGCCGCGGCGATCGTCGGTACCGCGCCGCCGATCAGCCCCGCGAGGTTCAGGGACAGTCCGGCACCGCTGTAGCGGTATCTGGTCCGGAAGATCTCCGGTATGAAGGCCGCCATCGGCCCGTACGAACTCGCGGCGACCGCATACGTGCCCGACATGGCGAGCGCGAACAACGCGGCATTGCCGGTGTCGATCAGCGGCAGCACGACGAACGTCCATGGGACACCGACGGCCAACGCCACCATGATGACGCGGCGACGACCGAACCTGTCGCTCAGCATGGCACTCAGTGCGTTGAACACCACCACGATCACGCCGCCGAGCAGGCCGACCTGAAGGATCAGGTCCGGTGAAAAACCAACGCGGGTATGGGCGTAACTCATCAGATAGGCATTGGCCATATAGCCCAGCGCGAAGAATCCGATCATGCTGCCCGCGGCGAGAAGCACCTCGCGCCGCTGCCTGCGCAGCAGCGCGCTCAGCGGGGTGACGGGGGCAGTGTCGCGAACCTGGCCGGTGAAGATGGGGGTTTCCGCGACGTTGAGCCGGACGTAGAGCGCGATGACCACCAGAACGGCGCTGAACAGGAACGGGATCCGCCAGCCCCATGCGACGAACGCGTGGCTGGATTCGCCGACGGTCTTGTTCACCGCGAGAAACAGCAGGCTGCTCATGACCAAACCGCTGCCCACCCCCATCTGGGTGAACATGCCGTAGCGGCCCCGCGCGGCCGGCGGCGCGTACTCGGCCGAGAGCAACGCGGCACCCGCCCATTCGCCGCCGACCGCGAATCCCTGCACGAGGCGCAGCGTCAGCAGAACCAGCGGCGCGGCCATACCGATCGTCGCAGCGCTGGGCACCGTGCCGACGGCGACCGTGGACAGGCCCATCATCAGCAGGGTGGCGATCAGCGTCGACTTGCGTCCCAGTCGGTCGCCGAAGTGCCCGAAGAACGCCGCACCCAGCGGCCGCGACAGAAACGCCGCCGCGAAGGTGGCCATCGACGCGACGGTCGCCATCGTCGTACCGAGATGCGGGAAGAACACCTTCGGGAACACCAGCGCCGCCGCCGTGCCGTAGATGTAGAAGTCGTAGTACTCGATGGCAGATCCGACGAAGCTGGCCATTGCCACGCGCTTCATCGGGGTGCCCTGGGATTCCTGCAGAATCGTGGCCATTTTCGCTCCTCAGCCGGTTGTCTGGGCTGAAGCTACGAAGCCCGGCCGCCACAAGCGCGGTTGTGCTCACAACCGGGCCTAAGCAGCGATCTTGAGGTTCTGCGCATTGTGCTCACACGGGTTCTTGTGATCCGCAGCACACCTATTTTTGGCGGTACCGGCGGTTTTGAGACACTGCCCTAATGAGCACTCCCCCCTCGAAAACAAAACCGCGCGAGGGAGCCAAGCTGGATCGGGTGCCCCTGCCGGTCGAGGCCGCACGCATCGGCGCGACGGGTTGGCAGATCACCCGCACGGGCGCGCGCGTGGTAACGAACCTTCTCGGCAAGGGCTCTCTGCAGCAGAAGATCATCAGGCAGGTCCCGCAGACGTTCTCCGATCTCGGCCCCACCTACGTCAAGTTCGGGCAGATCATCGCGTCCAGTCCCGGCGCCTTCGGCGAACCGCTGAGCCGCGAGTTCCGCAGCCTGTTGGACCGGGTGCCGCCCGCCGACACGGACGCGGTGCACAAGCTGTTCAAGGAAGAACTCGGCGACGACCCGAAGAACCTGTTCAAGTCGTTCGACGAGAAGCCGTTCGCCTCGGCCTCCATCGCCCAGGTGCACTACGCGACCCTGCACTCCGGCGAGGAGGTGGTGGTCAAGATCCAGCGGCCGGGTATCCGCCGTCGCGTCGCCGCCGATCTGCAGATCCTCAAGCGCGGCGCCCAGATCGTCGAGCTGGCCAAACTGGGCCGTCGCCTCTCGGCGCAGGATGTGGTGGCCGATTTCGCCGACAACCTCGCCGAGGAGCTCGACTTCCGTCTGGAAGCCCAGTCGATGGATGCCTGGGTGTCGCACATGCACGCCTCACCGCTCGGCGAGAACATCCGCGTCCCGCAGGTGTACTGGGACCTGACCAGCCAGCGGGTGCTGACGATGGAGCGCGTGGCCGGCATCCGCATCGACGACGTGGCCGCCATCCGCAAGGCCGGTTTCGACGGCACGGAGCTGGTGAAGGCGCTGTTGTTCAGCGTTTTCGAGGGCGGCCTCAAGCACGGCCTGTTCCACGGTGACCTGCACGCCGGCAATCTGTACGTGGATCACGACGGCAAGATCGTGTTCTTCGACTTCGGCATCATGGGCCGCATCGATCCGCGGACCCGCTGGCTGCTGCGCGAGCTCGTCTATGCCCTGCTGGTCAAGAAGGACCACGCCGCGGCGGGCAAGATCGTGGTGCTGATGGGTGCGGTGGGCACGGTCAAGCCCGAGGGTGACGCCGCCAAGGACCTCGAGGCGTTCGCCACCCCGCTGACCATGAAGTCGCTGGGCGATATGTCCTATGCGGAAATCGGCAGGCAGCTCTCTGCGCTGGCCGATGCGTATGACGTCAAGCTGCCCCGCGAGCTCGTGCTCATCGGCAAACAGTTCCTCTACGTCGAGCGGTACATGAAGCTCCTGGCGCCCAACTGGCAGATGATGAGCGATCCGCAGCTCACCGGCTACTTCGCCAATTTCATGGTCGACATCAGCCGCGAGCACAAGGACATCGACGGGGTCGACGCGTAGATGGCCGACGAGCGCTCGCGCGAGGAGCATTGATGCAAGTTCGTACCGGTTACGCGAAGTCCGGCGATCTCGACATCTACTACGAGGACATGGGTGACCCGAACGACCCCGCCGTCCTGTTGATCATGGGGCTCGGTGCGCAGTTGTTGTTGTGGCGCAACGGTTTCTGCGAGAAGCTGATCAACCAGGGGCTGCGCGTCATCCGCTACGACAATCGCGACGTGGGGCTGTCGAGCAAGTTGTCCGGTCAGCGCGTCGACACCCCGCTGCCGTTCCGCATGGCCCGCTCGTTCCTGGGGTTGCGCAGCCCGTCGGTGTACACGCTCGAGGACATTGCCGACGACGCCGCGGCCCTGCTCGACCACCTCGGCATCGACAGTGCACACGTCGTCGGCGGCTCGATGGGCGGCATGATCGCCCAAGTGTTCGCCGCGCAGTACCGGCACCGGACCAAGACCCTCGCGGTGATCTTCTCCAGCAACAACAAGGCGCTCCTGCCGCCGCCGGGGGTCAAGCAGCTGCTGTCGTTGGTCACCGGCCCGCCGCCGGGATCGACGCGAGATGCCATCATCGACAACGCCGTTCGGCTCGGCAAGCTCAACGGCAGCCCGGCCTACCCGACGCCCGACGACCAGATGCGTGCGGAGGCCGCGGAGCTCTACGACCGGTCGTACTACCCGGCAGGCATCGCGCGGCACTTCGCCGCGATCCTCGGCAGCGGCAGCCTGTTGCGCTACGACCGGCACATCACCGCTCCCACCGTGGTGATCCACGGCCTCGCGGACCGGCTGATGCGACCGTACGGGGGACGCGCCGTGGCCAAGGCGATCCCAGGCGCCCGCCTGGTGTTGATCGACGGCATGGGCCACGAGCTACCTGAACCGGTGTGGGACGAGGTCGTGGGAGAGCTCAAGACGAACTTCTCCTGCGTGAGTTAGTTCGTGAGTCCGCAACGACACTCCTTCGACTGCGCGTTTGCCGGGCCCGCGAAGCTCGGTAGCTGGTGGATGCCGGTTTAGGCTTTGCTGCAGTCTGGGGCGGACTCATCAAATCGTGATGCAGCGCAGCCCTCGGACGACTCCGAGAGGCAACACCATGGCCAAACATCCGGCCAAGCTCACGCCGAAATTCGAAGACGTACAGGCCCATTACGACCTGTCCGACGACTTCTTCGCGCTGTTCCTCGATTCCAGCAGGACCTATAGCTGCGCGTACTTCGAACGCGACGACATGTCGCTGGAGGAGGCTCAGCTGGCGAAGATCGATCTGTCCCTCGGCAAGTTGGGACTGCAGCCCGGCATGACCTTGCTCGACGTCGGATGTGGTTGGGGCGCAACGCTGATGCGTGCTATAGAGCGTTACGACGTCAACGTCGTCGGCCTCACATTGAGCCGCAATCAGCTGGCGCACGTGCAGCAGTTGTTCGACGGTTCGGACAGCACGCGCAGCAAGCGCGTGCTGCTCAGTGGCTGGGAGCAGTTCGACGAACCGGTGGACCGCATCGTGTCGATCGGCGCCTTCGAGCATTTCGGCCATGAGCGCTACGCCGACTTCTTCCGGTTCGCCTACAACGCTCTGCCACCCGACGGCGTGATGCTGCTGCACACCATCACCGGCCTGCATCCCAAGCAGGCGCAGGAGCGCGGCATCCCGTTGACGTTCGATATGGCCAGGTTCATCAGGTTCATCGTCACCGAGATCTTCCCGGGCGGGCGCCTCCCCTCGATCGAGATGGTCGAGGACCACGCCGGACAGGCGGGTTTCACCCTCACCCGCAGGCAGTCGCTGCAATCGCACTACGCGCGCACCTTGGACCTGTGGGCGGCGGCGCTGCAGGACCACCGTGACGAGGCCATCGCGATCCAGTCGGAAGAGGTCTACGACCGGTACATGCACTACCTGACCGGCTGCGCGAACGCCTTCCGGATCGGCTACATCGACGTAAACCAGTTCACCCTGAACCGCTAGGCGTGTCGTCGCGCCTTCGCTACCACGCCGCACACACCCGAATTCCCGCTGGCACCGATGACGCAGCAGACAAAGTGGTGCCCATCACATGTTTGCCAGGTCAATTCGTTGACAGCAGTCAAGGCCCACCGGGCCTGACCTGCTGTAGGCTGACTTTTCGCAAGGAAATCTATAAGCTTGGAGCAATTTCGAACATGTCAGAATTGACGCCGAAATACGAAGAACTGCAGTCGATCTACGACATTTCGAACGAATTCTACGAACTGTTCCTCGGCCCGACAATGGGCTACACGTGCGGGTACTTCGAACGCGAAGACATGACCGGCGACGAGGCGCAGATCGCCAAGTTCGACCTGGCTCTGGGCAAGCTCGGCCTGGAACCCGGCATGACGCTGCTCGACATCGGCTGCGGGTGGGGCGCCTGCATGGCGCGAGCCATCGAGAAGTACGACGTCAACGTCATCGGCCTGACCTTGTCCGGCGAGCAGCGCGAGTACGCCATCAAGAAGCTCGCCAAGGTTCCCACCGACCGCAAGGTCGAGGTGCGCCTGCAGGGCTGGGAAGAGTTCGAAGACAAGGTCGACCGCATCGTGTCGATCGGCGCGTTCGAGCACTTCGGATTCGAGCGTTACCCGGCCTTCTTCAAGATGGCCTACGACGCGCTGCCCGACGACGGCACCATGCTCCTGCACAACATCACCGGGTTCGACCTGCGTCAGGGCCAGAAGCTCGGCCTGCACATGACGTTCGAGGACGCCCGGTTCGCCCGGTTCATCATGACCGAGATCTTCCCCGGCGGCCGGCTGCCCTCGGTGGAGATGGAGAAAGAGAAGGCGACCGAAGCCGGGTTCAAGATCACCCAGCTGCAGGAGATCGGCCCGCACTACGTCCGGACGCTCAAGATCTGGGCCGACGCGCTCGAGGCCCACAAGGACGAGGCCATCGCGATCCAGGGCCAAGAGGTCTACGACCGCTACGACAAGTACCTCAACGGCTGCCAGAAGTACTTCGCCTCGGGCCACATCAGCGTCCATCAGTTCACGCTGCAGAAGTAATTTCCCGCGAGCTGTCGGATCCGGGCAGCGTCGTTCGTCGGATGGGTAGAGAGTGGAACAGCAGGTTCTCACTCGCTGACACCGGGAGACGACGATGCACTACTTCGCCCTACTGATCAATCGCGAGAACGCACTCACCCCTGAGCAGGGTGCCGCCGAGATGTCGGCGTACCTGGATTTCCACGCCAAAGCAGCGGGGTTCATCCGGGCGGGCGATGCGCTCACCCCCGCCGCAGGTGCTGTCCGCATCTCCGGCGGCCCGGACAATCCGACCATCACCGACGGCCCGTTCGCCGAGGGCGCCGAAGTCGCGGCAGGCTACTACGTATTCGAGGCCGAGAACCTCGACGAGGCCCTCGCGCTGGCCCGCGACATCCCAGCGGCCAAGTACGGCGCCGTCGAGGTGTGGCCGATGGTGCACTGGCGGGCACCCGAGCAGCCCGTGCGCAACGACTGGCTGGCCCTGCTCCTGGAACCGCCTGAGGCCGTCAACGTGCCCGGCACCGACGAATGGAACAAGCAGGCAGGTCTGCATGTCGAGCTCGCCAATACCATCGGCGACAAGACGCTTGCCGGTGCGCCGCTGCATCCGCCGTCCACCGCGACCACCGTGCGAGTGCGCGACGGAAAGGTGACGTTCACCGACGGCCCGTACGCCGAGGGCGCCGAGGTGGCCAACGGGTTCTACGTGCTGCGTGCCACTGATCGCGACGAGGCGGTCAAGCTGGCATCGATGATTCCGGCCTCGGCAATCGAGCTGCGCCAGTTGTCCGGTATCGCGGGGCTGTAGTTAGTGGCCCGGTGACCCAGCTGGACGGCGTCTTCCGGCGGGAGTGGGGTCCCGCTGTGGCCACCATCGCGCGGTGGTCCGGAGATCTCGGTGTCGCCGAGGACGCCGTCCAGGACGCCTGTGCGCAGGCGCTGCGGACCTGGCCGTCCGATGGGGTGCCTACCAACCCGGGTGCGTGGTTGACCACCGTCGCGCGCAACCGGGCCCTAGACCGCCTGCGACGTGAATCTTCGCGGGCGGGAAAGGAATTGGCCGCGGTGTATGAGACGACAGCGCGCGACGACGATCGCGAGCTGCATCCCGTTCGCGACGACGAATTGCGGATGATGTTCACGTGCGCCCACCCGGCACTCGACCGGGCTTCGCAGTTGGCGCTGACGCTTCGGTTGATCTCGGGGCTCACCGTGCCCGAGATCGCCCGGGCGCTGCTGCAATCCGAGGCAGCGGTAGGTCAACGGCTCACTCGCGCGAAACACAAGATCCGCCAGGCCAATATCCCGTTGCGGGTGCCACCGCCCGACCTGCTGCCCGAACGCACACCGCACGTGATGGCTTGCGTCTATTCGGTGTTCACCGAAGGCTACTGGTCCAGTGGTGGCCCGTCGGCCATACGGGACGAGCTGTGCGACGAGGGTGTGCGGCTGGCCGGTGAACTGTGCACGCTGATGCCCGGCGACCGCGACGCGCACGCATTGGCAGCGCTTGTGCTGCTGCATGATTCGCGTCGACGGACCCGCGTGGACGACGACGGTGCGCTGGTGCCGCTCGACGAACAGGACCGAACCCGGTGGGACCGTGGGCGCATCGCCCGCGGCCTGGACCAGCTGCGGCTCGCCGAAGGAGCATCGGGGCCCTATCTGCCGCAGGCGGTGATCGCAGCACTGCACGCCACCGCACCGAGCTGGCAGCTCACCGATTGGTCCGTCATCTGCCAGGCCTACGACCGGCTGCTCGAGCTCGGAGAGTCTCCCGTGGTGCGCGCCAATCGCGCTGTGGCCGTTGCGTTTCGCGACGGGTTCGACGCCGGGCTGGCGGCGCTGGACGAGGTGGCCGACGATCCACGTCTGGCACGCTCCAACATCGTCGCCCCGATCCGGGCGGATCTGCTGCGCCGCGCGGGGCGTAACCGAGAAGCATTGCACTGGTACGGGATCGCGCTGGAAAGCGACAACGTCTCCGCGCCGGCCGCGGCATTCCTGCGTCGCCGCATCGCTGAACTCACCCCAGAAACGCCGAATGGCCAGTTATGACACGCGATTCAAAGAATCTTGTGCCGTAACTGGCCACTCGGGCTAAAAACTAAGCCTCGGTGAAGTTCCGGGTCACCGCCGGGTCAACCGGGATGCCCGGGCCCGTGGTGGTGGAGACGGTCACCTTCTTGAGGTAACGACCCTTCGACGACGACGGCTTGGCACGCAGCACCTCGTCGAGCGCGGCGCCGTAGTTCTCGGCCAGCTTGGCCTCGTCGAAGGACGCCTTGCCGATGATGAAGTGCAGGTTGGCCTGCTTGTCGACACGGAAGTTGATCTTGCCGCCCTTGATGTCCTGAACGGCCTTGGCGACGTCCGGGGTGACGGTGCCGGTCTTGGGGTTCGGCATCAGCCCGCGCGGGCCCAGCACGCGAGCGATCCGACCGACCTTGGCCATCTGATCCGGAGTGGCGATCGCGGCGTCGAAGTCCAGGAAACCGCCCTGGATCTTCTCGATCAGGTCGTCGCTGCCGACCACGTCAGCGCCGGCGGCGGTAGCCTGCTCGGCCTTCTCCCCCACGGCGAACACCGCGACGCGCGCGGTCTTACCGGTGCCGTGCGGCAGGTTGACGGTGCCGCGGACCATCTGGTCCGCCTTGCGGGGGTCGACGCCCAGGCGGATGGCCACCTCGACGGTGGCGTCCTGCTTCTTGGACGACGTCTCCTTGGCCAGCTTCGCGGCCTCGAGCGGCGTGTAGAGCTTGTCCCTGTCGACCTTCTCGGCCGCTTCGCGATATGCCTTGCTGTTCTTGCTCATTGAAAATCCAATCGTGTCTGTTGGAGTCGTGGTTCCCGAGCCGATGCCAGCTCTCCCACGCCTTCCGGAGTCTTACTCGACGGTGATACCCATGGAGCGGGCGGTGCCTGCGATGATCTTCGCCGCGGCGTCGATGTCGTTGGCATTGAGATCGGCCTTCTTGGTCTCGGCGATCTCGCGCACCTGGTCCCAGCTCACCTTGGCGACCTTGGTCTTGTGCGGCTCACCCGAACCCTTGGGCACACCGGCAGCCTTGAGCAGCAGCCGAGCGGCGGGCGGGGTCTTGAGGGCGAACGTGAAGCTGCGGTCCTCGTAGACGGTGATCTCCACGGGGATGACGTTCCCGCGCTGCGACTCGGTCGCGGCGTTGTACGCCTTGCAGAACTCCATGATGTTGACACCGTGCTGACCAAGCGCAGGGCCAACCGGCGGGGCAGGGTTGGCCTGCCCGGCCTGGATCTGCAGCTTGATGAGCCCGGCGACCTTCTTCTTCGGGGCCATGCTGTGGTGTTCCTTACTCGCTTATCCGAGGGCGCGTGCCGCGCCCGCTGTTCTAGCCGTTACCGGCTAAATCTTGGCGACCTGGGTGAAGGTCAGTTCGACAGGTGTTTCGCGGCCGAAGATGGACACCAGCACCTTGAGCTTCTGCTGTTCGGCGTTGACCTCGCTGATGGAGGCAGGCAGCGTCGCGAACGGACCGTCCATGACGGTGACGGACTCGCCGACCTCGAAGTCGACCAGGATCTCCGGACGTTCCAGGGTGGCCTCGGTGGACGCGGCGGCGGCAGCGGCGGGCGCCTTGCCTGCAGCGGCCTTCTTGGCGGCGCCCTGCGGCAGCAGGAACTTCACCACATCGTCGAGTGCCAACGGAGACGGCCGCGAGGTCGCACCGACGAAGCCCGTCACGCCGGGGGTGTTGCGCACCGCGCCCCACGACTCGTCGTTGAGCTCCATGCGCACCAGGATGTAGCCCGGCAGCACCTTGCGGTTGACCTGCTTGCGCTGGCCGTTCTTGATCTCGGTGACCTCTTCGGTGGGCACTTCCACCTGGAAGATGTAGTCGCCGACGTCGAGGTTCTGCACGCGGGTCTCGAGGTTGGCCTTCACCTTGTTCTCGTAACCGGCGTAAGAGTGGATCACGTACCAGTCGCCGGGCCGCAGACGCAGGTCCTTCTTGAGCGCGACGGCCGGGTCTTCGTCTTCGTCGGCCGCAGGAGCTTCCTCGGCGGCGGGAGCGCCCTCGTCGGCCGCAGCCTCCTCGGCTTCCTCAGCGTCGCCGTCGGCGGCGTCCTCGCCACCGGTGGTCTCTTCGACTGTTTCGTCGACGGTCTCCGCCACAACGGCATCTCCACCGTCTTCGACACTGACGGTCTCGTCGGCGAGTGTCTGCTCATCGCCGTCGAACGTGGTCACGTTGTCAGTCCTCTCTCAAAATCTCGGGTCAGGTGCCGAAAACCAACGACACCAGCCGTGCCAGGCCCAGGTCCACACCTGAAATCAGCGCGACCATGAACATCAGGAAGACCAGCACGACCGAGGTGTAGCTGACCATCTGCTTGCGGTTGGGCCAGATCACCTTCCGAAGTTCGGCAACAACCTGCTTGAGGTAGTTGATGACGAACATGATCGGATTGCTCGACGAACCGCCGGCAGCCTTCTTGGTCTTTTTGGTCTTACCGGCGCCGTTCTTGGCGGCATCCTTCGACTCGGCGGTGTCCTCACCGCTGTCGGTCTCGTCGCCCTCAGCGTCGCTGGGCACTCCACGGCGGGACCGCTTACCGGTCGGGCGCAGCGGCCTGGTCACAACCGCGGTCTGACCGTGGTTGTCGCCGGAGCCATGGGCGTCGGTCCCAGTGTCGTCTGCGGAGCCGGCACCTTCGCGCTCGTCGCTCACCGCATGCCTTTCATCCTGGTTGTGTGGTCACCTTCCAGTGTCCACACCTTGTCGAGTATTCAGTTGAGCAGGGGCGACAGGACTTGAACCTGCAACCTGCGGTTTTGGAGACCGCTGCTCTGCCAGTTGAGCTACGCCCCTTCAGCGATGGCCAGGTTTTACCCCGTCATCACATCCTTCGTCCGGGGCTCACACGATTCGCGCGCTCCCCGTACGCTCGATCAAGCCGACGGACAGCGCGCTGAAATGGGAAAAACCCCGAGAGCCGAGTGTACCCCGGCGTGGGTATCAAGCACTAATCGCGTCGGCCACCCGACTATTCCCCGGCCGCCTTGCGGATGACCTGGCCGGATTCCGGATCCCACTTGACCTGGATCGAGTGGTCGCCTTCGTGGCCCATCATCGTGGTGATGGCCTCCAGCACGATCTCACCGTCGTCGTCGGTGCAGACGTTGTGGGTGACGACGATGTCCGCGCCGAACCGCTCGTCGACCGACGTGATCTCCATGACGGCGTGCAGCTGGTCGCCGGCCTTGAGCGGCCTGCGGTAGACGAACTTCTGGTCCACCTGGACGATCTGCATGGTCTGCATGCCGACGTCGACGTGCTTGAAGAAGTGCTGCTGAACCAGAAGCGCCAGGGTCGAGGCGAAGGTCAGCGGCGCGACCAGCGCGTCGTGGCCCAGTTCGGCCGCGGCCGCCTCGTCGTGACTCGCCGGATCGAAGGCCTTCACCGCCTTGGCATACTGGCGGATCTGCTCCCGGCCGATCAGGAACGGGTCCGGATATTTCCAGACCATGCCGCGGATATCGGTCTTGAGAGCCATGCCCTCAACCTCCCTAAGCCAGTTGTGCGGTGGCGACAGCGCGCCCGAAGATCTTCTTCCCGCCGGTGGTGGCCGAGATGGCGATGGTGACCAGTTTGTCCTCGGGGTCGACGGACTTGATCCGGCCGTTGAAGACGATCTCCGCGCCGACGCCGTCGTTGGGTACCGGCACCACTGCGGTGAACCGGACGTTGTATTCCTTCACCGCTGCGGGATCCCCGACCCAGGAGGTGACGTAGCCGCCGCCCAGGCCCATGGTGAGCATGCCGTGCGCGATGGCGGTGTCGAGGCCGACCTGCTTGGCGATCTCGTCGTCCCAGTGGATCGGGTTCAGGTCGCCGGAAACACCCGCGTAGTTGACCAGGTCACTACGGGTCAGCGGGATGATCCGCTCCGGAAGCGTGTCCCCCACCTTGACCGAACTGAACTCACGCAGCGCCATCAGTAAAGCCCTCTCCATCTTCGCCCGTGCGGCCCGCAAGGGCCGTAAAGGTCTCCTGCACAACGTCACCGGCGTCATCGGTGATGATGGTCTTGAACACGATGAGATCGGTGCCGTGCGCCTGTCGAACCGAGTCGACGTAGACGTCAGCGAAGAGCTTGTCGCCCGCGAAAATCGGCTTGACGAACTTCAGTGCCTGGTCGACCTGGACGATCTGGGCGTCTTCGACACCGATGTTGGCGTTGTTCAAGAACGCCAACTGCGCCTGGTAGCCGAAGATGCAGATGAAGGTCAGCGCCGCCGGCAGCTTGGTGTGCCCGAGTTCAGCCGCGGCCTTCTCGTCGTGAAAGTACGCGTCGTCGTTCTTGACGGCGAGCGCGTGCTCCCGGATTTTCTCGCGACCGACCTCGTAGTGCTCGGGATAGCGAAAGTGCTTCCCGACGAGCTTCGACGATAGAGCCACGAGCGTTGGGCTACCGCGACTCTTTGTGCGGCTGGTGGTGTCCGCAGTTCGGGCAGAACTTCTTGATTTCCAGCCGGTCGGGGTCGTTGCGGCGGTTCTTCTTGGTGATGTAGTTGCGGTGCTTGCACACCTCGCAGGCCAAAGTGATCTTCGGCCGAACGTCCGTACTCGACGCCACGTCAGCTGCCCTCTTTCACGTCTTACTTGTCCCTGTAGCGGTGGGGGGGCTCGATCCCCCGACCTCACGATTATGAGTCGTGCGCTCTAACCAGCTGAGCTACACCGCCCCGATAGGCACGGGCATCGCTCCGCGACCACCGAGCCCCCTAACGGAATCGAACCGTTGACCTTTTCCTTACCATGGAAACGCTCTGCCGACTGAGCTAAGGGGGCCTATCTACTTCGGCCCGCGGCTGTAAGCCGTGGGCCTTAAAGAGGGTACAGCCTCCCCGGCAGCCGCACCAAACCGCTGGTCAACACGGCTGCCGGGAGGCATTTTCGGCGCTGAGGGGTCAGTCGAGCAGCCAATCGTTGGGCGCGAACAGCTCGCAGTGCACCCGCTGCAGGTCGATCCCGCGCTCGCCCAGCTGGGTCCGCACCGCCGCGACGAAGCCCGCCCCACCGCACAGGTAGATCTCGGCGCCGACCGGCAGCTCGATACCCGCCAGGTTCAGCAGGCCCGGGTGTACGCCCGGGGTGCCCGCGGTGATGCCGTCCTCGTACCAGACGTCGAGGCTGGAGTTCGGCAGCGCCTCGACCAGCTCGTGCTGGCGTTCCCGCAGCGGATGGCTGGTGTCGCTGCGGTCGGCGTGCAGCACCCGCACCTGGGTGTCGGGCCGCTCGGCGGCGAGGTGCTCCAGGATGCCGATCATCGGGGTGATGCCGATGCCTGCCGAGATCAGCATGAGCACCTTGTCCTCCGCGGCGGACTCGTGCAAGTCGCCGAACGGCACGGTGACGTCGAGCAGGTCGCCGACACACAGGTTGGCGCGAATCCAGTTCGACACCTCACCGGCGGGCTGGGTCGCGCTCGCGTCGACCGGCTTGACGGCGAAGGTCAGGTCGGTGGTTCCGGCATCGTTGACGAGGCTGTACTGACGCAGCTGGCGTGCCCCGTCGGGCAGCGTCACGCCCACCGAAACATATTGGCCCGGAAGGAAGTTCACGGGCGAATCGGAGCCGACGGTGACGAGCACGGCACCCGACGGGTCGTCGACGCGCGCCACCACCCGCAGCCGGCGGAACACGTCACCGGGCTCGACGCCCGCGCCGGAGTAGAGCCCGTTCTCCAGCTCGATGAGCGTGTCGGCCATGATCCAGTAGACGCGGTCCCACGCTTCGGCCACCTCGGCCGTCACCGTCTCGGCGCCGAGCACCTCGACGATTGCCGCGAACAGGTTCTCCTGGACAACGGGATACAACTCGGCGGTCACCCCCAACGAGGCGTGCTTGTGCCCGATCCGCGACAGCAGCTCGACCGGATGGGGCAGCGCCGGATCGACCAGATGGGTGGCGAAGGTCGCGATCGACGCGGCCAGCGCGCGCTGCTGCGATCCCTGCGCCTGGTTGCCGCGGTTGAACAGGTTGCGCAACAACGCCGGGTGGTTGCCGAACAGCCGGCGGTAGAACTCCTTGGTGATCTCGTCGATGTTCGCACCGATCAACGGCAGCGTCGCCTTGACGATCTCGGCGTGGTGCGGTTCGAGCTCGACCCTTACGGCTGAGGGCTCGGGCGTGGTGACGGTCATCATTGGGTCCTTTCTCCGGTGAGTTGTAAAACGATCGGGAGGCCGGCCGAGAAGCCGATGCCTCCTGACAGATCAGTGACGGTGTAGCGGTCGAGTTCGCGGTAGAAGGCCGCTTTGGCGTCGGCCAACGCGCGGCGTAGCCGGCATGCGGCGATCAACGGGCAGGGATTGTCGCCGCCGCATTCGATGACCTCGCGGTCGCCTTCGAGTTCCCGCACCAGCGCGCCGATCGACGCGGTCCGGCCGGCCTCGGTCAGCACCAGCCCCCCGACCCGGCCGCGCCGGGCGTGCACCATGCCGAGCTCCGCGAGCCTCGACACGGCCTTGGCGACGTGGTGTTCGGACGCGTTGGCACTCACCGCGATGGTGCGTGTGGTGACCCGGCGGCCTGCCGACTCGGCCGAGGCCAGCAGCATCAGCGTGCGCAGGCCCAGGTCGGTGAACCGGGTGAGTTGCATGGCTTCACGCTATAAATTCCGCATTTCCGATGCGACTTTTTGCGCTGTGCTGTTAAACACCGCGTGAAGTGCGGTTTTTTGACCTGCAATGATGGGCAGATGCCTCAGGATCGCCTCTACTTCAAGCAGCTCTTGTCCGGTCGCGACTTCGCCGCCGACGACATGATCGCCCAGCAGATGCGCAACTTCGCCTACCTGATCGGCGATCGCGAGACGGGTGAGGCACTGGTGGTGGACCCGGCCTACGCGGCGGGTGATCTGGTCGATGCGCTGGAAGCCGACGGCATGCGCTTGGCGGGCGTGCTGGTCACCCACCATCACCCCGACCACGTCGGCGGGTCGATGATGGGCTTCGAGCTCAAGGGCCTGGCCGAGCTACTGGACCGCACCGAGGTCCCCGTGCACGTCAATACCCATGAGGCCGAATGGGTTTCGCGTGTCACCGGGATCCCGCTGAGCAGCCTGACCCGTCATCAGCACGGCGACAAGGTCGGCGTCGGCGCCGTCGACATCGAGTTGCTGCACACGCCCGGCCACACGCCCGGCAGTCAGTGCTTCCTGCTCGACGGGCGTCTGGTGGCAGGCGACACGCTCTTCCTCGAGGGCTGTGGCCGCACCGACTTTCCTGGCGGCAACGTCGACGACATGTTCCGCAGCCTGCAATCGCTGGCCCAGCTGCCCGGCGACCCGACGGTGTTCCCCGGCCACTGGTACTCGGCCGAGCCCAGCGCACCACTGGCGGAGGTCAAGCGCAGCAACTACGTGTACCGCGCTTCCGACCTGCAGCAGTGGCGCTCGCTGATGGGCGGCTGACAGCCACGTTCCAGGCTCGCCGACCACCGATCTGACCGGCTTCTCCACCGGCCGCGACGGAACCTTCCTGCATGTCGCGGTGTTGCGGGCGACTTCGTCGCCAATACCGTTGCATTCGCAAGGACCCGCGTGAGCGGCCAAATAGAGTAGCGCGATACTCAGGACACTGTTTCGATATCCCGGCAAACTGATTGAGCAGTCTTCCTCGTTTGTTCGGTCGGGGGCCGTTGTGAAAAACATAGTGTTGTGTTTCGACCACACAGATGAGCGTCCCGGTCCACGAGACGCGACCAATACTGAAGCGTTGTTCCGGTTGCTGGACATCGATGATGATCAGCTCGGCTGGTACCACTCGGGCGCTACGTCGTCTCGCATGAGATTCTCCCGGCGCCGTCGCGCCGCCGCCGTGACCGAAGCCCGTGGTGCACTCCTGGAGGCCTACCGCTTTCTCGGTGACTGCTGGGAACCCGGCGATGCCATCTACCTGTTCGGCGGGGCAGACGGCGGGCACCGGGCCCGCGAATTGGCCGCACTGCTCGGATCGGTCGGGTTGTTGCCGGAGGGGTCAGACGATCTGGTCAGCTACGCGCTGGCGACCTACGCCCTGCCGCGCACGGCACGCACCCCGCAGGACTGGGAACATGTCAAAGGCTTGGCTGCCGAATTGATCGGAAACGGCGAAAGTAGTGTCCCTGTACGCTTTTTGGGCCTGTGGGATGTCGTCCGGATTCCCGGGGCGGGCCGCCGGACCGCCCCGCTGACCAATGTCGAAAACGGACGGCACGCCCTGGCCATCGACGCCTTGCGCCCGGCTTCACGGGACGGCGGCGCCATCGACGAGGTCTGGTTCCGCGGCGGGCACTGCGACATCGCCGGCGGTACCGGCGCGTGCTGGGCGCTGGCCGACATCGCGATGGACTGGATGCTCGACGGGGCTGTCGACGCCGGCCTGCGGGTCCCCATGCGCCTGTCCACTCCCACCGACCTGGATGCGCTGGCCGGTACGGCACCGACCTTCGGCATGGTCCGACCGCCGCTGGACGCCCCCGTGCACGCCAGTGTCGAGCTGTATCTGCGCGCGCACCCGCAGTATTGGCGGCGCCTGCCTGCCCGCATCGAGTGGGCCGACACCGATTGGCTGGCCCGTGGCGAGCGACTGCTGCCCGTGCCGACTCAGGCCGAGCCCGCGGCGCCCGTCGTCCTCACGGCAGCCGCATCCTGAAACTTTGCTGACCACGATCGGCGCGGCACTCATCCGTACGTGATATAAGCCTGTGGTGGGGACTTTTGTGGGCATCACGGGTTCAATCACCGATCGGGGGCGTGAGTTGGCTGAATTCGATCCTGGCGCGTGGACGGCGGTGGCGGCGTGGGTCGCCATCGCTGTCGTCGTCGCCGCACTGATCTACGGCTGGCGCCAGTACCTCAAGGCCAGGGACAAACGCGCCGAGCTGACCCAGCCGAACGTCTCGATGTTCATGGAGCCCAGCGGATCCGACTGGCATCTGGTCGAACTGGTCGTGCGCAACTACGGCCAGACCCCGGCCTATGGGTTGCGCTTCGAATTCGCCAACCCGCCCACCGTCGGTAAGTACGAGAGTTCCTACGACGACAACTACGTCGACATAGTCCCGCTGAATCTGCCCGCGGAGATTCCCTACCTGGCCCCGTCGCAGGAATGGCGGATCGTGTGGGATTCGGCGCTGGACCGCAAACAGCTCGGCGAGGCCATCGCGTCGCGATTCGACGGCGCCGTCACCTATTACGATCAGCCGCCCTCGGGCGGCAAACCTGCCGGCAAGAAGTTCCGCAACACGGCCGTCCTCGACTGGGCGACGCTACCGCCGGTGGACCGCATGGAACTGCTGACCACCCACGACCGGGCCCGCCAGGAGAAGCAGAAGCTGGAGCTGCTGCGCGGTGTTCTCAACTACTTCCAATACGCGGCCAAGGAGACCGACGAGCAAACGCTGCGTTCGGAGATCAACCGCATCAACGCGCTCGGCGCGGAGGTCCGCGAGCGGTGGAAGCGCCGCTATGAGACCACCGATGACGAGGACGACGACGAGGATTACGACGACGACGATCCCGAGACCGAGCTGATCAACCCGCGCGGGCGCCACAACGCCTGAACAAGGCCGCCCGTACGATCTGTGCGATGAGCAGCCTGGTGAGCTACGAGCTCAATGAGTCCGTCGCAACCCTCACGCTGGACGACGGCAAGGTCAATGCGCTGTCACCGGCCATGCAGGGTGAGATCAATTCCGCGCTCGACCGCACAGTGGAGGACGGCGCCAAAGCAGTCGTGCTGGCCGGCAACGCCAAGGTGTTCAGCGGCGGCTTCGACTTGAGTGTCTTCGCGTCGGGCGACACGCAGGCGACACTGGCCATGCTGGCCGGCGGTTTCGAGCTGTCGCTGCGCTGCCTGACCTTCCCAGTCCCGGTCATCATGGCCGCGACCGGACCGGCGATCGCGATGGGGTCCTTCCTGCTGCTCTCCGGTGATCACCGGGTGGGGTCGCCGAAGTCGCGCTGTCAGGCCAACGAGGTCGCGATCGGGATGACGCTGCCGATCGCCGCGATCGAGATCATGCGCATGCGTCTGACCCGTGCGGCGTTCCAGCGGGGCATCTCGATGGCCGCGACGTTCTCGGGCGACGCCGCGATCGCGGCAGGCTGGCTCGACGAGATCGTCGAACCCGACGCCGTGCTGACCCGCGCCCAGCAGGTGGCCGCCGAAGCAGCAGCGACGTTGAACGCGGGTGCCCACGTCGGCAGCAAGCTCAAGGCCCGCGCCGACGCGATTCTCGCCATCCGCGCCGGAATTGACGGTCTGCCAACCGAATTCGCGGGGTAGTTCGTTCGTTCACACGCGCGCACGTAACGCAGTGGCGGAGATTCGCCCGTTTTCCCGCCGTGGCGTTACGTACGTGATGCCCACGCCGTGGCCAGTCTCTTGAGGATGCCGCCCTTGCCGTCGCGGCACGTGACGCGGATGACGATCCAGCCGGCCCTGGTCATCTCCTCGACCCGGAGGATATCCTTGCGCAGCTGATCGGGATCCAAGTGATCGCGGCCTTCGTATTCGAGCGCGATCTTCACGTCCGGCCATGCCATGTCGACTTCGCCGATCAGAACGCCGAACTCGTTGTAGATGGGGTGCTGCGTTTCGGGCGGAGGGTAACCGGCATGGACGACCAGTAGCCGCAACCATGTTTCGCGTGGCGATTCCGCGCCAGGATCAACCAGCGCGAGCGTGGTGCGAGCCCGCTTGATACCCCTCCGACCGGCATGCCGCTCGGCCGCCAATTCGATGTCGATCACCTTCGTTTTCGTCGCGCGGGCCATCGCGTCGATCGCAGGCACCGCGACGGATTCGGGGAACTTGCAGGCCAGGTCGACAGCAGTGCGAACGCCAGTGGTGACGCGCATGCCGGCGATCAGGCAGATTTCGTCGTCGTCGAGGGCGTCGCTCCATGTGACGATGCCGCGGGCAGGTCGCCGATTGGTGTCGATGATGTATGCCGGGAGCTCGGCGCCGACCCAGCGGGAGCCATGCATGGCCGATGCCGAGAATCCCGCCAGCACTCCATGCCGACGTGCCCGCAACCAGCACGCCTTGGCACGGAGCACCGCCGTCGGCTGCGTTCCCCTTGCCACATAGACGTCCTGGTGCACGGCAACAAACCGAGTTCGCAGATCGTGGCGGGTGAGATGCCCTGCCGCGAGCGCTTCGCTGCCGATGAATGGTTCCCCCATGACCGGAGTGTGCCCTCGGGTACCGACAGCTCCGCATACGTAACGCGGTGGCGGTGATTCGCCCGATTTCCCGCCATGGCGTTACGTACGCGAGGCTCAGCCCGCAATAGCAGTGAGCGCTCCGAACTAGTCGACCGCGGCGGTCCAGTCGTACGGCAGGAACTTGCCGTCGAAGGTCACCACGACGCGGTCGCCCGCCGGGTGGGACTTCTTGGCGATGTCGACGCTGAAGTTGATGGCGCTCATGATGCCGTCACCGAACTGCTCGTGGATCAGCTCTTTGAGGGCCGGGCCGTACACCTGCAGAGCCTCGTAGAACCGGTAGATGGTCGGGTCCGTCGGGACCGCGGTGGGCAACCCGCCACGCATCGGCACGGCGGCCAACACCGGCACCACGGTCGGGTCCAGCCCGAGCATCTCGACCAGCACCTTGCCCTGCTCCGGCGGGATCGGATGTTGACCGAGCAGCGCCGAGGTGGTCCACACTACGGGCCGGCCGATGGCGTCGGCGAGCTGCTGCCAGGTCAGCCCCTTGGACAGGCGGGCCAGCACGATCTCTTCGGTGATTTCATCTCTGGTCACGGCACCTATCATCCATGCGCGGCAGTGTCGGTGGCGCGCCATAGGGTAGGGACGATGGCACTGCATCTGCACCGGGCTGAGCGCACGGATCTGCTCGCCGACGGGCTGGGTGCGCTGCTGTCCGCTCCCCTGCCCGATCCGTTCGCCGAAGAGCTGGTGCTCGTCCCGGCCAAGGGCGTCGAGCGCTGGCTGAGTCAGCGGCTCTCCAACCGGCTGGGCGTCTGCGCGGCCGTGCAGTTCCGCAACCCGCGCTCGCTGATCGCGGAGATCACCGGAACGCAGGACGACGATCCGTGGTCCCCCGAGGCGCTGGTGTGGCCACTGCTCGCGGTCATCGACGACAACCTCGAAGCCCCGTGGTGCACAGCGCTGGCCACCCATCTGGGCCGGTTCGAAGGCGGTGAGGAACGCGAGCTGCGGCAGGGCCGTCGGTACGCGGTGGCCCGACGCCTCGCCGGGATCTTCGCGTCATACGCCCGGCAACGCCCGCAGCTGCTCGTCGACTGGGCGGGCATCCCTGACGACCTGGCCTGGCAGCAGCCGCTGTGGCAAGCGCTCACCACCCGCATCGATGCCGACCCACCTCACGTGCGGCATGCGAAAACCCTTGCCCGGCTGCGGGAATCGCACAGCGACCTGCCTGAACGCCTGTCACTCTTCGGGCACACCCGGCTGCCGGTGACCGAGATCGAGCTGCTCGACGCCCTGGCCGTGCACCACGATCTGCACCTGTGGCTGCCGCATCCCAGTGACCGGCTGTGGCAGGCGCTGGCCGCCGAGAAGGGTGCGGTGCCGCGCCGCACCGATACGAGCCACCGCGCGGTCACCCACCCGCTGTCGGCGACCCTGGGCCGTGACCTGCGCGAGCTGCAACGTCTGCTCCCGGTGCCCGCGACCGACGAATTCCTCGGCGCACCAAGCCATCCCGACACCCTTCTGGGCTGGTTGCAGTCCGACATCGCCGCCGACGAGGTGCGCCCGCAGGGCCGGGTACACCGCGTCGACGATCGGTCGGTGCAGGTGCACAGCTGTCATGGCCCGGCCCGGCAGATCGACGTGCTGCGCGAGGTGCTCCTGGGCCTGCTGGCCGACGATCCCACGCTCGAGCCCCGCGACATCCTCGTCATGTGCCCCGACATCGAGACTTACGCGCCGTTGATCACCGCCGGGTTCGGGCTCGGCGATGTGGTGCACGGTGCCCATCCCGCGCACCGGCTGCGGGTCCGGCTGGCCGACCGGGCGCTGGTGCAGACCAACCCGTTGTTGTCGGTGGCGGCGCGGCTGCTGACCTTGGCCGGTGGCCGGGCCGGGGCGAGCGAGGTGCTCAACCTGGCCGAGTCGGCTCCGGTGCGGGCGCGGTTCGGCTTCACCGACGACGATCTGGACGCCGTCACGGCGTGGGTGCGTGAAGCCAACATCCGTTGGGGATTCGATCAGGAGCACCGTCGACCGTATGGCGTCGACTTCCTGCACAACACCTGGCGTTTCGGTATCGACCGGGTGCTGGCCGGTGTGGCGATGTCCGACGATTCGCACGCCTGGCTGGGCACCACGCTGCCACTCGACGACGTCAGCAGCAACCGCGTGGAGTTGGCCGGGCGCTTCGCCGACTTCGTCGAGAAGCTGCACAACGCGGTACGCGGGCTCAGCGGCACCAAGACCCTGGCCGAGTGGCTGGCCGAGCTGACCGCCGATATCGACGCGCTCGCATTCGATGACGAGGACTGGCCGCGCACACAGGTGCAGCGCGAGTTCGACGACATCCTCTCGACCGCCGATGCGTCAACCATGTTGCGACTGCCCGATATTCGCGCCCTGCTGGAGCGGCACCTGGCTGGACGGCCGACGCGCGCCAACTTCCGGACCGGCACGCTGACGGTGTGCACCATGGTCCCGATGCGTTCGGTGCCGCACCGGGTGGTGTGCCTGGTCGGTTTGGACGACGGGGTGTTCCCGCGGCTGGGGGCGGTCGACGGCGATGACGCGCTGGCCCGCGATCCCGTGACGGGCGAGCGCGACATCCGTTCGGAAGACCGGCAATTGCTGCTCGACGCGATCGGCGCGGCCACCGAGACGCTCGTGGTCACCTACACCGGCGCCAACGAGTACTCCGGGCAACCGCGCCCACCTGCGGTCCCGTTGGCCGAGCTGCTCGATACCCTCGACATCACCACCGCGCAGCCGCTGGACATCGTCACGCATCACCCGTTGCAGCCGTTCGATATTCGCAACGTCATTCCCGGGGCGATGGTGCCCGGCGAACCGTTCACGTTCGACCCGACGGCGTTGACCGCCGCGCAGGCCAACACCGGCCAACGTGCCGAGCGCCCAGCGTTTTTCGCCGACCCGTTGCCACCGCCACCGCCCGACGACGTGGTGCTGGCCGATCTGGTGGGCTTCTTCAACGACCCGGTGAAAGGGTTTTTCCGGGCGCTGGACTACACCCTGCCGTGGGAGGTCGAGGGTGTCTCGGACGTCATGCCCGTCGACATCGACGCGTTGGAGGAGTGGACGGTCGGCGACCGCATGCTGCATGACATGCTGCGTGGTCTGGCCCCGGCCGACGCCCAGCAGGCCGAGTGGCGGCGTGGCACGCTGCCGCCCGGGCAGCTCGGCTGGCGCACGGCAGGCGCGATCCGCGAGCAGTGCGCGGCGCTCGCGGCCGAAGCACAACACCACCGCGGCGTGGAATCCCAGGCCTACGACGTGGACATCGACCTGGGCGGCGGGCGACGACTCACTGGCACGGTGTCCCCCGTCTTCGGCGAGCGCCTGGTCTCGGTGACCTACTCCAAGCTCGACGGCAAGCACTTGCTGCAGTCCTGGATTCCCTTGCTGGCCTTGGCCGCTCAGTATCCCGGCCGAGATTTCTCTGCGGTGTGCATCGGCCGGCCCAAGCGCGGGACCACACCGCGTGCCGAGGGCCTGGACAGTCCGGATGACCCGGTTGAGCTGTTGATCGACCTGGTACGGATCTACGACGCCGGCCGGCGCGAACCATTGCCGTTGCCGGTGAAGACGTCATACGCCTGGGCGGTAGCCCGGCACACCGGCGACGATCCCGAGCAGGCCGCCGGATACCGTTGGCGCAGCGGCAATTATCCCGGCGAAGATCAGCAACCCGCCCACGTGCGGGCCTGGGGTCGCGGGGCCTGGCTGCGGGACCTGATGCAGCCGCTGCGCCCGGGCGAGGAGGTGCCCGGCGAAACCCACCGGCTGGGCGCCTACGCAGCCCGGCTGTGGTTGCCGATGCTGCGGGCCGAAAGGGCGGCGCGGTGAAGGTTTTCGATCTGCTCGGGCCTCTGCCGCGCCCCAACACCACCACGGTGCTCGAAGCCAGCGCCGGCACCGGTAAGACGTTCGCGTTGGCCGGGCTGGTCACCCGCCTGGTCGCCGAGGGCGCCGCGACGCTGGATCAGATGCTGCTCATCACGTTCGGCCGGGCCGCCAGTCAGGAACTACGCGAACGGGTTCGTGATCAAATCGTCTGCGCCCTGGCCGCATTGACCGACCCGGCCCGGGCCCGCAACGATCTGGAGACCTACCTGATCGCCGAAGATCAGGACGCCCGCAGGCAACGGCTACGGGACGCCCTGGCCGGATTCGACGCCGCGACCATCGCCACCACGCACCAGTTCTGCCAGATCGTGCTGAAATCCCTTGGCGTCGCCGGTGACAGCGATTCCGGGGTGACACTGGTGGAGAGCCTCGACGACCTGGTCTGCGAGATCGTCGACGACCTCTATCTGTCCCGCTTCGGCGCTCAGAAAGATCATCCGCTGCTGGACTACGCCGCCGCGCTGCGACTGGCCCGCACCGTGGTGGCCAATCCGGCCACCGAGCTGCGGCCCACCGATCCCGACCCCGATTCACCGGCCACAGTTCGGCTGAGCTTCGCCCGGGATGTGCTGGCCGAGTTGGAGATCCGCAAGCGCCGTCGCGGCGTGCTGGGCTACGACGATCTGCTGACCCGGTTGGCAACGGCTCTGGCGGCGCCGGATTCACCGGCACGGGTGCGGATGCATCAACGGTGGCCGATCGTGATGGTCGATGAATTCCAGGACACCGACCCGGTGCAGTGGCAGGTGATCGAACGGGCCTTCTCCGGCCATTCGACGCTGATTCTGATCGGTGACCCCAAGCAGGCCATCTACGCCTTCCGCGGCGGAGACATCGACACGTATCTGCGGGCCGCCGCGACCGCCGGGGACAAGCAGACGCTGGGCACCAACTGGCGCAGCGACAGTGCCCTGGTGGACCGCTTGCAGGTGGTGTTGCGCGGCGCGCAGTTGGGCGGGTCCGACATCGTGGTCCACGAGGTGGAGGCTCACCACCAGGGTCACCGCCTGGCCGGCGCACCGCACAACGACCCGTTCCGGTTGCGCGTCGTGAGCCGAAACGGCAAGGACGCCAAGACCATCCCCATCGACCGGCTCCGCACCCACATCGGCCGGGACCTGGCCGCCGACATCGGCGCATTGCTGACCAGCGGGGCGACCTTCGACGGCAGGCCCGTGCAGGCCCGCGACATCGCCGTGATCACCGAGACCCACAAGGACGCCAGGGCGTGTCACACCGCACTGCTGACCGCGGGAATCCCGGCGGTGTACACCGGGGACTCCGACGTGTTCAACTCCGAGGCCGCCGAAGACTGGCTGTATCTGCTGGAGGCGTTCGACCAGCCGCACCGCACCGGGCTGGTGCGTGCGGCCGCGGCCACCATGTTCTTCGGCGAGACGGCCGAATCCCTTGCTGCGGGCGGTGATGCGCTGACCGACCGGATCGCCGACACCTTGCGCACATGGGCCGGGCAGGCGCGTGAGCGCGGGGTCGCGGCGATCTTCGAGGCCGCCCAGCTGGCCGGCATGGGCCGCCGCGTGCTGTCTTGGCAGGGCGGCGAGCGGTTGATGACCGATCTGGCCCACATGACCCAGCTGCTGGGCGATACCGCCCACCGGGAAGGGTTCGGGCTGCCCGCGCTGCGGGACTGGCTGCGCACCCAACGTTCAGAGGGCGGCGGGGAAACCGAACGCAACCGTCGCCTGGACAGTGACGCCGCGGCCGTGCAGATCATGACGGTGTGGGTCAGCAAGGGGCTGCAGTATCCGATCGTGTATCTACCGTTCGCGTTCAATCGCTATGTGCCAGAACCGGATCTGATCCTCTTTCACGACGACGGCGTGCGGTGTCTGCACATCGGGGGCGCCGATCCGGCGGTGGCGCGGGCCGGCCGCGCCGAGGCGGCCGCCGACGACAGCCGGCTCACCTACGTGGCGATGACGCGGGCCCAGTCCCAGGTGGTGGCGTGGTGGGCGCCGTCGCGTGATGAACCCAACGGCGGGTTGTCGCGGCTGCTGCGGGGCCGCAGGCCCGGCGAGTCGGCGGTGCCGGACAAGTGCACGCCGGTCAAGATCGGTGATGCCGACGCGTTGGACCGGCTGCGGGCGTGGGAGGCGGCGGGTGGCCCGGTGATCGAGGAGTCCGTCGTCGAGGGCTTCACCCCCGTCCCGGCCCCCGCGCCGGCCGAGGACCTGGCCACCCGGCACTTCCACCGCGCCATCGACACCTCGTGGCGGCGCACGTCGTACTCGGGTCTGCTTCGCGCAGCCGATGATTCGGGCGTCACCAGCGAGCCCGAGGTCACCGAACTCGACGACGAGGTCAATGTCGTGGACGACGTTCTCGCCATACCCACCGTCGCCGGCAGCGACATCCCGTCCCCGATGGCCCAACTGCCGACCGGCGCGGCGTTCGGCTCCCTGGTGCACGCGGTCTTGGAAACGGCCGACCCGTTCGCCGCCGATCTCGGTGCCGAGTTGGCCGCGCAGGTGCGGGTACATGCGGCGCGCTGGCCCGTCGAGATCGAGGCCGACGAGTTGGCGGCCGCGCTCGTCCCCATGCACGACACGCCCCTGGGCCCGCTGGCTCCCGGCGTGACGCTACGCCAGATCGGGTTGCGAGACCGGTTGCGGGAACTGGACTTCGAGTTCCCGATGGCGGGTGGCGATCTGCGGGCCGGGAAGTTCGCCCGGCTCTCCGACGTCGGTGCGCTGCTGCGCACGCATCTGCCCGGCGACGATCCCGTGGCGTCGTACGCCCAGCGGTTGTCCGGCGGAGTCCTCGGCAACCAGCCGCTGCGCGGATACCTGTCGGGTTCGGTCGATGCGGTGCTGCGCATCGGATCCCGGTTCGTGGTGGTGGATTACAAGACCAACTGGCTGGGCACCGGCGACGCCGAGCTGACCGCCGCCGATTACACGCGTGACCGCATGGCCGAGGCCATGCTGCATTCGGACTATCCGCTGCAGGCTCTGCTGTACAGCGTTGTGCTGCACCGGTTCCTGACCTGGCGATTACCTGGTTACGATCCGGCGACCCATCTCGGTGGGGTGATCTACCTGTTCGTCCGTGGCATGTGCGGGGCCGCCACCCCTGTCGTCGACGGCCATCCGGCCGGGGTGTTCAGTTGGGAGCCGCCCGCCGCGCTCGTGGTGGCAGTGTCGGAGTTGCTCGATGCTTGACCATTTCACCGAGATCCTCGAGCCCGCCGACGTGCAGGTGGCGCGACGGCTCACCGCACTGGGCGGCGAGGCTGACGATTCGGTGACTCTGGCCGTGGCGCTCGCGGTGCGGGCGCTGCGCGCCGGTTCCGTGTGTGTGGATCTGCGGTCGGTGGCTGCGCAGGTCGACCTGCCCGATCTGCCGTGGCCCGATCCGGACAAGTGGCTGGCCGCGGTGAGTGCGAGCCCGCTGCTGAGCACCGGGCCGGTGCTGCGGCTGTTCGACGAGCAGCTGTACCTGGACCGGTACTGGCGCGAGGAGCAACAGGTGCGTGACGACGTGCTGACCCTCGTCGGCACTCGCCCGTCCGGCGCTCTTCCCGATGTATCACGGCTGTTCCCAACGGGATTCGACGAGCAACAGGCTGCCGCCGAGGTGGCGTTGTCGCACGGGCTGACGGTGCTGACCGGCGGCCCTGGCACCGGCAAGACCACCACGGTGGCGCGGCTGCTGGCATTGCTGGCGGAGCAGGCGGCGCTGACCGGTAACCGGTCGTTGCGGATCGCGCTCGCCGCGCCGACAGGTAAGGCTGCGGCCCGGTTGCAGGAAGCCGTGCAATTGGAGGTGGACCGGCTCGACCTGGTCGACCGCCGACGGCTGGCCGGGTTGCAGGCCACCACCCTGCACCGGCTGCTCGGTCCGCGGCCGGACACCTCGTCGCGGTTCCGCCACCATCGCGGAAACCGATTGCCGCATGACGTGATCGTGGTCGACGAGACGTCGATGGTGTCGCTGACGATGATGGCCCGGCTGCTGGAGGCGGTACGCCCGCAGACCCGGCTGCTACTGGTGGGTGATCCCGATCAGCTGGCGTCGGTGGAGGCCGGTGCGGTGCTGGCCGATCTGGTCGACGGGCTGGGAACGCGTGGGGTGGCGGCGTTGCGGACCTCCCACCGGTTCGGCAAGTCGATCGGCGCACTGGCCACGGCGATCCGGGTCGGTGACGCCGATGCGGCGCTGCACGTGCTGGCCACGGGCGACGAGCACATCGAGTGGGTGACCACCGACGTCACCGAGCGGTTGCGGGAAGTCGTTGTGCCGCATGCCGTTGCGCTACGGCAGGCGGCGATCCTGGGCGATGCCACGGCGGCGCTGAAAACGCTCGACGAGCATCGCCTGCTGTGCGCGCATCGCCGGGGACCGGCCGGTGTCATGCACTGGAACCGTCAGGTGCAACGCTGGCTCACCGACGCGACAGGCGAGCCGCTGTGGGCGTCGTGGTATGTCGGGCGGCCAATCCTGGTGACCGCCAACGACTATGGGCTCAAGCTGTACAACGGCGACACCGGCGTCACGGTCGCCACGCCGGACGGCTTGCGGGTCGCGGTGGGCGGCAACGGATCGTTCGCGACGGGCAGGCTCACCGAAGTGGAGACCATGCACGCCATGACCATCCACAAATCGCAGGGCAGCCAGGCCGACGAGGTGACCGTGCTGCTGCCGGACATCGAGTCACGACTCTTGACACGGGAACTCTTCTACACCGCGGTCACCCGGGCCAAGACACGCGTGCGCGTCGTCGGGACCGAAGCCGAGGTGCGCGCAGCCATCACCCGGCAGGCAGTGCGCGCGACCGGCCTGCGAAAGCGGCTCAGAACCTAAACAGCCCGTCCGGCGAAGAACGCGCCGGAGATGAGGCCGATGGTGATGGCCAACGTGGGCAGACCCATCACGACCGCTACGACGACGGCTGCGATTGCGACGAGGCCCAGCACCAGCAGGAGACTGCCAATAAATGCTCCGACCATGACCGCCCTTTCTATGGTTGCGGTCACACTGTAGCGCTCTTGTTGCTTGGATCACAGCCAGATCGAGCGTCGATTTGGTTAACAATTTCCGGGCGAAATGTATAGCTGAGCTTGGTGAATCCATTCAGACGGCAACCGCCGCCAGCGGGCCATCTCCACGCGAGTTAACCCAACCGACGCCATCAGTGCACGGCAGCCTGCCAGGATGCAAACCGTGGCTCCCGAAAAAGCGCAGACCGTCGCCTACCCCGCACCCGGTTCCCGTCCGACGCGTCCCAACGGCGAGGTGCTGCCGCCGCACGTCATCGTGCTGTTCGGCGCCACCGGGGATTTGGCGAAGCGGAAGTTGATCCCGGGGCTGGCGTATCTGGACCAGTCGAGTTTCAGCCCCGACATCCGGGTGGTGGCCACCTCTTTGGAGGATTACACCAAGGAGCAGTTCCTCGAGCACGCCAAGGCCGCTGTCGACGAGTTCGCCACCCGTCACCCGACCGACGAGCAGTGGAAGAGCTTCGCCGACAAGGTGCAGTACGTGCCACAGAGCGCGGGCCCGGCGGCCCTGGCCGCAGCCGTCGCCACCGCCGAAGAAGAGCTGGGCCCCGATGTCCGTCGGCTGCACTATCTGTCGGTACCACCCAAAGCCGCCGAGTCGGTCATCACCATGCTCAAAGAGGCCGACCTCGTGAAGCGGTCCAAGGTGGTCATGGAGAAGCCGTTCGGCACCGATCTGCAGAGCGCGGTCGCGCTGAATGCGTTCGTGCACAGGACATTCAAGGAATCCCAGATCTTCCGGATCGACCACTTCCTCGGTAAGGAAGCGGCGCAGAACATCCTGGCGTTCCGGTTCGCCAACGGTCTGTTCGAGCCGATCTGGAACCGCAACTTCATCGACCACATCCAGATCGACATCCCCGAAACCCTCGGCCTGGACCAGCGGGCCAACTTCTACGAGAGCACCGGCGCCTTCAAGGACATGGTGGTCACCCACTTGTTCCAGGTGATGGCGTTCGTGGTGATGGAGCCGCCGACAGCACTGGAGCCACGCGCCATCAGCGAAGAGAAGAACAAGGTGTTCCGGTCGATGCTGCCGCTCAACACCGCCGAGGTGGTGCGCGGGCAGTACCAGGGTTACCGCAATGAGAAGGGCGTGGCGCCGGATTCGGAGACCGAGACGTTCATCGCGCTGAAGGTCGGCATCGACAACTGGCGCTGGGCCGGCGTGCCGATCTACCTAAGGACCGGCAAGCGGATGGCCGAGGGTCAGCGGATCATCTCGATCGCGTTCAAAGAAGCACCGCGGACCATGTTCCCGGCGGGATCCGGGGTCGGCGCGCAGGGGCCGGATCACCTGACCTTCGATCTGGCCGACGCGTCGAAGGTGTCGTTGTCGTTCTACGGCAAGCGACCCGGGCCGGGCATGCGGCTGGAAAAGCTCTCGATGCAGTTCTCCACCCAGGAGACCGCCGAGATCGCCGATGTCCTGGAGGCCTACGAGCGGCTGATCCTCGACGCCATGCGTGGCGATCACACGCTGTTCACCACCGCCGAGGGCATCGAGTCCCTGTGGGAGCGTTCAGAACCGCTGCTGCAGGATCCACCGGTGGTGAAGATGTACCCGCAGGGCACGTGGGGGCCCAACGCCATCCATCAGTTGATCGCGCCGAATGCCTGGCGGCTGCCGTTCGAACGGGTGTGGCGGGAGTAGGTCGTCACATCCGTCACTGCGGTCGTCAGTGAAAACGGTTGATCAGCGGGATCTTTTCGATGATCCGGTCACGCAGTCGGGGCGGGGGCGGCGGAGGCGCATACACCGGAACCGGCGGCGGCACGTAGACGGGCGGTTCCGGTGGGGTCGGTGGGACGTAAGCCGGTTCCGGAGCCGGCGGCACGTATTCGGGTTCGGGGGCCGGCGGAACGTATGCCGGTTCGGGGACCGAAGCCTCCTGCACGGGTGCGGGTGGCGGAGCGGCGGCGACGGTCTCGTGGACCGGTGGCGGGGCGGCCGGTGGCGGCGCGGGATGGACGACGGCGGGCTGTGCCACCGGCGGCGCGGCGGGCCGGACCGACTGCTCGACGGCGCCGGTGTTGTTGAGCTCTGTCGACTCGGGGGTCAGTCGCAGCCCGAGCGCGAGCGACAACGAGACGACGAAAACGACGACCGCGGCGGCCAGCACCGAGGACAGCACCCCGACGCGGGACATCAGTGGTTTCGCAACCGGTGCGGGCGCGGCGTTGACCGTGCGGGCCGCGGCCAAGGCGGCTCCGCGGGTCAGTGCGAGGTCGGCTTCGGCGGCGGTGAAGACCGGCCGGGTCGTCTCGTCACGCAATACGGTCACCAGCGCGTCGGCGGCTTCGACGTCGGATCCGAGGACGAAGACCGCGTCGGGGCTCGGGCGGGCGTTGCGGACCGCGGAGCTGGCCTGATCGACCAGGGCGGAGTCGATGCGGTCGATGCGCTCAGCCCGCACGCGCTGGTCGTTGACCGTCGCGATGAGCGCGGCGTCGGGTTCGACCAGGCAGACGACGAGGAAGTGGTAGTCGGAGATCTCGGCGATGCCGCCGGCCAGAACCTCGGCGGCTTCGACCTCGGGTACATCGACCACGCGGGCTCCGCCACCGACGGCGTCGAGCGCCGCGCGGACCTTGGCGGCCACCGCGTCGGCGCCCGTCGACCAGGTCAGGCCGACAGCGTGCAATTCGCCGCCGCCGAGCACGTTTTCCAGCAGCGCCTCGGCGTCAAACGTGTCGACGTCGGATATGTCCAGTGCCCCGCGGTCGACAGGGGCACCCTCGCCCGTGATCCCGTCGACCAGCACCCACCGGACGACGTTCGATGTCATCGAGAGACCCAGTACGAGGTCCATGGATGACCTCCGATCGTTCGTCAATCGCCCATGAGGGTACCGGTACGACGGCGCCGTCGCCCGTTCCGCCTGTCAACAGCGCCGTCTACCAGTCGTTTTCACGCGAAGTAGTGACCCTGGGCCAGGTCGTCGAGCAATCCGGGGCCGGTCGGCTCCCACCCGAACCGCTCCCGCGTCAAGGCACTGGACGCCGGGATGTCGAGTGCGAACATGCCGCCGATCCACCCGAAGTGGTCGAAGGCCTGCTCGACGGGGACCGAGGTCACCGGCAGATCGAGATGCCCGCCGATGGCGGTCGCGATGTCGCGGCCCGCCACCCCCTCCTCGGCGACGGCATGCAGAACCGTCCCGGCGGGAGCCTGTTCGACGGCCAACCGGAACAGCGGCGCGGCATCGAGGCGGTGCACGGCCGGCCAGCGGTTGGTGCCGTCGCCGATGTAGGCCGCGACACCCTTCTCGCGCGCGATCTGGATGAGCCGCGGCACGAAGCCGTGGTCGCCCTCGCCGTGCGTCGTGGGCGAGAGCCGCACGATCGAGACCCGCACACCCTTGTCGGTGAAGGCCAGCGCAGCGGGCTCGGACAACCGAGGCAGCCCGGGCTGGAATGCGTCGTTCTCGGTGAGAGCCCGGCCCGGGGTGTGGCCCGCCATGCCGGAGGTGACGACGAGCGGGCGGTCCGAGCCGGCCAGCGTGGTGCCGATGACCTCGATGGCGCGACGGTCCAGCTCTCCGGCGTCGGCGAAGTTGTCGAAGTCGTGGCGGAACGCCAGGTGGATGACGCCATCGCTGGTGTCGGCACCTGCGCGCAGGCTGTCCGGATCGTTCAGATCACCGCGGTGCACACGGGCTCCCGCCGCGGTGAGGGCATCGGCCGACGCGTCCGAGCGCGCCAGGCCCAGGACGTCGTGTCCGTTGGCGATGAGGTCGCGGATGACCGCCGAACCCACGAATCCGGACGCGCCGGTGACGAAGACCTTCATGAAAACCTCCTGATGTCAGTGACTGCCATAGCCGCACAACGCGATGACAGTCACTGACATTCCCTAGACTCGAAGGTTATGAGCCGGTGGGAGCCCAACGCGCACGATCGCCTGGCAGAAGCCGCGCTGCAGCTCTACACCGAACGCGGATTCGACCAGACGACCGTCGCCGAAATCGCCGAGCGGGCGGGGCTGACCGAGCGCACGTTCTTCCGCTACTTCTCCGACAAGCGCGAGGTGCTGTTCGGCGGGCAGGCCCTGCTCACCGAACTCCTCGTCACCGGCATCGCCGAAGCTCCCGACGACGCGCGTCCGCTCGACGTCATCGCCACGGCGCTCGCCGCGCTCGGGCCGGTGTTCGAGGGCCGCGTCGACCATGCCCGGCGCCGCCAGGCCATCATCGACGCCCACCCCGGGCTTCAGGAACGCGAACTCATCAAGCTCGCGACGCTGACCGTCGAGATGGCCGAGGCATTGCGCCGCCGCGGCGTCGGTGACGCGGCCGCACGGTTGGCCGCCGAAACGGGGATGGCGGTGTTCAAGGTCGCGTTCACGCGGTGGATCACCGACGATTCGGGGGCCGGGCTGGCGGCCGTCATCGCGTCGTCGTTCGATGAGCTCCGGGCTCTGACGGCCTGATCACGACGGCTGGCGCAGCGCCGCCAGTTCGTGGGCCGTGCGATGGATGAGCGCGGTGCCGACCTGTTCGACGACGTCATCGCGGCCGTCCACGGTGATGCGCCAGCGCTCCTGGCAATTGGCGGTGTCGACGGCGATGACGTCACGGGTATAGCCGTGGTATTCCTCGCTCAGCACGATCCGCCCGTCGGAACCCACGAAGTGGGTGAAGTCGAGCGGACAGGTCGCCCCAGCCTGACCGGTCTGCAGGTTCCATTGCTGCCAGGCCTGCCCGGACTCGACGTAGAGGTCGTTGCCGACGACCCGGAATTGCGGGGCCCGGTACAGCGCGTCGGCCGCGGGTAGTTCGAGACGTTGCTGCCCGTCCGGCGCGTAGACCCGGAAGACCGGCTGGTCGAGCACGACCGGGACGGCGATGTTGTCGAGCAGGTTGTAGCCCTTGAGTTCGTGCTGCGCCTGCAGCGCGCCCGCGGTGTTGTAGAACAGCACGCCCGCGGTGGCGCCGGCCTCGTACTGATACGCGAAACCGCCGGGATAGACGACGGCCCGGTGCAGCGTCGTGCCATCTGGCGGCTTGGGTGTTTTCTCCGTGCCGTCGACGACCGAGAACACGCGGTAGCGCGGAGCGTCCGGGGTCGGGATCTGCGTGGCCAATGTCAGCGGCGCGGCGTCGGTGACCGTCGGCGGCAACAGCACCAGCTGACCACTGCCGGGAACGAACCACGTCAGCTGGGCCGTCGACCCCACGCCATAGACGCCCTTGCCGGGCACGGTCGCCACGAGCCGTGTCTCGCCGCGCGGATTCCCGACCGACTTCACGATCGGCCCGTCGACTCCGTCCTCCTGCAGATCGGTGTCCCCGCTGTGGGACACCGATCCCCGTTCGAGGTCGACGACCCAGACGCGCTTCCCGGACAGGCAGATCGCCGCCGACGGGCCGTTGAGGTGGCAGGTGTGGTCGTCGGATCCGTCGAGCAGTACGGGCGTGAAGAGCCGGGCGCCGCTTCGCAGGTCGACCCCGTAGACAAACCCGCCGCCGCACCGGGAGCCACACTCGGTGACGAAGTAGGCGCGGTCGCCGCTGCTGCCGAACGATTTGCCGATGGAGACGTCGTCGGGCAGTCCGAGGTCGGCACTCGTCGTGATCCGCCACCGGTCGACCGGTGTGCGGTCGAGCGAGAACCCGATCAGCTGTGGCGTCGGCGCAGCCTCGTCCGGGTCGCGGCGCGTCCACAACACGACCGCGACGATCGCCACGACGACGGCGAGGGACACCGCGAGCGCGACGATCATCCACCGACGCACTAGAACACCCAGCTGCCCGCGGGCTGCAGCACGAAGCCATGGTTCAGGATCGGGTCGATGCACGCGACGCCGCCGTCGGTGACCGCGCAGGTGTTGTTGGTCGCCGTGAGCTTCTGGCCCACGGCCAGCCGCGGAAACCCGTCGGGCCGCGCGCACGTCGTGTCGCCGTCGCGGCTGAACACATAGACCGGGGAGACATAGGTGTCTGCAGACGAGCGGGCCGGCTGGTAGACCGTGCCGCAGCGCACGCCCACTGCTCCCGGCAGCCCGGGAAGTTGTCCGTAGCACTGGACCGGGACGTGCCGGTTGGCCTCGTCGATGTAGTCCCAGCTGCAGGTCAGCGTCGGCGTCGTGAACCCGACCGTGTCGAACTTGGAGCGCTGCACGTGCTGCGACGGGTCCGCCTCAGCGAATGCACTCAAGTCAGGGAAGCCAGGTGGAGCTGCGGCCGCGGGCGCCGTGAGCCCGGCGCCCAACCCGAAGACCGTCGTCAGGATGAGAGTCACCCGCCGCACGGCCGTGGATCCGATCAGCGCAGCGCGCTGCCCTGGATCCACTGGCCCCACGGCACGCTCCAGTCGCCGTTGTGCTTCAGGGTCAGCGGTTCGCCGCCGGTGTTGCGGACCTCGACGATGTCGCCGGGCACGGAGAAGTCGAAGAACCACTTGGCGTTCTCGCTGTTGAGGTTCAGGCAGCCGTGGCTGGTGTTGGTGTTGCCCTGGGCCCACACCGTGGCGTTGAGCTGATGCAGATAGATGCCGTCGGTGCTGATCCGGGTGGCGTACGGGATGGTCTCCTTGTAGCCAAGCCGGCTGTTGACGGGCAGGCCGAACGTCGAGGAGTCCATGATCACCGGATTGGCCTTGTCCATCACGGTGTAGATGCCGCGTGGCGTCCAGAAGCTCAGCGTGGTGCCGCCGATGGTCTCGGTGCCACCCATGCCCATCGAGGTCGGCATGGTGCGGACCAGCTTGCCGTTCTCGAAGACGCTGACCTGCTTGGTGTTGTCGTCGGCGATCGAGATGTGCGAGTCGCCGATGGTGAAGGACACCTTCTCGTCCTCGGCGCCGTAAAGGCCGTCGCCGAGCCGGGCGCCGTAGATGTCTGCATTGACGGTGACCTGCGTGCCCGGCGTGTAGTACTTCTCCGGCCGCCAGTGGGCGGTCTGATCGTCGATCCAGTTCCAAGCGCCGAAGACGGGCGGGTTGGTGGTCACCTTGAGGCGGCGTTCGGCGCTGGCCTTGTCGGTGATCGGCTCGTCGAAGCGCGCGACGATCACCATGCCGACGCCGTATTTCGCGCCGTCCTGCAGCATGCCGCCCGAGGTGCCGTCGAGGTACACCTGCGCCTGGTTGCTCGGGGTGAGCGTGCTGAAGGTGGTGACCTGACGGGTCGGCATGCCGCCGGGGCCCTTCGCCGAGACCGTCATCGTGTACGTGCGGCCGAAGCCGAGCGAGGACGTGGGCTTCCAGGTCTTGGCGTCGGGGGTGAGGACGCCGGGGATGGCCTTGCCGGCGTCGTTGACCATGGTGACGCTGTCGATCGTGCCGGTCTCGGCCGTCACCAGGATGCGCGCCAGCGGATCAACCTCGGCGTTGGGCTTCGGGGTGATCGTGAGTTTGGCCAGCTCGGTGGGCGACGCCTGCGGAGCGCCGGGAGGCGCGGCGGCGAGCGTCTGGCAATGCTCGCTGCAGTCCGGCAAGGCGGTGACGACCACACCGCCGAGCACGGCGAGCACAGCAAACGCGACCGCAAGGCAGGCACGGCGAACAGACGTCAACGTCACTCCAATGTGTTTTCCGGCGAAGGCCGTATCGATCGAGCGCCGATCGGGTGCGCTAATCCTAACCGGGGCACGGCCGGTCTGGCGCGACGGGCACGGCTAGTGCGCGCGTCGTGATGCGCTCGTTGCGTGGGCGAGGTATATGTGCGACGTGACGACGCTCTGCGCAGGTGCCAGGCGCCCGCGAAACCCGCTATCGCCCGTGGTACCACCGAATCTGGTACCGCCCGCGTGAGCACATTTTGGCGCGTCGGCGGACCCGAAACTGGCCCTAGGCTTCGACCGTGCGAACGGCAATTGGGCTTGCGGTGCTGGCATCGGCGTTGTTGACGACCGCGTGCGCAGGTGAGACCGCCACACCGGCAGCGTCGCCGACACACCTGGCCGGCACTGACCGAGAGGACGTGCTGCGCAGCGTTCGTGCCGTCGACACGTGCGCCTTGTACGGCGGCGAACACTCCGTGGCCGGGCGTGCCATGACGGTCCTGGGACCGACCTCAGTTCTGGGTTGCGACGCTCGGATCGGCGAACCCGGTGACAAGGTCGACGTTTCACTGGGCCTCAACGTCGGTCCGGCGACGCCGGCCAAAGAGGACAGCTGGGTCAAACATCGCACTATCGACGGGGTCGACGTCAGCTCGACCTCGTCGTTGGACGCACCGAACGCTCCGCCGAAAGACCAGGTGGTGAGCTGGAGCTGCAACTTCGTCGCCCGGTATCCCGACGCTACGGCGATCATGGTGACGGTGACGGCACCACCGAAAGTCGATGCCTGCCCGATCGGTGAAGAATTGGTCCGCACCGCGATCCGCGAGTTCGCGGGACAGCCGGAGCGTGGCCGGTCCGATTTTCCGACCACGGTGCTGACCGGCGCCGACCCGTGCGCCGCAATCAAGCGACTACAGCCCGCGCATCGCATCGACTGGAACGTGCCGGACTCCGCGGTCAGCACCTGCACATTCAGCGTCGACGGCGCCGAGCTGACCACGTCGTTCGACTATCGAGATCCGGCCCAGCTCGCATACGACGGCGCGCAGCCGGCCGTCGACGGTCACCGTTTTGTCGGCGACCTTCAGAGCGGTGTCTTCGAGGTCGTCGTCGGCGATGAGTTCCAGGTCGCGGGTAAGACGCTGCAACCCGTGGTGAGCATCGTCGATCTGGCGCCGGAGATGAGCCGGATCCGACTGGTCGCGCAGGCGATCGCCGACGAATACTGACTGTCGCCGCTCAACTAAGCGCGTGGAGCCATCGCGACGCGTGACCTGCTCAACTCGATTACGGATTTTCCGCAGGTCGGCCATACCATCGCTGACGAGATGACCGACAACGCCCTCGACACCCCGCCCGCCACCGAGACGCCGAAAGGCGACCGTGTCTCCGCGGAAGCGGCCCGACGCAGAACCTTCGCCGTCATCAGCCACCCCGACGCCGGTAAGTCCACGCTGACCGAGGCGCTGGCGCTGCACGCCCGCGCCATCACCGAGGCAGGCGCGATCCACGGCAAGGCGGGCCGGCGCTCCACGGTGTCGGACTGGATGGAGATGGAGAAGGCCCGCGGCATCTCGATCACGTCGACGGCCTTGCAGTTCCCCTACCGCGACTGCGTGATCAACCTGCTCGACACCCCCGGCCACGCCGACTTCTCCGAGGACACCTACCGCGTGCTGACGGCCGTGGACTGCGCGGTGATGCTCATCGACGCCGCCAAGGGCCTCGAACCGCAGACATTGAAGTTGTTCCAGGTGTGTAAGCACCGCGGCATCCCGATCATCACGGTCGTCAACAAGTGGGACCGGCCCGGCCGGCACGCCCTGGAACTGATGGACGAGATCCATGAGCGGATCGGGCTGCGCACCACTCCCCTGACCTGGCCGGTCGGTATCGCCGGGGATTTCCAGGGCGTGATGGACCGCCGCAAGGGGCACTTCATCCGCTTCACCCGCACCGCGGGCGGGGCCACCATCGCACCCGAGGAGCACATCCCCGCCGACGCGGCGCATGACGCCGCGGGCATCGACTGGGACACGGCGGTCGAGGAATCCGAGCTGCTCTCGGCGGACGGGTCCGACTACGACCGCGACACGTTCCTCAGCGGCGAGTCCTCGCCAGTGCTGTTCACCTCGGCTGCGCTGAACTTCGGGGTGAACCAGCTGCTCGACGTGCTCGTCGAACTCGCGCCCGCTCCCAGCGGCGCGCTCGACGTGGACGGCGTCCGGCGGGCGCCCAACACTCCGTTCAGCGCCTTCGTGTTCAAGGTGCAGGCAGGGATGGATTCCGCGCACCGCGACCGTATCGCGTACGCCCGCGTCGTCTCGGGCACCTTCGAACGCGGCGACGTGCTGACCCACGCCGCCACCGGCAAGCCGTTCGTCACCAAGTATGCGCAGTCGGTGTTCGGCCAGCAGCGCTCGACGCTCGACGACGCGTGGCCGGGTGACGTGATCGGGCTCGCCAACGCAGCGGCCCTTCGTCCGGGCGACACGCTGTATCGCGATGCCCCCGTGCAGTATCCGCCGATCCCGAGCTTCTCCCCCGAACACTTCGCGGTGGCTCGCGGCACCGACCCCAGCAAGCACAAGCAATTCCGCAAGGGCATCGAGCAATTGGAGCAAGAAGGCGTCGTGCAGGTGCTGCGCTCCGACAAGCGCGGCGACCAGGCGCCGGTGTTCGCCGCCGTCGGTCCAATGCAGTTCGAAGTGGCCGCCCATCGCATGGCCACCGAACTCAGCGCACCGATCTCCCTGGAATCGTTGCCCTACCAAGTGGCTCGCATCGTGTCGCCGGAAGACGCCGACTTCGTGAATCGCCAAGTGTCGGCAGAGGTTCTGACCCGCTCCGACGGTGTGATGCTCGTGCTCTTCTCGACGCCGTGGCGACTCGAAGGCTTCCAGCGGGACAACCCCACCATCAAGCTCGGGTCGTTGGTGGCGGCTGAGGGGTAGGGCTCCAGCGGTGGAGCTCGACGATCTCGCCCTTGATCGCCCAGTGTGAGTCGATCGGCTCCGCGCGGAGCAACTCACCGGCAACACACCAGTGGTCGGCCGGGTTCCATTGCACGCCTTTGCCGTACGGCGAGACGAGCCGTGATACGTCGCCGAGCACCGCCCGGTGTCGATCGAGCAGGTGTTGGTCAATTTCTGTTGGAATTGCCCCAACGACTTTCGCGATTCGCTCGCCGACCTCTGGTAAGACAGTCGTGTCCGTGTGGGCCTGGAAGGCGCTGATCACACCGTCGAAGACCCCTTTCACCAGATTGCCCAGGACCTTCTGATGTTCGCGGGGAGGCCGGACTTCGACTCTGACGGCGAATGGTGTGTCGGGCGCGCGCACTTGTTCGGCCACCTCGGCCTGGCCTCGGCTGAGCGCCAGCCACACCTGCGCCGCGATCTTTTCGCCGGTGAACGCGCCCAGATCGGTCCAGTCGAACGACGCAAGTGTCCGCCCCTGCCGCCAGTCGGCGAAGGTACCTGATCGCGGCGCGAGTGCGTAGCGGTAGCAGAACGGATATGCGTCACCCCCGGCAGTGAGCGGCACGCCGGCACCGTGCTCGAAGCGGATCCCGTTGCTGCCGGCAGTTGCGAACGAGCCGAAGCAGTAGAGCAGGACATTCTCGACGTCGGCGTTGGCGCGCTTGTCGCCGAAGAACACTGCGTGCAACACCTGCCCGGCTGACGGTTTGAGCCGCTCGCAGTGCATCCGGATCTCGGTCCGTAGCTGCTCTTGCCAGGGCGGCCGGTGCTTGACCTCATAACGGATGTAGTCGTCGGCCCAGGCCTCGACAACTCCATTACCCACGTGGACCAGCGCGCGCCCTGCGGGCACCGAGGTGTCCGTCGCGCGTTCGGCCCTGTTGCGAGACGCCGACCCGGTATCTGATCGGGCCGGGTGGCAGGACCCGCACAGCCGCACCTGCTCTCCCAACCGATTGTTCGCCCACTGCTCGAGTTCGGCCGGATGCTCTGCGCAAACCTTCACGTACGGTCCAGTCCACAACGCGCCGCGTGGGATCTGACCGCTGATGGTCCGACAGTCGGCGCGGTGCACACGTGCGTCGCCCGGCCACAGGCTTCGTGCGATGTTGATGACGTGCCCATCGGAGTGGTCGGCGATCCAGGCCAGATAGCCGTCGTCGTCATCGCGAAACACACGCACATTCGTGGCGTCCTCTTGCAGCATGCAGCGATCTAACACGCTGGGACCGACAAATTTGCCAATTCATCGGGGTCGTGCGGCAAACCCCGCCAGCGCAGCCGAAATATCGGCCCACTCCCGATCTCGGGTCGCGACCTCATTCATGAGATTCTCGGCCCGATCGACATCGAAGTCAGGTGCCAGCTCAAACCCATTGATATGCAAGAAGGTCCACGCGGCGGCCCAGGCCGTCCGCTTGTTCCCGTCGACAAGGGCAGGATTGCGCGCCAGCGACTGCAACAGCGCAGCCGCCTTGTCCCAGATCTCTGGATACGCGTCCACACCGAAAACTGTCGCCTGCGGTCGGGCGACCGCAGCGTCGAGCAGACCGTAGTCGCGCACTTTCACCTCGGCGCCGAATGCGATGGAGCCTGCGGTGAGAACATCCTCGCGGTCGAGGTACTCGATCACGCCAAACGCCGGTTGAGCTCTGCCGAACGCTCAGCCACTACTCGCGCCGCCTCCGCGATCCGGCGCTTGTGCATGCTCGCGCGCTCCATGATGGCCGCATGCGCGAACTTCTTGAGCGACAGGTCATCAGCTCGGGCAGCGGCACGGATCTGCTCCATTTCGGCCTCGTCGAAGTCCACATTCAAAGAAGGCATAACCCACGATACCGCTGCTGGTACCAAATCAGGTACCGACCTCGTAAGCAGCCGCCGTCACGACCATGCTTCAGCGCGCCGACGCATCAACCGCTCACCGGCATCGTCGGGCGATGGCCCGGCATCTACGAATCCGTTGCGTTCGTAGAGCGCGATGGCCGGCCGGTTGTGCGCCTTGACCGAGAGCACCACGTCGCGAGCTCCGGCCCAATCCAGCACGGCCTGCACAGCGGCGTCGCCGACACCGCGTCCACGAGCAGCCGGTGCGACCCACATGGAGATCAGTTCCACCGCACCGCCAGGCTGCTCGTAGGCACCCACGATCCCGGCCGGTTCCCCATCGCAATGAACGACGATGTTGAGCGGAACGGTGGAAAACCGTTGGCGCCAGCGCTCTTCCGTGTCACCGGTGCCCGTCCACTCGGCCAGCGTCGACCCGTACATGTCGGGTGACTCTGCCAGCGCCTGCAGGCGGAGATGACGCCAGAGCGGCCAGTCATCGGCGTGCAGGATCTGTGCGTGCATCACGTGGAAGTCTGCCACGTGACACACAACCGCCTCGACGCCGTCAAAAGTTTTGACGATGCCTCTCACCACACATTGCCCAATCCACCGCATTCTCACCTGTCAGTGCACACCGATACCATCAAGGTGCGTGTTGAGAGGCCGTCGTCGAGTTCAGATGGCATGCCACGCCATCTCCACGGTCGAAAGCCAGCGGTCAGCAGGATCACCGGACGAAGGGAGTCCAGGAATGACAGTGCAGGGATACGACATCATCGGCGACGTCCACGGATGTGCCACCAAACTCGAAGACTTGCTGATCGCGCTCGACTACCAAAAAGCCGACGGCACAGGCGAATACCGCCATCCCGACCGCCAGGCCATCTTCGTGGGCGACCTGATCGACCGCGGCGGAGAACAGTTGCAGGTACTGCGCACCGTCAAGTCCATGGTCGACTCCGGCAGCGCGAAGATCGTGATGGGCAATCACGAGTTCAACGCGCTGGCCTACGACACCGAATGGCCGCCCGGCAGCGGCAACTTCCTGCGCCCGCACACCGAGAAGAACACCAACCAGCACCGAGCCTTTCTCGACCAGGTCACAAGCGACGACCGCCGCCGATACCTGAAGTGGTTCAGGACGATTCCGCTGTGGCTCGACCTCGGGGATCTGCGAGTCGTGCATGCCTGCTGGCACGAGGACTCGATGAGACTCGTCGAGCATCAGTGCGGCTCGAGCACGCCGTTCGGAGACGTGAAGCACCTGGTGGCAGCCAGCGACGAGAACGATCCGTTGTTCACGGCGGTCGAGACGCTGCTGAAGGGCCCGGAGATCAGCCTGGTCGATCACGGACAGCCCAAGTACCACGACAAGGACGGCCACCCACGGGAGAACGCCCGCATGCAGTGGTGGAACGGCGAGGCCCGCACCTTGCGCGACATCGCCGAAATGGGCGGCAATTTCACGACCGAAGCCGGCGAGCCCTACCCACCGTTGCCGGAGTTGGAAGTGGCAAATACCCTGTCGCACATCTACATGGGGAGAGTACCGGTGTTCTACGGCCATTACTGGCGGCAGGGCACGCCCAAGCATCGGCAGGACTGGACCGCCTACACCGCATGCGTCGACTTCAGCGCGGTGCGAGGCGGCGCGCTGACGGCGTACCGCTGGTCCGGCGAAAAACAAATCCGCCCTGACCATTACAGGTCGTCGAGCGCGATGTAGCCATCCTGGATCGCCCGCGCGGCCAGGGCCGCTTTGGTCGGGGCGGGCCGTCCCGCTCGCTCGTACTTCGCGCGCACCCGCTGCAGATATGTCGCGACGGTGCCGGGCGCGATGAACAGTGCCCGCCCCACAGCGGCTTTGCTTTCCGTTCTCAGCCAGGCAATCAGAATCTCGCGCTCACGCGTCGAAAGCTCGACGCGCGTGCAGTGGCCGGTGTTCATCGGAACGTCTCCATCTTTCTGTTCGGACAGCCCGCACACGCGAGCCGAACAGAATGACAGAGACCTCCGACAACTAGCTCTCCTCGGCGGGTTTCCCGCCGACCACGGCGTGGATGCGTCCCTGCGGGTAGGGCAGGTCGATGCCGTGCTCGTCGTAAGCCCGCAGCACCGCTCGCCGCAACCTGCGCTGCACCGCCCACTGCGCGTTGGGCTTGGTCTTCACCGTCATCCGCAGTTTCAGCAGATCCGCTGACAACTCCTGCACGCCAAGCATTTCCGGCTCACCCACCACCTTGTGGGCCACCGCCGGGTCAGCGATGACGTCGTGCGCGGCGTCGAGGGCGACCTGCTCGGCCCGGTCGACATCAGCAGTCAGTGCGACCGGCACCTCGACCCGCGCGACGGCAAAATCCTGGCTCATGTTCCCGACGCGAGAGATCTCGCCGTTGCGGACGTACCAGAGGGTGCCGTCGATGTCGCGCAGCGTGGTGATCCGCAGTCCGACGCTCTGCACCTCACCGGTCACGTCCCCGACGTCCACGGTGTCGCCGACGCCGTACTGGTCCTCCAGCAGCATGAACACACCGGTGACGAAGTCTTTGACCAGGTTCTGCGCGCCGAAGCCGATGGCGAGGCCGACGACGCCGGCAGAGGCGATGAACGGCGCGATGTTCACGCCGAGTGTGCTGAGCACCGCCAACACCACCCAGATCAGCAGCAGGATCGACACGGTCGATTTGAGGACCGATCCGATGGTCTGGGCGCGCTGCTGGCGCCGTTCGGCCGCTCTGCCTCCTGCTGCTGATGCCCGGTCACGCAAATAGCGCACCAGCGGTGGCCGTTTGGTCTCGACTTCCATGTCCCCGCCACGGACCTCGCGAGCTTTACCGGTGGTCGCGCGATCGATCATGCGGTGCAGCAAAAATCGCACCAACAGTGCGACGACGATGTACGCCGCGATGCGGATGGGGACCTCGATGAGCCAATGCCGATTGGTTTCCGTCCATTCGAAAGCCACGTTGTACACACTCATGGTTCCGACCGTACGGAAGGAGTTTCGCGAAAGTCGAACCGTGGCCGCGGTCCGGCAGGACTAATGCCCGCCAACCGGCGGCTGCTCCTCGGCCGGCCCGTAGGGCCCGTTCTGAACGCCTGGCCCCGGCGTCGGCCCAGGTGTTCCGGTGACGGCCGGCGGCGTCACCTCACACGTCGGCGGACCCGCCACGCCGCCGGGAGTTCCTCCGCTCTGGCACTGGTTGGGCTCGTCCGCCCCGGCGCCGGGCGAAAGGGCAACGGCCACTGCGGTTGCCGATCCGGCGAGCACCAGTGTCATGCGGGTAGATGTGAAGGTCATGCTTGTTTCACCCACTTTCCTCGGGAGTTTTGCGCCGAACCCTCGGGGTAGCCGACGCCGGCGACGCGTAAACCCCTGGTGGGGCCGGTCTCACATCGTCGCGCGGCGAAACAGCTCAGCCGGCCGCCCTCGACCGCCGGCCGTGGTATCGCCGGTCGCTTCCAGTTGACCTTCCATGGCCCGCCGAAAAGTGTCACGCTGCAACGATTCTCCCGCCACGGCCTCATGGATCAGGCGCAGATCCCGCAGGGTGAATGCGTCGCCCAGTAGGCCGTCGGGGTCAGGTTCCGCCTGGTAGCGGTCGCGCACGTCGGCGACGGCGAGTTCGATGATCTTGGTGTGGTCGTAGACCAGCCGGCCCGGCGCGTTCACGGGTACCAATCGGGTGGTTTCGACGACGCGCGTCGCCAACCGTTCGGGCGGGACGACAGCGACGTGCGCGACGGAGAGCACCCACCCACGGTCATCACGGTCGAGGGCATCGAAGACCCGCAGTTGCCGCGGCAGCACGCCGTGGATGTTGGCCTTGTCAGCGAGGGATCGCGCCACGGCGTCGGCCAGCGCCTCTCCCTCGTGCAGAAAGGTGCCCGGCAGCGCCCAGCCGGGGCCGCTCGGGCGGCGCACCTGCAGCACCACCAGCCCTTGTGCGGGATCGATTGTCAGCAGCGCAGTGTCGACGGCGACCGATGGCCGCGGGTAGTCCTCAAGCCGTTTCCCGTGGCTGTCTCGACGACTCTGGTTGTCCATGTCAGTGCCTCAGCGTACAGTCCAACTCAATTAGCGCAAATATGCGCAAATAAGTCGAGGAGGCCTGCATGGCATCACTGAACGACCGAGTCGAGGGTGTCCTCCTCGGGACCGCGGCCGGGGACGCCCTGGGCGCCCCGTATGAGTTCGAGCCGGCACGCGGGCCGGAGCTGGCCGTGGAGATGGCCGGTGGCGGCCCATGGGAACCGGGCGAATGGACCGATGACACCGCGATGGCGATCGCCATCGCAGAGGTAGCGGCGACCGGCGCCGATCTTCGCGACGCTGCCGCCCACGACGCGATCGTCGCCCGCTGGCACGAATGGTCTCTGGGCGCCAAGGATGTCGGGATCCAGACCCGTTCGGTCCTGACCGCCGCCGCCCGTGACGGCGCGCTGTCGGGAGCCGGCGCCCGCGCCGCAGCAGCCACCCTGCACGAGCGCACCGGGCGCACCGCGGGCAATGGTTCGCTGATGCGCACCGCGCCGGTGGCATTGGCCTATCTTCACGACGAAGACGCCATGGTCGAAGCGGCCAGAGCGGTCAGCGAGCTCACTCATTTCGATCCGGAGGCCGCCGACGCAACGGTGTTGTGGTGCAGTGCAATTCGGCACGCAGTGTTGACCGCGGAGCTCGACGTGCGAATCGGGTTGCGCCACATCGACTCCGGCCGCCGCGAGATGTGGTCTCGGCGGCTCGACGAAGCTGAGGCGTCACGCCCAGCGGACTTCCCCAACAATGGCTGGGTGGTCGCTGCGCTGCAGGCCGCGTGGTCGGCGATCGCCACCACCGACGCCACCGGGCCCGAACATCTCCGCCGCGGGCTCGACGCCGCCGTGCGCTGTGGCAACGACACCGACACCGTCGCCGCCATCGCCGGCGCTCTGCTCGGTGCGGCATACGGCGCGTCAGCGGTTCCGTTGCAGTGGCGGGCGCTGCTGCACGGCTGGCCGGGCATCACGGCCCGCGGACTCGTGCAGCTAGCGGCGACGATCGAACGGAAGAAGCCGAGCACCGATCCCGACTACTCCTGGTCGCGCGTCAACATCCTCACTGCCCACCCACATGACCCGAATGTCCTTCTGGGGAGCGTGAATGCGCTGCGCCAGTTGCCTGCCGAGGTGGACGCGGTGGTGTCGCTGTGCCGGATCGCGGACACCGACGTGCCCAAAGGACTGCCGCACGTCGAGGTGCGGCTCATCGACAGCACCGGTCCCGACGAAAACCCACACCTGGATTTCGTCCTGCTCGACGCCGTGCGCACCATCGAAGAGCTTCGCGCCCAGGAACGCACGGTCCTGCTGCACTGCGTCGAGGCGTACAGCCGCACACCCACCGTGGCGGCGCTCTACGGGGCGCGGCGCCTTGGTATCGACGCCGAGCGGGCGTTGTCCGACGTGCTGGAGGTACTGCCCGACGCGAATCCGAACCCGGCCTTTCGCGACGCGTTGCGACGCTGCTCTCTGGCGTGACATCTGAGTCGTCGGCGTTCGTGTCGTCCGAATGTCCTATTCCGCCGCACCAAACAAGCTGGCACCGTTGGAGATCCACCACAACGGAAGGGGCGCAATATGCTCAAACTCGTACGGCGGCTACGCGGCGTCTGCCCACGCTGCAATGGCACCGGAGGCCACAGCGACTTCGGCAACTGGGTCAACTGCTCCGCGTGTCGCGGCACCGGCCAGAAGTAATGCCGCAGGCGATGAGCCCGCACAGCTCGGGCTTGGCGGGCTCGTCGTTTGCACCACCGCTGAATTATCAAAGCGCGCCACAATATTCGCGCTCCCATGACTTAGCTGTGGCCAGATCCGCTGCCGGCTGGCCGATCGCCTTTTACGGTTGACCCATGTCGGCCGCCACAGCCAGTCCTGTACTGATCCGGTCCGATCGGATCTTGCTGACCCTCTCGGCGGCACTTGCCGTGTGCGCCGGGCTCGCCCATTTCGGTGGCTGGAATTCGGTGGTGGCGTTCCTGGTCGCCGCAGCGGCGGTCGCCGTGCTCGCGGCGCTGGTGGGCCGCAGCGTCGACCAGCTCGGCGACCGGTTCGGCGCCGGGGCCACCGGCGTCCTGCAATCCGCGCTCGGCAACCTGCCCGAGCTGTTCATCTGTTTGTTCAGCCTGCAGGCCGGCCTGGTCGACGTGGTGCGCGCAGCGCTGGTCGGGTCCATCCTCGCCAACCTGTTGCTCGTGTTGGGGCTGGCGTTCCTGGTCGGCGGGCTTCGGCACGGCACCCAACAACTCGGCTCGGAGCGAGCGCGGACCATCACCGTGTTGATGCTGCTTTCGGTGACGGCGCTGTCCATTCCGTCAGTGGCCTACTGGATTCACACCCCCGCCGCCGAGCACGAGGACGCGTTGTCCATCGTCGTCTCGGTGCTGCTGCTCGGCCTGTTCGCACTGTCCTTGCCGGCGTCGCTGCGCCGCGACACCACCGAGGCCCCGCTGCAGCCCGACGTCGCCGCCGCTGAACCGCACGAACAACCGCGCTGGCCCGTCTGGCTCGCGATCGGCATGCTCGCCGTCGCCGGTGTGTTGGCCGCCTTCGTGTCCGACTGGTTCGTCGCCGCGCTCGAACCCGCCATGGCGACGCTGAACATCTCGCAGGCGTTCGCCGGTTTGGTGGTGGTCGCGATCGCCGGTAATGCCGTGGAGAATTTTGTCGGTATCCAGCTGGCGGCCAGCGGGCAGTCGGCGTACGCGTTCTCGGTGGTCCTCAATTCCCCGCTGCAGATCGCCCTGGTGCTCGCGCCGCTGCTGGTGCTCATCTCCCAGTTCACCGGGTTGGCCGCGCTCACGCTGGTCCTCAGCCCGATGTTGGTGGTGGCGCTGTTGCTGGCGGTCATGCTGGCCGCGTTCATCTCTTTCGACGGTGAGTCGACATGGCTGGAAGGTGCGACGCTCGTCGTCCTGTACGGGATCATCGCGGCATCGTTCTGGTGGGGCTGACGGTTCGAATCCCCTGCGCCGATCGGCCCTCGGCGCCGTAGCCCAGCGCCTACCGTTAGTCAGCAACTGCGACCAAGAGGGGGCCGAGGTGACCGCGTCACCCACCACATCCACGCTGCGTGAACTGACCGTCCGGGGGATCCTGCTCGGCGGAGCGATCACGCTGGTGTTCACCGCCGCCAACGTCTACCTGGGCCTCAAGGTGGGCCTGACCTTCGCCACCTCGATCCCGGCCGCAGTGATCTCGATGGCGATCCTGCGCAGCTTCCGCGACCACTCCATCGTCGAGAACAACATCGTGCAGACCCTCGCCTCGGCGGCGGGCACGCTCTCGGCGATCATCTTCGTGCTGCCGGGGCTCGTCATGATCGGCTGGTGGACAGGATTCCCCTACTGGATCACCCTGGCGGTGTGCGCTGTCGGCGGCATCCTCGGCGTCATGTACTCCATCCCGCTGCGCCGCGCCCTGGTGACCGGCTCGGATCTGCCCTATCCCGAAGGCGTCGCGGCCGCCGAGGTGCTCAAAGTCGGTGAACGCACCGGCGGCGTCGAGGACAACCGCATCGGCATCCGGGTCATCACGTTCGGCTCGGTGATCTCCGCCGCATTCGGCCTGTTGGCCAACCTCAAGGTGCTGTCCAACTCCGTCTCGGCCTACTACCGCCTCGGCTCCGGCGGGTCGATGTTCGGCGCCAGCCTCTCGCTGGCCCTGATCGGCGTCGGGCATCTGGTCGGAATGACCGTCGGCATCGCGATGCTCGTCGGGCTGGTCATCTCGTTCGGCATCATGCTGCCGATCCGTACCAGCGGAGCGTTCGGCGGCGACGCATCCCTCGCCGACGTCATCGACACCGCGTTCGTGCACGAGGTGCGGTTCATCGGTGCCGGCGCGATCGCCGTGGCTGCGGTATGGACACTGCTGAAGATCCTGCGCCCCATCATCAAGGGCATCACCGACGCACTGGCCTCCTCGCGCAACCGCAGGCAGGGCCAGCTCGTCGACATCACCGAACGCGACATCCCCTTCCCCATCGTGATCGGCACCGTCGTCGTGATGTTGCTCCCGATCGCGTTGTTGCTCTGGGAGTTCACCCGCGGCACCGCCCTGCAGGGCAGTGCGGCCGGGATCATCGTGGCCAGCCTGGTTTTCGTCTTCCTCATCGGCCTGGTGATCGCCGCGGTGTGCGGGTACATGGCCGGCCTGATCGGCTCGTCGAACAGTCCCATCTCCGGCGTCGGCATCTTGACCGTGCTCATCGCCGCGCTGGTGATCAAGCTGGTGTTCGGCCACACCAGCGGCAGCCAGTCCACCGCGCTGATCGCCTTCACGCTGTTCGTCACGGCCGTCACCTTCGGCGTGGCCACCATCTCCAACGACAACCTGCAGGACCTCAAGACGGGCCAGCTGGTCGGCGCCACCCCGTGGAAACAGCAGGTGGCGTTGGTGATTGGCGTGCTGTTCGGCTCGGCGATCATCCCGCCGGTGCTCGACCTGATGCAGCGCGCGTTCGGGTTCCTCGGCGCGCCGGGCGCCAAGGAGAACGCCCTCGCCGCACCGCAGGCCGCGCTGATCTCCTCGCTGACCAAAGGCGTGTTCGGCGGATCGCTGAACTGGTCGCTGATCGGGCTGGGCGCCGCGATCGGCGTCGCGGTCATCATTGTCGACGAGATCCTCAACCGCACAACACGATTCGCCCTGCCGCCACTGGCCGTCGGCATGGGCATGTACCTGCCAATGAGCCTGACGCTGATCATCCCGTTCGGCGCGTTGCTGGGCTACTTCTACAACCGCTGGGCTGACCGGACCGGCGGCAACGTGGAACGCAAGAAACGCCTCGGCGTCCTGCTGGCCACCGGCATGATCGTCGGCGAGAGCCTCTACGGCGTCGTCTTCGCCGGATTCGTCGCCGGCACCGGCAGCGAAGACCCGTTCGCGATCTTCACCAGCAACACCGGCAACCTCGCCGAGATCATCGGGATCATCGCGTTCGTGCTTGTGGTCGGCTGGATGTACAAGTGGACGCAGAAGACTGCGGGGCGTGATGTGAAGGTCGACAGCTGACACGTCCGCCACACCACGCTGCCGTGCCACGTCGCTGACTTGGATCTTTTGGCGCGCGGCCCAGTCGTGTCACGGCGTCGCAGCTTGGGGTCGGGGCGCGCCGCCACACCGGCGGCATAACGGTCTGATATTGAATCGAAATCGACTCGCGAGGCAACAAGAGTCTCAGCAGTCACTTTGTTACCGTCGAGCGGTGCAGGTTTCCCGGCGTGACGTGCTGCGCTATGCCACCGCGGCCTCGGCTTTGGTCGGCCTGGGCGCGGCATCAGCATGCGCCGGCACGCCCACTGCGTCCGCCGCTGCGCCCACGCTGATCGACTTCGCCGCGCGCCAGATTCCGGCCCGGGATATCCGGGCCGCCGGCCACTCCGGGGTGATCAACTACGTCTCGACGTCGCGGCCCGGGTCATCCTTCGGCGCCAAGCCGATCACGCTTCCCTACGCCCAGTCGCTGACCGCTGCCGGCCTGGTGATCGTCAGCAACTACCAATACGGCAAGCCGGGTAGCACGGCACCATCGGACTTCACGCGCGGGTACGCCGGTGGTGTCGCCGACGCGCGCACCGCCTGGCAGCTGCATACCGCCGCAGGCGGTGGCCGGAGTGCGCCGATCTTCTTCAGCGTCGACGAGGACATCGACCGCAACACCTGGAACAGCGTCGCACTGCCGTGGTTTCGTGGAATCAACTCGGTGCTCGGACCGCAGCGCACCGGCATCTATGCCGGGATCAACCCGTGCCAATGGGCCGCAGCCGACGGTGTCATCGGGAGGTCGAGCACGCCCGGCCGCGTGTGGGCGTGGCAGACGCGCTCCTGGTCCGGCGGGCAGGTATACCCGGCCGCGGTTCTCTACCAGCGTGTGGTGAGCACCGCCTCGAATCCAGGCCCGGCGGTCGGCGGACTCTCGGTCGACGTCAACGATGTCCTGGCCCAGGATTGTGGGCAGTGGAACCTACATCCGTGAGGTTGCACGTGGTCACGTTGTATCGTCACTAGCCGGCATCGAGATACCCCCAGTATTCCGCCTCCTTCAGCACCTCTCGTTTGTAACTCGACCTCAGTGCGTCGATCACCGCGAGCGTTCGCGACGTCAGCTCATCTCGAATTCCCCTCTGCGCGTGAGCGAATGGGATGAATGCACGCAGCACGTCCGGTGCGTCCAGCGCGATCTCAAGCGGGATCCTGTCGTAGTCGTAGTGGTGCGCGCTGCCGATCGCCTGTTCGACGCGCATTGCGCTCCACCGCAACGGATCTCGCTCATCATCGAGGAGCTCCAGCAGCAGCTCCCGATGGCCGGAGTCGGTGAACGGCGCGGCGGAATCCGTGGCGAAGAACCTGTCGCACAGCTCCTCGATCTCGGGCCAGTCCATCGCCTGCCAGCGGTGCTCACCGCCTTCGGGAAGCCGACGGACCAACCACTGCACGAGAGCTTGGTAGAGCGGCCAGGTCTGGGTTTCCTGTCCGAATGTTGGCTTGGCGAGCGCATCTTCGAGCCACGCGCGGGCATCGGCGAGGTTCATTTCGAGGACATCGGCATCGGCGCTCAGTTCGGCCACGCGGACAAGGGCCTTGTCGATCGGTTTCGGCACAACGCCTACGTCGGCAATGCCCGACAGAATGGTGTGGTCGATCCAGACCGCGACCGTCAGCTCGTGCTCACCATCGATGCGCATACCGAGCACGATTTCGTCGGCATCGCCGAGCACATGGCTTCTGCGCACAGCCCGATACACGTCGACCTGCGAGAGAGCGGGAATCCACTGCGGCAGATGCTCGTCGCGTTCGGCCAGCTCTTCACGACATCGCAGCTGTGCCGCGGGGTCGTCATCGAACAGTTCGGCAATCACGGCCAACAGTGCCGTCGTCTCCCGAGTCGGCACCTCGATCAAGGCGCCCAAAACGCTGTCCACATACGTCTGGTTGCCGAGCGGGTCAGGTTTCGCCACATTCACCAGCAGGCTGGCAATGGACAGCAGATCCAGCGGATGCCTGCGCGCCAGTGCTTTTCGGGCGAAATCGCTCAGCGCTGTGGCGCTCTGCGCATCGCGCTTCTTCGCCCGTCGCGTGTCACGTCGGACCTGTTTGGCCCTGCGCGCTCGTCGTTTGTCGTTCATAAATGGAGGCTACGCACGGCCACTGACATGTTCGGCTGTCGTTCAGAGCCGCCTGGCGTCGAGCGCTTTCATCAGAGCGGGCCGCTTGCGGTAGTCCTGACGGATCTGCGCCATGAACGACGCGAAATCAGCACTGCGACCGCCTTTCTCATAGAGCTCGGCCATCGTCGCCAGTCGCTCGGCGACGTCAGGGTACAGCTTGGAGTCGGGGTACCGCAGATCCTTCTCGAGTCCGGGGCGATACAAGTCTGCCGCTTCGACGGGTCGAGTGTCGGCGCCTCGCACCGCCAATTCCTTCCAGGCCCAACCCGGACCGTAACGGTCAGCAGCCTGCCACGCGGCCTCCATATCGCCATCGCTCATCAGCAGCTGAACCAGGAGTGCTCCGGCGGCGAAGCGGTCGGAGGCCAGTTGTTCCGCATGCTCCAGGGCCCATGCGTGTTCGGTCTTCGAACGGTCGACGCCGGCCGCGAAATCGAGCAGGACGCGGTAGTTCTCGACTGACGGCTGGCGGACGAAGTCTGCGCGCAGCGCCGCGAGCGCGTCGTCGATACGGCCCAGTGCTTTGTATGTGGCGGCGACGAAGTCCGGACTCAGCCAGTATTCGTTGCCACCACCGTAGCTGCTGATGCGTCCCGCTGCCACGGCGCGATCGATCCATGTCACCGCATTGTCCGGCCGTCCGGCTGCGCGCAACCGCTCGACGATCGCCCCGTATTGCGGGTGGTCTTCCTGGCTGAGCAGGTCGATGGCCCGGTCGAGGTCGCCGTCATGGTCGGCAAGCTCGGAATTGCCTCACTCATTGAACTAATTCCGACATTGTGGTGCTAAATCAAATGTCGCCGAAAGTCTCGCGTATTAGACAAATAAGAGCCTCGGCACCCTTTCGATCGATCTGAATAGACTGGGATATTTTGTTGGGCATCTGCCGATCAACCGTTCCGTATGTATCGAGCTGTAGAATCTTGTTTCCCGCATGATCGAAGGACCGGAACCCACACGAAACTGGTCGGTGCAGAGAATTCTTCTCCGAGACTACCGGTTCAAAATTTGCAATTAGCGCCATAAAGACTCCCCTTCCCGGACGAGTAGTGGTCCCAAGAGACTACGCTCTGGCATCGTAAGCCCACGAACTTGCCCGTATTTGGACATCCGCCTTCGTAACTACTACGGGGCCGCCTGCGTACGATCCCGTCATCGACCCTGAACAAGCGGCACAAAGGCCACGGATTTGAAGCGAATCGCCGTTCTGAAAATCCACATCACGGCGAATCCCTTGAAGCGCGCGTAGATGTCAGAGGTATCAGGCAAACTTTCCGCTAGGCACAACCGTGTGGGTCGTGGCGATGTCCAGCACTGTCGCAGCGCGCACCGCACGAACTTGGGGACGGAGGACTGGATGCGAGCTGCGGCCGGGGCGAATGACGGGACATGGGCGGAGTATCTGGAATGGAATGATGCGGTCGCACAGGTCCTATACCCGATGACCGATGCGTCGTTGCCCGTCTATATGGACATGGAAGTAGCGGAGCTTCAGAAGATCGCCGAATACGCCCGCGATGAAAGTGGCGACCCGCGCAAGGCTCTCACCAGGGCTGTACGAGCTGCGTCGGTCCACAAGGGCAAGATTGACCTAGGCGCTCTCGTACAGCGCACGGCGGCGTGGTCGCGAACGAAGGATCGGAACATGCCACCCCCGTGCCTTGCCTTCCTGGCGGTTACTGCACTGGCCGCGGAGGACATGGGCATTACCGATGACGACATTGCAGGCAACGCCTATTACGCGCGCCTAGCCCGATTGCTGGGACTCCCAGACGCCGACACTCGATTACGTCAGCAGTACGCGAATCACGCAGAATTCTTGTGGCGATGTCTCAACCGATGGCTTGACGACCTCGATGGAGCACGCGGCATTCCGACCGCATACGCGCTCACATTCCGTTATGTGGGCCTGCCGATGTCGCAGGCGCTTGTTCGTGAGGGCGACCGGCAGAAGTTTCCCGTGATGTTCGCCCAGTTCGGCCTCAGCCCGGGAATGCACTTGGCACCCGAGGATCTAATCACCTACCTCGATGTCTGGCTCGGATCAGAGCAGTCCTCCGCATCCAACAACCTGCGCCACCTGTGGGAGCGGCCCGCCACTCGCGAACGCATCGCAACTGTCGCCGCTGTGGAACTAGCGAACTGGGATGGAACGATCGGAGACGAATCGGCCGTAACGGTGGGTGGAACGCCTCTAGCAACGCGCGCGACGTTGGTGGCGAATGTCCGGTCCGGGTTTATTGAGCAATCGCTTGGGCTGTCACTGGGACTGAGGCCTCTCACGGGAGATATGGACGGCAAAATGGAGGTTCTCTCCACAGACGGGTCTTGGATCGATATCGGATTCGCGCCCGGGACGGCCGGCCTTTGGCGAACGTCTTACAACCAGGCCATCGACTTCGGATCGATACTCGAAGGTGTAGTGCGACTCCGCCACGCGGCTGAGCCCGTCATAGAGTACAAGCGGTTCCCACGGACCGTAATACCTCTGGTCTACGACGAGCTCCAATCAGCCTTTGTCGAATCCGAGCGCCTTCAGATTGGTGCCGACTCTCTCGTGCTTGTACGAACCGTGTCGAACGAGACGAAGGTGAAAACCAAAGCAGCTGACGAAGTTGAACGGGTTCTTGCGGCATGCGCACGGCCAGGGTATCGGCGTATTGACATCCTCAACGGATTGCCGCCAGGCTGGGCCCTGTTCAAGGATGTCCAGCTATTCGGATCTCCGGAGACACACCTGAACGAGCTGGTTCCGCTCGCCCGCAACAAGCTCACCCTCGCAGGCGGCCTGCGCATTCCGTCCAAGATTCGTAAGTGGTCGACGCACAGCCCTCCTGAAGTTCGGGCTGCAGTTCAAAGCGAATTAGAACTGCTCGTGACGCTGTCTGAGGCGACCTCCGAACTTGTCCTGCACGAGTGGAAGTCACACACAGGTTCGCTAGTGGCGAGTCTTTCGGACGCGAATCTTCCGGATGGAGACTACCGAGTCTCGCTCTACACCGGAAAAAAGTCGACTCCGATACAGCAATCGTCGATCCGGTTACGGTCCAGCGCCGACGTCGATACGTCGTGGGAGAACGCACCTCGGCTGGCTTATGTTCTCACCGACCCCGTCGGCATACTTACCGCGACAGAAGTCCGGTCCGAATCCGAAATGTTCATAGACGGTCTCGCGACCAATGGCGATCTGAACGTCCAACCGATTCGCAAGGCGTCGTCTAAGGTCGTGTGGAACAGCTCACGACAGGTGGTCTCTCGCCCGACTATCCAGGTCGGGACCCCCGACCCGAAGTCGTGCATCGTCACTGGTGCCCATCATTTCGTGCTCCCTACGTACTACGGCAAGACGGCAGCCAAATTCATTGAGGGTGAGTGCAAGTCATGCGCTATGGTGAAGCGTTTTCCCACCTGGCCGCGCAATCGGTGGCAAAAGAAGTCAGACTCAACCGCCGATTCGCTGCTATCGATCGACGAACTTGAGTCGGTCGAGGAACAAGCTGGGCCGAATTGGGATGCTGCGCTAGACGCCCTCATGCACCTTGGCGGAGGGTCGATTTCCACCCTCGAATCCATAGCTCTACAACTTGAGGGATCACTATTGTTTGTAGACACATTTATCCGAACCCTTGAAGGCTTGGGGCACATTGCAGTCGAACGAAATGAGCTGTTTCAGGCAACTCGTTGGGAAATATCGCCGTCGTGCATAGGTGAGACAACGCAAGGTACTTTTCGCCTTACGGGCTTTTGGCCACCGCAAGACGCTGATGAGGTCAAAACCCGCCTTTCAGAATTCGGAACCGAGCTCGCGGTCGTCTCAGAGCGCGCGGGCCCGTCGGTGCAGTGCTTCACGCATCGGATGTCAGACGTCGCGTCGACGCTGGAAAAAGTCCTGCCGCGATTCGCGATCGTGACCCATACGGGATTAGCGATACTAAGCTCGCTACCAACCCTGTCCGCCGTCGCAAGGGCACTGACGAGAGTTCCCATGCCAGGCTTTCAGTCAGCCGAACGGTTCGACCTGCAAACCGCTAATTGGGTTCGCTCCACGGACCCATACGCGCCAGGCGCATACCGGCTACGACGTGGGTTCGAATCGGTGTACGTCTATAGGTCACCTGATGACGTCTCGGCGGGTTTCGCTTGCATCGCGCCAGTCCATCTCGTTAAGCACCTTGCTGCGAATGACGCAGACGTAACATTGGCAGGCTTCTCCAACAAGTCGCGAGCCGTTTTCGTGCCGCGGGGCTGCGACTTGCCTGGCCTATACGCCCGGGCTCTAATTGCAATGTCGGGCCGAGTTCCAATTACGACTCTGGCACCCTCCAAGGACGGTAAAAAACGCAAATGCCTTGTATATAGATGCGTTGAACAACAGGCCGCCGATATCCTAGTTACCCTGCTTTCCACTTAGGACCGCACCCAATGCCACAGATCACCCCAATCTCACTCGCACGCGGCCTCCGCGACGCATATATTCGCTATTTCGACACAGCGTTCTGGCTGAACGACGAATCGGTGATGCGGGAACGTAGAGCGCTACTCGAGCAAGATGACGCCTTGATCGGCAAGATTATGGTCGAGCCCGTGATTCCCTACGAGAACTCGGAATTGTTACTTGACGTCACAACAAGAGCAGGCGTGAGAGAAGCAGCGGCCCGAGCCGTAGGTGAGGCATTACTTCCATTCGCACCGGTTGACCAGCTGAGGCTTCGCGAGCATCAGGCGCAATCAGTTCGGCACCATTTCAGGCCAGGGACGGAACCTGGCCGGAACGTAGTTATCACATCTGGCACCGGTTCTGGCAAGACAGAAGCCTTCTTGTTACCACTGTTGCTTCGCATCGTCAACGAGGCAATCACTTGGCGGCCCCAACACCAGGCACATTGGTGGTGGGAGTCAGATGCATCAGGTTGGCAGCCGATGCGCCACCCTGAAAGCCGGCACCCGGCCGTCCGCGGGCTCATCCTGTACCCCACGAACGCGCTCGTCGAAGACCAAATGACCCGATTGCGCCGCGCAGTTCGAGAACTACGCGAAGTCATGCCTGAACGCCCAATCTGGTTTGGGCGCTATACCGGGAGCAGCGTCGGCTCCCGGAACCGACCAGTATCGAAGGCGGCAGCGCGCGAGGTGGCCGCTCAACTGCGCAGATATGAGCGAGAGTACGCAGATCTTGTGTACTCCAAACAAGGTGGGCGTCCCGAAATCGACCTGAGCCAGTTCACCGATCCGCGAGGCGGCGAGATGGTCACTCGCTGGGACATGATCGCGCACGCGCCCGATGTTCTGGTCACAAACTACTCGATGCTGAACACGATGATGATGCGTCACTTCGAGGACTCGATGTTCAAGCAGACCGCAACCTGGCTAGCCTGCGGACAGGACCATGTCTTCACGCTGGTCGTCGATGAACTCCACCTGTACCGGGGAACACAGGGTAGCGAAGTCGCGATGATCATTCGCGCGTTACTGAGGCGGCTCGGGCTGTCGCCAGACAGCCCCCAACTTCGGGTGATCGCAACGTCGGCGTCACTCACAGAGACGACGAGCGGCCTCGACTTTCTCGAACAATTCTTCGGCGTCGACCGCAGTTCATTCGCTATCGAGCCGGGCAGGCAACTAGCATTGAACAATGCGGGCCCGGTAGATCCAGGCCGAGCCCGTGCCGGTTCGATTGACCTTGAATCTGCATCGCACGCCATTGCGGCAGCATGCGAGGATCCCGTAGAACATCGGATACGCGCGACAGCTACCGATGTCATCGCGGACCGCATGTTCCCCGAAGCTGACGACCGCCAAGAGTTGTTCGCAAATGTACTGCAGCAACTGGCTGAGAGCACACCGACATCATCATCGATCCCTCTACGGGGGCACATATTTGTGCGGAACCCTCGGGGATTGTGGGCTTGTACTAACCCACAGTGTGGCGGGGTCACCGCCTCAGCCGAGAACCGCCAGATAGGAAGGCTCTACAACACCCCGTTAAGCACCTGCACCTCGTGCGGGTCAAGGGTACTTGAAGTCCTCTACTGCTACGAATGCGGAGATATCAGCTTAGGAGGGTTTGTTGTCGACAGGAGTGCCGACGGCAACGAAGTTCTCCTTGCCCCAGCACCGGTCAACGAAGGCCAGGGTGGCAAGCTCGTATTTCTGAGGTCAACCGCTGAATTCGTTTGGTACCGCCCGGGATTCATGCCAGGTGCACTCAACTCATGGAGTAAGGCCGGCCTGCGACTCGCGTTTGTTCCGACTCGGTGGAATCCTGGTCTAGGTCTCGCCGAAGTGAATTCGCCAAAGCCGACAGGGTTGAGTCTTTTAGTCGGCGGCGCTTCGCCCGAAGACCGCATACCGGCGCTGCCCGACCGCTGTCCGGCGTGTGAGTTTGTCTCCCGGCATCAGTCGAACTACAGGGCGGGGGAGCTCTTCTCACCCGTACGAGGTCATGCCGGCGGCCCTACCGCGGCGATTCAGCTGTACCTTTCGCAGCTGATTCGTAGCCTCGGCGCTGGACGAGAAGGCCGCCAGTCTGTCACGGACGCAAAGACCATTGTCTTCACCGACAGTCGAGATGATGCCGCACGAACGGCGGCTGGCGTAGCCCGCAACCATCATCGCGACTTGGTCCGGCAGGTCGTCCGCCAAGAAATTGGCGCCGGCCCGGACCCATACGCAGCTCTGGACTCGCTTATCACCGCAGGCACTCATGTGGAGCACGGATTCGCTGAAGCCGGCCTTGCGCGGTTCAAGCAGAAGAGCGGGATGCGTATTGACGAATCCGAAAAAGAGGCTCTGGCAAAGGCTTTAGCAGATCTCTGCGACTCAGGCAGCGTCACCTTCAATGAGCTTTGCGAACGAGTCACCCGGGTCTTCGTTTCCCTCGGGGCCAACCCCGGCGGGTCGAACCCTTACAACCAGTATCTAGAGGGCGGGATCCGGGGTGGGAATCCGTGGTACCGCGCCTTCACGCCGCCCAAGCCAGGGTTATGGCCTGAGCCGCCGATCCAGCAGGGGCAGGCGAAGCTGAAGGATGAATTGAGAAAGTCTGTCATCGAAGCCGCGTTTGACCGAGCCCGTCGCGACCTCGAGTCCGTTGCTATTGCACACATTTCAGTCGACGGCACAACGTCTGTAAAGGGCCCTCTAGATAACCAACAACAGGCTCAACTGCTGTCCAGTGTCATCCGCATACTCGGCCTCCTCGGCAGAACGGAAAACAGCGACCGCGGCGGCGTGCACGCGGAGGCAATAACACCGCCACCCATCCGTAAGTACGTCGAATCCGTCGCCACGAGACTCAAAGTGGATGCTGACAGCCTCATCAACCAGCTTGAAGCAATTGTGGCGCAGCCAGTCATAAGTCGCGCCATCGCCGGCTGGCTGCTCAAGACGAGTTCCGCCGACTCGACGTTGGTCCTCGAACCTGCGGGCACGAAGGCGTGGCGCTGCACCCGCTGCAACTTCATTCACCTTCAAGAGAGCCTCGGTGTATGCGCCAACCGGCAGTGCTTTGGCCATACGCTTGTCGAGATCAAGATCGATGGTCCTGAGGACCGCGACTACTACGCCTGGCTCGCCCATCAGCCGCCAAGGCGATTGGCGATCGCCGAGCTGACTGGCCAGACGAAACCCCTTACTACGCAGCGTGATCGGCAACGATGGTTCAAGGGCGCATTCACGCAGTCCGAGAACGAGCTCGCTGATGAGCTCGATGTTTTGAGCGTCACAACAACAATGGAAGTCGGAGTTGACATCGGTTCGCTCCGGTCAACAATGATGGCCAATGTGCCTCCACAGCGTTTTAACTATCAACAGCGCGTCGGTCGAGCTGGACGATCAGGCCAAGCACTGAGCTTCGCAGTGACTGTATGTCGCGATCGCACTCATGATGAGTACTACTTCAATCGACCCGACAGAATCACCGGGGATAATCCGCCACAGCCCTTTCTCGACCTCGCTCGCAAGCGGATTGTTCAACGAGTGGCAGCCAGCGAGTGCCTCTATGAGGCGTTTTCAAGCATTCGACCGGCCCCCGATTGGACACCAAAGAGCAACCACGGGACATTTGGCCAGCTTGACGGGTGGCCAGTCCTCCGATCGAAAGTCAGTTCGTGGCTCGATAGTTCAGGGCTTGTCAGCGATGTCGTGGACCGCCTCGCTACGTATACGCCTCTGAATCCAACAGACGTCAACGAGATCAAGGCATGGGTGCAGTCTTCACTAATCGACGAGATCGATGATGTCGTGAAACGTGAATCCGAATCAACCGAGACTGAGCTCAGCGAGGCGCTCGCCCGACATGGTGTATTGCCGATGTTCGGATTCCCTACGCGCGTGCGCAGTCTCTGGCACTCGGACGTCAAAACACGCAAAGCGATGGAGGATGATGTCGTCAGCGACCGATCGCTCGACATCGCAATCAGTTCTTTCGCCCCCGGTGCGCAGGTCGTAAAAGACGGCCTAGTGCACAAGGCTGCCGGCTTCGCTGCGTACGTGCCCAAAGGCAAGTTCGTCGAGCCGGTCGACCCGCTAGGAAGTGCGCATGCAGTCGGTCGTTGCCCTAAATGCGGTCGTACTGAGCTTAATCCCAAAGCGCTATGTGGCGCGTGCCATGAAACCCTCGAGCATGTTTCGCTTTATGAACCGAGAGGATTCAGGACCGACTACAGCGCTCGGCCTTTCGCAGATGACGTCGATGTCCTGCGGGGTGCTGGAAGCCCAGCACTAACGCTCAACGTCTTCCCGACAGACCACGCAGAGGTTCGTCGGGTGGATCTCGACCTGTATTCGCAAAGTCAATTGGTTTCAATTAACGACAGCATGGGCCGCGGCTATCAACTCACTCACCAACCGAACGGGACGGTCCTCGCCGAGCCGGGGGCCGGCGGAGCCTCAAACCTTGTTGTAATCGGCGAGATCCGCGTGACAGATGCGCTGTTGGTGACGCCGCGACGACTTGACGTGAGAACAGGCGCTGTTGCGTTATATGACCAACCTTCCGGTCGGGCTGCCTACACCTCTCTAGCCGAGACACTCCGCCGCGGCGCGGAGGTTCATCTCGATCTCGACCCATCAGAGTTGACAACCGGACTAACGCCGCTGCGATTACCGCTGTTTGGTGCCGAGGAGCCAGACACGAAAGCACAAGTGGCCGCAGCCATCTACCTTGCTGACACTGCCGCTAACGGTGCGGGATACGCTGTCGAGCTCGGTCAGGCCGATCAATTCGAGACTATGTTGGACAGCACCCTCGACGACCTGCGCCTGCAATGGGATGCTCAAGAGCACAAGGATCGTTGTGACACATCGTGTCCCGACTGCCTTCGCTCGTACGACAATGCTCGCCAACATGCGCTGCTGGACTGGCGCCTCGCGCTGGACATGCTCGAGCTCGCCGCAGGTGTGGAGATGACCGTAAGCCGATCGCTCCCAAGCACCGGAATCTGGATGGATGTGGCCGCGCAAGCCCTGAGCGGATCTCGGACCGAGCATATCGACGATATCCCGTTGATCACACGAAACGAACGCTGCGTGATGCTCATTCACCCTCTGTGGCGGGCTGATCCAGAGTTCTTCACCGACACCCAAGCGGCGGCCTACGAGGCGGCTACGGAGAGATTCCGCAGTGTGGTGCTGGAGGACATTCGGGCGTTTCGAATGAATCCGCTGGTGGTTTGGCGTCATCTTCAATGACTGTGCGATCGCGGCAGCCGCGTCCAACACCGATTAAGTTCATCACACCGACGCAGCTCAACCAAGGTGAAAATTGCCTTTGGCGTCTCGGATACAGTCGGGATCCTGAAGTTTCGTCGCTGAACCGCCCGTCGCCGGCGAACGCCCTCGGTGAGGCGATACACGAGGTAACTCGGCAGCTGGGCGAGGCAAGTTCGGCATCGCGTATCAGGCCTGGCGAGTTTGATAATGCGTGGGACGCAGCCGTCGCAGAATCGATGTCGGCGCTTCGGAAGGCATGGGCACCGGCGTTGCCGCCATCGCCAGAGACATGGCCAGGATGGTCGCTCTGGAAAGTCCGTATGCAAAAGGCGTGGACAGCGGGCTTGTCGAATCGGAAATTGGTGAGTTCCCAAGCCATGCTGCGATCGAAACTGTAGAAGGGACCAGGCATTCGATAGCCGTCGACGCCGACGAGGTCCAACAGGTACGTGACCGCGCGCTGCCCGTTCTTGACAGCGCGCTGTCCGTTCTTGACAGAGTGAACGATTCTATGCTCGGAGAACTCGACAGCTCTCTTGCCAGTCCGGCCGCAGCAGTCTGTGGATCGTGTTCATTCCGACCGGCATGCGCACCGTTCTTTGAGGCCTACGACGAAACTTGGCCGACCGCCCATCCACTTCTGTTCGAAGTGGTAACTGTCGATTCGTCGCCGCACGGCTACAGGCTGCAAGCGACTGTTCGGCGTCGCCGATGGCGCGAATGAAACAGTGCATGTTTTAGGCTTTCCGTTTGCCGTAGCTCCTGAAATCCGCGAACTTTGGGGCAGCATCGACTTTGCCGGCCGCGGGTCGTCGGCCGTGGCCTGCTGGAACGCTGTCATATACAGATGGCCGTCGCAGATGTATGACAACCCGGCGGCTAGTTCCTGATCTGACACGCTGCCAACACGGTTTGTCGGATCTCGTCAGCGACGATTTGGGGGTCTTCGTGCGCCCAGTAGCGCAAGACGACCCATCCAGCGTCACGAAGCTTCGCATCCGTGTCCTTATCCCGGGCGCTATTGCGTTGCACTTTGGCCATCCAGTACTCGGAGTTCGCCGTTGGCAGTCGATGGTGCTCCGGACATCCGTGCCAAAAACAACCGTCTATGAATACGGCAACCCGTCGCCTCGTGAATACAACATCTGCAGTCCGCCGCAACTGTGGAATCGGCCGGGCGTTAACCCGATATCGCAGCCCCGCGGCGTGCAGGAACCGCCGGATCGCCAGTTCAGGTGTCGTATCGCGTGATTTATTGGCGCGCATGGCCGTCCTCGCGTGGTCACTTGACGCCCATGACTCTGGCACCTCACCACGGTATATATAGGTGAGCCTCCCGGACGATGTCGGGACCAACAGATACTGTGACCGCGTGGGTAGCGTGACGGCGATCAGCACCGCGAAGACACGCGGCAAGCCGAAGATGATCGAGTTCTTTGCTGGCATCGGCCTGGCAAGGATTGGACTTGAAGGAGCCGGGTTTGCGGCGAGTTGGGCCAACGATTACGAGCCCAGCAAACAACAGATGTATCTCGCCCACTTCGGAGAGAAGCGAGGCCATACGTTTGTGCTGGGCGACATCGCCGCGGTGTCTGCATGGGACCTGCCCACTGACGCTGCTCTGGCTTGGGCTTCTTCACCGTGCACCGACCTGTCACTGGCAGGCGCGCGCGCCGGGCTCGCTGGTGCCGCGTCGGGGACGTTTTGGCACTTCATCCGATTGCTCGAGAACTTGAATGATAAGCGCCCGCCTGTCGTAGTACTCGAGAATGTCACAGGTCTGGCAACCTCGCACGGCGGAGACGACCTCTATGCGGCGATATCCGCCTTCAATCAGCTTGGCTATTCGGTCGATGTGCTTGCTATCGACGCACGTCGCTTTCTCCCGCAATCGCGCCCGCGAATGTTTGTTATCGGGGCGTTGAACCCGCCGGAGGATTCCGCAGAATCAAATCCAGACTTGCGGCCCGAGTACTTGCAGTGGGTGTACGGAGATTCCAGGCTACGGACCCACCGCGCCCGCTTGCCAGCGCCACCGGCCCCTCTTACTAGTGGCTTGTCGTCACTGATTGAGGAGATGCCAGACGCGGATGAGCGGTGGTGGGACGACCACCGTACGGCGCGTTTCGCTTCGTCTCTGTCGCCTATGCAGACCGAACGGATCAACGAGCTGCGGCGATCACGAAAAATCTTGTATCGGACCGCATATAGACGAACCCGCGGAGGCATTCCCATGTGGGAGGTGCGCGCAGACGACATTTCGGGCTGCCTGCGGACTGCGCGTGGCGGGTCATCAAAGCAGGCGATCGTCCGCCTAGGAGGCGAACGCCTGCAAGTACGCTGGATGACGCCGCTGGAGTACGCCAGGCTCATGGGTGCAGCCGACTACAATCTGAGGACCGCAGGCACTAATCAGGCGCTCTTCGGATTCGGTGACGCGGTCGCCGTGCCGGTCGTAAAGTGGCTCGGGACTCATTACCTTATACCTCTTCTAAGAGGAGAACTCGGTACTCCCACAACCGACTTCGAGCACTTAAGTGTCAAGTAAGGGTACGGCGTCTCCGAATCCGAAGCCTCAGAGGCCCGCCAAGTCTTCGTTGCCGGCACCCGACGTCCGCGGATTTCGCAAGCGACTGCGCGCGTTCCTAGAGGAGAAGGACGACCGCGGCCGGAAGTGGTCTAACGCAAAATGGGGCGTCTATGCCTTCTACGACTACGACGGAGAGCCAATCTATGTGGGCCAGACCAACGAGAAGCTCCGGACCCGTATCAGGCGGCACTTAACCAATCAACGCAGCGATGCTGTCGCAATGCGTATCCTCGACGTCTTCGAGGTGGCCGACGCCGAAATGTGGCCGCTCTGGGACTTGGAGAACGTCAGTGCGAAAGACAAGGAAGCAAAAAAGAACCTCGACGCCCACGAGTACACCGCCTACTTGAACGCGATCGAACAGTCGCGGTTTAAAGCGATCCTCAACGAGAAGATACCACCGGTGTCGGACACAGTCGTAATGCCACCGTCGCTTCGTTGGTCGTTGATCGACGACGAGGTGCGCGAAGAGCGCCAGCATCCGGATATTCGCATCGCCCGGCGTGCAGAGACGATCTCGCGGCTCGCAGCAGTCTCACGGGAACGGGGCGAGGTGTCCGAGGGATTGCGACGTGTGCTCGTCGTTCAAGCCGTGCGGCTGGCTTTCATCGCCGCTGAACGCCTCGCACACGCGGAGGGCCGACCAGCACCCGACCCGACAGCCATCTCGATCGAGCGTCTCGTCGGTTCAGTGCTCTACGAGTTCACCGATCCATATGGCGAGTACACCCCCGACAGAGACGACGATACCCTCGACGACTGACCATGCGGACCGGATGTCCGGAGCGCGAGCCCAGCCGGCTTGCCGAAGGTCTAAGAGCGGGCGTGTGATCTCGGTTTCGAAATGGCAGCAGCCGCGATTGCAGCCACCAGGCCGTTTCCGACCGCAACCAACGTGATCCCGCAAATTCGTAGTCGTGGATCGGTTAGTGGATCGGTTATCAGTCCGCTATCGACATCAGCAACTATTCAACGGCCAGGTGCCGGGAAACTTCGTCCCCCCAATCGGTGATCTCCCCGACGATCCTCACCGGCTCACGGGTCCGGTAGGAGCGGGTCGGATTGCCGGGCAGCTTCTTGTCCGTCACATTCGGATCGTCCTCAAGCGGACCTTCGGGTTCCACGATGTAGATGCGGCCTCGGCCCTTGCCGACAGCAAGCTCGGCGCCCCACACCGCGGCATCCAAAGTTTGAGTGACATAGACGTGATTCATGATCCGGCCGGCTTCGTAATTCGACTCGCGGCCGGGCACCAGCCGATCCCCCACCGCAAGATCGGCTTTGGTGCCGTGCAGGTAGGCACCTGACGGATGCACTTCAAAAGGCTTCGGTGTACTCGTCACAACATTCCCCCATCAGCGGTTACTTCGCGGCCGGACGATTGTGCAGCAACCACGGGGCCTTGCCGCAAGCCCCACCCCCGGCCCTATAGTGAGAGTGGGAGCAACGTTGCGACAGTCTCTGGCGCCCAGCCAATCCGCGTGATCTGCTGATAACTCCCCCGTGCCGTGGATACGCTCCGAAGAGTCCTGACCGCCCTGTCGAAAGGACTCCATGGCCGAGCTCGTGCAAGCGCTTGTCGGCGGAATCCTCATCGGTGGCCTCTATGTCGCGATCAGCATCGGCTTCTCGCTGTCCTTCGGAGTCCTGGACGTCGTCGATCTCGCCGTCGGAATGTGGGTGGTCATCGGCGCATACGCCGCGATCGTCGCCAGTGAGGTGCTCCACATAGACGCGTTCGTCCTGCTCCCCGCGGTGTTCGTGGTGTTCGGTGTGGTCGGCTGGCTCATCGCGCCACTGATCTATCGAGTCCGCACCAGTAAGTACGCGCTGCCCGCATTGATGGGGCTGGCGTTCACGTTCGGCCTCGCCACGTTGATCCGCGGTGGCCTGCTCACCGCGTTCGGGTACAACCCACGCACGGTGCGCACCAGCTTCTTTCCCGGCAACATCGAACTACTGGGCATCACGGCACCCGCAATCCGGGTGGCCGGCTTCGTGTTCGCGGTGATCGCGACGGGCCTGTTCCTGGCGTTCTTGTTCTATACCCGAACGGGTCTGGCGATCAGAGCCACCGCGCAGAGCAAAGACAACGCCGGGCTGATGGGCATCGACGTCAAGCGCATCAGCAGCCTGGTGTACGCCATCTACACGGGCCTGACCGCGATGGCCGGCGCACTGCTGGGCGCCATCTACGCGATGACGCCGGAAGTCGGTCTGCGCTATACATTGTTCGCGTTTTTCGTGGTGGTGTTGGCGGGCCTGGGCTCGGTGGTCGGCGTGCTGGCGGCGGGCTTGTTCCTGGGTGTGCTGCAGTCGGTGGTGACGACGTACGTGGGCGCCAACTACACCCTGCTGGTGGTGTTCGGCGTCTTGTTCCTCGCGCTGTTGCTGTTCCCGCAAGGCATCTCGCGGCGAGGCCTGGCATGAGGAACCGGCCGGCCTCCGGAGGTAACCCATACCTCAACCTCGGGGTGCTCGCCCTCGTCGTCGCGGTCTTGTGTCTGCTGCCGATGATGACGTCGCCCTACTACGTCCGCGTCGCCACGGGTGTCGCGTTGTGGGCCGGGATCGCGTTGTCCTGGAATGTGATCTGCGGCTACGCCGGCTACATCAGCTTCGGCCACGTCGCGTTCTTCGGCATCGGCGCCTACACCACGGCGATCCTGATGCAACCGCAGCACCATTGGAACTTCTGGGCGACGCTTCCGGTCGCGGCAGTGATCGCCGGTGCCGTTGCGGCGCTGGTCGGTTGGCCCGCGCTGCGGCTCAAGGGCGCGTACTTCGCCATCGCGACGTGGGCGCTGGCCGAGGCGGTCCGCGAACTCACCACGGTCCTCGGCTTCACCGGCGGCTCGGCCGGCCTGAGCACACCTATCCGCAACGACGACAACTTCTTCTACTACACCATGCTCGCCGCGGCGGCGATCGCGTACGCCGTGTGCTACCTGCTACTGGAACGGTCCCGGTTCGGCTTCCAGGTGAAGGCGGTGCGCGACAACGAGACTGCCGCCCGCGCCCAAGGCATCAACACCACGCTGGTGAAGATCGAGGCATTCATGCTGAGCGCGATCATCCCGGCGGTGCTGGGCGGCATCAACGCGTACTGGATCACCTTCATCAACCCGGCGAGCGTGCTGAACACCCTGATCACCGACCAGCTGGTGGTGATGGTGCTCGTCGGCGGTCTCGGGCACGCGTGGGGTCCGGCGCTCGGCGCGACGGCGCTGTTCCTGCTGCAGGAGCAACTGCGGGTCAGCTACGGCGAGACCACCGCCTACATCATCGTGGTGGGCGCCCTGGTGATGGCGGTCGTGCTGTTCCTGCCCGATGGTCTGGTCAGCCTGATGCGCCGGGCCCGCCGAATGCGCTTGGTACATCAGCTTCTTGGCCGCGTCGCGCCTCAGAAGGCCCGGCCATGAGCGTACTGGCGGTGAACGACCTCTTCCGCGCGTTCGGCGGCATCCGCGCCGTCGACGGCGTGACGTTCGAGGTGGAGCAGGCCGAGATCGTCGGCATCATCGGCCCCAACGGGAGCGGCAAGAGCACACTGTTCAACCTGCTCACCGGCGCCATCAAACCCGACGGCGGCACCGTGACGCTGTTCAACCAGAACATCACCCGCTTGACTGCCCACCGCATCGCCCGGGCCGGCCTGGCCCGCACGTTCCAGATCCCCGCGCTGTTCGTGAACATGACTGTGCGGGAAAACCTCTGGACCGCCGCGGTGCAGTTCGACTGGGACAACGCCCGCGCCGACGCCGACGCGGTGCTGGACCGCCTCGAACTCACCCATGTCGCCGAGGATCTCGCGAGCAGCCTCTCCGGTGGTCAGCAGCGGCTTTTGGAGATGGGCCGGGTGCTGATGCGCAAACCGAAAGTCGCGCTGCTGGACGAGGTGGCCGCCGGCGTGCATCCGCGGCTGCGCCAGATCATGCTCGACGCCATCCGCGCCCTGCGCGACGACGGCACGACGTTCCTGGTGATCGAGCACGACATGGAACTCGCGCAGGATATCTGCGACCGGATCCTGGTGATGGACGCCGGAAAGATCGTGGCGCAGGGCAGCTTTGACGAGATCTCCCACGACCCGCACGTCATGGAGGCGTACCTGGGAGTGCCGACGAGTGAGTGAGATTACCGTCGAGAACCTCGACGCCGGCTACGGCAGCGTGCAGATCCTGCACGAGGTGTCGCTGACGGCCCGCACCGGCGAGGTCACCTGCATCTTCGGGCCGAACGGCTGCGGCAAGAGCACACTGCTCAAAGCCATGGTGGGAGTGATCAATCCGTGGGCCGGGCGCGTCGCGATCGACGACGATGACATCACGCATCTGCCGTCGCATCGCACCCTGGGCCGCGGTCTGGCGATGATGCCGCAAGGCGGTGGGGTGTTCCCGCATCTGTCGGTGCGGGACAACCTGCGCATCGGCGGCTACACGATCCGCTCCCGCAAGCAGCTCGACGAGCGAATCGAGGAGCTGCTCAAGGAGTTTCCGCGGCTGCGCGAGCGGTATGGCGTACCGGCCGGCCAGCTCTCGGGCGGCGAGCAGATGATCCTGTCGATCGCCCGGGCACTCATCTTGAACCCACGGTTCCTGCTGTTCGACGAACCGTCGGCGGGCCTGTCGCCCAAGCTCGTCGGCGACGTGCTGGCCCGCGCGGCGGAACTAGCGCGCCGCGGCGTCGGCGTGATCATGATCGAGCAGAACGTCCGCGAAGCGATGCGGGTGGCCGACCGGATGTACGTCCTGGTGGCGGGACGCAACCGCTTCGAGGGCACCCCAGCCGACGTCAAGGACGACCGCGAACTCATGCACCTCTATCTGGGTGGCCGCTGAAGGAGAGGAATCACCATGTCCCACAACATCAACCGCCGACTCTTCCTGACCCGGGCCGGCCTCGTCGCAGGCGGCGTGGTGGTCGGCCCGAGCGTGCTCGCCGCGTGCGGCGGCGAAAAGGGCGGTGGTGGAACGTCGGACACGTTCAAGGTCGGCGCCGTGCTCGAGCTCTCCGGTGAATCCGCCACCGGCGGCCAGATCGCCCAGCGCGGCTACCAATTCTGGGCCGACACGGTGAACAGCAAGGGCGGCCTGGCCATCGGCGACAAGAAGTACAAGGTCGACCTGATCGTGCAGGACTGCAAGAGCGATCCCGCCACCGGTGCCGACTCGGCATCCCGATTGATCACCCAGGACGGCGTGAACGCCGTCTTCGGCGCCTACACCAGCGGCGTGCAGCTCGCGATGGACCCGATCTGCGCCAAGTACAAGGTCCCCTGTATCGCCGGGTCGGCAGAATCACCCAACATCTGGAAGAAGCAGCCCGCGTTCACCTTTGGCGTCATCCCTGCCGTCGACCTGACGGCGGCGCGGTCGATTCAGTCGATCGTGGACACCGCGAATCCCAAGCCGGTCAGCGCAGCCGTCGTCGGCGCCAACGAACCGTTCTCCAGCGACACCGCCAACGGCTTCCGGTCGGGCGCCGAGGCGGCCAAGCTCAACGTGCTGCATTTCTCGCTGTTCCCGCCGAACGCCGACCTGGCGCCCGTCTCCCAGGTGGTCGCGGCGCAGAAGCCCGACATCGTGGCGGTCGGCGGTCACGATGTGCTGCTGGTCGACTTCGTCAAGGCGATGGCGGCGACGGGCTACACGCCGAAGGCGATCATCGAGCACTACGGCATCACCGACGCGTCCTTCGCGAAAGCGCTTGGCCGCCAAGCCGACGGCGTGATGGGCATCTCGGTGTGGTTGCCGACGGCGACGTTCAAGGACGACCTGTTCGGCTCGGCCGGCGACTACGCGAAGGCCTTCGAGCAGAAGTACAGCTCGCCGCCGGATTACACCGCGGCCGGGTGCAGCGCGGCCGGGCGGGTGCTGCAGGCTGCCGTGGAGAAGCTGGGTGAGTCGCCGGCCCTGTCGGAGGACGCGCGCGGCAAGCTCAACGACCTGATCGCAGCAACCGACCTGCAGACGTTCTACGGGCCGATCAAGTTCGCCACCGAGGGCGACCACTTCCACAACAACACCGCGCTCAACCCGATGCTGGTCCAGATCCAGGGCGGGCAGGTCAAGGCCATCGCGCCGCCGGAGTCCTCCCAGGCGCCGGTCATCTACCCGCTGCCGCCGCTGGGCTGAGCGGAACCGTTGCGCGGCTCAGCGGTCCAGGCTGGGCTTCCAGGTGCCTGCAACGTGTTCAATGATCCGCTCTGCCATGCGTTCTGCCTCGGGGCGCGCGTTCGTCGGCAGCGATGCGGCGGCGCGCTCAAACGCACCGGGAAGCTCGTCACGGAGTTCATCCACCCAGGCCACGGCCTGGTGCGCGGGAATCCCGAGGCGGCGTCCAACCTTGCTCCAGTCAGAAGTGTTGATGCCGAGCATCTTCCAGTGATCGCCAATCTTCATCGACGATCGGAGGCGCTCGCGCTGGTCGTACGGCGCCGCCGAGGCGACGTCATACAACGGCGAAACCTGAGCGCGTGATCCGATGAGGACGAGCGAGTAGTTCTTCGCGTGGGCGTCGGTGCCACCGATGAGGACGTTGTAGGCCAGCGCCTTGAAGAAGCGCTCGGCGTTTACGCCCCGGTCCTCGATCGGCAGCCTGTTGAGCAGGTCTGCGATATCACCAACACCCGGCCCCCCGTCGGACTGATACTTCAGACTGGGGTGCACCGACAACGCCTGACACATGTCCTCCTGGTGGACCCGGCGCCACACAGTACCCGCATGAAAGCGGTCGTAGCGCTCCGAGATCAAGACCTGAATGTCGGCGATTTCCACCACCTCCGATTTGGCAGCGAGCAGCCCGGCTTCACTTGCGGCACGCAAGCACAGTGCCTCGTTGATGTGGTGTCGTGCATAGCCGGTGATTGCGGGCTTGAGGATCACGGTCGTCGGCGTCGAGTCGCGCGGGATGCCGAATCGGCCGGACTTCGGATCCCGGAACAGCGCAACTTTCGCTTGGGCGCCGGCGAGACTCCACTTGCCACCGAACCTGCCCGGATCCCAATCGAACTGATGAGTGGCAAGATCCTGCGCCAGCTCGGCAAGGTCAGTGTGGTTGAGCCACTGGATATCGTGGGTTCGCGCCCGAGCGTCAGCCGGGTCGACGTCGGGCGGAAGAATCTGGACAGCGCCGGCTGCGTCGCGACCGACGTGGGTGAGCAGAGCGAAGGGATTATTCGGCGACACGTTGTATTCGCGTCCCCAGCGCTGTCGCGTACCTTCGCTGTCCGGGAGCAAGCCCTCCAGATAGGCCCGCACGGCCTTGTCTCGGTGTCTGTCGGACAGGACAGGAAGGGACAGCGACAGAGGTGTCGGGTCGGTCTGGTCGACGTACTGGTCGTCGTAGGCGAACGCCAGAGAGCCATGGCTGGACTGCGTCACCGTGCCGGTCGGGATTCCGTCGAGGTAAATCCGCAGGGTTCGGCCTGCCATCAAGCCTTCCTCGTGCCGAACAGCGCATCGAACGGGTCGACGGGGGCTGAAGCAGCCGTTGCAACCTTTCGCTTCTGGCGAGCGCTCCGCTGCTTACGTTCGCGGACGACGCTCGGCTGCGCCTCCGGAGCGGTCGCTTCGAGGCTCACCCCCACGACGCGGAGAGCATCGAGTACCCGTTGCGCTTCGAGCCGCGGATGCCCCTTCTCCAATCGGACGACCCAGTCTCGGCTCATGCGCAGTTGCTCAGCGAGGTCTGCCTGTGTCATCCCGCGAGCGGTGCGCGCCGAACGGACAAGTGCTCCGATATCGCCCATCGTCTTCACTTGCATCCTTCACGCCCTTGTAGTCGTTCGACAACTTTTCGAATTGTAGCCGTTCGACGACTTTTACGGAAGTCGTCGTTCTGCTACTTCTTGCACTTCAGCGCCTTCCATGCGCACATACTTTGGTGTCAGATCAAAGATGCACTCGGCCATCCGCGTCAGCATCGTCACCCGGCCCCAGATCGGCTTGTAGCGTCAGAGCGTCAGCAAGGAGTCGCCACAGACCCGTACGCGGATCGTCAAGAATCTTGACGACGCCGACAGCGTCCCCACTCGCGCGCCCGTCAGCGCACAGGAGACGTGCATAGCTAACCTTGTGGTACTCAATCTGCAATAAGGGCCGGATTGGTACATATTGCACAGAGAAGGTTCGACACGAGCTGGCCCGACGCATCAGCCGGTGCGACGGGAAAGAGAGGCCCAACGCCTGACTCAACTAGCGTCGGCACCAAATCCGTCATACGCCGGTCGCAACGTCTCCACCAGCCCCCGCCCGCGCACCGCGACCGGAATCTCGGGAAGCTGGTCCAACAGGGCTGTCGACGACGTCACCGGAGGACTCGACGCACGCACGTCGGCTTGCCGCACGAAAAATGAGTCAAGACAATCGGAAAGCTGGGGGCCCGCGGGCTCGGACCGGTCGGCGGCCGGGCGCGCAGAGCGGGCGGCGGCCAGATTCTCCAGCAACTCCTCGCGGTCACGGCCTCGCCAGGCGAAGATCTCGAACGGATCTTCGTCGAACGCTTCCGCCAACAGGTAGAACGTCGCGGCGAGATGCTTGCACGGGACCGCACTGTCCGGGCATGAGCAGTCCAGCGACAACTCCCGAATTCCGGTGGGAAATAGCGATAATCCCACCGCGTCGAACACATCCTCGATGTCCGAGGGCATCTCGTTGGACAGCAACGAGGCGGCGTACCAGGCGTTTTCGGCCAATACCCCTTCGACCTGCGCCCACTCGCTCTTCCCGAAGGCGGCGATGCCGATGCGTACCCGATAGGGCTGCGCCCGGCTGCCCTGTACTTGAGCGGTCACGAGACCCGGACCGACATCGAGCGAAATCACCTGTCCCCGCCGGGCATAGTTGCGGCCCCGCTGCAGTCGGCTGCCGATACCGATGGCCTCCAGCACCTCGATGAAGCGCTGCGACCACCACGTCTGGCCGATCGCACCGCGTGTGCTGCGCGCCTTGACGCCGCCGTCGACCTCCAGCGGCCGCGACTGCGGGTACCAGTTAGTCACCGACAGCCCCTTCCGACAGGGTGAACAGCTTGCGCAGATCGCCGGTGGACAGTTCGGTCAGCCACCCTTCGCCGTCACCGACCACTAGATCGGCCAACGCCTTCTTCTCCTCGATCATGTCGTCGATCTTTTCTTCGAGCGTGCCGGTGCAGATGAACTTGCGGACTTGCACCGAGCGCTTCTGACCGATCCGGAACGCCCGGTCGGTAGCCTGGTTCTCCACCGCGGGATTCCACCAACGGTCAAGGTGCACAACATGGTTGGCGGCAGTGAGGGTGAGCCCGGTGCCGCCGGCCTTCAGCGACAGCAGGAAGATGGATGGGCCGTCCCCGGCCTGAAAGCGCGTCACCATCTCATCGCGGCGCTTCTTCGGCGTGCCGCCGTGCAGGTAGGCCACGTCCTGCCCGAACCGCGCTGCCAGGTGCGGCACCAGCATCTCGGCGAACTCGGTGAACTGGGTGAAGCACAGCACGCGATCACCCTCGGCGAGAATCTCTTCCAGCACCTCTTCGAGCCGAATCACCTTGCCCGAGCGGGAATCGACCGACGAGCGGTCGTGCAGCAGTTGCGCGGGATGATTACACACCTGTTTGAGCTTGGTCATGGCGGCAAGAACGTTGCCGCGCCGCGCGATTCCGTCGGTGGTCTCGATCTTCTCCATCATCTCGTCGACGATGGATTGATACAGCGACGCCTGTTCGGTGGTGAGCCGGCAGTACTGCTTGACTTCGATCTTCTCAGGCAGATCGTCGATGATGGTCGGGTCGGTCTTGAGCCGCCGCAGGATGTAGGGACGGGTGATCTTGCGCAGCCGCTCGGCCGGCTCGGTCTGGCCGTACTTCTCGACCGGAACGGCATACCGGGCACGGAATCTCTCCGAGGAACCGAGCAGTCCCGGGTTGAGAAAGTCCATGATGGACCACAATTCGGCCAGCCGGTTCTCCACCGGGGTGCCGGTGAGCGCGACCCGGTGCTCGGCGTCGAGTCGGCGTACCGCCTTGGCGCCGCGGGACAGGCTGTTCTTCACCGCCTGCGCCTCATCGAGAACGAGCCGATTCCACCGATATTCGGCGAGTTCGTCGATGTCGCGGGTGGCGGTGCCGTACGTCGTGACCATCAGGTCGACATCGCCCAAGTGCGCGCGCAGCGCCTCGTCGCGCAACCGCCCGGTCCCGTGGTGGGCGTAAACCCGAAGGCCTGGAGCGAATTTCGCGGCCTCGCGTTGCCAGTTGCCGACCAGCGACATGGGGCACAGCAACAGCGTCGGCGCGGTGTCGGGCTGGTCGTGGCGCTGCGCGGCCTCCAATGCGAGCAACTGCACGGTCTTGCCCAAGCCCATATCGTCGGCCAGGCAGCTGCCCAAGCCCAGCGACGACAGGAAGGCCAACCACGAAAGCCCGCGCTGTTGGTAGGGCCTCAGTGTCGCGGCGAAGTCCGGTGGCGGCTCCAGCGGTGAAAGTGATTGTGCCACAGCACCGCTGAGCAGATCATCGAGCCAGCCATCGGCGCGCACCGCGGTGATCTCCAGCGGAGTGTCCGAGTCTTCGGGATGCGCGGCCGCCAACGCCAGGATCTCTGCAGTGCTCGCCTGCCCAGATGGGTTGCGTTCGAGGAATTCCAGCCCACGGCGCAGCTGTTCGGGATCCACCGCGACCCACTGGCCCCGTAGCCGGATCAGCGGAGCCTTGGTCTGGGCGAGCGCGGCGATCTCTTCCTCGGTCAGGGTGTCGTCGCCGATGGCGAGATCCCAACGGAAATCCACCAATTGCTCACGCCCGAACCGTCCCGCGGACGCCACCACCCCATCGACCGGGGTGGATGCGGACACCGCGAGGCCGATCTTGCGGCGACGGTCCCACCACGACGGCAGCAACACCCCGAACCCGGCCTCGTCGAGCAGCGGCGCGGCGGTGGCCAGAAACCGATACGCGCCCTCGGCGTCCAGGTCGATCCCGCACGGGCGGGCTGTGCGCAGCCCGGGCGCGAGTTCGGGATAGATCCGAACGGCGCGTCCCAGCTCACCCAGCAGCAATTCCTCGGGACGATCCAGCCAACGGCGCAGGCCGCCGTCGTCGTCCCAAGTCTGCTCCGCCGGAACCAGCAGGCTCGGGTCGGCGACCGATTGCAGCAGGAACTCCAATCGCCAGGCCGGTTCATCCGCCTCGAGCTCGGTCAGCCGGAAGGTCGCCCGCGCCGGACCGGGCTCGTCGACGCCGATGTCGTCCCACGGCTGCAATGCGTCGGCCAGGGCGTCGAACTCATCCGGATCGGCGTCGATCCTGCCGTCCGGCGCGGTCAGGGCCGTCAACCAGGCTTCCTCCGGCGGGAGCCGTTTCGGACGGCGGCCTCGCCGCGGCGGCAGCAGATCGTCGGAGTCGGGCATCGCCGCACGCGCCGCCGCATCGACGAAAGCCTGCAGCGCCGACGTCACCAGGTCGTAGGCACCTGGCGCGTCCGGTTCCGCGCGGCATACCGGCGGCATCGCCGCCACCAGCGCGTTCAGCGTCACGACATCGGCGCCTTGCACCACCGGCCGCCACAACGCGACCGGCCCGTGCACGTCGAAACCGAGCGCAGGCAGTACCCGCCCGCGCTTCACCAACTCGTGCGCAAAGGCCGTCAAGTCGGCGAAGTAGCCCACAGACTCGCCGTAGCGCACGTCGGCGGCGGGCTCATCGAACACGCTCGACGCCGCCGTGGCCGAAAATGACAGCACCGGAACGGTCCACGGCAGCAAGGCGGGTTCACTGCGTGCGGCGGGCCGCGGCATGATGCGGAGCAGGCTCGGCGAGTCCAGCGGCGCACTCCGCAGCGACGGCAACAGCAGCACGGCACTTCCGGGCTTGCCGGCATGGACGGCGGCGACGACGTCGGTCGACGCCGCGAACGGATGCGGCCGCGCGGTCCTGAGAGCCTGGCTGCTGCTCTTGACCGCTCGCGCGGAGTCCTCACCCCACAGGCACAGGCCGCTGGAGGACCAAAATCCGTGCAGAACCAACATCACCGTGTCACTTTCCACTCAGTCCGGGCCAGACTAATGACCGCGCATGACAGCCGCACCGCACCGCGCCGCATGGGCGCCTTTCGCCCCGCAATTGGTGACACGTGGGACAGCTGATACGGGTGACTTCTTTGAGTCAGAGTTGGTCCAAGAGCTCGTCGACGATGCCGCTCAGCTTTGCGAAATGTGAACCACGCCAGTAGATCCGCCCACATTCGGTGCAGCGGCTGAATTCGTCGTAGTAACGCCGAGTCAGCGGCTCGAGGTGGTCCAACACCTCTTCCTTCGACACTTCGGCCAGTGCACCGTTGCACCGCACGCACCGGGTGAACGGCGTCAGACGCTGCTGCAGATTCAGACGACGGAGCACCGCGAGGGTCTGTTCCTCGGCCTGCTGGGAGTGGACGAACAAGCCGTGGGTGATGGCGCGACGCTTCAACAGGCCACGGTCGCGGGTCAGCAGGATGCGATGCTCTCTGAGACTGATGTCGGCCAGCGTGCCGTCGTCAGCGTCGTTCGACCACCACACATCGAAACCCAGCAGCCGCAGCAGCCGCGCCAGACGGCCGAGATTGACGTCGACCACGAACCGCGGCTCCCGCAACGGCACCGGGCGCAGCCGGGCCGTGGTCCCGATTTCGAGGGCCTCGAACATGGGATACACGGCGATGCGGTCGCCGGTGGCCGGGCGGTGCTCGAAGCCCGCTGGATTCCCGTTCACCAGGATCAAATCGACCTCGGTATGCGGTATGCCCATCGCCTCCAGCACATCCTTGACCGTCTGATGACTGCGAAACGGGCGACGCACCGTCAGGCCCCGCGACGCGGAGCCCAGGAAATCGTTCAGCTCGGCATAGGCCCGGACCGTCACGAAGCCGGCCATACCGCCATGGTCCCACTCCGGCGCCGACGATCTGGGCAACCTCGAACGATCGGCCTACCGTGGGGATATGACAGAGCAGTCATCCGCGGTCACCCTGGCTCATCCGTCGGCCACGATGCTCCGCGTCGTCAACCCGGCCATGCGGTTGCTGCTGCACACACCGCTGGCCGGCCCCGCGCGCAACCAGCTCATGGTCCTGACGGTACGCGGCCGAAAGACCGGACGGCAGTACGCAATCCCCTTGAGCGCACACCGTATCGACAACACCCTCTACGCCTTGACCGACGCGGCCTGGAAGAACAACTTCCGCGACGGCGCACCCGCCGAAGTGCTCCACGACGGCAAGACCACGACCATGCGCGGCGAGCTCATCGACGACGTCGCGACCGTCGCCGACTTGTACCATCGCTGCGCCGAGTCCTACGGGGCCAAACGTGCCCAGCGCATGATGGGGCTCGGGTTCCGTGACCAGCGCGTCCCCACGCTGGAGGAGTTCACCGAGGCAGCGCAGCGTTTGCACCTCGCCGCCATCAAGCTGACCCCTACTGGATAATCAGACTGGTGCACAACGTATTTCGAGCGACCGCCAAGCGGTGGCCGCACGACGAGATCTTGCACGCCTGGTGGGTACAACCGCACCGACTGTTGGCCGGGGAATACCCGGGCTCCGCCACGCCCGAAGAAGCCGACGCCAAAGTGCGTGTCCTGGTCGAGGCCGGTGTCGACTCCGTCATCGACCTCACCACTGACCAAGACCGCCTGACGCCGTACCGGGAGCGCCTGGACGCGGCGGCCGAGACGGCCGGACGCACGGTGCGGTACTTCGCGCACCCGATCCCCGACTTCGGCGTCCTCGACCACGCGGGCTACGACGCAATCCTGGCCCGCATCCACGCTGAACTGGACGCGGGTCGGACGGTGTACGTGCACTGCTTGGGCGGGAAGGGCCGCACCGGAACGGTGATCGGGTGCCTGCTGGCGGAATCGGGATTGAGCTATGACGACGTCATCGCCCGCATCGCGGAATTACGGTCGGGCACAAGAAAAGCCGACGATCCATGCCCTGAGAACACTGCCCAGCATGACATGCTGCGGGCGCGCTGCCGGCGATGATCGGGCTAGCCCTGCGCCGTCCGCTCGTCGACGAACTCCCGCAGCGCATCGCGGTCGACGGGCTTACCGTCGAGCATCTCGGCGAGCGACGCGCCGCCGATCATGTCGTAGACAGCCAGCCGCGCCAGCCGGACACCCGAACCGACCGCAGCGATGTCGCGCATCGCGTCGTAGAGTGCGCGTTGCTTCCAGCGCGGCGACCCGGCACCTTCGAGCAGCCGGGCAGGCCCTGCAGGCCCGAACAGCCGCTCCGTCGCAATGCTCGTCCAATAGCTGCCCCAGCCCCGCTCCGCGGAGCATGCGCTCTCGTACTGCCCGCAGTACCGCAGGTAGGTCTCGCACCAGGGCAGCCGCTGCGCCCACGCCTGTTCAAGGGTTTTCCTGCGGTACCTGTTGAAGTGCTCGCTTTCGTCGAGCTCGACGATCAGACCGCCTTCGAGCACGCAATCCCACGGGCCGGGCCGCAGCCGCGGCTCATCGAGAGTGCCACCGAGCGCACGGTACAACCGCAGGATCTCCTGCTGATCCTGCGGTCGCAAGCTTTTCAAGTGGGGGCGCATGGACCGCGTTGCTGCCGGCTTATAACCGGCCTCGCCCAGAATGTGTACCAGCGCATCCTGCCGAGCTCGCATGCCGATCACCGAACCTCAATCCATCATCTGAACCCGACATCGTTGCAATACCCACCGACAAGTGGACGCAACCGTCCACTTCGGTTTTTGTATGAAGCCTGCCCGGCCGTCCCGCGTGCCGATGTCCGCCGTTCGGACGACCAGGCGCTGCGCCTGCTGCGCTGGTTACTTGGCGTGGTTGCGCTGGTGGTGGTGATGCACCGAGGTGCCCGGCTTGGGGGTGTTGTCCTGATGCGGGAAGGCCTCGTGACGGCTGGCCGACGGGCCGTGGTTGGCGACAGATGCGTCGGCGTGGGCCGAGGCGGCACCGAGGAAGATGATGGCCGGGGCGGCGGCGAGGGTGAAACCGGCGGCGATACGGCGGGTGATGGTCATGTCGACTCCTTTGTCGGATAAGGCTTTTCGTATTTCATCCGGTGTGTTCCGGCGTTGAAATAAGAATGCCGCCGCCCGGCCCCGCGAACCATCGACCAACCGGCCCCTGCACCGGCCCAATCCCTTGTCCCCCGATCGGGGGAACGGCTACTCGCCTAGTCCGGCGAGGCCCAAATTGCCGCGTCGGCGGGCCGTGAGGCGGGCATAGGATCAGCCAACAGATTTGAGGGGGAACCGTGGTCGCTGAGGCCGTGATGCGGGTGCCGCGCCGGGGCGTCGGCAAACTCTTGCGTGCTACCAGCGCAGGGGTGGTGCTGCTCGCGCTCACCGCGTGCACGGCTCGCGTGCCGCCCGACCCGAATCAGCCGCAGGTCGACGTTTTGGGCAGCATGATGGCCAGTGAAGCGGAGATCAACACCATCATGGGCACCATCGACACCATCCGCCCCAAGACTGCCCTGCGGGCACCGATGAAGAACGACCTCTTCGAACCACTGTCACGTCCCGAGTGCATCGTGGCCATCGGCAACGCGATGGATTGGGTCTACCGCGACAGTGGTTACCGGCAGTACCGACGCAGTTCGCCGACGAGGCCGGCCTCGTCGAAGTCGACCAGGCCATCACGGCGTTCGACAGCCCGCAGGCCGCCCGAGCCCTCGTCACTCGCACCGTCGACATCTGGCGCCGCTGTGGAGCCGGCACACTGACGCTGAGCTACGACGGAGGGCGGACGCTCAAGTCCCGGCTGATGGCGGTGCCGAGCGTGGTCGACGGCATCGACATCACCCGCGACGCACCCGGCTCCGGAACCGGCTTCATCACACATCGCGCGATCGTGGCTGTCGACAACATGGTGGTCGACCTGCGGGTCAGCGACACCAGCGAGGACGGCAGCAAGACGCTGCAGCTGGCCAAGACCATCGCCAACCGCAACGCGCTGTGAGCAACAGCGACGAAGTGCTCGCCCGCCTGCGCCGGGGCATCGCCGACATCGAGTCGACCGGCCCTGTCGACAAAGACGCGGCCGCGGCGGCCCGCAAGGCCCGTAGGGAGAAGCCGAAGCCGACACTCGATCCGCAGCCCGAGGCCGGCATCCCCGACGATGACGACTGGATGGACAACCTTCCGGTCTGGTTACGCGACGGCGAGAACGGCTTCGACCGGCGGCTGATGGAGGATCTCGCGGCCGCCGGATACCGTTGCTACACAATCAATCGGCTTCCCGGGCGCACCGTCCCCAAGGCCATTCCCATCGTTCTCGACTGGCTGGAGCACTTGGAAGAACGCATTCCCGGCCCGGAAACGCGTCACCGCGAACTGATTCGCGGCGGGCTCATCTGGCGGCTCAACGACCCGGCAGCCCGCGGCAATCAGCGCGCCATCGATCTCGTGATCATCCAGATACGCCGACAGCAGCCGCCACTGCCGTCACCGTTCTCGGACGGCGCCGGGCAGGTACTTGCCCGCATCGCGTTGCCCCGGCACTTCGACCAAATACTCGAGCTGTTCGGTGAACTCGCCGACGACAACAGCGCAAAGTTCTTCCTCACCGAGTACTTCGGCAAGGTGAAGACCACGCAGTCACGCGACGTCGTGCTCCCCTACCTCGATCGGTGGGCGGACGTCGTGATTCCCACGCTGATCAAGATGAACGCCGCCAACGTGCGCCACCTGATCGAACCCCACCTGAAAGACAGTTGGCCGCGGACACGCAAGTACGCGCGCCGCGCAATGGAACGGCTCACCTGACCAAACAGATTTGCGCACAGCATGTTTCATGATCTCGCAAGGAAGTCTGGTCACCAGGCAATTAGCGGAGTAATGTTCCGAAACGGCGTATGAAGAAGCGGTACGTCAGTCAGCTATCGAATCCTGCCAATAGACGGGCGGCGGATAGTGACAGCTACCCGATGCGATAAAACCACAACACCTTTCATCGGCGCGCGGCCCGGCGAACGACACGGGTCGACGGCAGACGAAGTCCGCTCTCATTACGACCTGTCCAACGATTTCTTCCGGCTGTGGCAAGACCCCACCCAGACCTACAGCTGCGCCTACTTCGAACGTGACGACATGACGCTGGAGCAGGCACAGATGGCGAAAGTCGATCTGGCCCTTGGCAAACTGGGCCTGCAACCCGGGATGACGTTGCTGGACATCGGTTGCGGCTGGGGCTCGACCATAATGCGTGCGGTGGAGAAATACGACGTCAACGTCATCGGCTTGACGCTCTCGCACAATCAGCTCGAGCATATCGAGCAACGTTTCGCGGAGTCTGACAGCAAGCGCAGCAAAGAGGTTCGGCTGCAACCGTGGGAAGACTTCACCGAGCCGGTCGACCGGATCGTCTCGATCGGAGCGTTCGAGCACTTCGGCTTCGAGAAGTACGACGACTACTTCAAGAAGACCTATGACCTGCTGCCCGGCGACGGCGTGATGCTGCTGCACACCATCGTCTCCACCAGCAAGGAAGAGGTCGCCGAACTCGGACTGCCGACCACCATGTCGCTCATGCGGTTCTTCAGGTTCATCGTCACCGAGATCTATCCGGGCGGGCGGATACCGCTGATCGCGATGGTCGAAGACCACGCCACCACAGCAGGTTTCGATGTGACCCGCAAACAACGCCTGCGTCCGCACTACGTCCGCACCCTGGACACCTGGGCCGCCAACCTGGAAGCCCACAAGGACGAGGCCATCGCGATCACCTCCGACGAGGTCTACGAGCGGTATCTGAAGTACCTGACGGGCTGCGCGGACCTGTTCCGCAAGGGCTACACCGACGTGTGCCAATTCACCTGCGAGAAAACATAACTCAATCACAGAGGGGGTCATCCGATGGCGCAGAGCAGCACGGCCACAGCGCAGATGCGTCCATACTTCGAGGACGTGCAGGCCCACTACGACCTCTCGGACGACTTCTTCGGACTGTTCCAGGACCCGTCGCGAACCTACAGTTGCGCGTTCTACGCGCGTGACGACATGACGCTGGAAGAGGCTCAGCTGGCCAAGATCGATCTCGCCCTCGACAAACTCGGACTGCAGCCCGGCATGACGCTGCTCGACGTCGGGTGCGGCTGGGGTGCGCTGATGAAACGCGCCATCGAAAAGTACGACGTCAACGTCGTCGGCCTGACCTTGAGCCGCAACCAGCACGCCTACACGCAAAGCCTTTTGGACACCGTCGGGACCGATCGGTCACACCAGGTGCACTTGCGGGGCTGGGAACAGTTCGACGATCCCGTGGACCGCATCGTCAGCATCGAGGCGTTCGAAGCCTTCGGAAAGTCCCGTTACGCAGCATTTTTCGATATGGCGCACCGGGTGCTGCCCGCCACTGGGTCGATGGTGCTCGAGACGATCTTCACTCATCCGATCAACTACTGGCGTGAGCACGCCATCCCGGTGACCATCAGCGACATGAAGTTCACGCGGTTCATCGGCAAGGAGATCTTTCCCGGCGGCCAGCTGCCCTCCGATGCGGATGTCCTCGAATACTCGTCCGGTTCCGGCTTTTCCACCGTCGAGCTGCAATTGATGAATCCGCACTACGTCCGCACCCTCGACACCTGGGCGGCGAACCTGGCCGCGCACCGGGACGCGGCGATCGCCACGACCTCGACCGAGGTCTACGAGCGCTACATGCACTACCTGACGGGATGCGCCGACTTCTTCCGCCGCGGCATCGCCGAGGTCGCGCAGTTCACCTTCGCCAAACGGAACTAGTACGCGCCGAAGGCCAACGCGACGTTGTTGCCGCCGAATCCGAACGAGTCGCTGATCGCATAGTGGAAATGGCCGCGGCGCGGCTGGTCGGCCACCACGTCCAGGTTGATCTCGGGGTCGTGGTTCTTGTGGTTCAGCGTGGGCGGGATGACACCGTCGCGCAGGGCCTGCACCGTCAGCACCGCCTCCACCGCACCTGCGGCGCCCAGCGAATGGCCCAGCGCTGCCTTCGGCGCGTACACCGCGGGCATCTGGGCGCCGAGGGCCCTGTGGATGGCATGCGCCTCGGCCTGATCACCCGCCACCGTCCCGGTGGCGTGCGCGTTGACGTGATCAATATCGGCCGGGGTGAGGCCGGCCAGTTCGATGGCCCGGCTGATCGCGGCGCCGGCGCGCTCCCCTTCCGGGTCCAGTTCGACAGCGTCGTAACAGTCGCAGGTGATACCGACTCCCATGAGCCGAGCCAGAATAGGGGCGCCGCGCGCCTTGGCGTGCTCCTCAGTTTCGATGAGCATCAACGCGCCGCCCTCGCCGAACACCATGCCGTCGCGGTCGGCGTCGAACGGACGGCACGCGGCTGACGGATCCTGGTTGTAGGTCGAGAGCATGCCCAACTGGCAGAACGCCGCGACGGGCACCGCCTCGATCCACGATTCGACACCGCCGCAGATGGCGATGTCGGCGTCGCCGAAGATGATGTGCCGCCACGCGTGAGCGATGGCCGAGGCCCCGGACGCGTCGGCCATGAGCGGAGAGATGACGCCCGCCTTGGCTTGGCGCTCCAAGCCGACCGCGGCAGCCGCCCCGTTGGGCATGTACTTCGGGATGGCGGTCGGGGGTACGGCGCGCAATCCCTTCTGCAGCCAGGTGTCGTACTGCATGGTGAGTTCTTCGGTCGAACCGAGCGCCAGGCCGATCGACACGAGCAGCCGCCGGGTGTCGATGTCGGGTGCCCCGGCGCTCTCCCACAGCCGCCGGCCGAGCACCGTCGCCATCTGACCTGTGTACGAAAGGCGTTTACGCTCAACGCGACTCAGAATATCTTCGAGATTCTCGGTGAGCTGCCCGCCGATCCGTACGGGCGAATCGAATTCGGTCACGAACGGACTGTCGAGGTCGCGGATACCGGTGCGGCCCTCCAGCAACAACTGCCAGGTTTCCTCGGCGTCCGCCGACAGCGCAGTCGTCGATACCGCCGCCGTAACTACGACGTCGGCCAATCCATCGCCTGTAGTCTTTGCACCCATCATGGCCCCTTGAGGTGACAGCAATAACTCTAGGACTACCCACCTCGGCATGGGTCCAAATCAGCACAGTCGGACATTCATAAGCCAGACTGGGTTCATGACCGAACCCGCCACCCGCCCGACTGGGCTCAACCGCGCGAACTAGGGCGGTAGCCGCCTGGGCGTCTCAGCCTCGCATCTGCCGAATGCCGGAACGACAGCTAGTTCGAATCCCACTCCAGCCGCTGTCCGGAAGCGCGAGCTTGAAAATCGTTCTCAGTGTCTGCAGGTACTGATGAGTGAGCGGCCCGCTGGTATACGGCACGCCGTACTTGTCGCAGAGGTCGCGTACCCGCACGCTGACCTCGGCGAGTCGGTTGCTCGGCAGGTCGGGGAACAGGTGATGTTCAATCTGATAGCACAAGTTGCCGCTGGAAAATGCCAGCACGGGACCGGCTTTGAAGTTCGCCGCCCCCAACATCTGACGCAGGTACCACTCGGGTCGCGTCTCTTCCTGCAGCGTCTGCGGTGTGAACTTCTCGGCACCATCAGGGAAATGGCCGCAGAAGATCACCACATACGCCCACAGGTTGCGCAGCAAGTTGGCGGCGAGATTGGCCGCCAGGGTCCGCCGCCACCGGTGCAGGCTCAGCGCGGGCAACACCACATAGTCCTTGCCCAGCTGTCTGCCGATCTTAGCTCGCAGCGTTCGCCGTACCTGGTTCTTGGCTGCGTCGGTATCGGCCCTGTCCCGCGCGGAATAGAAATCGTGCAGGGCGATGCCCCACTCGAAGATCATGGCCAACAAGAAGTTTCGCACCGGCTGTACCAGATGCTGGGGCTGCCATTCTTGGTCGCGGCTCATCCGCAGGATGCCGAAGCCGAGGTCGTCGTCCACTCCGAGCACATTGCTGAACACGTGGTGGCGGTAATTGTGTGAGTAGCGCCACTGCTCGGACGGGCCGACCATGTCCCATTCCCAGGTGGTCGAGTGGATCTCCGGATCGTTCATCCAGTCCCACTGGCCATGGCATACGTTGTGGCCGATCTCCATGTTCTCGACGCACTTCGCGTATGCCAGCGATATCGCCCCAGCCAGCCAACCAACCTTGGAACGGCTACCTGCGATCAGTAGCCGAGCGGCCACGTCGAGCGTTCGTTGAAAGATGATCGTCCGCCGGATGTACGCCGCGTCACGCTCACCGAGCGACGCTTCGATATCCCTACGGATTGTGTCGAGCTCGGCCCCAAACGCGTCGATGTCGGCCTGACTCAATTGCGCGTATGCCGCGATGTCGCTGATTGCCACGTGCGTTCCCGGTCCGTTCATTGCGGCGGCATTGTCCGGGCCACCTGAGGCGTGATGCCTGCCAGCGTAGCGTCCACCCCGATTCGTGCGGTTTCCGAGGTCAATGGACCAGACTGGGCCCATGACCGAACCTGCAGCCCCTCGCGTCGCGGTCTACCTCGACTTCGACAACATCGTGATCTCACGGTACGACCAGGTCAACGGGCGGAATTCGTTCCAGCGCGACAAAGCCAAGGGCCTCGACGCGGACCGCCTGGTCCGGTCCACCGTCGACGTCGGCGCCATTCTGGACTTCGCCTCATCGTTCGGGACACTTGTCCTCACCCGGGCGTACGCCGACTGGTCGGCAGATGTTAACGCCGGTTACCGGCAACAGCTGGTGGGCCGGGCCGTCGACCTGGTGCAGCTGTTCCCGGCGGCGGCCTACGGCAAGAACGGCGCAGACATCCGCCTGGCAGTCGACGCGGTCGAGGACATGTTCCGGTTGCCCGACCTTACTCACGTGGTTATCGTCGCCGGCGATTCCGACTACATTCCGCTGGCCCAGCGGTGCAAACGGCTCGGACGCTACGTAGTGGGCATCGGTGTGGCCGGATCGTCGAGCCGGGCGCTGGCCGCGGCGTGCGACGAATTCGTCATCTACGACGCTCTGCCAGGTGTGCCGACCGTGGAACCGGAACGCTCCGCCGAGCAGGAGCCGCCGAAACGCACCCGACGGACCAAGGCAGCCGAACCCGCAGAACCCGAGGAGCCCGACCCGCAGGCAGCCGCCACCGCGCTGCTGACGCGGGCACTACAGATCGGGCTGGAGAAAGACGACGTCGACTGGTTGCACAACTCCGCGGTGAAGGCGCAGATGAAACGGATGGACCCTTCGTTCAGCGAAAAGTCCTTGGGATTCCGGTCTTTCAGTGATTTTCTGCGGTCCCGGTCCGATGTTGTCGAATTGGAGGAAAGTTCGACGACGCGGATGGTGAAGCTGCGATAACCGCTCAGGGCTTCAGCATCATCTTGACGGCGCCGTCCTGCTTCTTCTGGAACAGCTCGTAGGCCCGCGGCGCGTCATCGAGCGGCAGCACGTGACTTGCGAAGGTGTCGACGCCCAACGGATCGTCGGCGGTGAGCAGCGGCATGATGTCGTCGACCCACTTCTTCACGTTGGCCTGCCCCATCCGCAGCTGCACCTGTTTGTCGAACATCGTCAACATGGGCAGCGGGTCGGCGCTGCCGCCGTACACCCCGATGAGCGATATGGTGCCACCGCGTCGCACGATGTCGATCGCGGAGTACAGCGCGTCGAGCCGATCCAGGCCGGCCACCTGCATCATGGGTTTCGCGATCATGTCCGGCAGCGCGGCCGTGACCCGCTGCATGGCTTGCGCGACCGGGGAACCGTGCGACTCCATCCCCACCGCGTCGATCACCGAATCCGTACCGCGCCCGGCGGTCATCGACCGGATCTCGTCACCCAGGGAGCGGTCGAGGGTGTCGAGGTCGACCGTGGTGATCCCGCGAGCCTCCGCGCGCATCAGCCGCTCGGGAACCCGGTCGACCGCGATGACCCGGTACCCGAGATGGCTGGCGATGCGTGCCGACATGTCACCGATAGGGCCGAGCCCGAGGACCGTGACGGATCCGCCTTCGGGGATGTCGGCGTAGGCGACTGCCTGCCAGGCGGTCGGCAGCACATCGGACAGATAGATGAACCGCGAGTCAGGCGGCCCCTCGGGCACTTTGATGTGGGTGAACTGCGCTTGCGGCACCCGCAGGTATTCCGCCTGCCCGCCGGGCACCTCGCCGTAGAGCTCGGAGTACCCGAACAGCGCCGCGCCCATGCCTTGCTCGCGGACCTGAGTGGTCTCGCACTGGGTGTAGAGCTGGCGGTCGCACATGTAACAGTGGCCGCAGGAGATCTGGAAGGGCACCACCACCCGGTCACCGACGGACAGGTCACCGACGGACGAACCGACCTCCCGCACGACACCCATGGCCTCATGGCCGAGGATGTCGCCCTCGTGCATGAAGGCCCCGAGCACCTCGTAGAGATGCAAGTCGGAGCCGCAGATGTTGGTGGAGGTGACTTCGATGATCGCGTCATCGGGTTGTTCGATTTTCGGATCCGCGACGGTGTCCACCCGTACGTCGCGCCGCCCATGCCACGTTACCGCTTTCACAGCAATTCCCCGTCCGCCGGCTCCATCGGCTTGATCGGCGCACGCACGCCGGCCTTGGACGCTCGGCTACCCCGGGAGTCTGGGCATTAAACGCCGAGCCCAGCCCCAATTCCCGCGTGGGTCCTGGTGATCGTCGGGTCTTGATAGCCGGCGTCGGCGACCGCGCGGCACACTGCGTCACCGACCTCGTCGGCCCGTTCGTCGGGCACGAGCGCGATGACGCAGCCGCCGAAGCCACCACCGGTCATCCGCGCCCCGAACGCGCCGGCCTGCACGGCGCTCGCCGCGATGAGGTCGAGATGGCCGGTGGTGATCTCGAAGTCGTCGCGCATCGACGCGTGCGACGCGGTCCACAGTGCACCGGCCGTGGTGAAGTCCGAAGCAGCCATCGCCGCAACGCATTCGAGAACGCGCTGATTCTCGGTGACGATGTGGCGGGCCCGCCGGGCGTCGACGGGATCTTTGACCGCCTCGAGCGCCGAGGCCGTGGACACCTCGCGCAGCGACGCCACGCCGAGAGCCGCCGCAGCACGTTCGCACGACGCGCGGCGGGCCGCGTATTCGCCGCCGGCGTGGGCGTGCCGGGCCCGCGAGTCGATCAACAGCAGCGCTGTGCCGGACGCTTCAGGGGCGAACGGCACCGACTGGACGGTGACGTCGCGGAAGTCGATGAGCATGGCCTGGTCGGGTTCCCCGAACAAGGATGCCAGCTGATCGAGCAGACCTGTTGGCGCGCCGACGTACTCGTTCTCGGCGCGCTGGGCGATCCTGGCCTGCTCGATGCGGTCGAGTTCGATCCCGGCTGAGGTGAGCAGGGCACCCAGCACCGCGCATTCCAACGCCGCCGACGACGACAGCCCTGAGCCCACCTCGACGTCACTGGTGATCGTCATCGTCCCGCCCGGTACGGCATGCCCGGCGCGCCGCAGCGCCCACACCACCCCGGCGACGTAGCCGGCCCAGTCCGAAACCTCGCCGGGCGTCGTCGCGAGCGGAACCCGCACCGGCCCGTCGCCCAACGCACTCGAAACCTCCAGCACGTCAGAGTCGTCCGGGTCGAACACCACCGATGTGCGCTGCGGCAGCGCGATCGGCAGCGCGAATCCCAGGTTGTAGTCGGTGTGTTCGCCGATCAGGTTGACCCGGCCCGGAGCGGAGTATCGAACGGTCATGCCAGTTCCCGCAGCCGCTGTGCCACGCTCTCGGGCGTCACGTCGCCGATGAACGCATCCATGGCCGATTCGGAACCCGCCAGGAATTTCAGCTTGGTAGCGCTGCGGCGGATGGACATCAGCTCGATGTGGAAGTAGCCGTCGCCCTGCACACCGGCACCCGAATACTGGTGCAGCGCCGATATGTACGGCAGTTGAGCCGAGTACATGCGGTCGAAGCGGCCCAGCACGTCGAGGTAGATCGAGGCCAGCGCGTCGCATTCGGCGGTGGACAATTCAACGACGTTGGGCACGAACCGGTTCGGGTAGATGTGCACCTCCACGGGCCAACGAGCCGCGAACGGCACGAACGCGGTGAACAGGTCGTTTTGGGCCACCAGCCGCCGGCCGTTTGCTTGCTCGGCGGCCAACAGTGACTCAAAGAGGTTGCCGCCGTGGATCTCCCGGAACTCGGCGGCCTGCCGCAGCATGACCTCTGTGCGCGGCGTCAGGTACGGGTACGCGTAGATCTGGCCGTGCGGATGGGTCAGCGTCACGCCGATCTCCTCGCCGCGGTTCTCGAAGCAGAAGACCTGCTCGACACCGGTGCGCTTGAGAAGGTCGGCGGTGCGGTGCCGCCACGCATCGACCACCAACCGGGCGTGCGCGTTGGGCAATTCGCCGAACGAACCTGTGTGGTTGCTGGTAAAGCAGATCACCTCGCAGCGCCCGTAGCCGGCCGCGGCGACGAACCCGGCGTCGGCGGGTGGAGCCACCACGCCCTCCCCCGAAAGGCTCGGGAACCGATTCTCGAAGACGACGACGTCGTAGTCCGGTGCCGGTATCTCACTCGTCTCACCCGTCGGCCCCGGACACAGTGGGCACTGATCGGGCGGCGGCTTGTAGGTGCGGTCCTGGCGCGCGGCCGCGATGATCACCCACTGCCCGGTCGTCCGGTCGAAACGCAGTTCGGTCGGGTGCGACCCGCCCGGGCCGAGCGGCCGCCGATCGGGCACCGGCGCGGGCACATGTCCTGGCAGCGCGAAGAAAAACAGGTCGCGCCCGTCGGCCAGTTTCCAATGTGTCGGCTCCGTCACAGTTCCGAACACTAGTATCTTTCGTGACCTCTGGACGAAGGAGTGAAAACGAATACCAACGTCCTGCACTTGAACGTCGGCATCCTCGACTACACGCTGATCGCGATCTATTTCGTATTCGTGCTCGGCATCGGTCTTCTGGCTCGCAGCCAGATCACCTCCAGCCTCGATTTCTTCCTTTCCGGCCGCCGACTACCCGCCTGGGTCACCGGTATCGCGTTCGTGTCGGCGAACCTCGGCGCGGTCGAGATCATGGGCATGTCGGCCAACGGCGCCCAAATCGGCCTGGCCACAATGCATTACTACTGGATCGGCGCCGTCCCGGCGATGCTGTTCCTTGGCGTGATCATGATGCCGTTCTACTACGGCTCGAAGGTGCGCAGCGTCCCCGAATTCATGCGCCGCCGCTTCGGCCCCGGCGCCCACCTGGTGAACGCCATCAGCTTTGCCGTTGCGCAGGTGCTGATCGCCGGCGTCAACCTGTTCCTGCTGGCGACGGTGATCAACGCGTTGCTCGGTTGGTCGCAATGGGTTTCGCTGATCGTCGCCGCGGCGATCGTGCTGACCTACACCGCACTGGGCGGGCTCTCGGCGGCGATCTACAACGAAGTTCTGCAGTTCTTCGTCATCCTCGCCGCACTCGTGCCGCTGACGATCTTCGGGCTCATCAAGGTGGGCGGCTGGAACGGTCTGCGGGACAAGGTGATCGACACCGTCAAAGCCGACGGCTCGGTGACCGCCACCACCCACGAGCAGCTCACCACCTGGCCAGGGCAGGCGCTCAGTGGTTTCACCAGTCCCGTGTGGTCGGTGATCGGCATCGTGTTCGGTCTCGGCTTCGTGCTGTCGTTCGGCTACTGGACCACCAACTTCGTCGAGGTGCAACGCGCCATGGCGTCCAGCTCGATGTCGGCGGCGCGCCGAGCGCCGATCATCGGGTCGTTCCCCAAGATGCTCATCCCGTTCGTGGTGGTGCTGCCCGGCATGATCGCCGCGGCCACCATCGGCGATGTGATGCAGTTGAAATCCACGGGCAGCGGCCAGGTCACCTACAACGACGCCATCCTGCTCATGGTCCGCGACATCCTGCCCAACGGCCTGCTGGGTGTGGCCGTCACCGGCCTGATCGCGTCGTTCATGGCCGGTATGGCCGCGAACGTCTCGGCGTTCAACACGGTGTTCAGCTACGACATCTGGCAGCAGTACATCGTGAAGGACCGGCCCGACCACTACTACATCCAGGTCGGCCGGTTCGCGACGGTCGCCGCGACGGTGCTGGCGATCTTCACCGCACTGATCGCCTCGGGCTACTCCAACCTGATGGACTACCTGCAGACGCTGTTCGGCTTCTTCAACGCGCCGCTGTTCGCGACGTTCATCCTCGGCATGTTCTGGAAGCGGATGACGGCGACCGCGGGCTGGACCGGCCTGGTGGCCGGAACGCTCTCGGCCATCACCGTTTTCGCGCTGTCCAAGGCCGGGGTGATCGACCTGCCGGGGCAGGGCATGCCGTTCCTGGCCGCCAGCGCCGCGTTCGTCGTCGACATCATCGTCAGCGTCGTGGTGAGCCTGGTGACCGCGCCGAAACCCGAGACGGAGCTGAAGGGGTTGGTCTATTCGCAGACCCCGGTGAAGCTGTTCGGTGATCCCGAGGACGCCGGAAAGCCCTGGTATCTCAAGCCTGTTCCGCTGGCCGGCGTGATGCTGGCCTGCGTCGTCGTCCTCAACATCGTGTTCCACTAGGAGGTGCCCGTGTTTGTGCGTCTGTTCGACATCCGCAACATCGTCGGTGCGCTGCTGGGTATCTTCGGCGTGCTCCTGACCATCGCCGGGTTGGCGCCCGCGGTGCTCGGCCCTCACGAGCCGTCCACCGCCCACAACACGGTCGACCTCTACGTCGGCACCAGCGCCAACTGGTGGGTGGGCCTGGTACTGATCGCGGTATCGGCCACTTTCATCGGGTGGGCGCTGCTGCGTCCCGTCCGCGTCGAGGACATCCCTACCGAGACGCCTACCGACACCCCGGACTCACCTTGAGCAACGTCACCGTGTGCGGGGGCACCGGCTCTCGCCCGATGACGTCGAGGGTGTGGGTCTTGGTGCGGGCCCAGAGATCTCGCACCGCATAGCAGGTTGCCGGGCCCATCCCGATCTGCAGGGCCGTCGTGGAAATCAACTCGGGCGTATCGGCCGAGTTGTACAGCGCGACCGCGACCGTGCCGTCGGAGAGTGGCTTGACCAGCACCCGGGGGTCGGCCATCGGCCGTGCCGGGCCGACCGAGGGATCCTGGTCGATGGCGATCACATCGGGGTTGATGAGTATGTCCCGCGTTTGTGCGTTGATGGACCGAACGTCGTTGCCCGCGATCAGCGGTGCCGACAGCATGGCCCACAGCGACAGGTTCGCCCGCTGCTCATCGGCCGTCATGTCGGGTTGCCTGAGCAGAAATTGGCTGAGTTGGTCATCGGGCAAATCGGTCTGGCTGACCTTGAGATGATTGCGGACCGACGGCAGGTGATGGGCAACGAAATCGCTCCAGCTCACCCCGACGACGAGCGCATCTGGGTCGGTCCAGTAGCCGCGTTTGCTCGGCCCGACAACCCGTGCGGCAGCGTCGAATTGGTCCGGTGTGCCCAGAAACGCGTGGTCGCCGAAAGGGTCTGCCGGTCCGAGCGGGGGCATGGTGTCCCGCCATACCGGCACCAGATCGGTTGTGGTGCGGGCCATGTCGGCCACCCCCGACCAGTCGTAGCGTGAGCCCGCGCTCGGGTCGTCGGAGCTGTTCGGGTTGATGCTGTACAGGATGGGACGGCCGGTGGCGCGCAACGCGTCCCGCATCGCGGTGAACACCTTCACCTGGTGGGTGTGGTCGGCTTCGTCACGGCACCAGTCGTACTTGAGGTAATCCACACCCCAGTCGGCGAATTCGTGCGCATCGGTGTCCTCATGCCCGACGCTGGCGAGTGCGGGCTGGGCGCTGCACCGCTCGTCGAACGGGCTGGCGTAGAGGCCGAGCATCATGCCGCGGTCATGAGCATGACGGGCGACCGCGGCCATGCCGTCGGGAAACCGCACCGGGTCTGCCTGCAACTCGCCCTTGGAATCCCGTTGCGGCGCCGCCCAACCCGCGTCGATGTTGACATAGCGGTAGCCCGCCTCACGCATCCCGGACGACACCATCGCATCGATGGTGTCGTCGATGTTCTTCTCGGTGAGCGAGATACCGGAGTTCCACGAGTTCCACCCCATCGGCGGGGTCGAAGGGATGGGCGCCGGCGGCGCCGACGTGTGGGCCGTCGCACAACCCGCCTGCACCGCAACGATCACACCCAGCACGACCATCGCCCCCGACAACCGATGCATCGCAGGTCAGCTTCCCCGATGGTCCGCGCGGAAACGCTCGATGTAGGCCGGCCAGTTCCAGGCGGCCAGGAAGTCGGTGGCGGCCTGGTACCCGTTGTCGTAGAGCACCTCGGCTTCGTCGCGGGTGATGTCGAAGTCGAGCACCCCGGTGGCAGTGGAATCCACCTGGATCGCCCGCACCTTCACCCACGGTTGATTGAGGTAGGTCTGGTCGTGGCCGACCAGCATGGTGGTGATCAAGCTCTCCAACAGCGGCGGACCGTGCAGTGGCGCCAGCCCGGGAATCAGCTGCTCGATTGTCGGCGCAGGCAGATAGGGAATCACGGTCGCGCCGAATGTGGGCCACCGCGGCACTTTGCCGTCGGTCCGGTCAAAGGAATCGATCGGGAAGTTGGACAACACGCCCCCGTCGACGAGCGTGTACTGCTCCCCACCGACGCCTTCGAGGGTGACCGGCTGGAACAGGAACGGGATCGCCATCGAGGCACGCACGGCGTCGGCCACCAACTGTTCGTCCGGATCCAGACCGTAGAGCCGTCGGTAATCCCAAGGCAGCCGCACCAACTGGCCCGATGTCAGGTCGGTGACGGTGACGACCAGGCGGTAGCGCCGCTCCGGCGGCAATTGGTCGTCGTCAATGGCCAGGTCGCCAAAGGTGCTGACGCCCAGGTTCTTCAGTTCCGTACGCATCCACGCATGGGCGAAATCGCCTCGGTAGATCCCGGTCTCACGCAGCAGCCCCCACGCGGGCCCCAGAATCGGGATGCGTTCGATCGGCCCGCTGTCGCGGAACTTCCGATAGGGCACGTTCAGCGCGAGCTCCCGCAGCTGGTCGCTGGTCAGCTGATCACCCTGAGCTGCCGCCGCCACCACGGCGCCGACGAGCGAGCCCGCCGATGTACCCGATACCCGCTGGATCTCGTACCCGGCGTCCTTCAGCCCGACGGCGGCACCCACCAGACCGATGCCCTTGACGCCGCCACCGGACAGGACGAGGTCGGCGCGGAGCGGCTGACGGCGCGAAGTGTGATTGGCAGCCATGGCCCCAGCCTGGCACGCAATGCTGGGGATCTGCTCGGGATTCGGGTGGCGACGCTATGACTCGTCTTGTACCGCAGCGTCGACGCGTTCTCCGACCGGGACCGTGATGCGGTCCCGGCACTTCGCGTACACGGCCACGCCCAGGATGCCCAGGCTCACCAGGGAGATGACCATGCTCCAGTTGACGAACCACGGCTGACCGGGCTGCGTGCGCGGCCACAGCACGTTGAGCACCTCGAACGCCAGCCACGCGGCCGCCGCGTAGGTCACCGGAGCACCCCAGCGTCCCAGCGTGAAGGCGCCGGGAACCCAGCGACCGGCCAGCCGGGTCAGTGCGGCGGCGAAGACCGGGACGGCAAACGCGATGTAGGGACCCATCACCGAGAAGTTGACCAGCACGTTGTACAGGTCCGAGCCGGCGAACAGCAGGAAGAACGCCGCGACCACCGCGGTCAGCCCGATCGCCCGGATCGGCATCCGCTCGGGACCGCCCAGCTTCGACAGGAACGCGGCGCCGGGCAGCGCGCGGTCGCGCGCCATCCCGTACACGGCCCGCGACACCGCCGACTGCACCGCCAGGCACGCGGACATGAAGCCGATGACGAACATCAGCAGCAACGGCTTGGCGATCGACGCGCCGAGCTGCGCCGTCAGCGTCGCCGACACCGGGTCGCCGCTCTGCGCGGTGAGCACCGCCGACAGGTCAGGGATCGCGAGGATGACGGCGGCCGCGGAGTACATCACGATGATGCCGACCAGCAGCAGTGCGAAGACGATGGCCTTCGGCACGTTGCGCTCGGGGTTTTCCACTTCCTCGGCGATCGACCCTGCCGACTCGAAGCCCAGGAACGCCCAGCCCACGAAGGCGACCGCGATGAGCATGGTGCTCAACGTGCTTCCGGAGCCGTCCGGCAGGCCCTGGAAGAGGGTCGAGACCGGGTTGACGCGATGGAAGAGCAGCAGCACGGTACCCAGCCCGACCGAGCCGACGATCTCGCAGATGATGCTCGCGACGATCATGACCTTGAGGACCTGGCGGCCGATCATGTTGGCGGCCGTGGTGAAGCAGATGACGCCGATCGAAACCGCGGCAAGCAGCCAGCGGCTGGGCGACTCGACGCCGAACACCTCGAGGATGAATCCCGCGGCGGCGTACGCCATGGTGGAGAGCGTCAGAGTGAGTCCCCAGATGTACGCCCACGCTGCCGTCCAGCCCCACGTCGTGCCCTTGGCGTGCCGCGCCCACTGGTACACGCTGCCCGCGTACGGAAAACGCGAGGCCAGCTCACCGAAGACCAGCGCGACGAGCAACTGACCGCACAGCACGATCGGGAAGGCCCAGAAGAACCTCGGGCCGGCCGCGAACAGGCCGAGTGCGAAGATCGCGTACAGCGCCACGATCGGCGAGATGTCGGCGAACGCCAGCGACAACGCGGCGCGGAAGCCGAAGCCGCGGTTCAGGACATCGTGACCGGTCGCGCGCGACGGCGTCACCGGATCGTCGGCAACACTCTCTGGGCTTCCAAGCGCCACATTTCCTCCTTGAGCCGAAGTGGCCCAATCGTGACGAGCGCCGCGGCCCCGCGCCAGCCGCATCGAGGCACATCCTGCATCGGCAACTTTGTGCGAATGTCTAAGGGAGGGTGCACGGGGCCCTGTTCACGGGGTGCCCCACACAAGTGAAGAGCCCGGACAATGTCCGGGCTCCTCGGGCAACGCCGATCAGGCGTGGTTGTTCTGGTGGTGGTGATGCACCGCGGTGCCGGGCTGCGGGAAGTTCTGCTGGCCCGGGAACGCCTCGTGGTGGCTCACCGACGGGCCGGTGTTGACGGGCGAGACATCGGCGCGGGCCGAGGCGGCACCGAGGAAGATGAGGACCGGAGCGGCGACGAGAGTGACACCAGCGGCGTATCCGGCGGCGATGCGGCAGGAGATGCTCATGATCAGATCCTTTGTCTCAGTGGGCTTTTGAAGTTCTCATCCGGTGTGATCCGGTGTTGAGAAAAGAATGCCCCACTGCGACACACGTCAGTATCGACCGACCGGCCCACGCATCAGATGAACCTGCTGTCCCCCGATCGGGGGAAGACCGCGAATCTTGCGCGAGCAGACAGGTAGGTACGCCAAACGCGGCGTGTCGCGGACCTGCGTGTCTGTTCGCGGGAGGAAGGTTCGCGGGTTCTCAGGCCTTCAGCGTAAGCTGTAGCCGCCGTCGGGATAGAGCGTCGAACCCGTAGTAACGCCATTGAGGAACAAATATATTACGGCTGAAGCGATTTCGTCCTCCTGAGCGAGCCGTCCGATGAGCGACGCGTCGACGAAATGGTCAAACGCGGCCTGCCGGACGGGTTGGGGGCGACGGTTCCACAGATTGCCATCCACGGTGCCAGGCGATATCGCGTTGACTCGTACTGGCGCGAGTTCGACGGCAAGTCCACGGGCCAGTCCCTCGATCGCCGCGTTGGCGGCGACATAGGCGGACGCAGCCCCAGCTGGCCGTGCGCCGGCCGCTCCTGCCATCAGTACGACGGATGCGTCCTCAGTCAGCACCGGCAACGCGGCCTTGACTACGCGGTACTGGCCCCAGAACTTTGAGTCGAATGGCGACGCGGCATCCTCTAGGGATAGTTCGCGCAAGGATCCCGTGATGTAGGTGGCTGCCGTGGTGAAGATGGCGTCGACCGAGTCAAGCTGAGCGAACAGGGCCTCTACAGTGGATTGATTTGCGGTGTCGACGATCTGCCAAGTCGCGGAAGTGCCCAGCTTGGCAGCGGCCTCTGTGAGCGTATCGACGCGGCGCCCACCGAGCACGACCCTGCCTCCACCTGATACCACCATTTTGGCGACGGCGAATCCGATCCCAGATCCGCCGCCGATCAGAACAACGGTTCGATTCAGGAATGCGTCAGCAGCAAGAAAACTCTTCACATCTAGGAGCTTTCGCGCTGACGCCGGTGACGCCAATCCATTTGCTCAGCGAGAATCGCACATCATCGCCCCGTTGCACGGTCGCCGCGGAGAGTCATCACGGTGCTGGTTGCGGTGGCGACCGACTTACCATCGCTGGCACGCACGATCTCGCAGTGGTAGTGCGTGATCGTGTTGCCCGAGTGCGTCGGAGCGGCGTGTGCGACAAGGGTTTCACGCCAAACAGGACGCAGAAACACTGCGCGCAGGTCGATGCTGGTGAACGACTCGTGCGGTCCCATCAGTGTGGAGTGGGCCGTGCCGATCGCGGCATCGGCAAGTTCGACCAGGAACCCGCCGTGCACAGTTCCTTGTTGGTTGCCATGGCGTGACGCATCGACTTCGACGAAGACTGACGCTGTGCCGGAGCCGATGGCGGCAATCTCGAAATCGAGTAACTTCGAGATTGCCGCTGGATACCTCATATGCGTGCGATCGTCCGGCCGCGAGCTGCCGGACAGTCGCCTTTGCAGAAACTCCAGTACAGGCAACTGATTACCGTACGTGTCGGGCATCGGTTTTCTCCTGTTGAGGTATAGAGCCGGGAGCAGATGGGGACTCGGACGAACCGAACTTATGACCCCTAAACTGATGCGATCAACACATTGTCATAGGAACAAAGGACGACTGTGCGGGCAGAACGCTACAAGGCCGTCGCCCTGGAGATGGCCACGTCCATCCGGGCCGGCGATCTGCCCGCAGGGACGCGTCTCCCGACCCATCGAGAGCTAGCGCACGAGCGCGGCATCGCGCTTGCCACGGCCACCAAGGTCTACCGGGAGCTCGCGGCGGCCGGCCTGATCGTGGGGGAACCGGGAAGAGGCACCTTCGTGCGGGACCTCAGCGGCTTTGCAGGTATGGAACCGCGCAGACTACCCGTCGATACGCGTGTCGCCGACCTGTCCTTCAATCAACCCCTCGCAGCGGAACAAGGTGAGCACCTGCGTCACGCTCTGCGCGACATGGCCTGCGAGGGCGACCTCGGGTCGCTGCTCGCCCAGCAGCCGCCGGGAGGCAGAAGCACCGATACGGCCGCGGTGGCCACTTATCTGCTTGATCGCGGTATCGATGTGCCGCCACACAACGTGCTGTTGACCGCCGGCGCGCAGCACGCACTCGATGTCATTCTCGCCGCGACGACGACCCCCGGCTCGACGTTGGTGGCCGACGAACTCACCTATCCGGGCCTGAAGTTGCTCGCAGACAGCCGGTGTCTGGATCTGGCCGCGGTGCGATGCAGCCCGGACGGTACGGACCTGAAGTCACTCGAAAAACTAGCCCGGACGCGCAAGATCAGCGTTGTCTACGTGATGCCCACCGTGCACAATCCGCTTGGATTTGTGCTGGATGCTGGTCGGCGGCAACGTCTCGTAACGTTGGCTCGCCGTCACGATTTCGCGATCATCGAGGACGCCACCTACGCATTCCTGGACCCTGGTTCACCGGCGCCGATCCAGACCTTGGCACCGGAGCGAACTTTCTACGTGGGAAGTTTCTCGAAGAACGTTGCCACCGGCTTGCGCGCCGGGTATTTGGTGGCGCCCGATCCGGACCGGATCCGACTGATCCGGGCGCTGCGAACTACCACATGGGGAACAAGCTCGCTATCGACAGCACTCGTTACCCGGTGGCTCCGCGACGGCAGCGTCACCCGCCTGGAGAAGACCCGGCGCGAGGACGCAAAACAGCGCCAGGCCATCGCGCGTCGAGCGTTTCAAGGGTTCGATTATCACGCTCATCCAGCCTCGTACTCGGGCTGGATTCATTTGCCCTCAGAGATTCGCAGCGACCAGGCCGCCCACCGACTCGCGCAGGACGGAATTCTCATCTCGACCGGTGATGCCTTCGCAGTCGGAAGCGCATCGCCCAATGCCGTCCGTATTGCGCTCGCCAATCCGACAATCCACGAGCTTCCACGTCTGCTCGACCGCTGCCGCGACGCACTTTCAACCCTCTGAACCACACTGACGACTATGAGCATCGGCCGCCAGCCACCGTGCCGGCTCTCTGCACGACGATCGCCGGAGCGCCCTCACCGATGACTCAGTGGCAGCCGCGGCGGCCCCTGCGAAAGTGGCCGCCGAATGACGGGTCATTTGCTGCGCGTAGCCGTCGTAGTGGCGGCCGCCGCAGCGCAGAGCAGGATGGGTGCGACGGGCGAGAGGACGAAGTCGCTCACGCGCGCACCGTCTACGACGTCGCCCAACTGTTGAGCGCCTTGCGCCGATCAAGACCGGCAGCTGGTAGCTTGGGGTACACCGCTCGGGCCAAGCACGCCATTGTCCGTAGTTCAGACGAGTAGGCCGTCGCCCGAATTGCCGGTCAGCCAGCGCAACGCAATCACGCCGTTCCGCACTCGCTCACACGTTCCCGCCTGATGGCTTCTCTCGTTCGGCGCGTTTTGCGGGCTGAAAGTCGTCTTTGAGTGGTGTGCCATGCGATCCAGTAGCTGAAATAACAAGCACAACAAGAGATTTCATATGTTTCAACCCACCAGAATGGAGCCGACAGTGACAACATGGTCGATACCACAAACCACCACCGGGACTGAACGCCAGCTACTGGAGAGCGCCCTCGACCGCAACCGAGCCGAACTGGTCAACACGGTGCGCGGACTTTCAGATGCTGATGCCCGACGGCGCCGCGTCGCGTCGATGACCACCCCGATCGGATTGCTCAAGCACGCCGCCGTCGCTGAACGGATCTGGTTTCAGCACATCCTGGGTGGAGTGCCCAAGAACGCCTGCGGCGGAGGCACGACAGCTGGTGACATCAGCTTCATTGTCGACGACGGAGAGACCGTGGCCGACGTGATCGCCGAATTCGAAAGCGCCAGCGCGCGTTCCCGCGTTATCGCTGCCAAATTCGACCTCGACGACATCAGAACACACCCCCACCTCGGCAACGTCAATCTACGATTTATCTATCTGCTCGCGATCGAAGACTTCGCGCGTCACGCCGGCCATGGCGACATTCTGCGGGAACAAATCGAACATCCTGGGCCTTCGCAGCGCTGACGTTCCACCTCTGCGAAGCACCTCGTCTCGTGTCTAGCGGAACAGACCGATCACCATCTCGTCCCCCGTGATGCTCTGCTGTGCCGCGCTAAAGGTGCAAGGACGCGTCGGGATCAGTTCGCGGCACGATAGATCCGTTCACCTAAAGAGGTGATCGTGGAATTGTCCCCACGGACCCCGGGCGTCCAGGGAAGTGTGAGTCGATCCTTGGCCGCATTCGTGTAGCGCGGGATCACGTGAAGGTGAAAGTGAAACACCGTCTGCCACGCCTCAGCGCCACAGCAATTCAACAGGTTCACACCGTCTGCGCCGAGCTCGTTGACCACGGTTTTGGCCAGCCGCTGTGCGGTGAGTGTGACTGCGGCGAGGTCGTTGGTCGGGATATCGAGCAGGTCTTGGCTGTGTCGTTTGGGTATGACCAGCAGGTGGCCGTCGGAACCGGGGTGGATGTCCATGAATGCAAACGTCGTGTCGTCCTCGGCGACTTTCGTGCTGGGAACGGCGCCGGACACGATGCCGCAGAAGAGACACTGCTCAGTCATGGCGCGTAAGGCTACTGAACCGGGCGGGAACGGAAAAGCGATTAAGTTTGATGACCAGAGATCAGAAGTGACTGCGAGTAGCACCACCAGCGCAATAGACGTTCCGATAGCCCATTTCCGTACGAGATCTGCGTTTACCAGAACAACGACAACCCGATCTTGAACGCGAACCCCAGACGATGAATACGTGACAGTTTGCCACCCTGTCTCGCTTCTAGAGACTGAAGACGGCTCAGATTCTGTCTCACGTGAGCGGGCTCTGATTTCGGGTTGCGTTCGAGTGCGCTCGAATTCCTAGGGTCACAATCATGACCGCATCATCACCACCACAGATCTGGATCATCACCGGCGCCTCGAAGGGGTTGGGGCAGGCGCTCACGCAGGCAGCTCTTGCCGCCGGCGACAGTGTCGTTGCCGCAGTGCGCAATCCCGACGGTATGGCCGATTTGGTGTCTGCCCACGGAGACCGCCTGGCGTGTGTTCGGTTCGACGCCCGCAGCACCGACGACGCCGGTGGCCTGGTCAATGCGGCGGTGCAGCGGTACGGGCGCCTGGACGTTTTGGTCAACAACGCGGGACGCGCCGTCGTCGGTGCCGCAGAGGAGGTCTCTGACGCCCAGCTACGTGACCTGATGGACTTGCATCTGTTCGGTCCTGCGGCGTTGGTCCGAGCGGCGTTGCCCGTCATGCGGGAACAGCGCAGCGGGACGATCGTGCAGATGAGTAGCCAAGGCGGCAGGATGTCCTTCCCCGGGGTCTCCACGTACTCGGCGTCGAAGTTTGCGTTGGAGGGCTGGTCGGAAGCTCTGGCGGGCGAGGTGGCGCCGTTCGGTGTTCGGGTGATGCTGGTCGAGCCGAGCCGGTTTCGGACCGCGTTCAACGCCGCCGACGTGCTCGACTTCACCGAGGTCTCGACACCGTATCGCGACATCCTCGATGAGGTCAGGGCCGACATGGCTGGGGCTGATGGCATCCAGGAAGGTGACCCGGTCAAGGCTGCGGAGATCATCGTCTCCATTGCCCATTCCGCGGACGTGCCACTGCGGCTACCGCTGGGCGCTGAGGCTGTTGAGCGGCTCACCGCGGCCTATCAGCGCGGTCTTGATGAGGTCGACCGATGGGCGCAGCTGGCCCGCAGCGCCGATTTCACTGACAGCGCCCCTGCCGCTCGTCCGATCTAGCATCGGGTATGTCCAGTGATGAGCTGATGAGCAGAGCACTCGCCTCTCTCGACGAGATCGATGGCCCGCTGTCGGTCGAAGTTATCCACCGCCTTGCCGATACCAGCGATCTCAGTGAGCCGATGACCATCGCCGCAGTCGCCGAACTCCTCGACATCTCTGTCCACACACTGCGTTACTACGAACGCGCCGGCCTGGTCGAGGTCGACCGCGACAGCAACGGTCGCCGCAAATACTCATCCGAGGCGGTACGCAGACTCGTCTTTCTCACCCGGATGCGATTGTCCGGCATGGCTATCCGCGATCTACAGCACTATATGTCCTTGGTCGATGGCGGCGACCAGACGGTTCCCGAACGGCTCGACATGCTGCTCGAACATCGCGACACCATCCGCCGCCAAATCCGAGAACTCACCCTCTCCCTGGCCGCCACCGACTACAAGATCGCCACCTACGGTGGCGCCACCGGAAGCTTCTGCTAAAGGCACCGATCGATGCGGTACCCCTGAACGCGAGTCTTACGGTGGGACTGTATCGACATTTGCATCGGCGCCGCCGCGAGTCGTTGGACCTGCTCCAGGGGCGGGCGCCTACCTGATGTCTCTCGCGGGAGGAGGTGCCTAGGCCATGCCGACGTAAAAGGCCTTGGCGACGGTGTGCTTGGTCGGTACGCCGGTCTCGGTGCCGACCTCGACGGTCCAGCCGTCGGGACCGCGGTGGATTCCCGACGCGTCGTCCGGCGACGTCCCCCAGATGCCCACCAGCTCAGGCCCTTTGCCACAGGTATAGGCCGGGGCGCCGCGTTGGCCCCAGGCTCCGCCGATCACGGCCCGGCACTGGGTCCCGTCGTCGAGCGCCAGCGCCATCGGGACGGCGTCACCGCTGCGCGGCTCGGTCGGATCCCCCAATCCCGTGGCGTTCCGCAGATACAGCGTGGTGCTGAACGGATCGGCCAGACACAGCACCGCCGTACCGTTTTCGGTCGGCCAGCAGGCGTCGCCCGAGTCCGCGGTGCCGCCGCACCAGCGGATCCCGGTGCCGACGTCGTAGGGCGACGAGCCCCAGCAGTCGACGGGGGTGTCGCGGTGACTCTCGTCCTGCGACCAGCCGCTCTGGATGTTGCCTTTGGCGTCAACGGGTTTCAGCACCACCCGTTCCGCCCCGGCGGCTGCGGGTGTCGAGCTGGGAGCGCCCGAGGAATCGTGGCCGCCGCAGCCGGCCAGCACCACACACGTCGCGGCGGTCGCCGCGAGCAGACCCGTCACGTGCATCCGCGCCATATCGCTCTCCTCAGCCGTCCAAAGTTGGTTGATCGTAGCCAGCGCCAGGCCCTTACCGATCACTAACGTGGTGGCGACACCACACCGCGATCAGGAGCTGAACAATGCACGTCGTCTTCCTGCACGGCATCGGAGACGGAAACCGCGACTACGACTGGCTCGACGGCCTCAACCGGGGCCTGACCCAGGCCGGGTTCGACCCGGTCGACCGCGCCGACGTGCTCGCACCGCGCTACGCCGACCTGCTCAAGACCGACGGCATCTCCGCCAAGCTCCCGGCCATCACCAACAAGGCCAAGGACGACGCACTGGCCCGCCGAGAGTTCGAGCGCCGCCAGGCGCGGGTGCAACGCCTGCTGCGCCGAGAGTTCGGTGTACGCGCGTACGGGTTCAACCTGATCCCCGACCCGGTGTGGAACGCCGCGCCCGGCGCCGTCGTCGACTACCTGTCCATGTACGACCTCGACCAGGTCCGCCGCTACATCGGCAATGACGGGCTGCGCGCCGCCATCATGCTGCGCATCATCAACGCGCTGCCCGACGACGGCGAGGTCGTGCTGATCGGGCACAGCCTCGGCAGCGTCATCGCCATCGACCTGCTCGACCACCTGCCCGAGCGGTTGCATGTGCGCCGGTTCATCACCATCGGCAGCCCGGCCGGCATCCGCGCTCTGCACGAGGGCAGCGAGCGGCTGCTCAAACGGTTCCCGTACAGCCGCGTGGACGACTGGTCGAACTTCCTCAACGTGCGTGACATCGTCACGGGCGGAAGAGGTTTGGCGGCGACCTTTCCCGGTGCACAGGATTTCATGCTGACCGTGCGCGGGCACCAGGCCGACACCTATCTGGGTGATCCCGCAGTCGCCGGGCTGATCGCCGACGCGCTCTACCCGCCGGCGGAGCCGACCGCCGCGACCGGCACGGACATCGCGGTGCGGATGAGCGAAGCCGAAGCCTCGGCACTGTTGGTGCAGCATTTCGGTGAGGCGCTCGCACGCCACATCAAGGACACCGAGCGGGCCGACCGGTATCGCGCGACCCTGCAGATCCTGCGCGACGACCTGGCCGCCCAGCTGGCGCAGCAGGCGGCCGGCGGGCAGCTGCTCGCCCCGGAACTCCAGGACCTCGCCGCCGGGCGTCTGCCGGCACTGCCGCACCGATGGGAACTGCACGAAGCGATCGGCGAGCTCGTGGTACTGGCCCTGACCAACTGCGTCACGCCCTACGAGATCGACACCGGCGACGCCCCGATCAAGGCACTGGAAGACATCGCAGAGGCGCTCGGCTTCCGCCGCGACGTCGGTAAGACCGTGGCCACCGCGATCAAGGACGTGCAGGCCGCGCTCAGCGGTAAGAGCGGGGTGCCGTGGGGGCGGGTGCTCACGGCAGCGGCCGGTGTGGCCCTCATCGCGGCCGGGCCGGTCGGGTTGGCCGTGGCCGCCCCGGCCGGTGCGTTCGGTACGGCCGCAATCGCCGGCGGGCTGGCCGCCTTCGGTCCCGGCGGCATGGTGGGTGGTTTGGCGATGGTGAGCGGCCTGGCCGGCACCGGCGCCGCGACGACAGCGGCGGCCCTGGCCAGTGGACACGGAACTGCCGAAACCGCACCGAATCTCGACAAACTCATGATGCGGGTGGCCGCCGAGCATGCCCGCAAACTGCTTGATCTCGGCTATGACAGCCGCCTCTGGTACCAGGTCACCGACTTCGAAAGTCAGGTCTCCGCGGTCATCAACCGGCTCGAACCGTTCAACGATCCCAAGTCGGCCCGTGTCACCCAGTTGACCGCGGCAAAAGCCGCGATCAATACGTTGCTGCAATTCATGTCCGCAAACGGACTGGCGCCCAATGCAATCACCGACGGCGGCGAACCGTAGTGGGAGCAATCGAAATTCAAAGTCAACGTACGGCAACGAAATAATAAACACGCATCGGAAATTCCGTTCGCGGCCTTACCCTTTCGTCAATGGTCATTCGTCGAACAGGGGGGACGGCACGTGAACAGTTCACTTGTCTCCAAACTCGGGGCTGAACTCTTCGGAACGTTCTGGTTGGTTTTCGGTGGCTGTGGCAGCGCAATTTTCGCCGCCAAACAGATCGCCCAAGACGAAGACGGCAGCAACGTCTATCAGCTGGGCATCGGATTTCTCGGTGTCGCACTGGCTTTCGGTCTCACGGTCGTGACCATGGCGTATGCCGTCGGCCACATCTCGGGCGGCCACTTCAACCCCGCGGTCACCCTGGGCGCGGCGGTCGGCGGCCGATTGCCGTGGAAAGACCTACCGGGCTACTGGATCGCGCAGGTCGTCGGCGCCCTGATCGCCGGCCTGCTCCTCCTCGTCATCGCCAAGGGCCAGCCGGGGTTCACCGCGACCGGGAACATGGCGGCCAACGGCTACGGCGCCCACTCCCCCGGGCACTACTCGTTGGCGGCGGTGCTGATCGCCGAGATCGTGCTGACGGCGTTCTTCCTCATCGTGATCCTGGGGGCGACGGACGACAGGGCGCCGAAAGGCTTCGGCCCGCTGGCAATCGGCTTGTCGCTCACCCTCATTCATCTCGTAGCGATCCCCATCAGCAACACCTCGGTGAACCCTGCACGCTCCACGGGCGTGGCCTTCTTCAACGGCAACGGTGCCCCGGGGCAGCTGTGGGCGTTTTGGCTGGCACCGCTGATCGGTGGCGCGCTCGGCGGCATCGTGTACCAGTTCGTGTTCGCCAACCGGGAGGCCACCGCCAAGGCGTAGCGCCTGTGCGCCGTCAAGATTTCCGACCTACCCTGGTGGTGGCGGCCCGGTTTGGGCCGCGTGGACAGTGGCGGAAGCATGACGAGCGGAGTGGCGAAACAGATGGTCTCGGGCCGGTCGCCCGCGAAATGGCAGTCGCGCCCGACGCATCCGCGGCGCCGCAAATCGCCACAAGAAGAACTAACCGCGGCCGTTGTCCCGGTCACCGACACCCTCTTTGCCGATGTCTCGGAGTTTCAGCGGGTGGTCGACGACAGCTATCCGTACGCGGTGCTCTCGATCCGGGTCAGTGACGGCACCTACCGCGACCACAATTTCGCCGCCAACTACGCCTGGATGCGCAACGCGCTCGACAGCGGCAGATTGGTGTTCGGCATCGTCTACACCTACTGCCGGCCCAATTGGCAAGCCAACGCCAACACCGTGCGGTCCATGATCGACGCCAATGGCGGGCTGCATCCCCGCGTCGCACTCATGCTCGACGTCGAACAGGGCGGTAACCCGACCGGCGACGGATCCTCCTGGATCAACCAGCTGTACCGGAACCTGGCCGACTACGCCGGAAATCCGGCACGCATCATCGGCTACGGCAACATCTACGATCTCACCGCCATGTGGCGCACCAAGCCGACCGGCCTGCGCCTCATCATCGCGGCCTACGGCAGCAACCCGCCGTATCCGGGCAAGGTCGCCCACCAGTACACCGACGGCAGCGGCTTCGGCGGTGGATTGCCCGAGGGCGCACCGCCTTTCGGAAATTGCGATATGAATTCCGCCGACGGGCTCACCCCCGTGCAATTCGCGGCCGCCTGCGGCATCGTCACCTCGACGGCTGCGGGTACCGAGCAGGTCTGAACCGGCGAAATTCCCGTCGGAACCGGCCCCGATGCGGGATTAGGATCAGCACCGGACCCGAAGGGGGCTCATGAGCAAATCCGGTGCGGCGCTGATTCTGGCGGGACTGCTGGCAGTCACCGGGTGCACCCGCACCGTTCACGATGTGGCCACCCCGCAGGTCGACGTCTTGGGCAGCATGCTGGCCAGCGAATCCGAACTCAACACCATCATGAGCACCACGGGCCTGCGGTCGAAGACGGCGCTGCGTCAGCCCGCCAAGCTTGATGCCGGCGAACGCGCGTCGCGCCCGGAATGTGTGCCCGTCATCGGCAACGCCATGGATTCGGTGTACCAGGGCACCGGGTACACGAACTTTCGCGAAAACCAGTTCGCCGACGACACAGACAGTTTGGAAATCGACCAGGCGGTCGCGATGTTCGACACCCCTGCCGCCGCGCGCGCTGTCGCGGCCAAGACTGTCGGGCTGTGGCGACAATGCGCGGGCGACACGCTCTCCATGATCGAGGGCGGCAGCAGCAAGTCCTATCAATACGTCATGGCCGCGCCGGCGCGGATCGACGGCGTCGACGTGACGCACGACGTGCGGCCGGACTATCCCGGGTACGGCGACCGGCGCGCGGTCATGGTCGCCGACAACGTCGTCATCGACGTCCGGATCAGCGGCACCGACGTGACCGACAACCAGGTCGTGCAGCTGGCCAAGACCATCGGCGGCCGTAACTCGCTGTAGAGCGTCAGTGCACGGCGCCGTTGATCTGTGGGTGATCGATCATGCCCTTGTCCAGGCCCCACTTGGTCACGATGGTGCGGTATTCGCCGGTCGCGATGAGCTGCTCCAAGGCCTGCCGTAGCGATTCTGTGAGCGCCGAGCCCTTGGCCACCGGCCAGCCGTAGGGCGCGGAGTCGAACACCTCACCGGCGGGCTGCAGGGCTCCGCCGCTGAGCTTGATCGCGAACCCTGTCACCGGCGAATCGGCCGTCATCGCGTCGGCGTCGCCTGCGACCAGCGCGGCGGTGACCTCATCCTGACGGGTCAGCTGCACCTTCTGGATCGGCGACAGGCCCGCCGCCACGCAGGTGTCGCTCTTGGCCGGGATCTCTTTGGTGTCCTGGATCGTGCCGTACTTCACCGCCACCCGCAGACCGCACGCCGCAGTCGGGTCCACGCTCGACCCGGTGCGCTGCGCCCACAGCGTGCCCGCGTTCAGATAGGTGACGAAGTCTGCCTGCCGTTCCCGCTCGGCGGTATCCGTCATCGCCGCCATCCCGACGTTGAAGTTGCCGTCCCGCACTGACGGCAGCACGCCGTCGAAACCCGTCTCGCGGAAGTCGGGCGCCAAGCCGAGGACGCGCGTCATCGCCTTCATCAGGTCGACGTCGAAGCCGATCAGGTCGCCGCCGGAGTTCTTGAACTCCAGCGGTGCATACGGCACGTTGACGCCGATGATCAGCCGGCCGGTGTCGCGGATCTGCTGCGGCACGGTCGCGGCGATCGCCGGGACCGCACCCGACGGCTCAGCTACCCGCCCGGCCGCCGACGACGTGTCGGCCAGGCCCGGCCCGCGGTCACCGCCGCGCAACTGCCACACCCCGACCGCACCCACGGCAGCCACCACCACCGTCGCGGCCGCAATGGCAAGGGCTTTGCGCGGCAACCGGACCCGTGGCCCCGCCTTCACGCGCTGAGCCGAATGACGCCCCGAGCGGCCCGTGATACGCACCGGGACGCTGAGCGCGGCGCGTGCGGCGGCCGCCAACTCACCCGCGGTCTGGTACCGCTTGGCCGGCTTCTTGGCCATGCCCCTGGCGATGACCTCGTCGAACGCCGCCAGCCGGGGATCGGTGGCCGACGGCCGTGGCGCCGGCTGCACCATATGCCCGGCGATCTGCTGTTCGAGGCTGTCGACCGGATAGGGCCGCGCGCCCGTCAGGCATTCATAGAGCACACACGCCAGCGCATAGACGTCCGAGCGCGGATCGGTCTTCCCCGCCGAGTCGAACCGCTCGGGCGCCATGTAGGCCAGCGTGCCCAGCGTGTTGCCTGCCGTCGTCATGCCGGCCTCGCCGGCCATGCGCGCCAGGCCGAAGTCGATCAGATACACGAAGTCGTGATCGGTGATGAGGATGTTCGATGGTTTGACGTCCCGATGGATCAGGCCCGCGTGGTGGGCGGCGTCGAGCGCGTCGGCAACCTGCTCGACCAGGCTGACCGCGAAGGCCGGTTTCAGCGGATGTTCGGCCTTCGCCAGGACGGCCCCGAGATTGCGGCCCTCGATCAGGCGCATGTCCAGATACAGCCGGCCGTCGATCTCGCCGAAGCCGTGGATGGGCACCACGTGCGGGTCGTTGACGCCTGCCGCGGCGTGCGACTCTTTGCGGAAGCGCTCCTGGAATGAGGCGTCCTGGGCCAGGTGCGCGGGCAGTACTTTGAGCGCGACGATGCGATCGGTGTTGGTGTCGAAGGCCTCATAGACCTCGCCCATGCCGCCGCGGCCGATCAGCTTCCGCAGCTGATAGTGGCCAAAGGGTGTCGTCTCCACCGCTTTCCCTCTCAGCGCAGGCCCCCTGCGCCGATGTGTCGATCGAAGTTACATCACCGAGGGCGCATGTGTCTCCGGGGCGGCTTACGCGGGTGGTAATTGCCGAGGGCCACTCGAATCAGATAGCTGGCCGCGCTCGTGCCTGCCGCGCAGCGCCGAACCGCGCTGGGATTCGATGCGCCCGCTCGGGACATGCGTGGGCCAGGACCCCGCCGAGGGCTCGGAGGTGACTGTCGGCGCCGGGGTCGCAGTCGGTTGCGCCTCGGTCTCGACCGTCACCTTGTGCGTGCGTTTGACGGTGAGGTGGATCTCCTCCGTTTCCTCGAAGACCTGCCGGATCGGCTTGGTGGCGTTGTCGATGGCACCGGCGACGATGGGCGGCACGAACGGCCGCAGCCACCGCACCGCGGCCTTGGTGACGTCGGGGATGACGGGAATGTTCGGGATGCCGGGAAGGGCCGGGCCACGCTTCGGCTGGGCGTCCTCGGCGGGTGTGTCGAGTTGTCCGGCCTGGGCCGGGGCCGGGAGGTTGTCCGGCTCTTTTGCCTGCGCGGCGAAGCTCGCCGCCTCGGCCGCGGCGGCGATCGGCAGGTACAGGTCGACCGGTTCGGCCTCGATCAGTTCGGGTCGCGGCTCCTCGACCGGTCGGTGCGCCGTGACAGGCCGCGGGGGCTCCTGCGCCTGCAGTGGCTCGGGCATTGGTGCGTCCAGCGCCGCGATGACCCGGCGACGCTGCTGTTCGCGGTCGATCTCGTTCTGCGCCTCGATGGCCAGTTGCGTGCGGGTCAGCTCTTGTTCGGCCCACATCTCGTCGATGGTCGCCCGCACCTGAGCACGTTTGACGGCGACCGCGGTGTCTGCGTCGAGCTCGGCGCGTTCCTGTTCGGCGCGGGCATCGTCGGCACGCTCCGGCGTCGTCTCACCGCGCCACAACCGCAGGATCAACGGCAACGCGCTCAGCAGCACGAAGAACCCGACCACCAGCAAGCGCAGCGCGAGCGCACCCGGATGCCCAAGCGTGTAACTGTTCATCGCGAGCCACCGCGCACCCACACCACCGGCCGTCGCCGCCTCCCGCGCCTGCGCGAGCGTCCGCTCCCCGGCGGAGATCTGCGCGTCCAACCCGGCGGCGCGGCCGTCCCGGTCCGCGACCGCGGTATCCAGCTCCCGCTGGGTGTCGGCGAGGAAATCGTCGGCGGTGCGGGTCTCGGGCCCGACGCCAGGCACTCCGGTGATACGGACCTGCGGGCACTGCGGGGACGGGTTGAATTCGCAACGCGCCACCACCAGCGCCTCGTCGCGGCGCTGGGCTGCCTGCGTGACGGCGTCATCGAGCTTGGTGCGGGCCGCCCGCGCCTGATCCACCTCTCCTGCGGCCGCGGTGACTGTCGGCGCGGCCGACGCCTGCTCGGCCAGCACGCGATCGATCGAGCCACCGAACACGACCATGGCCGCGAGCTCACCGATCACCGCACCGACCGCCACCGCGACCGCCCAGCGTCCGATCACGGCGGAGCGTCCGCTCGAAACCGCCCAACTCGCGACTCCGAACACGACGCCGACGACCAGGCCGACGCCGATCACGGCCACGGTCGGCCACCGCGTGGCACCCGCCAGTGCACCGATCACGGCCAGTGTTGCCAGCACCGTGCCGAGCACAAGGACGGCGGCGACAAGAGGTTCAGGTATTCGACGGGCACGCATCTAAGGCTCCAATGAGTTCGGTGTGCTGTGCGCCAAGCGGATTCGTCACGCCGGTGCGTCAATACGGGGCATCCTCTCATAGCACTCCCGAGCTCGCTGCGCAGGCAAACCGCAAGCGACGATCACGGCCAATGACCGGTATCGACGACACAGCCGGTTACCTTTGTCGCGGGCCGCGAAAGGGGGAACATGCGCGTTGACGGACGGGATATCACCGTCACCGGCAGCCTGCTGCAACCGCTGACCCGGCGTACCAACGACATCCTGCGCCTGGCAATGGCGACATTGTTCCTCGCGACGGTCATCACCAGTTCGCTGATCACCCGCTACGAATGGGTCGCGCTCGAGCGGTCGATCTCCAAGATCGTCGGCGTTCTCACGCCCACCCAGTCCAACCTGGTGTACCTGGCATACGGCATCGCCATCCTGGCCCTGCCGTTCGTGATCCTCGTCAGCCTCATCCTGTCCCGGCAATGGAAACTGCTCGGCGCCTACGCGGCAGCCGGTCTGATCGCGATCCTGTCGCTGTCGATCACCGGCAACGGCATCGCCGCTCCGCAATGGCATTTCGACCTGACCGACCGGCTCGACACCCAGCTCTCTCAGTTCCTCGACGACCCCCGCTGGATCGCGATGCTCGCAGCGGTGCTCACGGTGTCGGGCCCGTGGCTCTCGCGGCGGCTGCGGCGCTGGTGGTGGACGCTGCTGCTGGCATTCGTGCCGATCCATCTGGTGGTCAGCGCGGTGGTGCCGGCCCGGACCCTGCTCGGCCTGGCGGTCGGCTGGTTCGTCGGCGCCCTGGTGGTCCTCGTCGTCGGCACGCCCGCACTCGAGGTGCCGCTCGACGGCGCCGTGCGCGCACTGGCGCACCGCGGTTTCACGGTGTCGTCGTTCACGGTGTTGCGTCCGGCCGGCGCGGGGCCTCTGCTGCTCAACGCTGCATCGCCGGATCCCGACGCCACCGCGGTGGTCGAGCTCTACGGACCCAACCAACGCAGCGGCGGCGCCGTGCGCCAGCTATGGAGCAAGCTTCGGTTGCGCGCCAACGAAACCGCCCCACTGCAGACGTCCATGCGTCGCGCCGTCGAGCACCGCGCACTGATGGCCATCGCCATCGGCGACCTCGGTCTGGCCAGCACGTCGACGATGTCGGTGGCCGCGCTGGAACGCGGTTGGACGTTGTACGCCCACAATCCCAAGCGCGGTCTCCCGCTGGACTCGAGCACCGACGATGCCGGGGTACAGAAGGTGTGGAACGCGTTGCGCATGCTGCACGACCATCAGATCTCCCACGGCGATCTACGCAGTCGGGAGATCACCGTCGAGGACGGCGCGGTGCTCTTCGGCGGGTTCGGCAGTGCCGAGTACGGCGCCACCGACACCCAGCTGCAGTCTGATATCGCACAGCTGCTGGTGACCACCTCCGCGTTGTACGACGCGCCCTCGGCGGTGCGCGCGGCGATCGAGGCGTTCGGCCGCGAGACCGTGCTGACCGCATCCGGCCGGCTGACCAAGGCCGCGGTGCCAGGCCGGGTCCGCGACGCCGTGCCCGACGCGAAAGCCGTGATGGCCCGGGCTCGCGATGAGGTGAAGCACCAGACCGGCGCCGACCAGATCCAGGCCGAGACCATCACGCGGTTCACCCGCAACCAGGTGATCCAGCTGGTGCTGCTGGTCGCGCTGGTCTACGTGGCCTACCCGTTCATCAGCACGGTCCCGACGTTCTTCTCCGAATTGGGCACCGCGAACTGGTGGTGGGCGCTGCTCGGCCTGACTGTTTCGGCGCTGACCTACGTCGGAGCCGCGGCCGCGCTGTGGGCCTGCGCCGACGGGCTGGTCAGCTTCCGGCACCTGGCGATCATGCAGGTGGCCAACACCTTTGCCGCCACCACCACCCCGGCAGGCGTGGGCGGTCTCGCCCTGAGCACGCGTTTTCTGCAGAAGGCCGGGCTGAGCACGCTGCGCGCGACGGCCGCGGTGGCCCTGCAGCAGACCGTGCAGGTGATCGTGCACGTGCTGCTGCTGATCCTGTTCACCACCGCCGCGGGCGCGCGGGCGGATCTGTCGCACTTCGTGCCGTCGGCGACCGTGCTCTATCTGATCGCGGGCCTGGCGCTCGGTTTGATCGGTGGGTTCGTGTCGGTGCCGAAGCTGCGGCACTGGCTGGCGACGGCCGTGCGGCCGCGGCTCAAAGAGGTGACCGACGATCTCGTCGACCTGGCCAAGGAGCCCAAACGGCTGGGCCTCATCGTGCTGGGCGCGGCGGGAACGACTCTCGGTGCGGCGCTCGCGCTGTGGGCCAGCGTCGAGGCGTTCGGAGGGACCACGTCGTTCGTCACCGTCACCGTCGTCACGATGATCGGCGGGACGCTGGCATCGGCAGCCCCGACGCCCGGCGGCGTCGGCGCGGTCGAAGCCGCCCTGATCGGTGGTCTGGCCGCATTCGGGTTGCCTGCCGCGATCGCCGTGCCCGCGGTGCTGCTCTACCGGGTTTTGACGTGCTGGCTGCCCGTCTTCGTGGGGTGGCCCGTGATGCGCTGGCTCACCCAGAACGACATGATCTAACGCGATTCACCGCGGGCCGCGGCGTTGGCGCGGTGCATCTCGGCGGCGAGCCGTTCCATCAGATCCCGCAGCGGAGAATGCGGCAGCTGCGCACTGGCCTCGAAGCTGCCGCTGAGATCCAGACCGGCGCGGGCACACTCCATCAACGTCCACGGGATCCCGGTCTCGCCCACATCCAATTGCTCGCGGATGGCGTCGACCGTCCGCAACTGCAGCCGGTCCATCTCGGCAACGGTCGACACGATGCGGCGCTCATGGCGGGCGCGTGCGCCGGCTTGGCCTTCAGGGGAACCCTGGGTGTCGGCTCCGATCGCCACGCCTCCGCCGGCCTGCACGATGAAACCGTCCGCGGTGGCCGTCGCCTCGGCGTCGAGTTTGTCGGATTCCAGCGACTGCATGCCGTCGATGCAGTCGGTGACCGTTGTCAGCGCTGCCATCACGCGTTCGGCGAGCTGTTCACGACGCGGCTCGGCGCGGTCCCCCGCGTCGCGGTCGGCCAGCCCCTGCACCAAGCCTCGCCGCGCGCACGTCGCCGTCCTCGACGTTTCCGACATGGACAGCTCCGGAAAGCCCTCCGGCGGCGCGGCGATGGCCAGCAGTCGATCGAATTCGACCACCAGATCCTCGACCTGGCTGCGCGGCAGCAACGGGTTGCGGGCCATCTCGCGGTATCGCCGCTCGGTGTCGGCATCGGTGGCCGAGGGGTCCTCGTCCATTCCTTCACGGTAGACGGAGCGGAATCGGCGCACGCGACACGACGGTGGAGTGGGATGATCGACAGTCATGGAGCGCGTCGACCTCACCGAACTGGTCAACCGCGCTGACGGCACACTCGCCGAGATCGGCAAACTCCGGGCCGAAGTTGCCGCGAACATCCGGGCCAGCACCGACGCCATCGTCGCCAAAACCCTGCAGTCAGCACCCATCGACAGCGTGCGCGCCTATCTCACGCGGGGGGCCCGGCTCGGTGGTCTGGCCAACTCGCCGCAGTACCGCACCGTCGCCGACATCCAGTCGGTACCGGCTCGAGCGCTCACCCAGGTGCCGGGCGTCGACATCGCCACCGCCCAGGCCGTGCAGGCCGCCGCCCAAGCCAAGGCCGACCACCTGCGCGGCGGCGTGCGGCCGCGGTTGACCCCCGAGCGCGATACCGAGCTGGTCGCCAACCTGCTCACGCTGAGCAAGACCGACACGGCCGTCAAGCAGCTGCGGCGGCTGTTGCCGCGATTGCGCACCCGGGCCGCCGCGGCCCAGCCCACGCCCGCCGAATCCGATGCCCCCGATCCCGCGGTCGCCAAGGTCACCGAACTGATCGAGCGCATCGAAGAAGCCCGCCAACCCGCGTCCGACGTGTGGGCCGAGTACCGCCGCGATCCCACCGGCGTCGACACGCTGCTCGGCGAATTCGCCTCGGGGACCACCATTGTGGATGCCCAGCAAGGATTCGTCGGCGCCGAGGTGACGGCGCAGGCCGAGCATGTGTCGCTCGACCGGTCGCTGCTGCGTACCCAGCTGCGCGGCTATCAGACGTTCGGCGCGCAGTACGCACTGGCACGTCAACGCGTACTGCTCTGCGACGAACTCGGGCTCGGCAAGACCCTGCAGGCCCTGGCGGTCGCCGCGCATCTGGCCGCCGCCGAGAAGATGCGGCACGTGCTGGTGATCTGCCCGGCCAACCTCGCCATCCACTGGGTCAACGAGACCCTCAAGCACACCACCCTGACCCCGATCGAAATCCGGGGCAGCCAGAGTGAGGAGCGCCTGGCCGAGTGGGAGGCCAAGGGCGGGGTCGCGATCGTGACCTTCGCCACGCTGGTCCGGATCACGCTTCGGGTACGCCCCGGCCTGGTGATCGTGGACGAGGCCCATCTGCTGCGCGATCCGAAATCGGACCGGGCCCGCGCGGTGCGTAACGTGCTCACGTCGGACAACCGCATCATGTTCCTGACCGGAATCCCGATGCACAGCCGCATCGACGGTTTCCGCAATCTGGTCGACTACCTGCAACCAGAGGTGGCCGCGACGGTGGCGCCCAACGCAGGCCTGCGGGGGTCGATCGGATTCCGCCGCACGGTGGACCGCGTGTACCTGCGCCGCGACTTCCGTGACGTGATCGACGAACTCCCCCTGCGCGTCTCGACCGAGGAATGGGTCAGATTCGGGCGGTCCGACCGGGAACGGTATCGCCGCGCGGTCGGCAGCGGTAACTTCACCGCGATCCGGCAGGGCGCATGGCCGTCAGGGTCCCCCGAGCCGGCCGCCAAGCTCGACCGCTTGATCGAGTTGACCGCCGAAGCCCACATCAACGGCGCCAGGGTGGTGGTGTTCTCACAGTTCGTGCCGGTGCTCGAGGTGATCCGGAAAGCGTTGCCCAGCAATGTGTTCGGCCCACTGGACGACACGGTGCCCGATCCGCGGGCGGTGATCGCCGAGTTCGCCGCCCATCACGGGCCCGCCACGCTGCTGGCCCAGGTCGATTGCGGAGCCCTCGATCTGCGCAAGGTTCCGGCGCCGCTCGTCGTGATCCTCACCGAACCGCAGTGGCGCCCGCAGGTGGAACGCCAGATCATCGGACGTACCCAGCGCATCAGCGAGCTACCCACCATCCGCGTGTACCGGTTGCTGGCCAGGAGCAGCATCGACGAGCCGATCCGCCGGCTGGCACAGAACCGCGATGAGCCCCCGCCGCATCAGGATCAGCTGGTACGTGCGGAGCAGTCACGCCTCGCCAAGTAGGGTGACTCGCCGCGTCAATCTCATTGCTATGAATCGATATTCGGCGATCTGAGCACGTCTGCGTGACCGTTGCGCCTGCACCAACTCACGATGTAGCGGGCATGCAGCCCGCACCACCGATAGACGGCGGCCAGGGTCAACGGCAGGTCGGGATCATGCTCACCGCGCTGGATGATGATCGGACCGAGATAGTTGGTGGCGACCTTGTTCGCGGTGTTGACTGCGACGCCCGCGGCCGCGGCAAGCGTGACGCCGTCGGTGGCCCGCCCCGCAGCGATCGCCCCGGCCAGCCGTCCGGCCGTCTGTCCTTTGCGGCTGCGGAACGCCTCGTACAGAGGAGGTTTCCGGGATGCCGGCACAGCTGCGATGTGTCGTCGGCCCACCGCGGCGTCGCGGACGAGCGTAGCGAGCTCGGCGGTACCAACAGACTTGGGAAACACGGCGGCAACCTCCGGGCGCAGCCTGGCCTCGTCGAGCAGGTCGAGTTCGATCGTGTGCCCCTGAGTCGCCAGGATCACCGGTGCCGGGCGGTCTGCGGCACGCAGGATGTCGAGCACATCCAGGCCGTCAAAGGTGTACTCCAGATCGGGGTGATTCCACACCAGATCGGCGATCACGACGTCGAAACGAACCCGGCCGGCAACCTGTCGGCGGACATCGTCACGGTCCAACGCCTCTTCCACCACGCTGGCCGGGAACGCGTTGGCCAGCGCAGGCGTGATGATCCGAGCCAGCGGCGATGCCACCAGGATTCGAGGACTGTGGACCATACTGAATCCTCCTACGCCCGGCAAGATCTTGCCCGAAGTTCTCAGCAATTGACGTTTGGCGAACTCCAAGTCTGGCAAATATGTGTAAGACCACCTGCTTTTGCTGTCGGCCGAACGGACGATAGAACCAAGTTTCAGGTTGAGAGGTGTCCCGGATTTGTCTGTTCCCGATATGACACCCGCCATGCAGCCCGAGCTTGCGCCCCGCGAAGTCGAGGTGCTCGTCGCCTGGTTCCACACCGAAAGCAAGGAAGCGGTCGCCCGCCAATTGCACATCGCGCCGACGACCGTCCGCACCCATCTGCAGCGAGTGCGGGCAAAGTACGCCGCAGTCGGACGGCCCGCGAAGACCAAGGCTGCCCTGGTCGCCCGGGCCATTCAGGACGGCCTCATCCACATCGACGATCTGTGAGCCTGCCACGCCGTTGTCATCCGTTGGGCCGACAGTCAATCACGTTGCCAGATGGTGTGATTGGGTGACATCGCCCGTGCCACACGCAGCCTGTCCAATGATGCTCGCATGGAAGTGGCCGGTGGCGATGTCGGCAAGATGCGAGCCACCGCCGCGGCTCTCCTCGAGGTGGCCGGCCAGAGGGCGTAGCTGCCCGGCTAGGCGTGAGCGTGCCGGTGGATCAGCCGCCCGTCGATCTTGCCTGCGCGCAACTCCTCGAACCCCTGGTTGATCGTGTCGATCGGAACGACCGTTGTCGGTATCGGCTTGATCCTGCCGTTTCGAGCGTGTTCGACCAGCTCACGGAACTCGGCAAGGCTGCCGCAATAGGAACCCTTGAGACTGAGTTGCTTGGAAGCCAGAACCGCCACGGGAAGTTGGATCATGGCGCCGAACAGCCCGACCCCGACGTACGTGCCGCCGTTGCGGAGCAATGACAGTCCCAGCTCAAGCGTCTGCTGCGCCCCGACAAAATCGATGATGCCGATGAAGCCGCCGGTTTCTTGGACCAGCCTTTCCGAGAGACCCTCCTCCAGGCTGTTCAGCGCCATGTCGGCACCGAAGTTGTCGACGGCGGCCCGTAACTTCGCATCGCTGATGTCCAGAATCGCGATCTTGCTGTCCGACAGAGCCTTCTCGATCGACAGGGCCATGGTGCCCACTCCGCCTGCCCCGATGATCCCGATCCAGCCGTCGCGACGCGGAAGTTTGGCGAGAGCCGCGTAGGCAGTGAGGCCGCCGCAAGCGAGAATGCCGGCATAGTCGTCGGTCAGCCCGTCGGCGGGTGCAAGATACTTGCTGTCGCGCACCACGACTTTTTCGGCATGCCCCCCGGGGCGCTGCATACCGATGGAATGCGGCGTCGGGCACTCGTTGTCGCGATCCGACAGACACGCCGAGCATTGGCCGCAGCCAATCCAGGGATATACGACGACCGGCCGCCCGATATCGGCCTGGCTGTACCCGGAATCCGGTCCAAAAGCGGCGATCCGACCATAGATCTCGTGACCGAGCGAGGTGGGCGTATTGATGCCGAGCATGCCGGCCGGCAGTTTCGCGTCCCCGCCGAGATTGACGTGGCCCTCGTGGAAATGCAGGTCCGAATGGCACAGACCGCAGGTGACCACGTCGACAACGACTTCCGTCCCACTGGGTACCGGGTTAGGAACTTCCGTACAAACGATGGGAGCGTTGAACTCCACGACTTGGTAGGCGCGCATGACTGTTCCTCTCGAATCGATTCAGGCTGCTTGCTTGTGGATGACGGCCTTGATCTCAAGGAAGTCGCCGAATGCGATCTCGCCCCATTCGCGTCCGTTCCCGGACATCTTGTAACCGCCGAAGGGGGCTTCACCGTCTTCGCCTGCGCCGTTCAAATAGACCATGCCGGCATCGATCCGGGCGGCGACCGCGGCTGCCTCATCATCGGTCCCGGCTTGAACGTAAGCGGCGAGGCCGTAGATGGTGTCGTTGGCAATGGACACAGCGTCGTCCACAGTCTCGTAACTCTGGATTACGAGCACCGGTCCGAAGATCTCTTCCTTCACGATCGTCATGTCACGGGTGGTGTCGGCAAACACCGTCGGCTGCACGTAGAAGCCCTTGTCGAGTCCGGCCGGCGCGGCAACGCCTCCGGCCAGCAGGGTCGCCCCCTCGTCGATGCCCTTCTGGATCAAGGCGAGAACCCGCTGGCGTTGAACATCGGAGACCAGCGGCCCCATGTATGCACCGCTGCGCGGATGACCGACCGTGATTGCCGCCGCAACTTCGGCAGCGATCGCCTTGGTCTCCGTCAGACGGTCGGCAGGCACGAGCAGCCGCGTCGGCGCATGGCAGGTCTGCCCACTGTTGACCATCAGGCGATAGATGGTCTCGGTAACGGCTTTTCCGAGATCGGCGCTGGGAAGCACCACGTTGGGAGACTTGCCGCCCAATTCCTGGTGCACACGCTTCACAGAGTCGGCCGCGCGTTTGGCCACGTCGATGCCGGCGCCGGTCGACCCCGTGAACGAGACCATCGCGACGTCCGGATGCGAGGAGATCGCGGCGCCTACCTCTAGTCCACTTCCGTGGATCAGGTTGTAGACACCCTTCGGAACACCTGCCTCTTCGAGGATCTCAGTAATGATGTGAGCGGTGAAGGGAGTCACTTCAGACGGCTTGTGGACCATGGTGTTGCCGGTGGCGAGCGCGGGCACGATCTTGCACATGATCTGGTTGACGGGCCAGTTCCAGGGCGTGATCATGCCGATCACGCCGATCGGCTCGTAACGGACTACCGTGCGCGGGCCTTTGGGACGTTCGAAGGCATATGTCTTGAGATTCTCTATGGCGGTCATGATGTGCAGGGCTCCGATGCCCGTCTGAACGTCGAATGCGAACTCGGCCGGTGCGCCCAACTCCTCGACCAGCGCATCCGTAAGATCCTGGCGGCGCTTCACGTAGGTCCCGAGAACGGAGCGCAGGAGGTCGAGCCGGTCCTCTCGGGTGGTGCGCGAGAACGTTTGGAAGGCAGCGCGTGCCGCTGCGACCGCGTCATCGACATCGGCGGCGGTGCCACGGGAGATCCAGCCCGCCACCTCTTCTGTGGCGGGGTTGATCACCTCGATCCGCGGTCGGTCGGACGCATCGACCCACGAGCCGTCGATGTAAAACTGCGAGTAGTTCCTCATGGTGTCTCCTGATACGAGTGGTGGTGGTTATCCGGCCGGTGCAGGTCGGACAGTCAGGTGCTGGTCCGCGACGTCGTCGAGCATCCGCCGAAGCTGTGCGGATTCGGCTGAGCCGAATGTCGTCTCGAATTCTTCTTGCGCGGCATCCCAGTAGGGGCGCGCCTCGGCCACCTTGGCCAGGCCGCTGTCGGTGATGCCGACCATGCGGGCGCGACGGTCCGTTTCGTCGACGGTGATGGTCAGAAATCCGTCCCGCTCAAGCGGTTTCAGATTGTGGCCGATGGTGGCGCGGTCCATGGCGAGCAATTCGGCGAGAGCCATCATCCGCAGCGGTCCGTTGTTCTTGAGATAGCCCAGGATGGTGAACTGGTTCACCCCGATGCCCGCGTCCGCCAGGCATTGGTCGTAGAACCGCGTGACGATTCGTGTGGCGCGTCGCAATCGGGCGCAGTTGCACCGTGACGGCACGTCGATCTCGGCTTTTTTGGTCATGTACCACACTCCCCTGGGCGATCAATCTGTCTGTAGAACTTGATCATTCAATCGATCTACGACTGTTCCGGGCGCCGCGGCCGGGTGAACCCCGAATGACGAGTGCGGCAGCGCGCCGTTCTCCCATGACCTCAACGGTTGGAACCGCCATCGTCCATCCTCCGTGTGTGCCCGCGTCCCGTAAGGGCGTGCGAGTCAAATTAGTCTCATATGCACCTAATGTCAATGGATGGATGCCCACGCCCTCTACGGAACCGATTCACCCGCACGTCGCCCAAACAGAGATCGGGGGTGGCGGTCGAAAACCGCCACCCCCGAATGCCTTCCGCTATACGTCGCCGCGGGAGAAATCCGCAAGCAGCGTCGGCACCGCCGAGTCGAACCCGGAGATGTCGAGCTGACGCGGGTCGCTCGGATCGGCGATCGAGTTGCGGGTGGCCGTCATGGCGACGACCACCAGGCGCGCATCGATGCCCATCCGAGCGCGGTACTGCTCCAGCGCCTGGTGCGGATGAATGTTCCCGTACCAGGTTTCGTTGTCGGTGTAGATGTGGAACGTGTCCACCTCCACCCGATGCTTGAGTGCCCAGGCCATCGGCAGTGCGCAGTCCGTGGCACCCATCGGCAGCCCCGCGGTGTACCGGCACACGTCGTCGAGGCGACGGCGCGGGCCGATGTCCAGCTCGGTCACCGCGGTGTCCGGGTATCCGCGGCTGCCCGCGGTGAACCCGATGATCCGGTGCTGCGGCTCGGTGGCCGCAGTGACCATCGCCAGCGCGGACGACGCCTCGCGGCACGTCACCGGCAGACCCGACACCGGCATCACCATCGAGCCCGAGATGTCCAGTGCCAGCAGCGTCCGCTTGTTCGCCGGCTGCACCGCCCCGTAGGCCGCGTAGAACGCCGCGTCGAGCGCATCGCTGATGCGTCCGACAGGCGTCCAGGTGCTCTGACCGCGGTCCCCATGACCCGACGCGTAGGTGCGCTGTGCCACAAGGACATTCACCGGGTGCACCCGGGCCCGTGCCAGCCGAACCGGATCGGCGAGCTGTGTCGCCACCGTCTCACCGACCGCGCCGGCCAGCAGCCCAAGCCGGGTCAGCCGCGGGAGCTGACGCATCAGCGCCGTCTGCGGCATCCCGCGGGCGATGAGCGCCTCCCACACCGCCGGCTCCGCCAGCGCCGTGTCGGGCAGCATCTCCCACGACAGACCGTTGCCCCGCTCGATGATCTCGAGCCACCGGCCCGGAGTCGTCGCGACCTGCGCGTCCTCGAAGTCGACGATGATCGCCAGCTCCTCGGGTACGACATCGGCACGCAGCGCGGGGCGGACAGCGTTGCGCTGCCCGGCCCTGAGCTGCTCGTCGCTCAGCGGTACGACGGCTTCGGGATAGTCACCGAGACCCTTGCCGACGGCCCAGTTGAACGCCATCCGGCGAGCAGGGTCGGTGGTGCCCGACGGGCTGGCCAGCCGCAACAGATCGCGGTGGCTCCAGCCGCCGCGCCTGCGGTACTTCACCAGCTGGTAGGCCAGCTGATCGACGGGCCGCTCGGTGTACCACTGGGCGACCGCGCGACGCAGCGTCGGACCCCAACCACGGAACTGCTCGACGTAGCCGGCGAACAGAAACAGCTGAGTTGCGGTGCGCGCCACTCGCGGCAATGCCGCCAGAGCGGCGCGCCGACCGTCGACGTCATCAGCCGACGCGGCGATGGCCAGCGCGAACAGCGCCGGGTTGGCCTTGGGCGCCCGCCCCGCCTCCGAGACCGCCACGATGCGGTTCACCAGCTCGACCGGATCGGTTGCGGCGACCCGCAGCACCACCTCGGCGTTGTCACGCGTGAGGTCGCCGCTATGGGTGTAATAGGTGCCACCGTCGGTGCCCAGCGTCAGGAACCGGTGCACCCGCGCCCAGTCGTCAACCGGAAAGGCGTAGCCGCCAGCGGCATTGAGCAATTGGCCGGCCTTCGCTGCGCGCGACTGTCGCGTCCAGCGCAGGTTGATCGTCCTGAGAATGTCCATGGGGCTACTCCTTTCAGTGTTGTGTGCCGGACATGGAGCCGCGAGCGTGTGAGGCGCCGACCGGTGCGCAACAGCCGAAGCTGCTACGTCAGGAATCGAACCCAAATCGCCAGATAACCGACCGACTTTCGGCCCGCGGCAATGAAGTTGTGCGCCAAGGGATGTGGGCGTGTGAGGGGTCAACCGATATCAAAGCGCTCTACCCAGACTGAGCTACCGCCCTGGGGCGGGCGGGATTCGAACCCGCGACATCTCCATCCGAAGTGGTAACCGATCAACGTCCGGCTCACATCACCGGGCTCGCAGAACGCTACGCGGGCAATCGTGAGAGCGCCACCGATTATTCGATCACTCGCAATATTGCTGTGCGCCAATCGACTCCGTGCACCTCTTCGCGGCTTGGTCGGATGGTCCGCGTAATTGCGATGCGCAGAGCGCCTGCCCGTTTCTACCATCGGGCAGTGATGCTCAACGTCGTCCGAGGATTCACTGCGATCACGCAGCGGCCGGTGCCGGTCGCTGCCGCAGGTGCGCTCGGGGTGTCGACGTCGGGCTTGTTCGTGGCACTGTCGAGCACCTCGCCGGGCACTGCGTCGTTCTTCCGCTGCGTGTTCGCCCTCCCGCTGCTGGTGCCGCTCGCGATCGCCGAACGACGTCACCGCGGAGCACCTACCGCTCGCCAGCATGCCTGGGCGGCCGCCGCGGGAGTGTTGTTCGCAGCAGACGCACTGTTGTGGACGCAGGCGATCTACGAGGTCGGCGTGGGGTTGTCCGCCGTGCTGGTCAACACCCAGGTGGTGATGGTGCCGCTGCTGGCCCGGTTGATCGACCGGGAGCCGCTGAGCACTCGGTTCGTCGCACTGTTGCCGGTCGTCATGCTGGGCACCGTGCTCACCGGCGGCGTCTTCGAATCCGGTGTGGCGGGAACGGCACCCGTCGCCGGGACGATCCATTCCGCGTTGGCCGCGCTGTGCTACTCGGCGTTCCTGTTCCTGCTCCGCCGCGGCGGCCCGGACCAGCCGCCGGTCCAGTCGTACGTGACGATCATCGGATCGGCAGCGTGCGCCGCCCTGACCGGTGGCGCACTGTGGTGGGGCGGAGTCACCCTGACACCGGGCTGGGGGCCCGCGGGCTGGCTTGCACTCACCGCGATCTGCGGTCAGGTACTGGGCTGGCTGCTCGTCGCGCTGAGCAGTCCGCTGCTGCGGGTCGAAGTCAGTTCTGCGCTGTTGCTGCTGACACCGGTCGGCGCGCTCCTCCTGGCCGCCGTATGCCTCGGGCAGGTGCCTTCGGTATGGCAGGCCATCGGGTGCGTCCTCATCTTGGCAAGCGCCTACCGGATCACCGCTCAGGCGCCAGCGACGTGACGGTGAGGTCGACGGCAACCGCGGCGAGCTGATCGAGCTTGGCCCGGGACACACCGTCGCGGGCCTGCTGGGCGATGCCGCTCAGCACCGCCATCACGTACCGGCCGAGGGCTTCGGGATTCGCGTCGGCGGCGATCCGGCCGGCATCGATATCGGCGCGGACCTTGTCGGCGAACTGCGCGACCTTATGTTCCCGGATGCTGCGCATCGATCGCTGCACGACGGGATCGGCGGTGCCGGCGTCCCCGCTGACGATCAGGCAGCCCGTCGGAAGGCCGCGGCGGGTGTACCGTGCCGGCGCTTCGGTGAAGATGCGCGCCGCGGCCGTCCGCGCGGTCGGCTCTTCGGCCAGGGCAGCGTCGATGAATCCGCCGTACACGCGGTCATACACCTCGACGGCCTCGGCGAACAGCTGCTGCTTGCCACCGAACGTGTTGTAGAGGCTGGGTGCGGCGATGCCCAGCTCACAGGTCAGATCGCGGACCGACGTGGCCTCGTAACCATTGGTCCAGAACATCCGGATCGCCTTGTCCAGCAGCATGTCCCGATCGAATGACCGCGGACGGCCGCGCGTTGTCGCCATCCAGCCATTTTATAGCGCTCGTTCCACAATGTGCTACCGTCGATTTTTGTAGCACCCGATAAAGAAAGGTTGAGCATGTCACCGCTGACAGGAAAGACGGCAGTCGTGACCGGAGCGGGCCGCGGCATCGGACGCGCGATCGCCCAGCGCCTTGCCGCCGACGGAGCCCGGGTCGGCGTCCATTTCGGAACTCGCGCAGACGCCGCCGAGCAAACCGTCCACCAGATCCGCGAGGCCGGAGGGTCGGCATTCTCGTTCGGTGCGAAACTCGGCGAACCCGGAGATGCGGAGCGATTGTGGGCAGCATTCGACGAGCACGCCGACGGCGTCGACATCTTGGTCAACAATGCAGGAATCCTCGGTACCCGTACCTCTTTCACCGACCTCACCCGCGAGGAATACGAGAATGTGTTCGCCGTCAACACCACAGCGCCGGTATTCGTCGTGCAACAAGGCCTGCCTCGACTGCGCGACGGCGGACGAATCGTCAATCTCTCCACGCGATTCACCCACGGGATGCGGATCCCCGAACTGCTGGCGTACGCAATGTCAAAGGCCGCGATCGACGCTTTCACCGCCACATTGGCCAAAGATCTTGCTCCTCATGGGATCACAGTCAATGCCGTGGGGCCAGGCAGCGTCGACACCGACATGAACGCCGCGCGGTTGGCCACTCCCGAAGGCCGCGCCGCCGTAGCTGCGCAATCACCGTTCAACCGGGTCGCACAGCCTGCGGACATAGCCGACATCGTGGCTTTCCTCGCATCGGAGGACGCGCGGTGGGTCACCGGCCAGTGGATCGATGCGACCGGCGGGTCGATGCTCTGATGCCGGTCGCAGTCTGGTTGATCGGATTCGCTATATTCGCCCAGGGCACAAGCGAACTCGTCCTGGCCGGCTTGCTACCGGGGCTCGCAACAGACCTTTCGGTGAGCATTCCGCAAGCAGGCCTGCTGATCTCGGGATTCGCGCTCGGGATGCTCGTCGGGGCGCCAGTGCTTGCCATCGCGACCTTGCGGCTGCGGCGCAGGCTCACGATGCTGACGTTCCTCACCGTGTTCATCGCGGCCCATGTCGTCGGTGCCCTGACGAGCGACTACTCCATCTTGTTCACCACCCGCTTTGTCGCAGCGTTCGTCTACGCCGGGTTCTGGGCCGTCGGCAGCAGCGCCGCCATGGCCGTCGTCGCCCCGGAACTCCGTGGTCGAGCGATGAGCATCGTCGCAGGTGGACTGACCGTGGCCATGGTGATCGGGCTGCCGGCAGGCACCTGGATCGGCGAGCACCTGGGCTGGCGTGGAACGTTCTGGGCCATCACCGGGTTGAGTGTCGTGGCCGCTGCGGCGATCCTGTTCGGTGTCCGCGACAGACGACCCGAGACGCCCGCACGCGCATCATCGGAGATCCGGGGGCTTGCCATACCCAGGCTGTGGCTGTCCTACAGCATGACGGCGGTGTCGACCGCTGCACTGCTGGGGACCTTCTCCTACCTCGCCGCGATGCTGACGAGCACCACCGGACTGCAGCCACAGTGGGTGCCGTTCGTCCTGCTGACCTACGGCGTCGGATCGGTGATCGGCATAGTCGTCGGCGGCAGGATCGCCGACCGTCGACCATTGGGAGTTCTCGCCGCCGGGTTCACCGGACTCCTTGCCGCGTCAGTCTTCATCGCGGTGACGGCATCGCACATCGCACCGGTGGTCGTCGGGGTGTTCGTGCTCGGCATGGCCGGTTTCGGCACCAATCCGGTGCTCAACTCGCGGGTGGTCGGGATCGCGCCTGCGGCGCCGACACTGTCGATGGCGGGCAACGTCTCCGCCTTCAACATCGGCATCAGCGCCGGGCCGTGGCTGGGCGGCATCGCGATCAGCGCGGGCCTCGGATACCCCGCCGTCGCCTGGATCGGTGCCGCACTGGCCGTGGCGGCGCTCGCGCTCCTGGCCGGCGAGATGCGCAGCACCGGAGCCAAACGTGATGAGCGCCAGGCTGTCTCGGTCTAGCCGTACGCTGGAGGGCGATCACACGTCCCGCCGAAAGGATGCCTGCAGTGGCCAAGAAGCGCTGGAACGAACTGTCCCCGACCGCCAAGGTGGCCATCATCGGGATTGCCGCGGTGGACGCCGGCCTACGGGCCTGGGCCCTGCGTGACCTGGCAGGCCGTGAGGCCGCCCAGGTCAACGGTCCCAAGTGGGCGTGGGGTGCTGCACTCGGACTTCTCAGCAGCCCGGGTGTGGTTCCCATCGTCTACCTGGCGGCTGGTCGCAAGCCCTAGCGATGCTCGACAGGGCTGCGCGAGCCCGGCCGTGACGCAGCCCTCGGCCAGCTAATTAGGTTTTCACACCTTTGCTGTTCCACAATTGTTTACCGTGTCTTTACAGTTCCTCCTGCTCTGCATCGTCGTGATCACGGCACTGATATTCGATTTCACCAACGGATTTCATGACACCGGCAATGCGATGGCGACGTCGATCGCCAGCGGGGCACTGAAGCCACGGACCGCCGTCGGCCTCTCGGCGGTACTCAATCTCGTCGGGGCATTCCTTTCCACCGCGGTGGCGGCGACCATCGCGAAAGGCCTGGTCGACGCCAATCTCGTCAGCCTGGAGCTGGTGTTCGCCGGCCTGGTCGGCGGGATCGTCTGGAACCTGTTCACCTGGCTGTTGGGGATCCCGTCGAGCTCGTCACACGCCCTCATCGGCGGCATCGTCGGCGCCATGATCGCCGCGGTCGGCGGCCACGGCGTCATCTGGCACGGACTGGTGTCGACGGTCATCGTGCCCGCGGTGTTGTCCCCGCTGATCGCCGGCGTCGTGGCCTGCATCGCCAGTTGGCTCGTCTACCGGCTGATCCGCGGACTGCCTGAGGACCGCACCACGGCCGGGTTCCGGTACGGGCAGATCGGGTCGGCGTCGCTGATCTCACTCGCGCACGGCACCAACGATGCCCAGAAGACGATGGGCATCATCTTCCTGGCCCTCATCTCCTACGGCACCGTCGACGAGTCCGCGACCATGCCCCCGTTCTGGGTGGTGGTCGCATGCGCGATCGCCATCGCGCTGGGCACGCTGTCCGGCGGTTGGCGCGTCATCCGAACCCTCGGAAAGGGTCTGGTCGACACTGCCGCCCCGCAGGGCATGGCCGCCGAATGTGCCTCGGCAGCAACGATTCTCCTGTCGAGCCATTTCGGATACTCGCTGTCGACCACGCACGTCGCCACCGGGTCCATCCTCGGCAGCGGCGTGGGCAGGCGCACCGAGGTGCGCTGGAGCGTCGCAGGCAAGATGGCCACGGCCTGGCTGATCACGCTGCCAGCCGCGGGCCTGGTCGGCGCGCTGACCTACTACCTGGTGCACGGAATCGGCGGATTCTTCGGCCCGCTCATCGGGTTCATGGTGCTCGTCGGGTCGGCAGTGCCCATCTGGATCAAGTCACGCAAGCCACCGATCGATCACAACAACGTCAACGACGCCTGGGAAGGCAGCCTGACCGGCACGGTCGAGGCCAAGTAGGGAATCACATGAACCACTGGATCAATCTCGTGGCCGTCGGCAAGATCCTGCTGTTCGGCCTGGTACTGGGCGCCGCGGTGCCGACCCTGTTCGCGCTCGGCCTGCGCCTCAACATCACCGCCACGGCCGACGGCCGGTCGGACTCGGGTCGCGCCCGGCTCATGATCGGCCTCAGCTGGGCGATCTTTGCGCTGGTGGTGGTCGTCGTCATCACCGGCGTGCTGTTCATCGCCAACAATTTCATCGGCCACCGCACCGCCGTCTACCTGTTCGGCGCGCCCGCTCACAAATAGTCGCTAGCGCTCAGACGGCGGCGGCCATCCCGAACTGGGCCGACGCTGGATGCGCAGCGTCGTGGTCGGTACCTGCAGCTCGGTGGTCGGCGCAGCAGGCAGCACCGTCGTCGAATCGTCCTTCAAACGTGCGATCCTCGGCATGGCTGCGGCACGGGGCTGACGCGCGATCGTCGGAGGCGCAGAGGCGTCTGCGGCGGGAGCGGGCGGCGTCGCGGGTTTCGCGGGCTTGGTGGCCCGCGCGTCGCGACGGACCAGGTAGCCCGCCAGCGGGCCCGTGAACAGCATCACTACCAGCACGGTGAGGCTCAGCACGCACACCGCGACATCGAAGGTGCTGGTGATCTGCTGGGCCAGGTTGTTGCCGTAGATCGCCGCGGGCGCCGCTTGGGCGTACCGGGGTGCCAGGGCTACGCCGATCGCGACGTCAGCGACGGTGAAGACGAACAACACTGCGCTGAAGGCGGCGGTCACCGTCGCCGAAACCACGCCCTTGTCCAATTGCCGGTGCAGCCACCGCGCGATGAACCCGGTGACCAGGCTGAACACCGTCATCGCCACGCTGTCGTACAGTGCCCGCGGCAGGTCCAGTGACAGCGCGATCACATAGTCGACGACCCGCAGCGCCGCGGCCGCGAACGACCAGAACGCGATGAGCGTCAAGCACTTCTGCGCGGCCCCGCGGTAGGCGCCGATGGTGGGCGGCTTGATCAGCAGGACGGCGTAAAGCGTCGTCGGTGCGACGATCGCGGCGGCGGCAGCCCAGGCCAGGTAGCCCTCGTACCCCACCGCGGCGGTCGAGGTGTTCTCCGCGATGCCGTGAAACGCGTCGATGTCACGGCCGACCCCGAGCAACCACACCAGTGTTGCCGCAACGGCACCCGAGACACCGATGGCGGTGGTGGCCAATCGGGCCGCGGCGGTCCGCTCGGTCAGCCAGCGCGAGGCGATGACCAACGCGATCATCGCTTCCGCGCCGTAGAGCAGTGTCGTGACGATGACGGCGACGTCATGGCCGCCGAAGGCCACATCGGTCACGAACAGGTACCGCAGCCGCCAGTACAGGTTGAAAGCGACCGACAGCGTGGCCAGCCCGATCGAGACGAAACCGATGGCCCTCGCCACCGCATACCAGCGACGAAACTTGTTGTGTTCGATGGTGATCGACGTGATGGGCGGCTGCGCTGCCAGCAGCGCGCCCGCGACGCCCAGCAGCATGCCGGGGCCGACACCCGGCGGCACGGCACCGGTGCCGCCGCTGTGGACCGTCTGCACCAGATGGAAGACCACGAAACCGATGACCACGACGAGATAGGCGACGCTCAGCAGCAGCCGGATGCCGCCGGTGCGCCGGACATCCGGTTGCGCCGAATTGAGCCGGAACGGTCCGACGTGCGGGGCCAGCGCGGCCGCGACCGCCAGCACCGTCACGACGGCCAGCACGACGAACGTCGTCGCGTCGCTGTCCGGCACGCCGACGCCGAATTCGAGGTTCCACGGGAGCAACAGCGCCAGCACGAGGAGCGCGACCGCGACCCCGTCGCGCACCCTGTTGGCCCGGTTCGGGACGTAGCCGACACGTGGGGACCGCGCCACGGCGGGTGCAGCCGTGGTCGCCAACTGAACTGTGGCGGACGCGTCGTAACGCTGGTCGCTCACGTACCGATTCCCTTCTATGAGTGACGTCGCAAGACGATTCAACCAGCGTGCTCATTTTTGCTCTGGCGCACAAGCAGTGGCGACCGTGATCGTTTTCATCCGGCCGGGCCCACCGAGGCTGTGCGGTAGCTTTGAGGAGTCGAAAAGCGCAGCACGGGGCAAGAAGCGTCGTACGCCCAACATATGCGTGAGATGAGGAGTGGTAACCGGTGGACGTAGTCCTCGGGGTGGCAGTCGCCGGACGGGTTGCCCGCCTGGCGATGGTCGGTTCGCCCGCCAGTGGCAGCCAATTGTTGGACCAGTACGCGCTGGACCTGTCCGACGATGCGATGACGGAACTTGCCGACACCATCATCGGCACCTACCGCGAGGTGACCGAATCGGGCAACCGGGTGGCCGCGACGCGGTTGTGCCTGCCCGACCCGTCGGCCGCTGACACCCTGCGTCAGCGGGTCGCCGGTGCCGGTGTGCAGAACGTCGAGGTGGTCGCCGAGGCCGAGGCCGCAGCGGCGCTGGCCCGCAGCGCAGGCGCGGATGCCGCGCTGCTACTGGCCGACGACGACACTGTGTCGCTGACCGTGGTCGGTGAAGACGAACAGTCGACGTCCACGCTGGCATCCGTACCGATCGGAGCCGCCGGTGCGGCCGTGGCGTGCGCGTCGGTGCTGCAACACATGCCCGCCGCCGCGGCGCCGATGCGGGTGATGCTCGTCGGGCAACGCCTGGATCTGGATTCCGTTGCCGCAGAACTACGTTCGACTGCGCCCGTCGAGGTGGCGCCGGATGCCGGTTACGCCATTGCCCGCGGCGCGGCCCAGACCGCCGACGGCTCTGGCTTCGCGCCGGCCGGGGCGTCGACACAGATGGCACCCGCGCTCGACGCGACCCAGATGGCGCCTGCCGCTGCCGATGCCACGCAGATGGCGCCCCTCGGCGAAGCCACGCAGATGGCGCCCGCCGCGGGCGACGCCACGCAGATGGCACCGGCCAGCGCGCAGACCGAGGGTGCCGTCGGCCCGGACCTGGCCTACTCGCAGGAAGCCGGCGAGGAGCCGTGGGCCGATGAGATGCCCATGGAACCGCTGGGCGAGTTCGTCCCCGAGCAGGAGGACGAGGCCGAGTACACGACGGTCATCGCGCCGCCGGCACCGCGGATGCTGCTCATGGGCAGCGCAGCGATGTTTCTCGTGATCAGCTTCGCCACCTTGGCCGTCACCGTCGCGATCAATGTCCGACCGACCGCCGACGTCGCCGCCCAGCCGGCGCCTCCTACGCAGGCCAACACGGTGCCGGGCCGCTACCTGCCGCCGGTCCCTCACCAGGCAGACCCGGTGGCGTTGCCGGTGTCCGTCCTGACCCCGCCGCCTGCCGCTCCCGTCGTGCCCAACGTGCGGAGCAATGATCAACCGGTTCAGGTGCCGTCCAATCCGGTGCCCGTCGCGCCGCAGCCCGCGCCGGCTCCCCCGCCCGTCGAGGTTCCGCCTGCCCCGGTCCCGGTGCCGATACCCGCACCGATCCCGGTTCCCATTCCGGTCCCGCCGCTCGTGCCGCCGTGGACACCGCCGTGGACGTTCCCCACCACGCCGACGACTCCGCCCACGAGCACCACCACGACGACGGCGCCGACCACCACGACCACGCCACCCACCACGACCACCACCCCGCCGACTACGACAACGACGGTGCCGACGACGACCACAACAGTCCCGTCGACGTCGACACCGACGGAGCCGTCGACGCCGACGCATACGGTGACGACGACTTCAGTAGCGCCGGTGACACCCAAGGAAGAGTCGACCTACACCGCGCCGGCATCGCCTGCCTACACACCGCCGCCGACCCATGAGGCTCCACAGACCACGGTCTATCAGCAGGAGCCGGCGTATGGCGGCGGGTCGTCGGGGTCGTCCGGCAGTGGCTCGTCGGGGTCGTCCGGCAGTGGCTCGTCAGGGTCGTCCGGTGGATCCTCCGGCGGGTCGTCCGGTGGCGGAAGTTCAAGCAGCGGTGGGCATTCCGGCGAATCGCCGGTGACCACGGTGCCCGTCAGCCCATAGCGTCTAGTAATCGTGATTGGGGCACGCGACGTCGACGTACACCGTGACGAACGTCCCCGGCCCGGGCTTCTGATTGCTGGGGTTGTTGACGCCGGTGACCCAGCACTCCGACAGGGGCTTGGTGTCGAATCCGTTGGTCCAGTTGATCTGCACGGTGTAGCCCTGCGCCTCCAGATCGCTGATGACGTCATCGGCGCCTGCTGACGCGATCGGCGCCGTCACGAGTGCCGCACCGACCAACAGCAATGGGGCACACAGCAACCAGGTTCGCATCATGACCTCCATGATTCGTGGGCCGGCTGGGAATGCCCAGTGCACATGCACGCACTCTCGTGATCAGCCGCAGAATCGAAGAGATAAGACACCGTGTCATCACGTTGTGCAGTCAACTGCACCGCTTGGGCGCGAAATGCCCAAAACGTGTACGTTCGGCCGATATTTAACACCCACGACGTGTCTTTCCACAGGGTTGTGTCCGCAGAGAGACTGAGGTCACACCAGGTTGACCGCGAGCCCAACGGCTTCCACCGAATGTCGGACGCCTGCCCGGTATCGACGGCCGACGACGTGCACCACGACCACCCGAACGAGAGATGGCCATGTCCACTATCGACGAATCCGCACCCAGTGCAGAACACCGACGACACGACGCCCCCAGCGCCGCGAGTGCCGCCCACAACAGCGACGAAGCGCACCTCATCGCGGTTGGGTACAAGCCACAACTCGAACGCAGCCTGAGTTGGTTCTCGAACTTCGCGCTCGGATTCCTCTATCTCTCCCCCATGGTGGGCGTCGTCTCCATCTTCGCGATGGGCATCGCCGCAGCCGGCGGTGCCGCAATCTGGTGGATTCCGATCGTCGGCGTCGGCATGCTGCTCATTGCCCTGGTGTTCGGCGAGATCGTGTCGCAGTATCCCATCGCCGGCGGCATCTACCAGTGGGCCCGCCGACTCTGGAGCGGCAAGTACGCATGGCAAATGTCGTGGGTCTATGTCGGCAGTATCACCATGGGGATCACGACCACGGCCCTGTTCAGCTCCAACTTCATCGCCAGCCTGTTCCTCGGCACACCCGAACAGCCGTCGGTCACCGCCTCGCCGCTACAGCGGCTCGTCATCACGCTGGGCGTGCTGGTGTTGTGTCTGATCCTGAACCTGCGCGGGACGAAGGCGCTCGGTTTCATCACGAAGATCGGCCTCGTTGCCGAACTGACCGGTGTGGTCGGCGTCGGCACCTACTTGCTCATCTTCGAACGCAAGAACTCGTTCGACATCTTTTTCTCCACACTCGGCAAGGCTTCCGAACACGGCCTGCTCTACGCCATGCTGGGCGCCTCACTGGTGGGCCTGTACCTCTTCGGCGCCATCGAGTCCTGCGGCGAACTTGCCGAGGAGACGCCCAACCCCGCTCGTGCCATCCCCCGCGCGATGATTCTGACCGTCACCGTCGGCGGCGGCGCCGCGATGGTCGCGTTCGCGGGATTCGCATTGGCCACACCCAATCTGGACGATGTGCTCTCCGGCCAGGAGACCAACCCGATTCCGACCATGCTGCAGGCGACCCTCGGCACCGTTGGATCGAAGATCTTCCTACTGATTGCCGTGATCTCGTTCATCGCTGGCGTCATGGGACAACAGACCGCCGTGAGCCGCTTCGTGTTCTCGATGGCCCGTGACGGCATGTTCCCAGGCAGCCACATCATCTCGAAGACCGCGGGCAGGCACCACACGCCGGTCAGCGCGTTGCTGATCACCAACGTGCTGCCCGCTCTCGTCGTGGTCTTCGTGTACTTCTCGCCCGATTCGCTATTCCGGCTGGCCGGCTTTCAGACGCTCGCCATCTACGTCGCCTTCATGATGGTCGTCTTCGCGGCTCTTCGAGCCCGGATGAAGGGCTGGCGACCCGCAGGATCCTGGAATCTCGGCAGGTTCGGTCTGCCGGTCAACGTCCTGGCCCTCGCCTATGGGATCTTCGCGATGGTGATCCTCGCCCGGCCTGACAATACGCAGCCAGACTTCTTCGATCGGTGGATCGCGTTGATCGGATTGCTCATCGTCGTCGTCACGGGGCTGGCCTACCTCCTCATCGCCAAGCCCGAACGCAAGTCAGACGCTCCCCAGGGGGACGCGATCGCGATCGCCGACATGTTGCGAGAACGACGCGGTCGGTAATCGCCTGCTGCACAACCGCACTCGGGCAGAACGCCGCGATTCTTCGCGACGTTCTGCCCGAGCCGTTCGCAAGGACATAACCTCGCGCCGCAATTGCGGCGCGCGTCTGCTTGACGGTGTTGGCTCACACACCGTTCAGAAAGGCCGTGAACGACTCGGCCGAGAATGAGGGAGCACCATGACCGGCCGACTGGAACCGCGAACCGCGCTAGCCCGTATCCGGATCGCGGTATCGGTGCTATTCGTCACCTACGGCCTCGCGGTGTCCAGCTGGGCCGTGCACATCCCCGCCATCCAAGACCGAACCGGGGTCTCCGCGGCGATGCTGGGCACGATGCTCCTACTGCTTGGTGCCGGCGCGCTGGCCGGCATGCAAGTCGCCGGACCGTTGATCGGCCGGATCGGCGCACCACGGCTCGGGGTCGTAGGCGGACTCACTGCGTCAGCTGCCCTGTCCGTGCCTTTGACCGCCACCAACCCCCTCGTTCTCGGCACCGGTCTGTTCATCTTCGGCGTGACCGGCGGCCTGCTCGACATCGCCATGAACGCGCACGCTGTGTACGTCGAACGCGTGTACGGCCGCGCAGTCATGTCCTCATTCCACGGTGCGTTCTCCATCGGCAACGTCGCAGGCGCAGCCTCCGGGACCGCCCTGATCGCTCTTGGAGCGGACCCGATCACGTCGGCCCTGGTCGCGACCCTGGCGTGTGCGGCGCTGATTTTGGCGGCTTCGCCCTGGCTGCTACGCGGCGCACATGCCGTACCAGGCCGTAGCGAGTCGCGTCAGCCCGCCCACGATGCCGTTCCCACCCGCGCATTGGGCAAGCTGCGGCGGGTTCTGACTCTGGGGACTCTGGCGTTCCTCTACTTCGTGTGCGAGGGTGCCGCCACCGATTGGAGCGGACTACACGCCCGGCAGCACCTCGGCGCCGACGGCACGGCATCGGCCGCCACCTTCGCCGTATTCGTCATCTGTATGACGATCGGCCGGTTCACCGCCGACCGGCTCACCGACGCCCTCGGTGCCCTCCGGCTGTTACGGGCGGGCACTATCCTGGCGATCGCCGGGATAACCGTGGTGCTCGTCTCTCCCTATCTGTCCCTCACGTACGTCGGGTGGGCGGTGTACGGGCTCGGCCTGGCAGGCTGCGTCCCGCTCGTCTTCTCCGCCACGGGAAGCCTGCCCGGGTCCACACCGACGGATCTGTCCCGCGTGGTCGGTATGGCCTACGTCGCCATGCTGGCGGGGCCGTCAGTGATCGGATGGGCTACTCGCATCGTCCCGCTCAGTGCCGCCATGGGGATCCCCCTCATCGCCTTGGGCGTCTGCCTGACGATGTCGCGAGCGATCCGGCAACCGTCGAGCGCACCGCCAACCGATGTTCGGCAGCGCAGCGGTTCAGTGTGACCGACCGGCGCCGGCGAGGACGAGAATCTTGCCAGCCGCCTTCTGGCCGCACAGTGCCGCCTTGGCCTCCGCCCAATCGTCGAGCGCGTAGACGTCGGTGACGATCTTGGCGAACAGGTCCTGATGGCGTGCGAGCAGGTTCAGAGCCAACGGGAACGTCCCCTTGGCGATGTAGACACCGTGGATCGAGATCTCCTTGTCGACGATCGTCGACGGCGCGATCGTGACTTCGCCGGCGTGATCGACACCGAAAACAAGGATCTCACCGCCCTTCGCGACAACCTCCAGTGCCGTCGGCAGCAACGTGCCGACGGCGTCGACGACGGTGGTGGCGCCGCGCTCCCCCACTGCGGCAACCATCTGAAGTGGAGCGTCGCCGTCGCGGGGATCGATCACGTGATCAGCACCGAGTTCATGAGCCAGGCCGGCACGCGCGGGGTTCGGTTCCGTCACGACGAGCGGGTGCACGCCTGCCAACTTGGCCATCACGGTGAACAGAAGCCCGATCGGCCCGCCCCCCAGAACGACGGCAGGCTCGCCGGGCGACCAGCGGGCCCGCGTCGTACCGTTGAGCACGCAGGCAAGTGGTTCCGCGAGAACGGCAACGTGCGGATCCAGACCATTGGGCACTGGATGCACGAATTCATCAGGCACCCAAAGCCTTTCGGTCAGTCCGCCATCGCTGATCGCACCGATGTGGTCGAAACGGTCACAGAGGTTGATAAGGCCTCGCCGGCAGGACTGGCAGGTGCGGCAGGGGTAATTGGGGACCACCACGACGACATCGCCTGCGGTGAACCGGCCGCTGTCGCTGGGTTCGACGATGCGTCCGACGATTTCGTGGCCGAGCACGGTGTCGGGCCTGCACGGCATCCGAGGCGGATCGGTCATGGTGCGCGCATCCGAACCGCACAGTCCGCAGGCGATGACAGCGATCAGGGACTCGCTCGGCCCGCCCGGCCGAGGTTCAGGCCGCTGGGTGAGATCGACTTGCGACGGGGAAGTGAAGACGACGGCTTTCACGCTGGCTTCTTTCGTAGGGACACGCGCCGTGGAGGCGCCGGTGCGGGATGGGCACCGCCACCCGCCCGGCTCTATTCCGAATTACGCTATCTGCGTTGGATATTCGCCGGAAGTACCACCGCGTGAACCCTTTTGGCGTGCGTATTTCCCACGTTGTATAGCAGCGTGCCGATGCGAAATCCGCCTGCGCGCTCCAGGACGCCGCGTCGTTACCCGGGAAGCGCGGCGCCGTGGGCGAACAGAGTGGTGGTTCTGCGGACCGCGTCGGCGGCGCGCGCCAGCTGCGACCGGGGCAGCCGACCGGAGCGGACCCCTTCCGCGATCCCGTCGGCAACGTCGGCGACCGCGCTCCCGCCGGGGACCAGCATCAGCTGCACTCCGGCAGCAACGGCCGCCACCGCGACGCCGGCGATACCGCGACCGAGCATGGTGCTTTCGGCACTGAGGTCGTCGCTGACGACCAGTCCGGAGAAGCCGAGCTCGTCGCGCAGCAAGTCGACGACGACCCGGGAGGTAGCGGCCGGAGACTCGGGGTCGATGGCGGTCACCGTAACTGGCCCGAGCATCACCGCCGCGGCACCACCGTCGACCAGAGTGCGGAAGGGCCGCAGGTGGTGCAGCACCTCGTCCTGGTCGATCGTCAACGCGACCCGCTCGTGGACCGGGTCACCGATGAGTCGCGGGTGGCCCGGGAAGTGCTTGACGGTGGCGATTACCCCGGCCCGTTGGGCGGCAGCCACGTAACGCAGGCCAACGGATGCCGTGCGGGCGTGGTCGTCGACCATCACACGGCCGTCCAGCCAGGTGTTGGCACCACTGAGCGTGTCCACGACTGGTCCCAGGAACATCGTCACGCCGAGTCGGGTCGCCGCGGCCGCATGGGCGGTGAACGCCGCGTCGAGCTCGTCGTCGCTCATCGTCGAGGCCGCAGCGGCGGTGGGCAGTGGCGGGCAGAGGTGTTCTAGCCGTTGCACGCCACCACTTTCGGCGTCGACGGCGACGACGACCTCTGCGCCGGCCGACTCGCGCACGGCGGCGGTGAAGGCCTCGACGTCGGCGGATGTCTCGGATCGACGCCTGCCGGGACCGATCCGACGCGCTGCATACTCCTCGGCGCTGCAGGCCAGGAATACACCGCGCCCGCCGCGGGCCAGGAAGGATTCCAGCCAGCCGTCGACCCGTGGAGTGTGGACCGTCGGCAGGAGAACGGCGTGAGCGTCGGCCTCGACGGGCCGTTCGGCCGTGAGGTCGTTGATGATGCTCATTCTGCCCTTCCTCCGATTTGGTTGTGCGACAGGTGCGTTGGCCGATGGCACCGTTTGTAGTGCCGAACTGCACACTGCGGGACCGTCATTGGGCTCCATACGCTCGGCGCCGGCGCTAGCCCTGCATCAGATCCAGCGCCTTGAGGGCGAGGGTCAGCCGCTGACGGGTATCCGCATCGTCGAGGGATCTGCCGAGGATGCCCGACATGCGTTCGAGCCGGTTGTAGAGCGTGCGACGCTGGATGTAGAGGGCGTCGGCGGCGTCGGTCTTGCGGCCGTCGTGCTCGAGGAACGCCCGTAGGGTGGGCAGCAGCGGGGTGTGTGACGCGGCGTCGGCGTTCAGCAGGGGCCCGAGTTCGTCCTCCACAAAGGCGGCCAGCTCGGGGCCGTCGGCCAATCCCACCAGGATGCGCTCCACGCCGAGTTCGTCGAAGTTGAGCCAACGACGCGTCGTGCGGGCGACTGCCGCGGCACTCTTGGCTTGGCGCACCGCGAGACCGATCCTGTCCGCAGGTAGGTTGCGGCTGCAGCCGCCGCCGAGAAACCGGTCGTCGGCGCGGGCGGCGGTCTCGAAGCGGGTGCGCCCGGCACGCGGGGCGACCGTGATGACGTAATCACCCATGTCGGCACTGATCGCGTTGGGCCCCACCGGGATTCGCGTCCGTTTCGGGTCGGACGCGATCGCATCGCCTGCCTTGTTGCCGATCGCGACGAACAGGTCGGCGGCGCCGAGCTGGTAGCCCAGGTGTGCGGCTTGTTCGACGAACTCCGGACCGGTCAGCTCGCCCAGCATGAGGTGCGTCAGCAGCGCTGTGCTGCGCTGGTCGTCGATGGCCTCGCGGCTACGGTCGGTCAGCAGCGCGATGGCGATCGCGGTCGCGGCCCGTTCGGTGACGACGTCGACGGAGAAGTTCACGTCGGCGGATCGTCCGTTGAGCACGTGCAGGTTGCCCCAGATCTGCCCGCGTGCCAGCACCGGACGGCGCACGCATTCGGTGTGCGAACCGTGCAGGACACGCGCGTGCCGCTCCCAGGAGGACGCGTCGAATACTCCACCGGCCGCTTCACACACAGCGACGCGGTGGTTGACGTCCTCGAGCACGACCGTGCCGCCGACGAGACCTGCGAGCGTTGCGACGACGCCGACGTGGTCGCCGCCGTCGAGCAGTTGTGTCGAGAACAATGTCTCGATCTCGCGTTCGCGCTTGATGGTCTGCAGCTGTTGTTCGGTCAGGACGTCGTGCACCTCGGCTGACACAGCGGCGAAGGGCACCTCGTGGGTAAGCGCGATGACCGGTAGTCCGCAGCGGACGCCCTCGTCGACGACGGTGCGGGGAACACGGTGGAAGGCCCGGCCGGACTCCTCGATGACCAACGCTGCCGCCCCGGCGGCGGCGATGCCGCGAACGAAGGCACGTTGCTGTCCGTCCGTCGATCCGATCCCCAGCCCGGCGGTCAGCAGCATCTCGCCACCCCGCAGGAACCGTGCGATGTCGGAGATCTCGGACGAGTGCACCCACCGGACCGGACGGTCGAGCCCGTCGTCCCCGGTTAGCACGCGGGCCTCGCCGGCCCGCAGCGTCTCCAGTAGGAGGGCGTCGGCGACGGTGAATGTCGACCTCAGCCGGCTCCCGTTGCCGAGCCCGGCCGATTCCGATGCGGTCCCGGCCGCCGGGGACGGCACCAGTTCCAGCGTCGGTGCCAGTCGTCTGAGCGCGCTCATATCAGTCTCCGTCGGTGCGGCCGTCGAGAACGGGCGAGGAATCCTGCCCGGTGCCCCCGATCCGGTTGTAGACGGCGGGTCGCGAGGTGCGCCAGCGCCGCCCCAGCAGGATGCCGATGACGAGGATGGCGGCTACGACGCCCTGGAACAACCACGCGAGCGCGGTCGATCCGCCGATGGACATCGCGAAGTATGAGGAGCTCAACACCGCCAGATAGCCCAGTCCGAGGACGCCCAGGACGGGTGCCACCAGGACGTTCCAGCGACGTTCGCGGTGCTGGATGAGGCGGAAGTAGCGGATCACCGCCAGGCTGGTGAGCAGCATGAGGACAATGAGGATGAACGTGCCGACGGCGAACATCGAGGAGTACAGGGTGACCGGTCCCAGTCCCGCGACGATGAACGGGACCGTGATCACGAACGCGCCCACCGTGGCCAATGCCGATGCGGCGGAAGGGGATCCGTGCGCCGGGTGCGGCTTGCCCAGGAACGCCGGCAGGATGCCGTCGCGCCCAAGGGAGAACGAGTAGCGGGCCAGCGCGTTGTGGCATGCGAGTGCGGCGGCGAACACACTGGTCACCACGAGGCAGGTCATCACATCGGTGAACGTGTTGCCCAGGTAATGCCGGAATCCGCCCGTGAAAAGCACCGACGGGTCCTGTTGACCGACGGTCGACACGTTGTTCACGCCCCAGAACGTGACCAGGGCCCACGATGTGATCACGTAGAACGATCCGATCGAGATGATCGCGATGTAGGTGGCCCGCGGAATGGTCCGGGCGGGATTGTGCACCTCTTCGCGGTAAATGGCCGAGGACTCGAAGCCCATGAAGCACGCGATCGCGAAGAGCACGGCGACACCGACGTTGCCGGAGAAGACCTCACTGGGCAGGAACGACTGGAACTGATAGCACTGCGGACCACCGGTGGCCAGCACAGGGATGTTGAAGAACATGACCAGGACGACTTCGATCACCATCAGGAAAGCCAGTGCGCGCCCGGAGATCTCGACATTGAAGTGTCCCAGCACCGTCACCACGAGGCAGCAGAGCGCCGCCCACAGCCACCACGGGGTGCCACTCGCTCCGAACTGGGTGAAGAGGTGTTGAACCGACACGCCGAAGAAGGCGTAGTTGCCGATCAGGAGGATGAGGTAACCGAAGGCTGCCAGAAGGCCCGCTCCCAGACCGACCGGCCGGGTGAGACCGGCAGTGATGTACGTGTAAAAGGCGCCGGCCCGCGGCAGGTTGCGGGTCATGGTCGTGAATCCGACTGCGAACAATAGGAAAATTGCGCCGAGGATCATATAGATGACGGGTGCACCGACGCCGTTGCCGCCGGTGATTCCCAGGGGCAGCACACCGACGACATTGCCGATCGGCGCCGACATCGCGAGCACGGTGAGGGCCAGTCGCATCGTGCCCATCCGGCCACGGAGGTGGTGCAGCGACCGGGTTTCGACGATTTCCTCTTCGACGTTGTTGATCATTGAGTGCTCTTCCGGGGTGGTTGACGGGGACGGCGTCCGACTACGTGCGCGTCGGTTGAGCGGCCAAGGTGACGGACCGATCGGCGAGGGAGTCGACCGCCGCGGCGGCGGACTGCAGCACTTCGAGGGCGAGCTCACCAGCGCCCACAGCGTGGACCAGCGCGTCGACGCACTCCGAAACATGCTGTCGGGCACCGGGTATGAGCAGCATTTGCACTCCTGCGGCAACACTGGCCACCGCCACCTCGCCGAGGCTGCGGCCACGCATCGTCGACGCCGCGTCGAGGTCGTCGCTGACCACGATTCCCGAGAAGCCCTGGGCCCTGAGCAGGTCGATGAGGACCTTCGAGGTGGCGGCCGGCTCGACGGGGTCGATGCCGGTGACGACGGTGGGACCGACCATCACCGACCCGACGCCCTCGGCAATGAGCCGGCGGAACGGCTCGATGTTGCGGTCGACCTCATCCGCGGCGAGGTCGAGGACGACGTCGGCATAGATGGCGTTGGCCGGTAGATCGGGGTGGCCGGGGAAGTGCTTGGCCATGGCGGTCACACCGTGGGCCTGCACCGCCGTGGTGTACGCCGCCCCGATCCGGCCGGCCTCGGCCAGTTCGGTCGCCATGGTGCGGTCGGTCAGCCAGGCGTTCGAACCAGTGATCACATCGAGCACCGGGCCGACGAACATCGATACGCCGAGTTCCCTGGCGGCAGCTCCGTACGCGCCGAAGGCAGCGTGTAGTTGTTCGTCGGTGCGCGAGGGGAAGTCGGCGCGGCCGGGAATGCGCGGCAACAGGTGCTCGAGCCGCTGCACGCCTGCCGGCTCGGCATCGACGGCGAGTACGACCGGCCGTCCGGCGCGGGCATTGGCGCGGGCGCCGAAATCCCGTATGTGCTCGGCGGTTTCGCGGGCGCGCCGCTCGTCGCTGATGCGCCGGGCCGCGTACTCCTCGGCGCTGGACGCCATCAGCACGCTGCGTCCACCCCGGGTCAGGAAGTCGCCGAACCAGCCGTCGGTGTCGAAGGTGTGCGAGATCGGGAAGAGCACCGTGTGCGCGGCGCGTGAAACATCGTTCATGTCGGCTTCTTTCACGGGTTCTTGGCGAGCATGCCGACGTCGACGGGAATCTGGGCGCCGGTCATGTACTTGGCTTCGTCGGAACAGATGAACAGCACGGTGTTGGTGATGTCGATGGGGTGGATCCACGGCACGTCGGGCATGACGTGGATGGATGCGAACGCGTCGACGCAGTCCTCGAGCGTCGGATTCTCCAGGTCCGGGCGGAACATGTTCAGGACCCCGTCGTTGTCGACGCCCATCACCGTGCGGGTGTTGCTCGGGTGTACTGAGTTCACCCGGATGTGGTGCGGGCCAAGCTCGTTGGCGAACGCCTTGGCCAGGGCCACCACGCCGTGCTTGGATGCGGCGTAGTGGCCGATGTTGCCCATGGTCCGCAGGCCCGCGGTGGAACTGGTCAGCACGATGCATCCGCCGTTTCCGGCGTCGACCATGTGCTGCACGCCGGCGCGGACCGTCTTCCATACACCGGTGAGGTTGATGTCCATCATCTCCTGGAACTGGTCCTCGTCCATGGAGGAGAGCAGCCCGTAGGACACGATGCCCGCGTTCGCCAGGATGAAGTCCAGCCGGCCGAAGCGTTCCACACCATTGGTGACCACCTTGGACAGTCCAGCGAGGTCACGAACATCCACAGTCGCAGCCAGGATTTCGCCGCCGAGGCTCTCGACGAGACGCACTGTCTCGGCGAGATCCTCGGCGGTGGCGGTCGGATAGGGAGCCGACGGCACCTGCTGGTCGATGTCGATGGCGATGATGCGCGTTCCGCGCCGAGCGAATTCGATTGCGTGGCTGCGGCCCTGACCGCGCGCCGCACCGGTCACGAATGCGACCTTGCCGTCGAAGCTTCCCATGTTCGTTTTCTCTCGAATCTGTTGCTAGTAGTGCTGTTCGGACTTCTTGGTGACGGCGTACTGCTCAGCCCGCTCGTCGGTGACGTAGGTCGGGACCGGCCAATCCCACCAACCCGGCGTCCACGGGCCTGCGGCGTCGCGGTCGGTCGGGATCTCGATGAGCGTGGGCTCGTTTGCGTCGATGGCCTTGCGCAGTGCCGCTTCCAGTTCCGACGAGGAGCCGATCCGAATCGAGGACAGTCCGTAGGCCTCTCCGAGGGCGGCGAAGTCCGGCGAGTAGGGGTTGCCGTCGGGGCCCGTGAACTCGCAGCCGATAAACCGCGAGGTCTGCTTGCGCATGCCGCCGCGGATGGACATGTAGCCTGCGTTGTTCTGCACAAGGAAGATGACCGGCAGTTGCTGGATGACGCTCAGGGCGATCTCCTGAGAGTTCATCAGGAAGTCGCCGTCGCCGAGGATGCACACGACAGGCACCTCGGGCTTGGCCAATTTGGCGCCGATCGCCGCCGGCACGGCCCAGCCCATCGGCGAAAACCCGCCCGACGTCAGGTGCGTGCGGGGTTGGTACACCGGGAAGGTCTGGCGGACCGCGCCTTGGGTGTTGCCCGAGCCGGACACGATGATGCCGTCGCGCGGGACGACGTCCCGCAGGATCCCGACGGGACGCTGCGACGTGAACGGGAAGCGGTCGCTGTCGCGGCGGGTGGCAAGCGTGGCTTCCCATTCGGCCTTGAGCGACTCCAGTTCGGCGGTGTACTCGGCGCGTTCGGGCGCCTCGGTGAGCGCATCCAGGAGCGCGGCCGCGGTCACTCTGGCGTCGGCGACGATACCAACGTCGACCGGGTAGTTGCGGCCGATCTCCTGGGGATCGATGTCAACGTGCACGAGCTTGGTGTCCGGAATGGAGTACGTGACGCCCTTGGCGAAGCTCGACGAAGTCCAGTCGGTGAAGCGGCAGCCGACGGAGAGAATGACGTCAGCCTTCGACGACGTCGCATTTCCGGCACTGGTACCGGTGTGGCCGATGGCGCCCATCGACAGCGGGTGGTCTTCTGGAAAGGCTCCCTTGCCGTTCCAGGTAGTCACCACGGCGGCGTTCCACTTCTCGGCGAGCTTCGTCAGTTCCGGTGAGGCGTTCGACGCGATGGCGCCACCGCCGAGCACCATGACCGGGCGTTCGGCGGTCTTCATGACCTCGACGGCCTTGGCAATGGCGACCGGGTCCGGGTAGGTCACCCCGGTGGGGATGCGCGCCTCGAGGTCGTGCAGTTCGACGTCCGCACTGGCGGCCTGTACATCCATCGGCACTTCGAGGTGCACGGGGCCGGGCCGGCCGGTGAGCATGGTGTTGAACAGTCGGTGCAGCGCGAAGGGCAATTCCTCGACAGTATTGGCGACCCAGCTGCGTTTGGTGAGGGCTTCGGCGATGCGCGGGAAATCGTTGTCGCGGAAGCGGTCCAGCACTTGCAACAGGCCGTGGCCGCGCATGTGGGTCGGCGGACCCCCGGTGATCAGCAGCATGTTGACCGAGTCCTGCAGGGCGGTCGCCAGGCCGAGCACGGTGTTGGCGGCGCCGGCGCCGATCGAGGTCAGGGCCAGCATCGGCTTGCCGGAGACGCGGTAGTAGCCGTCGGCCAGGTGCAGGGCGCTCTGCTCGTGGAAGACCTGGATGAACGGGATCTTCGAGTCCTCGTCGAGGAAGGCGTCGGTCACCGACCATATGCCGTGGCCGGGAATGCCTGCGCAGTATTCGATTCCGTAGTTCTTCAGCGTCCTGGCGATGATCTGGCCACCGGTGAGTACGGGCATGGTGTTCCTCTAATCCTCTGTCTCTGAGTGGTTCAACGGATTTCGTTGCTTCGGGCGGCCCACGCGAAGCCCTGCTTCATCAGCCGGGTGACGGCGGGGTGCTCGAGGTCTTCGATGTAGTGGCCGATGGCGTTGTAGTAGACGCGCCCGAGACCCCAGCGGTTCGTCCAGATCTGGGGCATGCGTTGCCCGTCGATCCAAGCGATGTGCTCACCGTCGAAGACGGTGTCGGCCAGAACGTGCACGCGCGGGTCGACGTTCATGTAGTACTGCTCAGACGCGACATCGAAATTGGTTACGCCGCTGGTGATCTCGTGTTCCTTGTCGACGATCCGCAATTGGTAGGGGTGCTTGACACCCTCCCCCGCCGGATGGTCCAGGACGTCGGCGCCGATCAGCCAGTGGTACTTGACGCTGGTACGGAAAGCGGCTCCTGCGCCGTGCCAGGCGACGAAGCCGGTGCCCTGCTCGACAGCGCCGAGCAGGTGGGACTCCTGCGATGCGGTCAGACCCTCCGACAGCATCGCGTTGTTCCAGTTGCAGGCGATCAGGTCGTACGCGGTCAGGTCACGATCGAGGGTGAAGATGTCGTTGGACTCCTCTACGGCGAAACCCAGTTCAGCGAACAGGCCCTTGGCCCAGTCCGACACTCCGTAGGGATTGTGTCCCGGCCAGCCGCCGTAGAGGTACAGAACGCGTGTCATGAGTTGCCTTCTCGGTTGTGATGTTCTTCGGGCATCCGTCACAGATTTAGTTGATACGTATTACCTAATGGTGAGCATGAACATAGCAGTGCGCATGCAGTAGCGCTAGGGGAAGTGCGAAATCAATTCCGTGGAGATCAGCGCGCGGCGACGCAGGTGTTGCGCACGATCAACTCGGTCGACAGCGTGATGGAACGGCCGCTGCGGCCGGCGATCAGGTCGATCAGCAGTTGAGCGGCCTCACGGCCCTTGTCGATGAGCGGTTGGCGGACGGTGGTCAACCCGCGGCGCTCGGCCGCCGGGACGTCGTCGAACCCCACGACCGACATGTCCCCGGGCACGGAAAGACCGCGCTCCTCGAGTTCGTCCATCAGCGCCATGGCCAGCACGTCGGATGCGGCCAGCACCGCGGTGACCTCGGCGTTATCGAGCAGATAGCGAGCCGCGGTGCGCGAGGCCTGGTAGTCAAACCCCCCGGCCTCCATCACGTAGGCCGACGACCAAGGCAGGCCGTGGTTGCGGAACGCTTCGGCGTAGCCGCCGAGGCGTTCGCGCATGACATAGTCGCGCGCCGTGCGGATGCGCGCCGCGCTCACCCGGCCGCGCTTGCCGTCGGGGGCCAGCCGGTCGACGATCACCGCGACGCGGGTGTGCCCCAGTCCGAGCACATGTTCGGCGATTGCGAGCGCGCCGGCTGCGTCGTTGATCCCCACACTGGGCAGGTTGCCCGGGTTGGGCCCGTCGATCACGACGACGGGCAGCCCGCGGCCCACGGCGATCTCGAAGCTGGGGTGGCCTTCGGGGATGGCGTAGGCCAGGAATCCGTCGACTGAGCCGGTTACCAGAACACCCGACCCGGCGGCCAGGCGCTCGCCTCCGACCAGCGGCAACAGCGTCAGCGCCACCTCGGCCATTTCACCGACCTCGGAGATGCCCTTGAGCAGTTCGGAGGTTGCCGGGTCGTCGAACGCGTAGTGCAGCGACTCGGTCAGCAGCAGCCCCAGCGCGCCGACGCGCCCGGTGCGCAGCGATCGCCCGGCCGGATTCGGTCCCGCGTACCCCAGGTCGGCGGCCACCTTGAGGATGAGTTCGCGACGCCGCGTCGAGACCTTGTGGGGATGGTTGTAGACGTTGGACACCGCCGCCTGCGACACGCCCGCGGCCCGGGCCACGTCGTGCATGGTCACCATGTTCTGCTGGCCCCTTCGGCGGTCACTGCTTCGCTGGTCACTCTAGCGTGCCGTGATCACCGTCAGTGGCAACGGGCGCGGGGCATGCGTGGGCGTCATATGTAAATCGTATTACTAAATGGCTCACGCAGTCGTGCGATCTCGCCGAAAATGATCACACCCTCTGGCGACCGGGGCCCGGGTCTCTCACGCATACATTCGGGCGTAGATCGTCTCGATCTGAGCGGCGGTGGGTACGACGGGGTTGTTGCCCGGTGAGCCCGAAGCCAGCGCCTGTTGCGCCATCAGCGGGGTGAGTTCAGTCCACCGCTGCTGGTCGATACCGTAGCTCGCCGGGGTCGGCACTGCGAGGTAGTCGCACAGCTCGATGAGGGCCTCGACGAAACGTGCCGCGGCAGTGGCATCGTCGAGGTCGGTGAAGCCACTGGCCCGCGCGCAGTCAGCGTAGCGCTGCTCGGCGCCTGCGATCGAGAACGCCGTAACGGCCGGGAAGAGCATCGCGTTGGACAGTCCGTGTGCCACATGGAAATGCGCTCCGATCGGCCGACTCATGCCGTGCACCAGGGCGACACTCGAGTTGGAGAACGACATTCCAGCCTGCGTCGAGGCGATCATCATGGCCTCTCTGGCTCCCCGGTCGGAACCGTCCGTATACGCGCGGCGGATGTTATTGGAGATCAGCCTGATCGCTGCGAGGGACAACGCATCGCTGATCGGGTTGGCCTTTCGGCTGACGTAGGCTTCGACCGCGTGCGTCAGCGCGTCGACGCCGGTGTCGGCCGTCAGGCGCGGCGGCATCGACATCGTCAGCTCGTAGTCGACTATCGCCGCTACAGGCAGGAAGGACAGCCCGGGGCACAGCATCTTCTCGTCCGTATCACTGTCGCTGATTACGGTGAATTGCGTTGCCTCCGAACCGCTGCCCGCCGTGGTGGGAACGGCGATGACCGGAAGCGCGGCGCCGCGGTAGTCGGTGGGCGCCTTGTACCGGCGCATCGGTCCGCCGTTGGCGGCCAGCACGGCCAGGGCCTTGGCGGAATCCATGGGGCTGCCGCCACCGAACCCGATGACGCAGTCGGCTCGGTGGGCCCGGACGGCCTCGACACCGTCATCGAGCGAGGCGGTCGTCGGGTCCGGCACCGTGCCGTCGAACAGGCATGGGTGCAGGCCGGCCAGCCTGAGCAACCCGAGGATGCGGTCGGCGGCTCCGGTCGACGTCAGGTACGCGTCGGTGACCAGCAGTGGCCGCGAGAGTCCGAGATCTCCTATCAACTCGGCGATCTCGTCGAGGGCGCCGCCGCCGATCCGGGTGTTTCGGGGAAACGAGATGTGGGTGGACATGGTTGTACTCCGTTCGTGCCGTGGCGAATCCGGCGTCTTACGCGGCGGGGTTGTGATTGCTGTTGTCGATCAATTGGTTTCGAGAAGACGGATCGGCGAGAAGTCGACGGGAACGGTACGTTCCGACCGGGCCGAATCGAGAACGGCCAGTGCGACTGCGAGGGCGTCCGCCGCATCCCGGCCGTCGACGACAGGGCTGCCCTCGCCCGCGGCAGCGGATGCGAAATGGTGCAACGTGATGTCATAGGTATGCCGGCGATCGGTGACGTCGACCTCCCGCTCACCGCGCGCGTCCCGAAGCATGATCGTGCCTTCAGGTTCCGGCGTCATCACGCCGTCGGCCACGATGCTGCCGGCGTCCCCGTACACCTCGAGCCGAGTCGGCGCATTCGGCGTCGTGAACGCGTCGTGCAAGCGTACGAGGACACCGCCCTCGTATTCCAACGCCGACACGGCGGCGTCTTCCGCACGCCCCGGTCCCCAATCGTGTTGGCGTACCACGATCGCGCTCGCGCGTAGGGCCCGCGTCCCCAGAAGTGGGTTGACGACCGAAGCGTCGTGACAGGTCAGATCCATAACCACCCCGGCGCCGTCTTCATCTCCGAGTCGCCACCCGCGCAGCCGTTCCGGCAACAGAGACGTGTGCTGCACGTTGACCGCCAGCACGCGACCGATCGCACCGTCGCGCACGAGCTCCCGCACGGCGCGGTGCGTGCCGGCAGCCGGGAGGTGGTGGTTCACCCCCAACACGACGCCGTGGGCTGCACACGCAGCGGTCATCCGCCGTGCGCTCTGCAAATCGACCGCCACCGGCTTCTCGCACAGCACATGCTTACCCGCGGCTGCGGCCGCCGACGCCTGCTCAAGGTGCCGTGCGTTCGTGCTGGAGATGTAGACCGCGTCGATCCCCCGATCGTCGAGTAACTCTTCGATGCCGAACTCACCTGTGCCGTTGGGTATTTCGTTGCGAGCCGCGAACCGTGCCGCGTGATCGGCGTCTCCGCTGGCGAGGCCGGCCACGTTGTGACCGAGTCGGCGCATGGCGGGGATCATGCGCGTCTCGGCGATGTCGCTGGCGCCGATCAGGCCCCAGGTGATGCGCGGCGTGGTCATCATGAATCTCCTTCGGTGCGGCTGCTTCCCGTGATGCCGTCAGAACCCGCGCTTGGCGACGTAGTCGTCGCGGACCTCGCCGTGGTACGCGGGAACCGTGATGTCCCACCAGCCCGTCGGGTGCATCTCCGTCCACGGCAGTTCGCGGGCGCTGATCACCTCGACGACCACCGGCGCCGGCGTCGCGATGGCGCGGCGCACCGCGGCTTCGAGCTCGGCTGGATCCTCCACGCGTTCGGCGGTCGCCCCGAGCGAGCGGGCGAACTCTGCGATGTTGGCGAAGTATGGCTTCCCGTCCGGAGTGGTCCAGCCCGAGACGATCTCGCGTTCTGCGCCGAACAGGTTGATCTGCAGGTCCTTGATCGCCTCCCAGCCGCCGTTGTTGAGCACGACGATGGTCAACGGCACGTTCTGCATCACCGCGGCGGCAAGCTCGGTGCCCGTCTGCAGGAAGGCACCGTCACCGACCAAGGCCAGCACCGGACTGTCGGGGGTGCCGATCTGCGCGCCGATGGCGGCGGGTACTCCGAACCCGATCCCGGAAAACCCTCCGGCGACGATGTTGGTGCGCGGTTCGTATATGGGGAACTCGTTGAACGCCTGGTTCGCCGGGTTGCTCGAGTCGGTCACAAGAACGCCCTCACGCGGCAGCGCCTTGCGGATCTCGACCATCGCACGCGAGTTCGTCATCGGCAGATAGTCGGTCGTGCGCATCGGCCGCAGGTGCTCGTCCCACTGTGCCTTGAGATCCTGGAGTTCGGCGAAGTACTCCGTGGTGCGGTAATCCCGCGCAGATTCGATCGCGGCGAGCGCCTCCCGCAGTGCGGTCAGCGTGGACTTGGCGTCACCGACCACGCCGACGTCGACCGGGTAGTTACGGCCGATCTCGAAACCGTCGATGTCGATCTGCACCAGCTTCGTGTCGGGGATGCTGAACGTGACACCGGGCCGGTACGACGAGGTGATGCGGTCGCTGAAGCGGCACCCCACGGCCAGGATCACGTCGGCGGTGCGGGTGACGCCGTTACCGGGGATGGAACCCATGTCACCACACGGCCACGCGTAGAGGTCGTGATCGGCGGGGAACGCGCCCTTGCCCTGGAAAGAGTGGGTCACCGGCGCACCGAGGTGCTCCGCGACCGCCAGCAGTTCGGCACTCGCCTCCGCGGCGATGACCCCACCGCCGGCGAGGATGACGGGCCTCTTGGCACCGGCCAGAAGCTCGGCGGCGGCCTGAACCGCCTGCGGATCGCCGGTAGCGCTGTGGCGCGCGCGGCGCGTCCCGGTCGAGGGGGTGTACTCGCCGTACTCGGCCTGCAGATCTTGGGGAATGTCGACGAGCACCGGCCCGCGGCGACCTTCCAGCATGGTGTTGAACGCCTGCTCCAGCGCGGTGGGGATCGATTCGACCCGGTTGGGCTGCCACCAGCGCTTGACGACCGGTTCGGCCATGCGCGGGAAGTTGTTGCCATGTGGGCGATCCAGCTCCTGCAGCACACCGTGGTTCTCCATATACGTGTGCACCGCGCCGGTCAGCAGCAGCATCGGCTGCGAGTCGACGAATGCGGTCGCCAGTCCCGTCAGCGTGTTGGTCGCACCGGGCCCGATAGAGGTGCACACCGCGGCGACCTTGCCCGAGGACCGGTAATACCCGTCGGCCATGTGCGCCGCGCCCTGCTCGTGAATGGCAGGGATGACCTCGATCTCGTCGGCGCGGTCGACGAACGCGTCCAGGAGGGCGGTGTTGCCGTGGCCGGGGATGGCGAAAACCTTCTCGACACCGTTGCGGATGAGGACGTCGACGACCATCTGGCCGCCGGTGAGCTTCTGCGTTGTCATGACACTTCCTTCGTACGTGCGGCTAGCGGGGCGGGGCGCGCATCTGCGGATGCGCTACGTCGTGCGGTCTCGGCGATCACCGGCGCGACGCGCAGGGCGTTGGCCGCGATCGTCAACGCGGGGTTCATCACCGGCAGGGAGGGAAAGAACGCGGAGTCGACGACGAACAGGTTGTCGATGTCGTGCGCGCGGCAGTCGGGGTCGAGCACCGAGTTGGTGGGATCCAGGCCCGCACGCGCCGTGCCGGCCTGATGAGAATTCACGTCGATGCCCGGCGACTCGCTGACCACGATCGGGTAGCCGAGTTTGCGTACCAGCCTGCGCATTTCGCGCACCAGCACCCGGTGAGTGGAGACGTTGTTCGGTGTCCAGGCGACCTGGATCGCGCCGTCGGCGCGCAATGTCACGCGGTTCTCGGGATCAGGCAGGTCTTCACTGAACAGCCACCAGTCGATGCTGCGCCTGGTGGCGGCGTTGAGCGCCCACATCGGCAGGTGGGGCCGCTGGCCCCTGATCATGGCACCCTGCAGCTTTCCGATGAGCTGGACGTGCCCCAGCGGGTACGGGTGGTCCTCGGTGCCCTTGAGGTAGTAATCGTTGACGTACATCGTCTTCTGGAACGTCGCCTTGTTGCGGCGCAGTGGGTTGATGGCGACCACGATCGAGTTGTTGTGCACCATGTAGTTCCGGCCCACCTGATCCGATGAGTTGGCCAGCCCAGTGGGGTGCCGGTCATTGGCTGAGCGCAGCAGCAGGGCCGCGGAGTTCACCGCACCGCACGACACCACGACGGTGTTGGCGGACACGGTGTGGGACTGCTCCCCCATCCGGTATTCGATGCCCGTGGCGCGCAGGCCTGCCGCATCGGTCGTGATGCGCGCGACGTAGGCGTTGGTCAGCAGTTCCACCGCTCCCGAGGCGACGGCGGGCCGGACTCCGCATACGTCGGCGTCTGCTTTGGCCAGGACGCGACACGGGAATCCGTCGCACGTGGCGCATTTGATGCACCCGCCGCCCTGGCGCAGGTCGACCCCGAGGGACACATGCGAGGGCGTCAACCCAAGGTCGCGCAGACCTGTGGCCATTCGCGCGACGGCGTCCTCATGTTCGAGGGCGGGGAACGGGAAGGGCTCGGTCCGGGCCAGCGTGGGATCGTCGAGGTCGCCGTGGACGCGATAGAGGCTCTCCGCGACGGCATAGTGGGGCGCGAGGTCGTCATAGTTGACGGGCCAGGCCGGCGACTGCCCCTCGGCAAGGTCTGTTTGCTGGAAGTCCTCGCGGCGGAACCGGACAAGCGAAGCACCGTAGAACTTGGTGTTGCCCCCTACGTAGTAGTAGGTGCCGGGGCGGAAGGGGGCGCCATCGCTCGCGTCGTACCACTGCTCGGCATTCTTGTATCGGCCGTCGACGAAAACTGCTTGCGGATCCCAATTCTCGGGCTCCTGCGGCAGGAAGTCACCGCGTTCGACGAGCAGGACAGCCAGACCGGAGTCCTTGAGCGCGTAGGCCAGCGTGCCCCCACCCATGCCGCTTCCGACGATGACGACGTCGTAGTGGCCGCGCGTGGGGCGGTCGACGCTGTGTGGAGTCGACGTGGTCATGCGTGACCTCCCGCCATCCCGGGTGAAGACGCCGGCGTGGCTGCCCGGACGAGGCTGTGCGGACTCAGGATCGCCGCCAGATGCTCTGCCGATACAAGCCCCCGTTCCAGCGCCAGATCTCTGACCGTTCGTCCCTGCGCGAGCGCGTCGGCCGCCAGTCGGCTGGCTGCCGCGTATCCGATGTGCGGGTTGAGCGCCGTGGCGATGCCGATGGAGTTCGTCACCGACTCAGCCAGGCGATCGAGGTTGGCCGTGATACCCACTACACAGCGCTCGCGGAGCACCGTGCAGCCGCGCGTGAGCAGTTCGACGGTCTCGAACAGGCTGTGCGCGATGATCGGCTCGAAGGCGTTGAGCTGGAGTTGGCCCCCTTCGGCGGCCATCGTCACGACGAGGTCGTTGCCGATGACCCGGAAAGCGATCTGGTTGACCACCTCGGGTATGACGGGGTTGACCTTGCCCGGCATGATCGACGAACCAGCCTGCACCGCAGGGAGATTCAGTTCGCCAAATCCGGCCCTGGGGCCCGAGGACAGTAGCCGCAGGTCGTTGCAGATCTTCGACAGCTTTACCGCAGCGCGTTTGAGCACACCCGAAACCTGAACGAACGCACCGACATCTTGGGTGGCTTCGATGAGATCCGATGCCGTGCAGACCTCGATGCCCGTGATCGCGGCGAGGTGATCGCGCACCCGGCCCGCGTAGCGGGGGTGGGTGTTGACACCGGTGCCGATCGCGGTCCCTCCGAGGTTGATCTCGGTGATCAGCGCCGCCGCTTCCTTCAGCCGCTCAACGTCCTCCAGCAGCATGACCGCGTATGTCGCCACCTCCTGCCCCAGCGTCATCGGCACAGCGTCCTGAAGCTGTGTGCGTCCGACCTTCAGGATGTCGGCGAACTCGATCGACTTGTCCGAAAAGGCGCCGGCCAGTGCCGACATGGCGTCCGCAAGTCGCGAAAGACCTTGGTGCAGACCGGCCTTGATGGCAGTGGGATACACGTCATTCGTGCTCTGGCTGCGGTTGACGTGTTCCAGGGGGTGCAGATTCTCGTAGTGGCCGCGCTCGTGGCCCAGCAGCTCGAGGGCTCGGTTGGCGATGACCTCGTTGGCGTTCATGTTGGTTGACGTGCCGGCGCCACCCTGGACGACGTCCACCACGAAATGCTCGCGCAACGCCCCACCGCGGATCTCGCGGCACGCCCGCACGATCGCGTCGGCTTCGCGTTCTCCTACCAGACCCAGTTCCGAATTCGCCAGTGCCGCAGCTTCCTTGATCGCGACCAACGCCGTCACCAGATCCGCGTGGCTGGACAGCGCGACGCCGGTGATGGGGAAGTTTTCCAGTGCGCGCAGCGTGTGGATGCCGTAGTAGGCGTGATCGGGTAATTCCCGGTCGCCCAGCAGGTCGTGCTCGACGCGAGTCATGACGCCCCCGACTCGGCGGGCAGCTCCGCCCAGTTCATCGGTACCCCGCCGAAGCGCGCGGCGCGCAGATCCCCCGAACGTGCGTGCCCCTCGAACCGCTCCAGCCGTGACAGTCGTCCGCAGATCTCGCCGATGCGTGCACTCGAAGCGGTGTCACGCACCTCTTGATAGGTCAGCGTCTTCAAGAACTTGCCGACCCACAGGCCGCCTGTGTAGCGCGCCGCGCCCAGTGTGGGCAGCACGTGATTGGTCCCGATCACCTTGTCGCCGTATGGAACACACGTTCCCTCGCCCAGGAACAGCGCACCGTAGTTGCGCATGTGTCCAAGCGCCTGCCGTGGATCCGCGGTGAGGATCTGGACGTGCTCCGAAGCGAACCGGTCGGCGAGCTCGTAGGCCTCCTCGACGGTGTCTACGAGATGCACTTCGCCGTGATCCCGCCACGCCGGTCCGGCGACCGCGTTGGTCTGCAGACCGGGCAGCAGCGCTTCGATGTGGTTGAGGACATCGCGTGCCACGCCATCGGAGGTGGTGATGAGCACACACGGCGAGTCGGGCCCGTGTTCGGCTTGGCTCAGCAGGTCGACGGCGATGGTGAAGGGGTCAGCGTGTTGGTCGGCGACGATGAGGGTCTCGGTGGGCCCGGCGAACAGGTCGATGCCGACCTCGCCGAACAGTTGGCGTTTGGCCTCGGCGACGTATGCGTTGCCGGGGCCCGTGAGAATCGACACCGGATCGATGGTTTCCGTGCCCAACGCCAATGCGGCGATGGCTTGCACCCCTCCCAGGACGTAGATCTCGTCTGCGCCTGCAAGGTGCATCGCAGCCACGCTGATGGGCGGTGCACCGCCGTCGCTGGGTGGAGTGGTCGCCGCGACGCGCTCCACTCCGGCGACCTTGGCGGTCAGCACGGTCATGTGAGCCGACGCCGTCAACGGGTAGCGGCCACCCGGCACGTAAGCGCCCGCGGCCTCGATGGGCACATTGCGGTGACCGAGGAAGACCCCGGGGAGAGTCTCGATCTCGACGTCGCGCATCGATTCCCGCTGTGCTTCGGCGAAGGTGCGAATCTGGTTCTGCGCGAAGCGCAGATCGTCCAGCACCGTCTCGGGTACCGAGGCCACGATGCCGCGGACCTCGTCGTCGCTCAGTCGAAAGGACGCGGGGGCCCACCGGTCGAATTTCTCGGAGTACCGCCGGACTGCGCTGTCGCCTTTCGCCCTGATCTCGGCGATGACGTCGGAAACGGCGTCGACGACGGCTGGATCACTTGACCTCTGCGCCGACGCACCCGTAGCGCCCTTGACAACCGTTGCCATTGAAGTTGCTCCTCCACGTGAGAGACACGGACCAGTTACCAGACGAGCATTCACGAGTCCCGCGGACGTCGGGAGACTCATCGCGGGAACAATGTCGAGTTCCGAGAACACATTTCGTGTATCCCCGGTCGGCCAGCCAGCGACACGTTCTGTGTCCCCGGTGGCGGTGAAACGGTCACACCGTGTGTCTTACGGAGCGACTCCCACTGGGCGGACCATTTCGGAACGGCGTCCAGGGCGACCCGGCTCACAGGGTCCGCCACGGACGCGAAGGTCAGAACCACCGAAAAAGGAGCCACCATGGGACAACTCGACGGCAAGGTCGCATTCATCAGTGGCATCGCCCGCGGCCAGGGGCGTTCACACGCGCTTACGCTGGCCCGCGAGGGTGCCGACATCATCGGGTTTGACTTGTGCGCCAAGCCTTCATCGACGCCGTATCCCGGCTCGACGCCCCAGGACCTGGCACAGACACGTGAGCTCATCGAGGAGACCGGGCGCAAGGTCGTGGCCGACATCGCCGACGTCCGCGACTTCGAAGCCGTCAGGCGCGTCTTCGACGACGGCATCAGCCATTTTGGGCGCGTCGACATTGTGGTCGCGAACGCCGGCATCTGTGCGGGTGGTCTGGCGTGGGAGATCACCGAGGAGGCGTGGCGCGAGATGCTCGACATCAACTTGACCGGGGTCTGGAACACCGTCCGGGCGGCCATCCCCACTCTGATCGAGCAGGGCACAGGCGGCTCGATCGTGATGACCGGTTCCGCGGACGGCATCAAGGGGCATCCCAACATCGCGGCCTACACCGCGTCGAAGTTCGGGGTGAACGGACTGGTGCAGTCACTGGCGATGGAGCTCGGGCAATACAACATCAGGGTGAACTCCGTGAACCCCGGACAGGTCGACACCGACATGATCGGCAACCAGTTCGTGTGGGGACTGTTCCGGCCGGATCTGGAGCATCCGACCCGCAAGGACGTCATCGACGTGTTCAAGGGTGTCAACCTGCTGCCAATCCCATGGATGACACCCCAGGACGTCAGCGACGGCGTGCTGTACCTGGTATCCGACGCGGCCCGCTACGTCACCGGCCACGCCCACGTCATCGACGCGGGCAACCTGCTCAAGTCGTAACGCGGGCACGGCGGACTTGCCGGTCGGCACTGACGCCGAACGCAAACGAAAACCGTTGGGCGCGAACAGCCTCAGGCCGTCGGAGTTCGGCATGCCTTGGCCACGCGTCGAAGACATCCCAGCGCCGGCAGGAATGCGCCGAGCCCGACAACTCTTACGAGTCTTACGGTCGGGTGTATGTGCAGTGCGCAGACCCGGCAGGCTGCTCGGTAACCACCTGGCCGTTGAGAGTGATCCGGCAGCCAGCATTGTCAGCGCCTACGGCAACCACCTGAAGCAGGTGTACATCGGGTCCGACGGTGATGGTGCGCTGCCATGGCAGCGGCGCGTCATACACCCGATCAGTTGTCGGGTCGGTATCGATGGTGATCGCCGTTCCCGACCCGGTGACCTCGAAGAGCACCGTCGCATCAGCTGCGGCAGTGGGCGATTGAGACAGAGTCGACTCGGGCGCTTCCGCAGATGTGGACGCGGGCGCTTCGGGTGTGGGTTTGGCTTCATCGGCTGACTTCTGACAGCCCGCCGCGGTGAAGATGAGGGCCACGGCGGCGATGGCCGCTGGCAACAAAGTGCAACGCCTCGAGACTGGCATCAAACCACTGTGCGGCACAGCTTGGCGAAATGCGCGGAAACAGCAAATTGTGTGTACGCCAGCCCATAGCACGGCGGACCGGGCAGCAGTCTCCAGTGAGGTTATCCGAACGTCCCATTACAAGGTCAACCCCCCGGCCTGCCATCGGCGACCAACACCCTCCGGTACACGGTCGGGACCCGCACAAACAAGCGAGGAGATGAGCCCGCGGCCTCTCCCGACCTCATTGTGCCCAAGGTGGAGATTCTGTTTCTCCCACGGTTCCTGGACCTCACGGAAAACATGTGGGAGGTCATCATGCACCGATGAACCTGCAATGGTCACCTTCCGAGGTCAACGAGCGAATCAAGAATTCCCAGTCGGCCGCCGACATGAAAGGCGTGGACCCTCAGTGGCAAACCAGCAGATTGCGCTACAGGACCAGAAACGTCGCGAGTTGACCGAGTTGATCGCCCAGCTCGCCGATAGCCAACTGCCGAAACGATAAGACAGGGACGGTATTAGACGGTGTCAGGAATTGACGAGGCGGCGCTGAGAGCCGCAGCGACTTGGGAATCGGAGCCCATCAACATTCTCGCGCCCGGCGACGACACCAGAGCGCTTATCCCCCAAGGGTGGTGGCCCGTGGCGGAGTCGGCAGATCCACAGGATCGTGCGCACGCCGCATTAGCGTTGTGGAACGCCGAATTCGTGGAGCTCATCCCCCGCTACGCAGCGGTTTTGCGCGACTCGCTGGTCGACGTACGAGTAGCGAAACACAGCTGGCTGGGTGCCCCGTCGTTGGACTACGTGGTGCGACGGTTCAACGGTGATCTCCTCGTGTGGGTTGGCGAAGACCCGCGCACCATCGGGGACGAGATGCCGCCGCTGTTCGACTCGGTGCCCCCGGCTGTTCAGACGTTCCTCCGACAAGTCCACGCCGGTTACACCATCTACGACGGAGAGTCTTGCGGTGTGACATCCCCGTCGGCCATGAAGACCCTCGCCGCGTACTGGGGCGAGCCCGACCGCAATGAGATCGCGGAGTGGGACGAAGACTATCCATTCCCAGGTAGTCAGCGATTACTGCTACTGACGGGCAGTGAGACGTCGCATCTGTTCACCTCACCAGATCTGCCGGTCGGGAGCGCGGTCACCTACTTCGAGCCCGAATACGAGATCGTCCCATTCGGTAAAGGTCTGGACATCTTCATGAACATGCCGTTGGGAGGCCGTGGCGGCTGTCGATGGGTGTGATGGGGTGCGGCTGCACAATCTACGGCACCCCTGCGCCTCGTTGGCCATCAGCTCGGGGACGAAGGTCAAGGTGGTACAGAGCTCCTTGGACACAAGACAGCGGTGCTGACATTGGACCGGTACGGGCATCTGTTCCCGGACCATCTCGACGCTGTTGCCACTGCATTCGACCGCCGCCAGAACTGACTGCGGACGCCCTGCGGACGGTCGTGCCCCACAACGCAATCAGGCCCCCTCGAAAGGGGGCCTGATCAGTGTGGCAGGTAGTGGATTCGAACCACTGTAGGCGTAAGCCGACGGATTTACAGTCCGCCCGATACCGTCGCATGGCTTCGCGCTGTGTCGCGGAAAAGGCTCCTGATCAGGCATGACGATCGCATGTGTTCGCATGGTTTCGCGCGGTTTCGCGCGTGTGTTGTCACAACTCTGGCACAACTCAGGCGCGCGCCGGAACGGGTGATGAGGAACTGTCACGGGCGTCAAGACAGTGTCGTACGATTCCGCGCATGTACAGGTGGCTCACAGGTGGGCTGGTCGCAGGGGGCCTGGCGGCGGCCGGTTTGGCGCTGGCCGCGCCGTCCAGCGCCGGGTGCGAGACCCAGCCGTTCGCGCAGTACTGCGACGGCCCGATCCGTCCAGACGGCACCTGGGACCGGTGTTTCTCGACACAGCCGCAGGCCATCAACGGCCAGTACGGACAGATCACTGGATGGGTGCCATCTGTCGGCCGCTGCTACCCCGTCGACCCGAACGCCTGGCCACCGACGCCGCTGGGCCAGCCGCAGTACCACATCTACCCATGACGGGCCTCCGCGTCATCGCCGTGCCCGCCGCGATCACCGCGCTGGCGCTTCTTGTTGCCTGCAGCCAGCCCACCCAGCAACCCGCGGCCACCACCGTCACGGTCACCACTGAACGCGGGCCCGAGCAACCGCCGGTGGCGCCGACGGGCGAGCCTCGACGCGACGCTAGCGGCGCGATGCTCAAAGCGATCGGTGAAGGCGCCGGTGTCGGGTGCCCATCACCGACCGCGCCGTGCGATCTGGAGTTCACCGTCACGGCGATCGAACCGGGATATCAGTGCTCGGATCCCTACCAGATTTCACCGCTCGCTCCCGGGCAGCAATATCTGCGGTACTCGGTTGATGGTCAGGCAGCGAACAAGCTTGAGTGGTCTGGTTCGGCCGACGCCCTGCGTATCAACAACTGGGCCATCGAGGATGGCGATGGCGTTCTGCATCGCGACCTCGATATTGCGTCGCCCTGCACAGAGCACGCCGACGCCGTACTTCAGACGTTCGTCCCGGGAACTCGCATGCGGGGCACCGTAACGGTGATTGCCCCCGCCTCGGCGAAAGAGCTCAGGCTCATCGTTGGGGACATGTCCTGGGTATGGCCGATCTCCCCGAAGACCTAGCGCGCCACGATATCTGAGCAAGAGTGGACTTCTACCCACCCCAAGGAACCGGAGGCACACATGGCTCAAGGTAAAGCGGCAGAAGCGCAGAGCTCGGCGCGCCTAGCTAGACACGCAGCCAGTAACGAGTACGAGCGGCGCATGGCAATTGCTGTCGAGAGGTTAGCCGAGGCCGTTGGAGACATCGCCCTCAAGGTGCACCACATGAGCTAGGTGCGACGGTTGCGCCACGCCAGAGTAAACGCCAGCGCGATGGATGCTGCGCTGTCCGCGATGCCGATCCAGCACATCGCGTAGACCGCGGCCACGGTGTCAGGCCGCTGCTGGTATCGCGGCGGCGATGGCGCCGAGGTGGTCGACTGCGTACTGGATCCCGGTGCGACCGTCGGCAGTGACAGGCCGCCATTCGTAGGTGATGTGCGGACCGGTCGGCGGATTCTGGGCCACGAACTGCAACGCCACGGCGACACTCTTCGCCAGGGCGCCGACGTTCAGCGGGTTGGTCAGCAGCTCCAGGACTTGCTCGGCCAAGCCGCCCTTTCCGGTGAGCGCGGCCAGCACTGCGGTGGCGGCGTTGATGTCGAGGCCGAGTTGGATCGCCGCCATGTAGCAGGCGGTGATGTTGTCGCCCGCCTGGCCGATCGGCACCGAGGTGTACATGTCGCCCGGGTTGCCGATGTCGACCCACGTGGCCGGGAGGTCGGCGGGCAGGCGCTTGGCGGCGATGCCGCGGCCGCCCGGGTCGACGAGGCCGGACCCGGTGTGGCCTTGCCCGCGCATCGGGTTGCCGATCGTGTAGCCGCCGACGAAGTTGCGCCGCAGGTGATACAGGCGGCCGCCCGGGGTGATGATCTCCAGCAGCACGCGTGACGCCGCCTCGGCGCCCTGGGAGTAGCCGCCGAGCCCGAACGTCTGCAGCGGGTGCGCCAAGATCCACTCGATCGCCCACTCCACCGCGATGTCGACGGACTTCGCGTAGCTCGGGGCGTTCGGGTTGGGTGCGCCGATGAACCCGAAGCTCCACGGTGCCTGGACGGGTACCTCGAACACCGGTGCGTCCAACGTGTCCGCAGCACCGGCCACGACCCACGATGGATAGCCGGAGCCGGGCGCGGCCCAGGTGCCGGCGAACGTCAGGATCGCGTGCCGCACGAACTCGACGCCGCGGCGCCCGGCCAGCAGCTCGGCCATGCCGGTCATAGCCACACCACCGCGGCGACGTTGATCAGCATGTGGAGCACGTTGTCGGCGATGATGAGCAGCCACACGGCCAGCCAGTCGGGGCGGTCTGCGCCGTGGCCAGTCGGGGTGTGCGGCGGCCGGAAGGCACTGGGGGCGAACTGATTCTTGAACCACACGACGTGCCGAGCCAGCCGATACCGGTCGATCACGGCGTGCGTGCTGATGATCACGAGCAGCGCCAGCGGCGACTGGGTGACGAACAGGAACGGGATGCCGTACGTCAGCGCGTGCGCGACTGCTGGCCACCACCGCTTCGTCTTCTCCTGGGCCATCCAATCGGACTGGATCAGGTAATCGCCGAACATGTGCGCCAGGCCGGCGGTCGCGATGGCCGCCGCGATGCTCATCGCTACTTGGCCTTGAGCGCGTCGCTGGCCGGGCTGGTGGACTGTCCGGCGGCCTTGCGGCGGGCGATGAGGTCCTCCATCAGCTCGATCATCACGTCCCCGTGGTCCCGGACGATGCCGTCGGAAAAGTCGTTGCGCCAGGCGATCTGCTCACCGATGGTGACGGTCTGCTCGTCGCTGTCGGTGTGGCCGTTCTGCCAGCTGCCGTCCGGCTGGACACGACCCCACGGGCCGCGCGCCGGGTCCTTCACGATGCTGTTGAACGGGCGAGCGAAACGGGAGAACACGAACCGCCACGGCTGCGGCCAGCCGGACCGCTTGGCGGGGTCGGACGGTGGGAACACACCGCGGGACTGGGCTTCGAGCTCTTCGGCTGCGGACATGGTGATTTCTCCTGACTGTGGTGGGGTTTCGAGGTTGAGAAGTTGGCGGAGCTGCGTGGGTGTGCCGCGGAACGCGTTGGCGTCGACCGATTTCCCGGCCACTAGGGCACGGTCGGTGAACTGCAGAATGTCGGGCGTACGGCCGCCGTACGCGCCCCACATCGCCCAGGAGTTGCCTGGGTACAGCACCGACGCGTATCCGCTGCCAGAGACGTACTCGGAGCGGATGAGGCCCGGCACCTGCGACAGGTCCGGCTTGCCGATCTGCGCCCAATACCAGTCGGGGATATACGACAGCGCGACTCGCACCCCGAGCTTCTCGATCTCGGCCTTGACTGCCCAGAACTGGGCGATGTCACCGGATCCGGCTTCGAAGTCGAGCATGGCGGGGATGGACTTGTCGCCGAGCTGGTCGACGAACAGACGGGCCTGGGCCGCCGGGTCGCCGGTGCGGACGTAGTGGTAGCCGGCCAGGATCAGGCCGAGCCGCCGAGCGTCGTCACGCGTCTTGGGCCAGAACGGGTCCCGGTAGCTCGCGCCCTCGGACACCTTGGCGAACACGAAGTCGAACCCCTCGGCTTTGACGCGGTCGAGGTCCATCACGCCCTGGTGGTTGGAGATGTCGATGCCGTAGGTGACGGCGTTGGGGTCCGGCGCCACTTCGGTGCCGTCCTCGGTGATCGGGCCGGGTAGGTAAGCCCAGTCGTTCGCGTACCCCGTGTCATAGACAGAGCGGGCTTGGTTGCCGGTGACGCAGCCGTCGGTGCCGTTGGATTCCATTCGGACGCCGTCGACTTCGATCCACATGTGCGAGTTGGCACCGCCGCCGGGCCCGTGGTGGATGGCGATCTTCACCGCGGCGTCGGCCGGGAAGTCGTTGGGGTGCGCGACGGTGATGGTGCCAAACGGTCCGCGGTCCCCCACCTCGATGGGGCGCCACGATTCGGTGGTGATCCACGCGCCGGTCGCCGGGTCGATGCGTCGCCACTGCATGGCCTCGCCGTAGATCACGCCGTTGAGCCCGTGAGCGGCCAGCGCGGAGCAGTCGCAGCCCTGCCGCACGTTGGTCTTGGACCACTCGCCGCCGTAGATGTAGTCGTTGCCGACGCGTTCCCGGAAGCGGGCCTTGAGGTACTCGACCGCAGCGCGCGCCGGCATCAGCGGCCACCGCCGAACAGGCCACCGAGGTTGGGCAGCCGGCCGGCGAACTGCTGCAACTGGGCCACCACGTTGGTGAGGGCGCCGAGGTCGGGCAAGTGACCGGCGAGCATCGGTGCGAGACGACGCGCCAGGCTGTCGAGGACCTGGTCATCGAGCTGGCCGGGGATGACGTTGGTGGCCTTGTCGACGAGGGACGGCAACACCTCGGCCGCCTGCTCCCGCACGAACTTGGTTGCTGAGTCGATGTCGTCGCGGTTGGCGGGGTCCTTCAACCACTCCACCGCGTAGTCGAAGATGGCTTTTCCGAGGATGGGCACGAGCGATGCGAGCAGTTTTCCGAGCACGACACCGGACGGTAAAGCTGCAGGGTGCAAGCCCTATCCGGCCACAATCCAATCGATCGTCGGCGAGAACCGGCGCGGCCCAAGCGCATCCTTCGACGCATCCACCCGGGCACCGATACTGCGGTAGCCCGCGCCCTTCGCCGCGGTGCCGGCGTTGTCCGGCCACTCCCCCGCGAACTTGCCATTGCGGCGCAACGTGTGCAGGTTCCCCACACCTGACAGGCGGCAGATGTCGCCGGCAGCGTAGGCGCCGCAGTCCGGAACCATGATGGTGTCGGTGCCGGCGACGCGGCGCACGATCGCCAGCTTGGAGTTGAGCAGCTCGACACCGACGCCGTGCGTGAAAGCACCGTTGGACACCCGCGCGAACACCTGCGTGCGGTGCTGCGTGTTAGTGATGCTGTTGCCGGAACCCTGCGAGCCGATACGGAATTCGAGGTAATAGTCATCGGCACCGGTCGTGCCGGTGTTGAGCCGCACGCGGTCGGTCTTGAGGGCCGCGGCCAGCAACCCGTCGGGAATGTCGAGGCGAAGCGACCCGTCCACGATGCCAGCCACATAGTCGCTCGCCGGGCCGTAGTGAACCCAGTTGGCGCCGAGATCATCTCGGTCGAAGTAGTCCCCAAGTGACGATGTCGACCAGAGCAGTTGACCATCGCGGCGGATCTCGACGATGTCCTGTCCGTCGCGTTTGATGGTGACGATCCCCGGGATGGGCATCAGCCAGCTCGCAGCATGTAGGTGACGCCCGGCACCGGCGTGATGGCTGCGTACTCGGTTTGAGTCATGAACACCATCGGCGCATCGACAGGGTTGCCATCCTTGTCGTAGGCGGTGACGACACCCAGACCTGCCTTGGCTGCGGTGACCGCGTCGTCGTCGAGCTTGGGGGTGGTGACGGCGCCGGGGGCGAGGTTGACGGCTTCCACACCGTTGGTGGCGATCTTCTCTGTGGTGGCTGCCCCGTCGGCGAGCTTCGGGCCCGTGACGGCTTTCTCGGCCAGCTTCGCTGTGGTGACAGCCCCGTTGACCAGCCCGGACGGTGCGACCTCGGCGATCTCCTGCTGCATCTGCGGCGCCAGCCGTTCACCGACTGGCTTCGACAGATCGAGGAACGGAACCAACGTCGACATGCCCCGCAGGTTATGGGCCCAGCGTGCAGCTACCGCATCCCCGACATCGCCCGCGTGAACGCATCGAACGACGCCTCCACCTCACCAGGCGTGAAGCCCTCGGGAGGTTTGACCTGCGCCCGATAGTCCTTGCCGTTCAGGCGTTCCGCCCCTTCCGGCTCGGGCGCATACAGCCGGTCCATCAGGTCCTCGCGGGCCAGCCGATCCCGATCCTTATCGCCCGTGCTGGCCGTGCCCTCCAGCGCGAGTGTTTCGATCTCATCGATGACGGCGTGCATGTGCGGTAGTTCCCGCATCGGGTCAGCGATTCCGTCCGACCGCATCCGCTGTCGAACGGTTCGCCAGTGCGTGCCGGCCATCACCGCCAGGATGATCACGGCGACATAGGGGCGTGCGGTGCCCCAGGTCGCCAGCCCGCGCGCCACGCGCGTGGTGGTGTCGCCGGGGAGTTCGTCGGCCATCATGGCTGACAGCAGCCGCTCAAACTCGCCGTCGTCGAGGTGGTCCCGGACGAATTGGGTCAGGTGGCGGTGCCGTTCCTCCGGGGTGATCTTCGGGTTGCCTGACATTGCCAGCGCGGCCGCCGATCTCGGCATCGGCCGACGGGCCTTCACGACGCCGACGTCCGGCACATCGAGGTCCAACACCGGGCCCGTCAGCGGCGCCAGCACGGCGTCGCCCAGCATGTCGTCGAAGCCCTCGGGCGGATCAAACATCTGGGCTGGCTCAGATGACGGGGGTGCCGGGCACCAGCACCGACAGGGCGATCGCGCGCCCGGACCACTGGGGTTCCTTGGTCGGGGTGAACGACCGGTCCAGCGTGGGCCGCGGCGGACTGGCGAGCGCGGCGACCGCCATCGTGGAGCCGGTGGCGTCGACGTCGGACAGCGCGGTCATGCCGGCCGGGGGTGCCTGGTTGATCGGCGCCTGCAGCGGCGTGTGAGCGATGTGGGAGGCGCACAACAGCAGCTGACCGCGGCTGTCGATGCTGGGGCACACGTGGCCGCCGTCGCCGCGTTCCCAGAACCGCCGGGACAGGGTGGAGGCGAATCGCCACTCGGTGAAGTCCGTGGAGGCGTCGCGCAGCACCACGAGCGTGACGATCTCCTCGGCCAGCACGCCGGTGGTGAAGTGGTAGGAAGCCGGTTCGGCTGCCGACGCGATGCGGCCGTACACCTTCATGTGGACGTCGCCGATGCCCATCAGTCCGTCATTGCGGACATGCAGCTCGGTCCAACCGGATTCGGACGGGGTGATGTCGGAGGCCAGGCCGATGTTGTTCGCCACGATCGCCAACATGGCGTCGCCCGCCGCTGTTCCGGCCGGCACATCGACGTCGGTGGGGAACGTGTTGTTGGTGGAGTGCTCCACCCCCACGACCGTGGGGACCGGCCGTGACGGCAGCGGACCGCCTGCAACGCTGGGGATTCCGAACAGGTCGACGCGTGTATCGCCGGAGATGAACAACGACTCGGTGTTCTGGTCGCCGCCGTCGATGGTGGTGTTCTCCCAGAAATCGCTGACGAATCGGACGGTCACGCGCGCGAAGAACGTCTCCCCCGGCGCCACCATCGGCCACCCGGGGGTCTGCGGCATCAACGGTGCGCTCTGGCTGTTTTGCCGCACTTCGTGCACACCGAAGCTGGTACCCAATGCGAGGGTTCCGCCCTTGCCGATGTCCATGCCGCACCCGAACCGCGACACCTCCACCATGTCGAAACTCGCTGGTGGCGTCGCGGTGGGTCGGATGTCGATGCCGTGCGAGGTGACGAGGTAGCCGCGGGACCGGGCCTGCAATGTCACCTGTGCGCCGGCCCGGGTCACGAGACCGTAAACCTGCTGCGGCACTGGGCTGTTGTTCGTCCACTGAATGTCGACGCTGTGCACCAGGTCTGCTTTGTTGCCGCCACCGCTCGTGTCGTAGCTGCGGGATACCGATGTGGCTGTCCGGCTGGCCAGCTGGCGGTATTGCGTCCATGGCTGCGGTTCGATCGCTTCGTCGACGATCGCGAAGTGCTCACTGTTGGCGCCGCTCATGCCGAACCCACCGGGGTGGCAAATACCAGCAGGCGGGCCCAGCGGGCGTGCGCTTCCCACCGCGACTCGAACTCGCTGGCCGACGTCCACACGCCGGGAGTCTGGACCGCGGCGAGGTAGCGGAAGTGCAGCGAATGCTTCGCCGGCAGGACGCCGATCGGCACCCACGCCTGCGAGCCGTCACCGTCGATGAACAGGCGCCCGTATTTCAGGTCCTCCGCGCGGGCCTCCGGCCGGTCGACCTGGGCGCGGCCACCGAACGCGTCCTGAACGATGCTGGGGTAGTCGGCGGTGGGGCTGACACCCTGCGCGTGCGACCAGGCGTCGTGGATCACGACGGTGCCGGGGTTCTGCGCGACGATGCTGCGCGGTGCTCTATTGACCTGCACGGCAACGACTTGCGGGTCACCGGTGTTGTTGTACCAGTCTATGTCGCCGCTGATCATCGTCACCGGGTCGGGGGCGCGGCTGATCGTGCCGTCCTTGGTGGATTCGAGGAATCGTTCGGCGACAATGCGGGGAAACCAGTGCCGCGCCATGTCGAGACCGTCGACCGTGGCCAGCATCCCCTCCATGGTGCAGGGTTTGACGGTCATCGCCGACCCCTCCAGTAGCGGATCCACGCCACGCCCCAGGACGCGACGTAAACCGCCGGCCAGACCGCGATCCCGATCAGGATGCCCACGAGCAGGTTCATCCGGTCACCACATTTCCTTGCTGTCCGAACGCGATCAGTTGTAGCCGAGCCCAATTCGCTTTCGCCTCATGCTTCGGGCTGTTCTTGTTCGCGTTGTCGCTCCACGGCGGCGGCGTCCACACGTAGCAGCGGTACCAGGCCTTGAACGACTGGCCGGGCCCGATCGGGTAGGGCACCCACTCGTCGACCATGTTGGTGTCGGTCCACATCCACTGCTGCCCTGGCTGAGGCTCGGCGACACTGTTGGTGCCCAGGTCGATCGCGGATCCGGTCTGCCCGTTGAAGATTCCCGACGTGATCGGCGGTCCGGGTTCGGCGTCCATCGCGTAGGTCCAGCGGTCACGGAACTGAATCGCGTTCGGGTTGCTGGTCAGCCAGTAGCGCGGGCCGCGGACCACGCGGATCAACAACTGCTGCTCGAGCGGAGTTTCATTGCGCCACCCAGCTTTGATGTCGATCAGCAGCTTTCCCGGCAGCGCAGTGGTCGGGTATACCTTCCCGTCACCACCCGAATTGCCCCGCACATCAGCAACGAGACGCGGCACCGCCCACGGCTGCAAACGGAGCTGTCCGGCGTCGTCGGTGGTGAGGTTCTCCCCGATGCAGACGTTCGGCTCGGTGTACTCCGTGATCGCCACGGCGGTGAGGTTACGGAGCGGCGGTGCGGCTACACGGGCGTCCAGGAGCGCGGCGGTGAGGTCACCAACTGGAAGTTGCGGGTCAGCACGTTGCCGTTGTTGACACGACGCATCTCAGCCAACGTCTGGCGCGCCTCGGCCTCCGACCCGAACACCGTCACCGTGATCTGCCACGCCGCCGGGTCGGCCAGAGCTTCATCGAGCAGCGCGGCGTGGACCCGAACCGCTTCCTCGAACGCGATGAGCAGTTCGGCGTACTGATCCTGCAATTCCTGGTCGGCGTCAGGGGCCGGTGGTATCGGCGCGACCGGGGTGTTGGTGGTGACCGACTCGGGCGGCGTCGCTACCTCCCACTGCACGCCCCACTGGATCTCGTTGTCAGCCATGGTGTCTCCTACGATGCGATCGGCGAGAAGGACAGCGGCGCGGTGGTGACGCGGATGATGTCACCGGACACACCACCTTTTGCGACCGAAGCATCTGCACTCCACAGCGCGTTGCCTCCGCTGGCCGTGTCCCAGAACGATCCGTGGGTGACGGTGTTGGTGCCGCCCAGGGTGTGTTCGGGGGTGTTGGACAGTGCGATCGCGCCGGACGCCGCCGCCGCGAATGAGCAGGCGTACCGCGTGGTGTTGGTCGCGACGTTCGAGCTGCAGGCGGCGCCGGGTTGGCCGGTGTGCGCTTGGAAGTACACCACCGCGGGTGGTGTGTAGGCGACGTTGCGGCACACGTGATCGAGGAGCTTGTTCGCCAGATAAGCGGTGATACCGGTGTTGGCCACGCGGTCATAGTGGTTGAGCCGCGTGCAGTTACTGGTACGCCCGGAAAGCTGCGAGGCCGGGGGCTCCTACGCCACCTGCGCCGCCGAAGCTCGCGCCGCCGGCGCCGCCGCCGCCGGGTGGGTTGCCCGCTGCGCCGTTGGTCGACTGTGTGCCGCCGCCGTAGTACGGCTGGCCGTTGTAGTTGTAGTTTCCGGGTGAGCGGCCGACGTTGTCTGATGTGCCGGTTGCGTTCGCGATGCCGCCCGCTCCGCCCGCGCCTGATAGACCGGCCCAGCCGGTGGCGGCCGCGGTCGTGGCGGTGCCCGCTTGGCCTGCTGTGCCGGTGAATCCACCGGATCCACGTGGACCGCCGGTTCCGACCGTTCCGGTGATCTGGGCGACTGCCCATGCAATTGTGGTGCCGCGCTGGATGGTGCCAGCGGCCCATGAGCCTGCCTCGCCGGGGTATCCCTTGAGTGTGTAGAACGTGCCCGAGCTGGCACCGCCGCCACCCGCGCCGAGCACCACGGCGTCGATAAAGTCGCAGTTGCGGGGGAAGGTGTAGGCATAGGCGCCCGCGGTGGCGTATGACTCGGTGGCCGGTAGTCCTGTGGCGGGGAACGCCAGCGAGAGTGATCGGTTGAGGGTCAGCGATTGAGCGAGCGCGAGCGTGCGGATGTAGTCGAACGAAGCGGACCGGTTGGCGATGACGGTCTGCGGCAGGTTGATTGGTGCCAGCAGGGTGCTGGTCAGGTCGCGGCCGACGGTGATCGCCCGGGGCAGGTCGATGGGCTTGACCATGTCGAGGGTCAGCAGCCGGTTCACGTTGATGGTCTGGGCGAGGCCGAGGCCCACGACGCGGCCGAGCACCATGGCGCGGTCGATCTGCGCGGCCAGCGCCATGTCGAGTAAGTAGATGCCCTGTAGTTCGAGACCTCGGGTGACGGTGAGTTGCCGCGCCATCGTCATGGCCGCGACTTTTTGCAGCGCCAGGTCTCGACTCACGGTGACCGCGCGCACGAGGTTGAGGCTTTGCAGCGCCTGCAATTCCAGTTCGGTGACACAGCGGACCGTCAGGGCTAGATCGATACCGAGCACCGCCCACCACGACGGCTCGGTGATCTGGCTGCCGGAATGGTCTGGGGCACCGCCCCACCCGATCCGCAGCAGCGGAGATGTCTGGCGCTCAGGAAACCACGGCACGCGTCAGCCCTCACACCTGGTATGCGTGGATGAACAGGCGACCGTCGCCGCCCTTGCCGCCGTCCTTGCCGGAAAAGAAGATCGAGCCGCCACCGCCGCCGCCAGAGCCGGGGCCGCCGTCGCCACCCACTGGATCGGTGAGGTTGATGTCGCCGCCGTAGAGGCCTCCCAGGCCGCCGATGTAGTCGTCATCGAGGTAGGAGTGGATGCCGGAGTTATCACCTCCAGTCGCTGTGCCGCCGTTGCTCGCCGTGGCTCCGAGCGCGACGAATCCGACTGTGGTGCAGGTGGTGTTGCCGCCGTTGCCGCTGTTGATCGCGCCGCCGGTCCCGACGACGCCGACGAGCGTGCCGCCGACCGGAACGTCGACACCGACGGTCAGCACGACGTCGTTCCACGCGCCGGCGCGTCCTCCAGCACCACCAGAGGTGGAGCCGCCTTTGTCTCCACCGCGGCCGCCGCCGAGCCCGGTGAGCCGGATCTTGTCACCATTGCGCAGCCAGGACGGCAGCGTCCAGGACCACGACCCGGCCAGGAACCTGCCCCAGTAGTGCCGCTTGTCGGTGAACGTGACACGCAGGTAGCCCGGGCCACCGACTTTTCCGGATCCGTCCACCGGGGTGCCCTGGATCTGGCCCGATCCCCCGCCACCACCGGCGCCGTAGCCCCGCCCGGCGGCACCACCGCCAGCTCCACCGCTGGGCTTACTGGCCTCGGGGACTGGGTCGGGTGATAGGTATGCGCCGCCGCTTTTGAACAGCGACGCGGCGCCCGCGGTGCCTGGGGTGTAGCTGACGTTTTTGTTGCTGTCGGTGCGCGCGGTACGCCCTTGGCCGCCACCGGCCGCACCGCCCAAGGTGTTGGCGCCCAATGATCCCGGTGCTGAGAAGCCATAGCCGATCCCGGAGATGGTCGGTGTCCCGCCGGCACTATTCGTCCCCGCGCCCGCATTGAGCTGGACGGCACCGGAGACGAAACTCGATGCGGTTCCCGGGGTTCCGACGATGGTGCTGAACAGTGGGCCGAGGTCTTCGATCGGGATGAAGAACCGGAGCCCCGCGGTTCCGATCGTGGCCGCCCCACCGCCGCCGTCACCGCCAGCAGCCACGACGTTGTTCTGCGACGGCATGACAGCGCCCGCCTTACCGGGCCCGCCGCCACCGGCCAACTCGACGATGACGCCCGCAGCCTCACTTGGCGTTTCGGCGTCGGTGAGGTTGGTGTTCTCGATGACGTACGGGAACGAGATCGGCGGCCAGATACGGTCACTGCCCAGGTAAACGGCGTCCTGCAGATCGTTGCCGACGTAGATGCTGGCGGCGGCGTCGCCGATGTAGATCGGCATCAGTTCTTCACCGCGTAGATCGTGTTGGGGTTCTTCGTCGGAATGGCAGCGTACTCAGCAGCGGTGCCCTTCCAAATGATCAGGTTGGTGGGCCCCGCCGCGGTCATACCCGCAACGACGCCGGACCCTGCCGATGCGCCACCGTCGAGCATGGACCAGGCAGAGATGGTGCCAGTGTCGTAGCTGGAATCTTTCTTGAGGCCAAGTCCGCACAGCCGGAAGCTGCTGCCCAGTTGGGTGATCGGCGCGATGTCGGTGGCTGAGGTGACGATGTCGTCGTTGACCGCGACGTGGAAGTAGCGCGGCTGCAGGGCGTTACCGCCCTTGAACGCCACACGGCAGCCGCCGGTGACTATGTCGGACTGATTGACGGTGGCCAGCACGGTGGTGGTGCCGGTGTTGTACGACATGATTCGCACACGGTCCCAGCCGATTTCGGCGATACACATGTTGTTCCCGGCGGCGTCGGATCGGCCGATGAGATAGATGAAGTTGTTGCCATCGGCGCCGAACCACCCGTGCGACGGGACCGTCGGCAGAACGACATTGACCTCGAACAGATCGGTCTGCAGGGGGCCGCCGTTGAACAGGTAGCGCTCATCGCCAGCGCTGCCCGACCACACCAACTTTCCGCCCGAGGTGACGATGCCGCCGGATCCCTGGTCGAAGACCTTGGTGAACATCGACGGCGGGGCACCGGCATTCACATACTCGCTGAAGTTGATGATCTCCGACGACGCGGCCGGATCCAGGCCAGCCAGTTGCGATTGCACATTGAGGACTGCGGCGTTCGCGCCCGCCGTTGCTTGGCGCAGACCGGTCAACTGCGCGAGCGCATCGAGAAAGTTGAACCCGGAGCCACCCAAGCCACCGGCTCCCTGGGTGACCGCATCGACTGCCTGCTGAAGCGCGTCACCGATGCTCGTCGCACCGCCGATGCCGGCCACGCCGTTCGACGGCACCTGGCCATTGAGCTTCGTGGGGTCGAAAAGCCCACCGAAGGTGAGGAACTGTGTCTTGCTGCCCGTGCCAGTAATCCAGTCCTTGGCCTGCTGCAACGCCGAAGTGATCGGTGTGACAGCGTGCCCGGCGATGATCTCGATTAGCTGGGTGGCCTGGGTGTTGAGGTCCGGCAGGCCCGTGATGCGGGTCATGTCCAGCATCCCGATCACCGTCGCGGGCGCGTTGGCCAGTGCGTCACGCAGGTTGCCCCACTGATTCGTGAGCCAGTCATCCCAATCGGAGATGCCGAGTTTGTCGGCCAGGGAGTCGAGAGCGTTTTGCGCGTTGGCGAACGCATCCTCGGCGGCGTTCTGTAGGTCCGATAGCCCGTCCTGGAAGTCGAGCAGTTTGTCTGCCAGGCTGCCCATCGCGGGGATACCGAGCGCGCCCAGTCCGGCGTTGACGGTGGCCTCGATCCATCCGAGCAACGACTGGAGATCGGCAGGCAGATCCTTGACGTAGTCCTGCAGGAAGCTGCCGGTCTTGCGGGACTCGGCATCGTCGAACTTCACTGTGCCCGCAGTGGCGGTGGCCATCACGGTCAGTTCAACGGTCACGATCACCGCGGTGGCCGGCACGGTGTAGGTGCCGCTGAGCGTCGTGCCCCACCCGTTGGTGCCGCCGCTGTTACCCGACGGACTGGCCACCGACGCCACCATGGTGGGGGCGCCGCCGATCATCACGCCGCTCGCGTCGTAGGCGACGACGTTGAGCCGGATCGCGTCGCTGCCGGCCAACGCCGTCAGGCCAACCCATTTCACCGCCACCGACAGGTTGAGCTTGTCGTCCTTGGCGACCTGGATGTCGTTGCTGTAGATGACATGTGAGGTGCCGTCGGCCGTTGTGACGGCACAGCCGGGCTTGCTTCGGCCGTCGGTGGCATCGTGGGTCCAGTCAGGCAGGCCCAGCAGGGTGTCGCCGGTGTCGAACCCGCCGTCGAGGATCAGGTTGCGGTTGATGTCGCGAATATGCGTCAGCGGGATCAGTGGGATCCGGTCAGCGCTGATCGGGCCGCCGAGCTCGATACGGAAGAAATCGGACAAGCTTTTGAGTGCGTCAACCGGGTTCAGCTGGCCGGTGAGCTTCTCGTAAAGCTCCTGCCACGCCGACGTTTTCGCCTCGTTGATAACCTCTTCGCGATCGGTGCTCGTGAACCCGCGCAGGCTCCCCAGGTCGACCGACACCGGGCCCGCCGGGTTGTCCAGGTCGACGGACTGACCGGGCCGCGTCGCGATCAGTTTCCCGTCGACAGAATTGATCACCCAGTCCGACACCCGCAGTGACCGGGGGTTCTCGAGCACATCGAGCCGACGCGAAATCTGCCGCGCCCATTCCTGATCGGTGCGCGGCGGACGCTGCAGGGTCGCGACGCCGCTCACGGCTGACGTCCCCGCTGCGCCTGCTGGTCAAGCTCCACCAGCTCGGGCAGATCGTCGTTCACCGACTCCAGGTCGATCCCGACGGTCACGCCGCTCGACGAGCAGTTCACCGTCACCCCAGCCAGTTCCATGGTCGACAACAGCCCGTACGCCTCCACATTCAGCCGCACCGACGGCACCAGCAGTTGCATGGAGATTGGCGTGTCACGGTGCAGCGACGCACCCGGCGGCACCTTGATGGCGTCACGGATGACCCCGTTGTAACGGGCGTACTTGTATGCCTCCCGATCGGTGTTGGACACCCCGAACATCGAGTCGATGTTCACGATGCTCTGCAGGCTCAGCCCACCCATTTCGACTCGGCCGCGTGACACCGCGTCCGCGGCGCGCAGCAGCACATCGTTCGAGGTGTTGGCGCCGTCGCGGATCACCGACAGTCCGCCGTCAACGAAGTCGTCCTCGCTCAGCGTCGCGACCGCTTCGAACTTCGCCGGGCCGAGCAGTGGAATGCCGGCCACCACCGACCAGTACAGGCCGCGGTCGGTCAGGTCCTTGATGACGTTGTCGGTCATCGCGGTGTCTGCGGTGCAGGAGAATTCGAACCGGTCACCACGCGGGTCGGGCCGCGAGATCGGTTTGATGTTCAGGCCGTGGTGGTCGATCGCCGCGTCCCACAGTTCCCGCGCGACCTCGGCCGGGTCGGCGGCGTCCCACCGTTTCGTCAGCGGGCAGCGTGTGCGGCCCAGCAGCGAGCTCGCGTCGCGCGCCGAGAGGGCCAGCCAGTCGCGACCCTGCTCGGCGGACTGGATCGGGCCGGACCAATAGAGTTCGCGGCCCTGACCGTCCCACACGTCCACCCAGTGCATCCAGGGCGTGATGTCTGGGATCCGCACATAGCCGGCCTTCGGTGGAACACCCAGGTTGCAGATCGACACTTCGCGCAGCTCCCGGGTCCACTTCAACTGCGAGTAGCCGCTGGACAGGAACTGGTAGAGCTGCTTGCCGCTGGCGGTGCGGACCGACACGATCTGCTCATCCGACACGATCACGGCTCTATGCCTCCCGGTCGGTCAGCACCATGTCGACCTCGAATTCAGCCGTGCTGGGGGCCTGAACGATGAAGTCCCAGCAGCCTTCCCGGTCGATCACCGGCGGCCGCCACGGCGCACCGTTCGGGGTTCCGACCACGCCGATCACCGCGCGGGTCCGTTCGTCGTAGTGCGCCCAATACCGGCCGGTGATGCCGTCGAGCACCAGTTCCGCCCCGGCCGGCAGACCGGAGATCTGCAGAGGAAAGCGGTTGTCCTCGCAGCGGATGTCCGAGCCGCATTCGCGCCAGAACGCCTGCAACGTCAGGGATGTCTCGCCGGTGTTGCGGATGATCGTCGTCACCACGGTCTCTCGGCAGCGGAACGCGTAATCCATCGTGGGCACGCGGAAGCTGTACTTGTCGATCTCCCCGACGGGCAGGCAGCCGCCGCACACCGGTGGCGGCGTGGTGATCGCGGCGATCTCTTCCGGTGCGCAGTCGGTGGAGAACATGACGGGCATGTCGACGCACGTCTCCGGCTTCTCGCAGTCGGCGGCGTGAATCCAGTTGATCGACTGGCGGGTGATCTCGTCCCAATCCACCGGCACCGAGATGCCGGGCAGGTAGGCGTATGGGCTCAGAACGGTCATCTCCCAGGAGATCCGGTAGAGGGTGGCCTGTTGGTGCTGGCGGGGCTCTGTGTTGACCTCCTCGACGATCGTGGGGGCTTTCGTCAGGACAACGCCGTGCACCTCACGCACCAGGCCGGCCGGGTCGACCGCGGAGTGCGACGGTGACGCTGCCAGGTACCGCAGCGTGCTGGTGGTGTTGTCCGTGGTGTCGCGCAGTAGGCACGACAGCCACTGCAGCCCGTACTCCACGCCGGCGTGGGTGCAGGCGATCAGCAGCGCCTCGAACGTCAGCGTGCGGGCTGTGTCGCGGCTCGGTCCGGCCGCTGAGCCCGGCCCTGCCATCGGGGTGATGGACCGCTCCACCGGTGTCGGGCCCAGGCCGTCGAGGCGTGTCAGCCACACACCGCCGAACTCGCCCGACTCCGGCAGTTGGGTGGTGTACCACGGCGCCAACTCAGGCCGATACTCCGTGTCACCCAGGAACTCCCGCAGACCTGGCCAGGTGTCGTCGTAGACCACCATGGTGGAGCATGACGAACAGATCGCCGCGGGCCCCCAGCAGGTGCCGTCGACGTCGAACAGGCCGGGCCCGTAGCGGCGAGCACCGTTGGGCGGCGTCAGCAACCCGGGCAACACCTCGACAGAGCTGTCGGGAATCTCGAACATGCCCGGGTAGTCGACGGACTCGACCAACGCGCACGGCCCGCCGCCGGGGTTCAGGTCATCATCGGGATACACGTCCCCGCCGGGATACGTGGCCCCCGAGTCGGTGATGAAGATCCCGACGTCGCTGGTCGGTGTCTCGGCGCCCAGGTGGGCGATCAGCCGTGAGGTGTTGGCGATCTCGACACCGTTGAGTCCGATCCATCCTCTGTAGGCCATCAGCTCATCAACTCCAGTAGCGAGTCGCGGACGCGGCGGCCGGCTTCGGGTCCGCCGTCAACGTGAATCTGGGCCTGCACCAACGTCTGGCCGGACTGACCACCACCGCCGTTGCGTTCGAGCGCCGACACCATGCGCGCGAACAGGGCAGTCTGCTCAGGGTTCAGCACCCGCTCAGGTCGGATCGTCGCCTTCGGCATCATGCCAACCCCGTTGGCGACACCGCCGTTGTCGAACGACGCGCCGCCGACGATCGCGGCCAACGGTGCGAACAATCCCGACAGTCCGCCGGTGAGTGCGCCGATCATCGCCAACGGCATCGCCAGCGCCGCGTTGATCGGCGCCGCGATGAGGTTCTCCATCATGGCGCCACCGAAAATGCCGGTCATCACGCCGGGGAACGATGACTGCAGGCTCTCGGCAGTGATGTTGATCAGCTGCTCGCTGATCGCCAACGCGAAGTCGGTGCCGACCTCGGCAGCGATGTCCACACCAGCCGAACCGGCCGACGAAATCAGCGACGACACCACGCTGCCTGCGCCCGGGGCCTGACTGTTGACCGCCGCGCCGGCGGCCGATGCGCCAGCGTTGATGGCGGCGTTGGCGACCGCCTTGCTCAGCGGGACGATGACCTTTTCGATGATGTACTTGATCAGCGCCTGGATGACGATCTTGAGGATCCGGATGCGTTCCTGCGCAGCGATTTCCTCGCTCGACTGCGACCGGTCCATCAAGGCGCTCGTGTCGTTGAGCAGGCGACCCGACGCGTCGAATGCCTGGAAATCCCCACGGAACTTGCGGAATTCGTCGGTCATCTCGTTGAGGGTGTCGCGGGCCTCGATCTGCACACCGAGCACCTGCAGCAGCACCCGCACGAGCAGGTTTACGATCGCGCCGAGGATTGGGACCTGGGACACCCCAAAGAACTCCGCGCCCACGGTGTCGTTCACGATGACACCGCCACCCGTGGCGAACCCGGGGGCATTGTGCAACGCGCGGCGGAACGCGTAGACACCTGCGTGACCGCCCATCGCGTTCACGTCGTCGACGGTGAGCATGTGCTCGCCGGGCATGGCCATGATGGGCACCGAGTCCTTGCCCGGCACACCGCCCCAGATCGGGCCGCCCGTGGCCTTGCCGGCTGCGGCCTGCACACCGTTGACGGCGTCGGCGGCCAGGCTCGTGCCGGTGGAGTTGCTCGGGATGGCCGACCTGACAGCGTCGGCGATTGGCGGGGCCGCGGCCTGGCCCATCGCGGTGCCGATCGCCGCGCTCACACTGTCTTTCAGACCCTCGAGCGCGTTCTGCACACCGGTCTTGACGATCGGCTCCAGCGCCTCGTCGTTGAGCTTCTTGTTGGTCTGCTCGATCACGCCAACCAACTGCTCACGCATGGCTACCAGTTGAGCGTTGAGATTACTGAACGTGCGGTCCAGCAGCGACGACGTATCGGAGAACACCCGCCCGGTGGAGTCGAACGCCGGGCCGTCGTTCTTCATAACGTCGCCGCCGTCGCCGCCCTGGCGGGTGAAGTCCTCCACATTGAGGCCGAGCGCCTTCGCCAGTGCGAGCGGGTTACGCTCCCGCACCAGCTTGTTCAGCTCAGCGTAGGTGGCGTTCTTCGTGTTCCACGGTTCCTGGCCAAGGCCGGCGACGGCGCTCATCGCATCGCCGGTCACGTTGGCTGCTGCTTGGCCGCCGCCCTGGCCGAGCGCGTCGAGGATCGACCCGCCCAGGCCGGTCAACTTGCCGTCGAAGTTGGTGACGTACACGGGCACCACACCGCCCGCGCCACCCAGCCCAGCAGTTGACAGACCCATGGGCACAGCGCCATTCACCGGCAGTGACCAATGTTCGGTGAACTGCTTGTCACCCGCGCCCGCTGCGTTGCCGCCGTATGTTGCGCCCTGGCCCGTACCGCCGCCGGACTCGAAGTTCACACCGTTGGGCAGGGTCGCCGCCATGTGCCCCGAGTTGAAACCGATCTGCAGAGTGCCCGGGATCAGGCCGGGCGTCGCACCGAGCGACTTGAGCACGCTGGCGGCGTCAGCCGTGGAGAACAATCGCTCGGGCCCAGCCTGGCCCTTCGTGATCAGCTCCACCAGATCGGACACCGCACCGGAGCAATCGGACAGGCCCTTGGCGAGATCGGAAGCTCCCCAGCTGTACTGACCGCCGCTCGTCTGCTGAGCAAAAGCACTGACCGCGTCCATGGGCAACCCGGACATGGGCACACCCGTCAGGCCCGCAACGTTCGCGTAGCCGCCCCGCGCGCTGGTGGATCGGCCGGGTCCCTTGGCCAGCTTGTCGCGGAACGTCTGCAGTGAGCTGATCAGGCTGCTGTTCGAACTGTCGAGTGTGCCGGTGTATCCGCCGCCGCCGACCACCTGCGTGACCAGGTCGGCGATCGCGTCGCCGCCGAGCGCGCCCTTTTTCTTGTTCCGCGCCGTCGTGATCGCCTTTACAACAGGATCATTCGCGTCGAGTCCCAGACCGGTGAGGTCGGCACCGAGCTGGCCGGACTTCGCGAACGCCGCCAGCACCGCCGCATACTTCGCGAAGTCCGCGCCACCACCCGGCAGGCCAGCAGCGGTCATGATGGGGTTCGGCAGGATGCCGCCCTGCGCCACGGTCAGCGTCGCCGGGTCGGCGCCCAGCCACTTCTCTGGGTCCCCGCCGAGCGCCTGAATCGCGGCCGCGGCTGCCTCATAGCCGCGGTGACGCGGCTTGATCGGAGTGCCGAATGGGCCGAGCTGCTGGCCGGTGGCCCCGGCCTTGTCGACCGCGGTGCTCATGTTGCTGGTGTTCGCGGCCGTCGCCGCCAGAGGGTTACTGGCCGTGCCGCCCTTGCCGGCCAACAGATCCCGTATCTGAGTCAGCAGCCCCAGCACGGTGGTGTCCTCGGGCAGTCCCGGCATTCCGCCGACCACACCGCCGTCGGCGTAGCCGCTGCGCGAGATGCCATTGCGGAACGACGAGTTCAGGTTGTACAGCCACGCCGGGCCCAGGGCACGCATGGCCTCCGGGATGATGACGCCCTCACCGCCGGACATCGGCACCAGCATGTTGTCCACGCCCGGCGAATAGCCAGGCAGCACACCACCATCGGCGCGACCGCCCTTCGGGACCGTGGTGTCACCAGGGAAAGCCGGAATGAAGCCTGGGGTACGGAGCTGCGACGGGTCGATCGGGTTGCCGTTCGGATCCCGGAACACCACCCGCACGGTGACGTTTCCGTCCGGCAGCTTCTGCACCTCGTAGCCGAGGTCCTTGACCCGCTGGATCGCCTCGGGGGTGTCCTCTTTGAGCACCACCTGGCCATCGGGCAACGTCTTGATGTCGTTGGCCAGCAGCTCGGTGTTCTTCCGCGCGTTGGCTGCTTGCTCCGCAATCTGCGCGAATGTCGCGTCCGCATTGGCGGGGTCGACGCCGGGGATCTGAAACTTGCCGTCCTTGACGTCCTGCAGCATCTGGTCGTAAAGCAGCGACCCTTTCTCAGGCATGCCCAGGTTGGCCGGATCGGAAGCGTTGGGGAGCCGACCCAGATCGGGGTAGAACTTCTGGACGGTGGCCTGGTCCTTGACCTCCTGCGGCACGTTCGGATCGCCCTGCAACTTCACGTACTCGTTGTCGGACTTGATCTTCTCGACCAGCATGGTGATCGTCGTGAACAGCGCAGTGAGCCCCAGCGTGACGGGATTGAACGCAGAGGCGAACCCCGTCGCCGAACCCTTTGCCTTGCCCGGCATTCCGTCGAGCAGGCCGCCCATGTTCGTCAGATGGCCGATGACGTCGGTGATGCCGGTGATGGTCTTCCACGCCAGGAATGCCGTCACAACACCCTGGATCCCGCCCGGCATGCCGGCCAACACGCCAGTGACGGCCTGGAGTATCGGCAGCAGCACATCACCCCACTGCTTCATCCCGTCGTAGACGCCACCCAGAATCGGGCCGAGGTTCTTGAGGATCTCCCCCCACTTCGCCAGCTGCTCTTTGCCCTCGCGGAAGAACTCGGTGAGCTTGGTCTGTCCCTCGGTGCTGGTCAGGAATGTGTGCAGGTTGGTGGTGGCATCCTCCAGCCATTTCAGGAACCCGCCGTCACCGCCAGCCGCGGTGGTGAGGTCGTTGAGGATCTTGCCGATGCTCAGGAACGTCTCACCGAGATGGCTGGCCGCGTCGATACCTTCGTTGATCCACTTGTCGAGGTTGCCGTTTTCGACCGACTTGGTGATCCAGTTGTCGAACCGGGTGGTGAGCCCCTTGAACCCATCAGCGAGACGCGGTAGGAAATCGCTCGACTCTGATGTGAGCGTGCCGATCCCGTGGATCAGCGGTTCGATCGCCGCGTTGGCCCGGGTCTGCGCCTCTGCAGTGTTGCCGAAAATCTTGTCCAGGAACGACTGTGTCGAGTCGAGCCCAGCGACGCGGCCGAGTTCCTTGAACGTTGCGTTCCACGTCCTACTGACGCCTCCGAGCCCCTTCTCGAGGGTCGGCATCGTCTTGTTGGCCAGGTCGGTGAATGTCTGGTCGATGCCGTCGAACATGTTCTGCTGCACGATGTCCCGTTGCAGACGCTCGACCTGCGGCTGGACCGCCACGATAGCCTTGACGGTCGCTTTCGCCGAGTCGGCGAGGTCCTTTTGCGCCTCGACGGCTTTCAGGAGGTCCTTCGGGTCGCCAGACTTCGCCGCGGCCCACGCGGTGGTAACCGCGTCGGACAGGCCCAGGAAACCGAGCTTGGCGGTGCCGACGGAGGACACGATGCCGCCGATGATGCCGGGCACCAGGCCGCCGACTTGGATGAGCTGTTGAACGGCGCCAGTGAGGTTCACGACCGCCGTCGCGGCCGCGGGAAGGCCGCTGGCGCCGAGCGCGATGGTGTTCAGACCTAGTGGGCTGGTGAAGAATCCGCCGCGTCCGCCGTGCCACTGCACACCGCCCCGACCACCGCCGCCACCGCGACCGCCGCCGCCGGCAGCCGCCTGGGCCGCGGCCTGGCGCGCTGCTGATTCCTCTGCGGCGCGCGCCAACCGCGCGTAGTCGCGGACCTGGCTGTCCGTCGACGCTTTCGATTGCGCTGCCGCGCGCAGCAACTCGGTGGTGTGTGTCGCTTCCGCCCGTGCCAGCCGCTTCTGCGCAGCCTCAGCCTGCGGCGACTTGCGGCCGAAAATGTCGATCGCGGCGTTCAGCTCGTTCTGCGCCTCAGTCACGCTGCGCGTCGAGTTCGCCAGCCCGTCGTTGGCCGCCTTCTGCCGCTTGGCCGCCGGCGCAGCACGATCCGTCGCTTTCGACACGTCGTCGACCGACTTGGCCACGGCTTCATTCGCCGCGACCTGCTTGGCAGCGGACTTTTCGGCCTCCCGCGCCAGCTGCTGATAGTCGCGCTCAACCTCATCGAGCCGGCGTTGGATGTCCGCCAGCACCGGCCCCAACGCGCTCTGGATCTCGCGCAGCGTCTCAGCCGGTATCGCCGACCCGTCGATCTTCAGGTCAAGCTTGATCGATCCGACGGGCGTGGTCACCGGGTCAAGCTAGCGAGACAGGGTGCTACGCCTTGGCTTTCCCGCTCTGCACCGCCAGCAGCGCCTCAGCGTCCTTCACGGCGCGCTTGCCGCCGATCTCCGCGATTCTCTTGAGCAAGTCACCCCACACGCCGCCCACCACGCTGGTGTAAGCCTCGTCGTCGGGGTCTGACATGCGCTCGAGGACCCGCTCGATGCTCTCCTGCGAGATGTGCCGCTTGACGAACTTCACCGTGAGGTCGGCCTGGAATTCTGGACTGCACTGCTGGCCAGCTTGGAACAGCGCGGTGAGCGCGTTCTGGTGTGGCACACGGAAGGCCAGCATGTCGCCGTTGTAGTTGAGCCAGTCGTAGTTCCATTCGGACTGGTGCACCCACTTCCCGTCGGCTGCGGGTTCGTCGTCGACCACGACCACTTCGGCGTCGTGAACGGTGGCCTCGTCGACGGCGTGAAGCTCCGACGGCAGCGGTTCCGGCTCAACGACGACTTCGGGTTCGGGGTCGACAACGACGGCGACGTCCTGCTCAACGACAGGCGACGCGGCCGGGACAACGGTGTCGGTCAGTTCAGTTCCATCCGAGGCATAGGTAGGCATGCCGAGCATGGTGCTGCGGCGTGGTGCAAACCCGTGTCAGCGTTCGCGGGATGCGATGCGCAGCCCAGCATTACGCAGGAACGGCCGTGCCTTCGTGCCCGGGTGACGTACCAGCTTCGCGAACACGGTGCGGCCACCGATCTGGAATCGCAGCGCCTGCGCGTTGCGGGGCCGGATCAGGTGCGGTCGGCTGCCCTCGTGGACCGGGGCCGCGTATTTCGCCAGGGCGTGGACACTGCCATTCACGGTGCGGGGCCCGGTGAAACGGATCTGCCCCTCACCGATCGTCTGCCCCAGGTGCCCGGTGTCGACCGGGACGTCAGCGCGCGCCTGGTTGGCGATACGCCGCTGCAGCGACGCCATACGGCGCCGCTCGAACGTCCGCACCTGGTCGTTGAGCTCGCGTTCATCGAGCTCGACGTGCGCTCTAACCGTCGCCATTGGACGGCCGGCGCGACCGGCGGGCCTTCGGCTCATCCTCGGCGGCCGGCTCGTCGATCGACGGCTCGGTTACTGGCGCGAAATCGCCAGTCGGCAGCGGTGTCACGCCGCTGGGATCGCTTTCCGTCACACCGGTGTGGTCGGCAGGCTCCGGGGCTTCCTCGTCGCCGTAGGCCACGGTGTCGGGCTCATCAAGGTCGCCCGCCACCACGATGGCGCCGCCGATCGCCACGAGCTTGCGGATGTCTTCGGTCACCTCGACGGTGCGTCGCACACCGCGGGGCAGCCAATCAGTCGGGGTAACACTGCCTTCGATAGTCACGTGATGCGCCACAGCACAACCTCTCTCAGAGTTGGACGTAGGCCATTCCGGTCCACGCGATGATGCCGCCGGCCGGCCCGTACGGCGCCACGGTATCGGTGGCCACTGCACGGTCCGGGCCGCGTAGACGTCGGGTGACGGCCTGCAACGTCTGTTCGATGCGCCACGAGTCGTCGAGGCTCATGATTGCCTCGTCGTCGAGGGTGTCCCAGTCGGGTTCGGCGTCCATCGTGGTGCACCGGCCGACGCCGATCTCCACGGCCAGCACGCGGATCGGCTGGACGGTGCAGTCAGCCGCGTTCCCTGTGAATGGATCCGGAAATGTCCGGGGTAGCGAGTGGTACCGGTGCGCGGCCCGCACCCACAGGAACGGTGCATCGCAGTCGTCGCCAGCGTTCCACGCGGGGAGCGCGCCGTCGCCTGCGAAGAACCGCACTGTGGCGCTGCCGCCGCCGTCGGGTGGGCACGGTCCCGCGGGGTCGAATCCCTGCCGCAATCCCTTGGTGAAGGCGGCGATGACCTCCACTGCCGGGTCGACACACTGTGGGCTGCTCACAGCACCTCCGGGGCCTCGGCCAGACGGTTCGGGTTCACCGCGGCCAACCACAGGTCAACCTCGGCCAGACCTGTCTTGCCGTTGGCGTAGATGTCGCGCGGGTCGTACACCTCGTAGGTGACCCCCTGGCGCGACACATTGCGAACATTGCGGGGCAGTCGGCATTTCCCGCCACCGCACGCGGCCAGGAATTCCTTGGCCAGCAGGCCACCGAGGCGGTCGACACCCGCCGGGACGGGGTTACCGCGCGTGTAGGTCACCGACCACGTGCTGGACTCGCCCAGGGGCCGGCCGAGGTCTTGACGTGGCCACGATGCGCCCTTGCGGTACAGGACGTTTCCCTCCAGCTGGTACTCACTAGGGTCGAGAGCCACGCCGTCAATGGTCACCGCGGTGATCTCGTCGACCGGTCCGGGCAGGTGCACCACGCGGGGCCCGCTGAGTGTGCAGCTTCCGATGCAGCCGCACGGCCAGTTGAACCAATGGCCCTCGTCGAGGGTCAAGACAAACGGTTGCGCCCAGGGCATTTCGTATCCGGAAAGGCTCACGTTGATCGGGCAGGGCCGCACGGTCGTTTCCCACACACCGAACTGCCGTCCGGACAACGCCCACAGCACCTGCACCGCCAGGTCTTCGGCGCCGTTGCGTTGTGCCAGCGCGACGTCGTAGGCGGCTTGCTCGTCGGCGGTCGGGGTGTCCGGCAGCACCGGAAGCTCTGGCAAGCAGGTGCGGTCGATCGGCCAGACAAAGGGCATGTCAGTAGCCAGCCGTGTTCGCGATGGTCCCTGCCCACTTGGCGGCCGCCGCGTCGTACCGGTACGTGCACACGTGGGTCTTTCCTGCAACGGTGGTGGTGAGCAGTGTTCCGACGAAACTGGCTCCGTGCGTGATGGCCTGCGCGGTGCCGTTGTCCTTGAACCGAATCGTCAGTTCTTGTCCGTCCCGCGGGGTTCCGGTGACCGTGATGCCGGTGATTGGCACAGCCAGCGCGGTGAGGTTCAGCTGATCGGTGGTGTCGCAGTTGATCGACGGGGTAGCGCTGGACGCGACGGACGCGGTGCGCGGTGCGCGCGTCGCGATCTCATCGTGGAAGATCGCCGCGTCGGTCGAGTCGCCGCCGGTCCGGCGCGCCGTGGTCTGTCCGAGATCCATGTGGTTGATCAGCGCGGAACTGTTGGTAGCAGAACCGAAGTCGATCGCGGGCCGCGACGGAGTGGTGCGAGTGTTGGAGTTGTCCACCCAGTTGTTGACGACGAGTTTCGACGTGCCGAACATGCGGAACACCGGATTCGACGCAGACCCCGAAAACGTGTTGAAACGCGCCGTCCCGGAGTTGATCACGGCCCGCGAGTTCGACAGGTACATCAGGGCCGCGCCGTTAAAGCTGGAGGTGATCTTCTCGAAATGCAGATCGTTGACCACGAGGTTGTTCACCCGGATCAGACCGAAAACATCTGTGGTGTTGACGGTTCCGTGCTCGATATTCAGCTGGTTGAAGACCACCTCGTCCCAATCACGCAGCCGGATCGCATACGACGAGCATGCGGTGCCGTCGGAACTGTTGCCGAGGTACGTGTTGTTGAAGACGCATCCGGTCGCGTACGCACCGACATCATTGCCGCCGGTGAAGTCAATCGCAGAAATGCTGTAGGACGTAATGTCCATACCAAAGAACTGGCTCGAGAACAGGCCAGCCACTGTATTGATCGCCGGGTTCATCGCCATCGGAATGGCACAGTTCACGAACCGCAGGTCGTAGAACTGCGAGGCGAAGCACGAGCCGACGGCGTCGTCACCGAACGCCATACCGATCCCGGAGGTCTGGGCGCTGGTCTGTTGCGACGCGAACCGGAGACCGAGACCACCGATGTGCTGATGCTCGCCTGCGACCTTCACCACTGGAATGTTGTTCGTGGCCTGCAGGATCTGCGACAGCCGCGATCCATCGGTGACCACCACAAGGTCGTTGACCATCCAGTCCAGCGTGCTGGTGATCTTGTAGGTGCCCTTCGGGATGTACAGCGGCAGGCCCGCTGCTACGGCCGCAGCCTTGGCGTTGTTGAGCGCCGTTGTGTCGTCGGTGGTGCCGTCACCCTTTGCCCCGTACGCCCGGGCTTTGACGTTCACGAACGACGTCAGCTCCATAAAAGCGTCGCCAACACCTTGCTCGATCCGATTCAGCTCAGCAGCGGTGATCGGCGTCGACCTGTCCGGGCTGTCATGCCAAGTCTTCGGGGTGAAAGTCACGCGGCGCTCCGATCAACCGTGGGGAAGGTGAAAGACCCTGGGCGGGTGGCACCCCCAAAGCAGTGAGTGCCACCCACGACCAGAACTGCCTACAGGGGCGTGACGGTCACAGTGCCGCCGGTCAGGCCCGTGCTGTCCGCGGTCAGCGCAGGCAGCGACGGATCCAGCGTGACGGTGTAGTTCCCCGCAGTACCGACCACCTGCACTTGGCCGACCTCGACGTTGGACAGTGCCTCGATCGCCGACTGCACAGCGGAGGCCAGTGCCGTGTGTGCGATGTTCGCCGACGGGACGGTGCCGATCTTCGCCTTCCAGTTGCCGGTGCCGGAGACGGCCACGGTGTACTTCTTGCCGTTGCAGATCGGCTGCGGCGGAGCGACATCCGCGGCCGGCTCGGACGCCGGGCCACCGAAGTAGTAGTTCGGCGCCGCGAACACCGACGAGATGTTCAGCTCGCACGCGCCGTCGGTCGGCTTGGGCGGCTCGACGGGCGTGCGGAAGAACAGCAGGTGGTTGTCGTCTTCCTTGCTGTACGCCGGGACCAGCAGGCGGCCTGGGGTGCCGTTGCTGTCGATCGCGGCGACGTTGTAGGGGCCGCGACCCCAGTTCTTCGGCGCGATGGTCCGGCCGCTGATGGTGAACGTCGACACCGCGGCCTCGACGGGGATTGCTCCCGACACGAACTCGGAGCCGGCGAACGCCAGGTAGCCGTACTGCTTTCCAGTCGATGCCGCGGAGAAAATCGAATCGTCGGTCGGGGGCGGGCAATCGTCGTCACCCTCACCACCGGTCCAGACCTCGAACATGACACCGGTATCGGCATCGACAGACTTGCGGTCGCGGACACCGATCGGGTTGCCGTCGTAATCGAGCACCCGAGCCCACGAAAGCACCATCGACCACAGATCCGGGTCGACGCCACAGAGCTGCAGTTCGGTGTTCCACCAACGACGCTCGGGCGGGGTGCGGTCAGACACGCATTCCTTGCCGGCCGCGTTCTCCTGCGTCAGCTCGTTGGCGTCCTTCATGTTCGGGTCCAGGTTGACCCGAATGAACCCGTCGGTGACGATGCGGTTCGCAAGGCCCGGCAGCGGGGTGCCACAGCGGTCCACCTTCGTCGCGCGAAGTGAGAGTCCTTTTACGACTGCGAATGCCATGAGCTGGCCTTCCTCCTGCTATCAGGCGCTTCGCGCCGGTCGGTATCCGAGGCTGCGCCGAACAGTAAGAGCAGTGGGTGCACCAGCAATCCGAGTGGAACCACCGGTGCTGGCGCTGCGTCTAACCCTGCATGGGAGACATCGAAACGATCCACGCGGAGCTCCGCGTTCTCGCCGCCTACCGGGGCGCCTGCGCCGCCGACGGCTGGCCAGTGCGCTCCAGCAGCGCGGTAGACCAGCTGCTCGACGAACTCACCGATCAGCGCGAATCTCGTCGAGGCGATCGAGATACGGGTCCACCTCACGCGCCGACGCGCCATGATTGCGCAGCGCATCAACCAGATCGAAAACCAGGTCGATCAGGTTGCTCTTGATACGGCGCTCCACGATGAGATCGTCGCGGATGCCAGAGTTGACCTCGTTGGCCCGGGTCATCGCTGCGCCCATGAATTTGTCGTACTCGACGCCGGCCTCACCGGTGGCGCGAAGACGTTGCGCCCTCTTGGTGTTCAGCCATGCCAGCCCCTTGGCGACTGCCGCGAGACCGGTCCCGGTTGCGAACAACTGTCCGAGGAATTCCCAATTCACCGTGTCACCCACGCCAGCCTGGCGCGGATCAGCATCGTTAGGGCAATCAGCCCGTAGACCAGTACGGACGGCCAGGATTCCGGCGCATCGTAGGCCAGTGCATCCACGATGAACGAACTGGAGAACATGCCAAACAGGATGGACAGCAACGTAAGTGACACGGCGAGCAGCCGCGACATCGACCTGTGGAACGCCCACAGTGTCGACAGCCCGAAGATGAGGAACGCGGCACCCCAACTCTCCGGCGAGCCGGGCACCTCCAACGCAGTGGTGTAGGTGCCCTCGTAGCCTTCGAAGCTCCACGCATCCTGGCCCAGCCAGAACGTCATCAGCCCGTAGCCGATGGCCAGCAACGCCAGCAGCATCGTCTGACTGCCGATGAATACGGTGCGGTGCTGCTCGTGGACCTCGACGTCGTGGGCGGCCTTCGCCAGTTCCCGCTCCGACTCGGTCATCGCACCAAGTCGGAGTCTCGCTGCACCGTCTTCGCCGCGGCGGTCGTGATGCCAAAGGCGTACGCCACCGACGCGGTGATCGCCGCCCACCGGACGTCGTTCACCAGTCCATAGAACATCAGCACGCTGCCGAGCGGACCGGTGACGGCGTACAGCACGACCCGCCACGTCGAAGTGGCGTAGATGAGCGCGAACACCAGGGTGACCACCGAAATGACCAGTTGCGTCCACAGTGCCGCCTCCTGTTGCTCCAGCAGGCCGAATGCGGCCAGAAACGCGACTGTGGCACCTGCGATGCGGTACCAGGCTTCGCGCGCCGACTCAGGGATCAGCGCGCGAATCCGGTCCAGCACACCGGGGCCTTGGACGACCGGAAGCGGTGTCATGCCGTTGCCTTACCGATGGCGTCGAGCACCGCGGCCTTGTTCTTGAATTCACGAGTGTCGATGCCCGTCACCGCCTGGGCGTAAGCGTCGAGTTCCGAACGGGTCCAGTCGTCGGCCGGCTCACCATCCGGCCACGCCTTCGGCAGGACATCCTCCCCGGACGTACCCAGCACGGGCAGAGACCCATCCGGCAGCGGCCCACCCTCAACGAACACCGTGTCGGGAACCGAGTCGCCGTCAGGAATTTCGACGTCGCCAACGACGGCGTCCTCCACGTCGGCTTCGTCGAGCAGTCCGGCCTCGCGGGCATTGCCCTCGGGCACCACATACACGGCGCGCGGTCCCGACCTGGTCAGCTTCTCGATTGCCTCGGGAGGTGTCCCGATCTCGAACAGCTTCGCCAGCGCAGGGCCACGCTTGGCCTTGTCGACGAAATCGATCGTGGCGAAACCATTCTCAACCACAACCAGCACACCAGCAGGCATGACTATCCTCCGCTCGGGAAATTCGCACTACCAGGGAAATTCAGCAGTCCAGGGAAGCCGTCGCCAGCGACCGGCGCCGTCACCTTGACAGCAGCCACCAGCTCCTCGTAGCCAACGACAAGGCTCCGTTCAGCGACCGCCACAAACTCGTTGAACCCCGCTGTGGGGGCGTCGCGCAGCACCACCGGGCCTCGCCAACCAAACGTCGGCGACGTCGCCACCAGAGTCGAACCCAGACCATCGACGTAGCCGCCACCAAACACCCACTGGTGTCCAAGGGGCGTCACCAGCTTGCTGCCGTTGTAGCGCACCAGATTCGCGTACGCCGCGAACGCCGCCCACTCCGCTGATGCGTGAATCTGGCCGACCGTGTTGGTCTTCGCCAACAGCCCCTCCAGGAATGCCACGGCGGCCACCACGCCCGCGGCGGTGCCCGCCGTGCCGGCGTCGGCCAGCATTCGAGTGGCCAGTTTGGCTTCAACCGCGTTGGGTTCCTGCAGCCGGTGCACCTGCTGTGCTCGTACACGGACCTCGTCGCGGCTCCGCTGCGTCACATCGCACTCGTCCGACGCCCACGAGGTGAACGCAGTGAACGTGTCCGGAAACTCCGGCCGGACACCGCGTTTGGCGTCCGTCTCGGGATCGAGATCGTCCTCCGACACACACCACGGGTGTTCCCACACACCGAACTGCGCTCCGCCACCGTAGTTGAACACCCGGATGTCGACACCGGACGCCAACCAGCGCAGCGGCCCATCCTCGTCCGTCCACTGGGTCGCGCCGAACAAACCGTTCGGCGCCGGGTTGACCAGCGGAGCGTCGAACACCACCGGAGAAAATGCAGTGGTCATGGCGTGCGGTCCTCTCTACCGGGGAAGGCGGGCGGCGTGAGAAAGCCTCGGATGCTGTTCACGCCGCCCGCCTCGTCCATTGCGATGCGCCCGGGTCTCGACTAGGAGACGGTCACGCTCGGGTTGGTGCCGCCGGTCAGGTTGTTGGCGGCCAACTGCAGGTCGCCCAGCTTGGCCGGGTAGGTGACCGTGTAGACCGGGCCGTTGCCCACCACGGTGATGTCGCCTGCCGCGGTCACACCGTCGTCGATGCCGGTGAGGGCAGAGTCCATCGCGGTTCCGGCCGCGTTGTTCGCGATCGACGCCGACGGGACACCCAGCGGGCCGAACTTCAGCGTGTAGCCGCCACCGGTCGGGGCACCGCCGACGGTCACCGTCTTGGTGATCGTGGCCGACTGGCACACGATGGTCTCGCGAGCACCGACCGCACCATTGGTGCACAGCGGGATACGGATCAGATGCGACGGGTCGCAACGCTTTCCGACGAGGAACGAGTCCTCGAGGAACCCTTCGGTGTAGCGGTTCTCTTGGACCTGCTCGATTGGGTACTGGACGCCCAGGGTGATGACGTTGTCCAGCGACCGGAAGAACGTGCCCGCCGGGTACAGCATCACGTCGACGCTGCCGGGCCACCACGAAGTGTCGTAGTGTCCGGGCTGACCGACGCCGAGGGACTGCCAACGGCCTTCGTACTGCAGGTAAATCCCTCGGACAGCCAGCCAAGCGTCGATCTGCGCGTCGGACACATCGAGCATGTCCCTGCCGTCCCGCATCGCCAGATCGGCGCGCAGCACGTCGCGGAACCACACCGGCGCAACACCTTCCATGGTGTCCTTACGGGTCTTGATCTGCAGGTTCCGAGCCCGCACGTGCAAACCGTTCAGGATGCCAGTGGTGGCACCGAGCACCGCATCCGTCGGGACGACCTTGGCCGCGCTCGACTCGCCCAGCATCTTCAAGATGGTCTTCGCCGACACCCGGTACTGGTGCTTCACCAGGAACTCGTCGAGGAACTTCTGGATCAGCTCCGGCCACGCCTGCCGCTGCAGGATGCCAGCCTTGACCGCCCAGCCGATCGCTTCGAGGCGATACTCGATCATTTCGTCCGGGCAAGGGATCTCGACGAAGTTCTTGATCGCCGTCGGCTTGCCGTTGCCGTCGGTGGCTTCCAGTTGCGGTTCAGTGAAGTGGAACCCGGTCTGCAGCGCGGTGAAGTCCGGCTCAGCGGGGAACCGGATACCGCCACGCTTGATCGCGATCTCCGGCAGTGACAGCAGATTGCCAGCGGCAGGCGTGGGGCAGAAGTCGTACAGCTGCTCCGATGGTGCGCACCAGCCACCGGCGGCGACGAGCGCCTGCGCGGAAACCTTGCCGCGACCGGGGATCTCGGCGGCGATGCGTTCCAGTTCGGCGTAGAAGTCCTCGCCGGTCTCGATGACCTTGCCTTGCGGGCGGTCCATTTTGGCGAGCGCCTGCGTGGCGAACGTCTGGCCGTTGAACACCTTCGAACCGGTTTGCTGCTTGCCGGTCCGCTGACCGGGCTGCACCGACTCGATCGCCTCGGCGATCTCCCGGGTGCTGACCATGCCAGACGAGCCACCGAATTCGGCGTACTTCGGCGCAGACGGCAGCATCCGCCAGCGCTTCGGCAACTCGGTGGCAGGGGCGTCAGCTGGGATGTCGTTATTGCGGACGGCGCCACCGAAACTCACCCCGGCGCCGGCGGTGACAGCAGCACTGGACTCGGCGGCTTTCGCTGTCGCGGCCTCAGCCTCCGCGACCACCTGAGCAGCGGCAGTGTCGGCGTCGGCGGCTGGCGCTTCTGCCTCGGTGCCGGATTCCGCATCGGCGTCGGCGGCCGGTGCGGGGTCGGTGGCTTTCTTGGTAGCACTGGTCGAACGCTCGATCAGGCCCTTCACCTTGTCGGCCTGGGTCTGCTCGGCGGCGGCGAGGGTGTCGCACTCCGCGGTGACCTTCTCGTGCGCCTCGGTGACGTATTCGAACCGGGCCACTTCGTCCTCGGTGAACTCGTCACCGGCCGCATAGCGGGCCTGGAAGACGTTGATCTCGGCGGCGACAGCCGCGGCCAGTTCTTCCAATTCGGTGACGGTGGCGGGCAGCTGATCGGGCAGCGTCGTGAACTTCACTGCAATGGCTCCTGTCTCGGATCAAAAGGGGTACTGCCTGTTTCCGATCGCTCCCCGGCACATAGCGCATGGCAGGAACTCTCTGGCGCCGGACAGTAAGAGGGCACCGTGCAGCAACCCAGAACACGAGACGGCCCCCGGGGTGAAACCGGGGGCCGTCTGGTCGGATACCTATACGCTGCTGGTGATCGTTTTGATCGTGCCGCCACCGTTGTGGAGCTGCTCTTTCTTCGCTTCCAGATAGATCAGGAACGTCTTCACCGTCTTGTCCGGCGCGGTGTACTCGTAGCCCTGCACCGTCGAGCCCGTCGACGTCTTGGCGCCGGCACGCCGACCGCCTCTGCAGCTGCACCCCATCAGGCACGCCCCGCGAGCATCTGACCGATTCGCTCCGTTGGCGTCAGCTCAGCAGGCGGATCACCAACTGCGGCGAAAGCCCGCGCCAACACGGCGTCACGGCGCTGCGCCAGTTCCGCAGCCTGCTGGGAGTCGGCCAGCGCCTCCGCCACGGCCGCCTTGATGTCCTCCCGCGACAGCACCGGCCGCGCCGGCGCGCCTGACCGCGGCGACATCGACGCGACCAACGACAGCGGGTTACCCCGCGAGTCGGTCGTGGCGCGGCATAGGAACCCTGGAGTGTTCACCGCGAGCGCGGCGACTAGTTCGAGCGCACCACCGTACGGACGCCAATCACCGGACAGCGGTGCCGCCAAACCCATTTCGATCTTCTCCGGCGTGGCCCACGGCGCCGCGACACCCGACACCCAGATGCCGTGCGCATCCTCACCCGCACGGACCAGCGCGAAGCACGCCTCAGCGTTGTCGTAGTGTGCCTGCGCCTCAGCGTTGCTCACCCCGCTCGTGGGAGCGTGGCCGATGCCCACCGTCAGCCGGCCGACCGGCAGGTGACTGCCGTCGGACAGGTGCACCGGCGGGCTGGTGTGAAAGTGCGCGTACCCGGTCTGAGAGTGCGGCGGCGAGATGTGGCCCAGCCCGACAGAGCGGTGCTTTTCCTTGAAATCCGCGATGTGCCCGTAGATCCGACCTGTCTGGGGGTCCATCGTCAGCTGCGTCGGCCCAGTCAGCTTCGGATCGGAGAACAACGCCGGGTCGTACACGCGGGGCTGGAATTTCGCGGCGGCTGATGCCACCAGTGCCGTGTCCCGGGATTCCCGGTCGGCGTTCAGCGCGATGCGCGTCTGCCCGAACGCGGGGATCGCCACGATGGTCGCCGCCGTCAGCGTGGCCTCGGTGACCGTCTCATAGATCGGCAGTTCTGGGTCGTAATTCTCGTCCGTGACGATCGTGCCGTCTTCGTAGGTCCACGTCGCGGTGGCGTTGGCCAGGTCGACCGACGGGTTGCACACACCGTGCGCGACGAGATCCATCGCCTTGAGCGCGTTCTCGTTGTTCAGCATGTAGCCCGACGCGAGCACCTGGCCGTTCTTGAAGTCGATCGCCTCGATGACACCGACGGTGACGGATCCGTAGTGGCCGCCTTCCATCTTCTCGCACCACTGCAGCGGCATCGGGGTGTCGCGCATCGAGAGCTCGATGTCCGCGGCGAGCATGCGGCGGTCGTCGGTGGGTGTGCCGGTCACCGCGAACAGTGCGTCGGTGAACGTCAGATAGGTCTCCGCGTCGGTGGTGTCGCCACCGTCGGCGGCGAAGGCCGACAGTTCGGCCTTGGTGGGTCCGCCAATCACTGGGGTCGTCATGTCGTACTCCTGTTCACTTGGTGCGGCCCAGCCGCCGGATGCCACTTGCCCAATGCCGTTCGGATCGTCTCGGGCCCGGACGTTCCCGCTGTCGGCCCGCCGCCGGATCTCGTCGGCCTGGCTGCCTTGACGGTTGACCTGCACGCTGTCGCGACCGTTGAGACGTTCGGTGTGCCGGTCCACCTCGTCGGGAATCTCCTCGTCGGCGGCGAGAATGCCGACACGGCAACGGCAGTTCTTCACCTCGGCCGGCGAGCCCGCCGGGTCACCGGGCACGAACAGTTGGTCAGCGCCAACGGTGAAGCGCCCCGCGAGCGGCACCCGTTGCCCGTCAGCAGCCCAGTGCGTCGGCCGCGTCTTCCCGTCGATCGTGCAGATCCACGTCTTTTCCAGTTCCTCGCCGGACTCGCGCGCCGAGGCCACCGCCGCGGCGACGACAGCGTGGTTCATCACGCCAGCCGCCTGGTACCCGCCGCCGCGGGCGATCTCCCGCATCACAGCCGACGACGGCTGCAGCACCTTGGCCGCCTCCGCCTGCAGCACCGCGGACCGATCCTCGGGGATCACCGACACCGTCAGCACCGGGTCGGAGATCGCCGCGGTGACCTTGGCGCGCACCGCTTTCGGGGTGCTGGTGAAAATGTCCTCACGTTTTGAGGACAGGAGATCGTCGCGTGCGGCGGCCAGCGACGGTGTGGCCTGCACGTATGCGACAGCGTCGTTCACCTCCGCGCGGGACTGCCGCACCGATGCCGAAATAATGTCGATCACCGCGTCGTCGATGTCGGGCACGGGTGGACGCTCGTCGCCGCCGTCGCCGCCAATCGAGGGAACGACGCCAGCGAGGCCCGACAGGGTTTCGTAGACCGCGACCGCCCACAGGACCGCAAGACCGGCGACGATCACCGCCGTGGCGGCCGTCTCCCACGACGGCTGCTGCTGCGCGACAGCATCGGGGTCCGGCGGCAGCTGCTCTCCCGCGGCCGCGGCCGTCAGCGACGGCAGCACCGCGGCCTGCACATCCGGTGCCCACCGGCGGATCGCCTCCGCGTACAGGTCACTGATCGCCGTCTCCGCCTTGATGGTGTGCGACAACGCTTCATCACGCCCAGGGAAGAACATCAGCACACCTCGTCCCGAAGTGCCTTCAACGCGGCCAGCGCGTCGGCGAAGCTGCCACTGTCGGCGACGACTAGGACGCGGCGACTCTCGGTGTAGTAGGCGGCGTTGGCGTTCCCCACGTAGGCGCGGACGCTGCCGGGATGTGTCTTGTCGATCTCGGCCATCAGACCACCTGCCCGTCGACCACCTGGGCGGTGAGCTCGCGCCGCGCGATACGCCGCACCGCCGCCCGAACGCGCTCAGGGTCCAGACCGTGCGCCGCGGCGAAATCACCGTCGAGCACATCGTCAAATCCCTTGATCAACCTGCCGACTTCACCGTCGTCGACCGGCGGCATGAACCGGTGATAGTCCCGGGTCGCGACGTCACGCAGGCGCGCGTGCTGCACCCGGTCGTTCGTCCGGACACGCCGCTTGCCCGCCAACTCCAGTGCCCGGCCGACGAGTAGGTCCACAACGGCCAGTTCGACATCGCCACGCAGGCCCGCCGCCTGGTCACCGCTGTTGTCCTCGGTGGCCGGTTCCTGCTGCCCGTCAGCGCCCGACTCGTCATCGGATTGCTGGTTGTCGGCCGGCGGCAACGCAGGCTGCGGCTCAGGGAAGTCGATCGCCTGCACACTCTCGTCGAGCAGGGGCAACAACGTCGGCAACAGCGTCGGATCCTGCGAAACCTTGTCCTGCGCCCACTGTTTCCAGCCGTCGAGGGTCGAGAAGTCGTAGAGCGAGTCATCGGGCAACCCGTACTGACGGACCAACGCCTCGGCCGTGATAGCGCCGCGGTCGAACGCGTCGCGGGCCTCGTCGGTCTTGTCCGGGTCGGCGGTCAGGCGACTCGCGTCGTACCACAGGACATACTTGTCCGGATCGATCCCGGCCGCGACCAGCATGTGGCGCAGCACATTGTCATAGATCGCCTGGCAGATCGTTTCAAGCACCGGCGACACGTGCAGCTGCACATCGTTGTCCGACAGCAGCCACGCAGACCAGTGATTCGAGTTGCCGAGCCCGAGCAACTGTTCCGGCGACATGTCCAGGCCCATCGCGAGCCGCGCGATCGCCTCCGTGCGCGTCCTAAGCGCCGTGTCGGTGACGTCCTTGCCGATCTCCTGGTGATGGATCTTCGACAGGTGCTCACCCGGCGCCGCGACCACGACGGGAACCAAGGCCGCCATGCTGTCCGGATCCTTCGCTGCCGTCTCACCAACACGAACGATCATGTGCTGCAGCTTCTCCGCCACACCCTGTCGGCGAGCTGGTGGCGTCGGTGACCCGGACGGTTTGTCCGCCGACACCGGCGCCTGCGAATCCGGCAGGCTCGCCTCCGACGGCACGAACAGCAGACCGTTGTTCAGCAGCCGCGAATTGTCGGCGTTGCGGATCTTCTTTGTCGTACGGACGATCTCACGCAGCGGGTCCATGCAAGCCTGCACTGGCGACGTCGGCTCGGATGCGTCCTCAGCGTCCTCATTCCACACCCGAAAGATGCCATCCCCGGCTGTGGCGTCGAACTCGTGCTTGGACCCGTCCGGCAGTTTGATTACGACGCTGTTGCGCCGCGCACCCTTTTCGATTTCCTTGCGGGTGACCACAAACCACCGCTCAGGCAGCAGTGAACCATCCGCCCAGCCCGCCGCCGGCCGCATCAGGATCGCGATCCAGTGCTCGCCGGGCACTGTGAGGCACTCGGTGGCGCGTTTGATGATCTTCGCCTGGCCCAGCGGTCCGCCGGCGATCTCGCGCACGATCTCCGCGAACCGCATACCTTCCGCGTTGTCGGGATCGATGCTGCCGGTCGGCAACCCAGTGTCGGGGTCAATCTCCGACGCGACGAGCCGCACCCGCGAGCACGATTTGGAGCGCCACCGCACGTAATAGCCGAGCTCACCAACCTGCCGATGCATCTCCCAGGCGTCGGCCTGCCAGTTGTTGCGGCGCCCCATCGTCGCGGCGCCGAACACCTTGCTCGGGTCGCTCACCGGTGCGCTGGCTGCCGTCAGCGCGACAGGACGCGCACCGGACGCGACCAGCGCGGTGCCCTTACGGCGTCGAACGACGCGCAAATCCGGAGCTGCCACGAGCGAGACGGTAGCCAAGCTGGGTGTTTACTCGGCGTTCTCGACGATCTCCATGTCCTCGTCCGCCGTCAACGGCGCCGCCAGCCCGACGAGGTGGCTGGTGGCCAACGCGACTCCGAACGCCGCCCACCACGGCCACCCGATCAGCCACACCGGCAAGATTGCCGTGGCCAGCGACAGCCAAAACCCCACGCACCACGGGCATCCCAGGAAGTACGCCAGAGTGTTCCACCGCGCCATCGTCCGCAGATGCAGCTCCGCCGCGATGGGCTGCATGTTCACCTCCGCCTCTTCACCGGCCAACTTCGCGGTCTGGGCCCGGCGTGCGATCCGAATCCGCAACGGGTCCAGCACGGTGTCGAAGTTGACCAGGCGCACGAGCCGCATCACGGCCAGCACGTAGACGACGAGAATCAGAATGGATTGTCCGAGACTAAGATTCATGGGCCGGGACGCTATGTAGCAGGGGTGAAACTGTCCCAACCGGTGAGGACACCGCAGGTCAGACGGCAGCTAATGCCCTACGGCTCTCAGCTTTCCGCTTCCGGCCACAGGTCCGGCACCACTTCCGGCCGCCGTGCTCGTAGGTGTTGTACGGCACCATCGGATGCCCGCACCTCGGGAAGGTCTTCAACTCGCCGGTCATGTGGGCGTCGACGACCTGATCGAACTGGGCCCGCAGTCGCTCCAGCTCCGCCTCAGCCTCAGCCAGATTCCGGCGGGTCAACGCGTGATCGCAACGCTCAGTGCGCAGATCGTCACCGAGCGCACGCGTTTCGGTCTGCGCCACGACGGCCATCTGGGTGATGTCCTCCGCGCGGATCGACCGCACCAACCGCAGCGAGCACGACATACGGTCGGCGATGTCCTGCGCCGTCACCCCAGCGAGCGTCAGACCGGCGACGAGCCAGGCCCGGTCAGCGTCCGACAGCTCCGTCATCTTCCGCGAGGCTTTCGGCGTCGACAGCACCGCGGCAACCATGTGCTCATCAGGCTGCCAGCGTGGAGGCTGCGTCACGAACGCCACCGTAAGCCCACCAGTCAGTGAGCTGTGCGCACGGAACATGTTGACACCCAAAACGTTACGCTGCGAGTGACCCGCAGCACTGCATAGGTGAAGGGCGAAGGCTTGCTACGTCAGCTAGTCGCCTTGGCCACGGGCGCCAGCTGGGGGTTCTTCCCCATCTGGAGGAGTTGGCGAAGGTGCATCCGACACTGGCCTTGACGCATCTGGTGGAGAGTCCGGGGTAGCGTCGGCCGCGCTCGCTGCAGCTTCTGACGCGAGCCGTGTCTGCTCCATCTCCTCGGGTGTCTCGGCCCACCAGCCGGGTCCAGTTCCAGTTTGCTTTATGTGGGGATACTGGGGGTACATTTTATGGAAGTCTTGTTTTAGTTTTGCGCCTACAGCATCTGTTAGAAGGATTGCTGGCTCCAAATTGTATTTGAGCCTCAGTCGGTTATTAACTGCCAGACCGTAGTACCAGATGGCACCGACGTAATGAGTTGTCTGATCCAACGTCAGTGAGACTTCATCACCGACATTGAATCCAAGGTGCCTCGCTTCTTTGACGAACTTCGCGTCGGCTCTTCCGGAACTGTGCGCCCATACGTTTCGAATCTTGTACGAGTCGACGAATGCCGCTGTGATTGACGACGCTGTCTGCGGTGTATTGAGATTGAGAAATCCGAGGGTCTGTTCGACGCGTTCTTCGACCTTGCGCGTATCGATGCTGGACTTGATTGCTTCATAGACCAATTCGAGCTTGACTTCCTGCGGCGCTAGAAGGTGGTGAACCTTTACACTTTTGTTCTTTATGTCTTTATCTTCCAGTAACGACGGATCGGCAGCTAACACTCCTTTGCAGAAGTCATCAATGAACGCATCGAAGGCTCCCCAAGCGGCCATTATGGACATTGAGTGAAGAAGTGGGTCTTTGGCAACCTTTTCGAGCCGTTTGAGTTCGTCTTTGTACTTATCATCTTTAGATAGGGCCCTAATAAATAACATTCCTAAGCCGCTAGTAATTCCAATACCAGATTTTGCCATGTTGGTGAGGTGAAAGACCCTCTCCATGAACTCATGGAAGTTGTAGTACGCCTGGCCAGCGGGTGATGCGAGATACTCTGTGTCGTCCACACTTGGCAGTATGGCGTGCTTGCGGACCCGGCGGACATCAGCCCCAACTCCACACAGTGCGCCGTGTTCGCCGCAGACGTCACCCGATCTTGCGCGACATCCAATCGTCCATGCTCACCACCGAGCCACCGCGCTCCGGCCCGTCCGACGCCGCGCCCTGGCCCTCGGTCAGCGGTGCCGCCATGTCCCACTCCAGGCCAGCGGCATGCACGCATTCATCGTGGCCAATCACCAGCGCTGCCAGGTTGTCCGGCTGATGCTGGCCCGCCTGCCACGCCACCGCTTTGATCTCGAAATCGGGGAAATGCCCCGCCAGACGGCAGGTTCCGGTTTCCAGCGCCTGCAGCAATGCCGCCGAACGGGCCACCGCATCCCCCACCCGCGCGCGGCCTTTCGGCGGCCACGACGTCACCCGAATCTCACGGCCCAACGTGCCTGCCTCGACCGCCCGCCCGATCGCCGCCCGAACCACCCGCACATACGTCTCCCGCGCGGAAAACCCCTCCACCGTGATCTGACTCGCCCCCACCTTCACCGCGAGGTCCACCGCAGCCACGGCCCACGCGTCCGACGTCATCGGCGCCGAGATGTCCGCGATCATCGCCACCACACCGCCAGCCGTCATCGACGTCGCCACCAAACCGCACGAGTCGCCCTCACCCGAATCGCTCGGGTCCACAGCCACCACCGTGAACACCGGCCGCGCCGGCGCCACCGGCAACCGCCACCCGTCCAACCACGCCGCTTTCACCAAGCTGCCCGCCGGGGTCTTCGGCTCCCCGCAATACAGCGCGAACCACACCCGCTCCCCCACCATGCGGCGCGTCGCCGCGAAATCCGCTGCCGTGTAGCCCAGCGCCGAGATCATCGCCACACCCGGCGGCCGACCCAACGCGTCAGGAATCTTCGCGTCGCTCACGGCGGGAATGTTGGTGCGCCGCCACCGCTTCGGATCCTGCTTCAACAACGCGCCGGCCAGATCCTCCTCATGCCAACGGGTCATCACCAACAGGATCGAGCCGCCCGGGTGCACACGCGTCGACAACGTCGACTGGAATTCGTTCAGCACGCGCTTGCGGTGCGCCTTCGAATCCGCCTCCGCCGCATCCTTAACCGGGTCATCGATGATCATCAGATCCGCGCCGAAACCCGTCACACCCGAGTTGATGCCCGTCGCCAGGACGCCGCCTTCGTGGCCCTCGACGCGCCACTGACCAACCGCCGTCTTGTCCCGCGCCAACCGGAAGCCGAGAAAGTCGCCGTGCTCGTTGATGATCTTGCGGACCTCACGAGAATGCACCTGCGCCAGCTCATCCGAGTAGGACACGATCACGATTTCGAGGTCCGGGTTCTGCATCAGCGCCCAGACCGACGTCCAGATGGCCAGCATCCGCGACTTGCCGGTCCGCGGCGGCGTCGACACTGCGTCGCGCTCGTCGGGCTCGTTGACGGACCGGACCGCGAGGTCGGACAGCAGCCGGATCGTGGGCGTCACACGAAATTTCGGGTCGAGGCGACGTGCCAGCTCCGCAGGGGTCGCCGGCCGACGTTGGGCGCGGATGGCCCGCACGTGGCGAACAGCCGTCAACAACGCAACCGGGGCGGACACCCGCGAAGAGTGTCACGCCCCGGTGCTCCGATCGGCTACGACGACGGGGTGTAGCCCGGGACGCGCTGCCTGTACGCCCCAACTGTGAACGCGAAAGCCACTGCCAGCGACTCCAACCCCTTGGCATTCTCAGTCGCAGCGCGGTTCTTGATCGCCGCCAACAACGCGTCCCGCGTTTCTTCCGTCAAATCAGCCATGTTCCCCTCTCCGCCGCGACACCTTGCCGCAGCGACCACACGCTAGCGTCGACCGCGCACTTGCGTGACGCAAACGTCAAAGACGGTGTCTAAGCCGAGATCAACTGCTGCGCGCGCTGAAACGACACGCCTAACACCTCACCGACGTCGCGCACCGCCACCCCGTGCGCCGAGAGGCTGCGGGCCAACGTCTTGGCGTATTCCTGAGCCGCGGCCGCATGCCGCTCCGCCAGTTCCCGCTCCTTGGCCACCTCGTCAGCGATAGCCGTCACGTCGATGTCGTCGACACTGATCGAAATCTCCACACCGACTTCCGAGGGAGCGGCATCGACCACGGTGCAGATGAAGTCGAGCGCCTGGCCGGGGACGTCGGCGAGCCGGCGCGCCTGAGTCGTGTCGGAGAGGTTGATCGAACCGTCGGCGGTCACGTACCCGTCGAGCTCGGGCACGGTGATCATCCACCACTTGTCGTCGCGGGTGACGTTGACCTTGTAGGTGTGCATGTTCAGTCCTCCTCGTCCTTGCAGTCGGTTGCGCACCGATCGATCACGTTGTTGACCTGGCGGCGCACGCCCGGGCTGATGGTCCGACCTCCGGTGTCCACCGAGACGCTGTAGCGGCCGTGCGGGCAGGTCCACACGGTGTGGCTGCCCTTGCCGTCACGCTTGGTGAAGCGCGCGTCTTTGAGCTGCTTGACGATTTCTCGGGTGGGCGCCGGTGCGATCATGACTTTAGTCTAGCGCGCTAGACTATTTCTAGTCAAGCGCGCTAGACAAATTGGATTGCAGGTCAGAGACGCCCCGTAAACAGCCGCCACAACCCCGAAACCATCCACACACCCACACCAAACGCGGCCAACGGCAACAACACCGGCCGCGTCGCCGGAAACAGACCGAGCAGCACCACCAGCACCACCGCCCCGATCTGGAGCTGACGCCACCGCTCAGCCCGACGCCTACGACGACCAACCTGAATGATGGCCTCGTAAAACTCCATCTGAGCTTTCACGAACTCCGTCACGTCGTCACCGCATCCCGCGCACCGCACCACACCCGCAGCGTCCGGGCCCACCAATTCGAGCACTGCCATGCACCGCGGGCACCGCGCTGGCTCACCCACCGGCAGCGCCGTCCTGCGCCTGGATCACCCGCTCCTCACGACGCACAATCTCCGTGTTCCGCACCTGCGGCCCCGTCCCGTAAACCTGGTCCTCGAAGAACGCATGCGCCGCCGACTCGTCACTGACCGGGCCGAATTCTCTGGCGGTCCATTCCCCGTCACCCAGCAACACCTCGTACCGCACGAAGAACGTCACGTTCACGTCACCCATCACATACCCTCCGACTCTGATTCGTCCGCTGCTGCGCGGATCACTCGATACACCGTGTCACGCCCCACGCGGAACGACTTCGCGATATCCGCGACCTGCTCCCCCGCAGCGTGCAGCTTCAACACCTGCTCCACCTGCGCGTCAGTGAGCGCCCGCGGTCGGCCGATCGGCTGCCCACGCGACCGCCGCGCCTCCCGAGCAGCGGCACGCCGCTCCCGGCCCAGCTCCAACTCCAACTCGGCCAGCGACGCCAGCACCCCGGCGATCATGCGGCCTGTCGCGTTCGAGGTGTCGATGCCCTCACGCAGACTGCGCAGCACGATGCCCCGCTGCCCGAGATCCCGGATGGTCAGCATCACCTCGGCGGCGTTGCGGCCCAGGCGGTCGATGCCAACGACCACGATGGTGTCGCCCTCCCGGGCGTAGTCCAGCAGGGCGGCCAGGCCGGGTCGTTCATCGCGGGTCGACGTGCCGGTGAGTTTGTCGCTGTAGACCCGATCAGCGTCGACGCCGGCCGCCGCGAGCGCGTCGGCCTGCTGGTCGAGGGACTGGTGACCTGTCGACACACGGGCGTACCCGAGCAGCGCGCCCGACATCAAGCGGCCCCGAGCCATACCGCGGTGGTGTACGGGTCGGGGCGGCCGCTGATCTTCCAGGCCGCGATGCTGGCGGCGTCGGTGCGTGCCATCTCGGCGATGGCGACCCACACCGGATAGTGAGCGGTGAGCTTGGCGGCGTACTCGCACTTGAAGTCGTGGTAGTCGAGGCCGGCCGCGGTGATGGCGGCGATGACTTCGTCGGTGGTGGTCTGGGGGCGGGTCTTGGTCACGACTAGAGACTATCGCAAAAGTATCGCAAAACGCAATATTGCTTATCCAGTTTTGCGGCGACTTTTGCGTAACTCCATCCTGCGGAAACGCTAGGGGTCGGGCGTGTCCTCAGTGCTGTCGCTTTGCTTTAGTTTTGCGACACCACTATCCGGCCAGGCCAGTACCTCGTCGCACGCCTCCGCCGTCCAGTCCCCCGCGTCGGCGTCCGGCTCAGCCTCGACGCCTTCGGCCGCCCTGGTGACCGCCAGCCACTCCGCAAGCTCACCGGCCGGGATGCCACCACCGACAGCGAGCACCTGGCGCGCCACGTCCACATGCAGCTCCCACAGCGGATCGTCGGGGCCCTCGACGCGTGCGAACAGTGCCCGAGCCTCAGCGGCCGCTGCGGCGTCGAGCGCGGCGGGGTCGAGCCGGCCCGTAGCGATGTCCTCGGCCAGCGACATCGCCGCGTCCACGCCGGCCTTTTTCGCGGCCTTCGCGGCAGCCTTCATTTGCTCGGTAGTGGTCATGCTTCGCTCCGTTCGGCCGGCAGTTCGACCACCTCGGCGTCGATCGCATCGAGCAGCCGAGCGCGGGTGTCGGTCAGGATCTCGGTCATCGTCTGCGTCACCGTCACGTCAACCTGCGTCGGAACCGCAACCCACTCGCCCCGCAGCTTCGCGCGCTTGTCGATGCCGTCGAACGCCACCTTGACCAGCTCGGCCAACGTCCGTAGTTCGCCTCGCTGCTCGGCGACCTCCATGGCCTTGAACAGCTTGTCGATGCCGCGGGTCAGCATGTCGCCCGACGCCCGCCGCATCGTCTCGAGCTCGTCGGGCGGGTTCTTCTCCAGCCAGCTCTTGACGGCCTTGAGTGCGGCCTGGGGCGAGTTGTAGCCGACCTCGCGTGCGACCTCGCTCCAGGTTCGTCCGGAGCAGCGCAGTTCCCAGGCTTGTTCGCAGCGTTTGTTGCTGGCTTTGCGGTTCATGACTGGGGGCATGGTGTGGATTTTCTGTTGGGTGGGTGCTGGTTGGTGGACTGTGGTCCGGTTTGGTTTGTGCGGTTTTTGGGCGTCGGGGATGAATTACAGGCGTGTTTTTTGAGGCCCAGCGTGGCCGTGGGGCTGCGTTTGGGGGGTTTCTGGTGTGGTTGTGCCTGGCGGGGGTGTTTCGTCACGCGTTTCGTCACGGTTGAGGGCGGCTCGGATTTGGGCCATGCCTCGTCGTGCTGCGGCGCGGTGGTCGGTGTGGTCGCAGACGTGGGTGTCTCGGTAGCCGTCGGTGTCGCAGAGCGGGCAGTTGGCGATGGCGTGGAGGCGGTCGGCGTGGCGTCGGCGGTTTTGTTCGGATGCCCAGATTTGGTCGGCGGTGGGGCCGGTGGCTTGGCGTTCGTCGGCGTGGGGGTCGTAGGGGTCACGCATCGGCCTGTGCTTCCTCGGCTGGGTCGGTGGTGGTGGTTCGGGTTGTGAGGGCGGCGCGGACGGCTGCCATGCCGCGGGCGTTGGTGTCGGCTTGGGCGGGGTTGTGGTTGCAGACGATGTGGGTGCTGCCGTGGACGTAGCCGTCTGGGTCGCATAGGTCACAGGCGTGGATGGCTTCGGCGATGAGTGCGGCTCGTGCGTGGGCGGCGGCGGACTGTGCTTGCGCGTGGGCGGTGCGATGGCGTTCGGTCCAGCGCTCGTGGGCCTTGCGGAAGTGTCCGCAGTGGGGGCAGTCGGGGATTTCGGCGTCTGCGGGGAGTGCGCGGTGGGTTTTGCAGCGGCGAGGCGGCTCGGGGTCGTCGGTGTCGTCCGGTGGTGCTGCGGCTATTGGGGGGTCGTTGCGGGGGCCGTTGGGCTCGGTGTCGGCGGTTTCGGCTGCTCGCGCGCGTTCCCCAACGTAACCACCTAGGGAGGTGAGTGAACCTGAACCTGAACCAGAACCCGAGGGTCCCTGGGTGGGTCTCGGGGAGGGTCCCGGGGTGGGTCCTGTTTCCCCAGGTCGCGGGGAGGGTCCCGCAGACCCTCCCGGGGAGGGTCTCGTGGAGGGTCCGTGGGAGGGTCCCGGGGTGACTCCCTCGAACGGCTCAGGGAACGGCTGCGGGTAACCGTCGGCCAGGGTTTTCAGGTGCGTTCGGGCCGTGACGTACGTCTGGTTGAGCGAGTCCCGGAGGCGCTTCGCATAGTCCTTGTCGCCCTTGACGTCCGGCACGTCCATCCGGTTCAACTCGGTGGCCAGCACGGCAGCGAACTTCGGGGAGTCGATCACAGCCAAGATCCGCAGGGCGGCGAGGAACATGGTGGGCTGCTTATCGAGTTCGTCGCGGCGGATCCTCGACCTGATCAACACCTCCCCCGCGTCCTCGTCGGTGAAGACGTAGCCGCGGCGCTCCATCCGCACGAGTGCGGCCTGCAGGTCCTCGACGGCCGGGAGCCGGTCGCCGTCGCGCATGGCCTTGCGCCAGCGGGTGAAGTTGATGGGCTGGATGCCGGCCGCGTTGACGGCACGCTGCCCGTTGAGCACCTGGAAGAACAGCTTGTCGAAGATGGGTTGGTCGCAGAAATCTTCGTCGGACCACTGGGAGAACAGGTTTTTGGCGTATTCGCGGGTGGTCACTGTGCTGCTGCCTCTGCGGTGGTGGTGGCGGTGAGCATGGCGTCGATTTCGTTGAGGTCGTAGCGGACGGTGCGACCGACTTTGTAGCCGGTGATGCGGCCTTGGGCGCGCCAGCGGCGCAACGTGTTTCCGCTGACGCGTGCGTGGTCTGAGGCTTCGCCTTCGGTCGCCCAGCGACGTTCCGTCATCGTTTCGGCTCCTGGTGGGGCTTGGCGGCTCATGGTCGGGGTTGGACGGTAGAGCCGACTGGTGCAGGCTCGGGTTCCTTTGTGGGACAGTCGGGATGGTGGCCCTGTGTTGGTGGGTGCCATCCGCAGTCGGCGCAGCGTTTCATGGCGATGAGTTGGGCGCGGGTGAACAGCAGGCGGATCTTCGGGTCGCTCATTGGGCGCCACTCCTGATGCGGTGGCCCCCGTTGGGTGGTCGGCCGACTGGTCGTTGGGCGCGGCCCTTGTCGGTGCGTTCGAATCCGCCCCAGATGCCGTGGCGTTCGCGTCGGGCGTTGGCGTCGGCGAGGCATTGGAAGGCGACGGGGCAGGTGGCGCAGATGGCCTTGGCGCGGGCCCGGGTGGCGTCGTCGGCTTCGTTGGGGAAGAACAGCTCTGGGTCTTCATCGCGGCATCCGGCGCGGGCGCGCCATGTCGGGTCGGTGGTGGTCATGAGGCTTCGCGCTCCTCGTCTCGTGCGGCCTGGGCAGCGGCTGCGGCTGCTGCTTGCGCGGCGATGCGGGCAGCGATACGCGCCTGCTGCGCGGGTGATTGGTGGGTGAGGTGCCAGTGCTCGCCGCAGGGGCACAGGTAGGGGTAGAGCCGGTCTTTCTTCTCCCCGGCGGGTGGCCGACGACGGCGTTGGTAGCGGTTGGCTTTGGCTTTCGACCGGTAGGTGCGCTTCTCCGGCGTCGGGCACGGCTCGCCGGCATCGTCGGGCTGCGCGGGCGCGGAGCTCATAGCGGGATCTCGTCGAACAGGTCCGATGACGGCCGGGCACCCGCGGGTGGAGACTCCGCAGCTGCCGAGCCTGGTGCTGGCCGTGGTGGTTTCGCTGGGCGGCCGGCCTTGCCGAGTTCGGTGAGCGCCGCGCCGAGCCGGTCGAGTGCGCCCTGCGTGTTCTTGACGGGGTTGGCCCACCGGTCGGTCAGCGCCGACACCGCGCGCTGCACGTCGCCGAACGCCCGGACCGCTGCGGCGATCTCGCGGATCTGCGCGAGCGTGACCTCGCCGCTCCACCCGTACCGACCCGACGACCGATCAGTCGCGCCGGCGGTGAAATCGATCTTGGCGCCAAGTGCCTGTTCGACCTGGGCGAGGCGCTCGCGGATCTGGGCGGCGTCGTGCAGGCCACCGGCGGCCACGCGGCGGTCGACGGCAGCCTGCACCTGCTTGTCGAAGTCGCGGCGCGCGTCCTCGCGGGCGTCGCGGCGCAAGGCCTCGGCGGCCTGGGCGCGCAGTGTGTCCTGGCGGGCCATGATGCTGCGCACCGCATTCCACGCCGGCCGGTGCACGCGGGGGTCCTTGCGGTGGGCCTGGGTGTGGACCTGCATGCGGTTCTTCGACCGCGGCGACGGGCTCATGAGGCCCCACCCGGCGGGTAGTTCGCTGTCGTGCACAATCGCGGGATCGTTGACGACGAGCCACCATTCGTGGCATTCGTCGGCCCAGGCGTCGGCCTTGCCGGGCTTGTTCAGTTCGTTGAGCCAGTCGCTGCGGCTGATCTTGAGTTCGTGGCCGATGAGGATTCGGCCGCTGCTGCTGGTGAATCCGACGTAGATGGCGTCGCAGCGGCTGCCGTTGCCCCATCCGCCGTTCTGCCCGACTTCGGGGAGGAACACGCCGCCAGGCATCGGCGCCGAGGGTTTGATGTAGTGCCGCTCGAGCTGAGCGAGCAGGTCGCTCGAGGCGCTCACCTGTCAAGCTCCGGTGTGTAGAGCACGCGCACGGGCAGCACGATGGCGGTCGCCGGTTCCTCGACTTCGGCCCCAGTCGCCCACCACGGTTCATTGGGCGTGTATCTACCGTCTTTCATCCATGCGACGTCGCGGTGCGACTCGTGGACGATGCTGCGGTCAGGCAGCGCGTCGAGCTGCTCCACGGTCTCGATGAGTGCCGGGCGCAGGCGACGCACCTCGGCGATCAGCAGTCGGTGCGCGTCGACGATGCGGCCCAGCTTCTCGCTCGCCCGGGTGCCGTCGGACATGTACACCAGTCCGCGGGTTGCGTTTTCGAGTTCATCGAGGTCGAGTTCAGACATAGCGCCACTCGATTCGGGTGACCATCGAGTCGGGCCGGCAGCCCTTGTGGGAGTCGCAGAAGAACCGCAAGAACTCGTCGGGTGTCAGCTCGGGGAAGCCTTCGCGTGCAACGTCGTCGAGGTCGATGTGGTTCAGCGGTTCCCGCCGGACCGACACCACCTCGACATCGGTGATCCGCACCAACGGTTCGCCCTTGCGGCGGCCCATCACCTTGCGGCACAGGGTCAAACGGTCGCCGGGCTTGAGGATCAGCCACCCCATGCGGCGCGTCACGTCCTTGGTGCGGGCGACCACCTGCGCCTCGGTGAGCGACACCGACATCAGCCGAGCCATCAGTCCTCCACTTCGTCGTCGGCGGGTTGCTCGAACCCGGGGCAGTCGCACATCTCGTCGAGTCGCGCCCCGGGCGGTAGGTGGCAGCAGCCGGTGTGCACCACACCGTCGCCGTGGTCGTCCCGCGGGTGATCGCAGAGCGCGCACACGATTTCATCCATCACCCCGCCACCCCCGGGTACTCGTCCCAGGTGCGTCCATCGAGCACGCGACCAGCGCGGGTCTTGCCGACGCGGCGCATCGCGGTCCAGCCGCCATGGCCGGCGCGGAACGGGTTGAACGGGTTATCAGGCGTCAGCGCCATGCTGCCCGACAGGTGCATCGCGCACCGGTTGCCACTCTTGGCATCACTCGGCACGTTGAGCACCCGATAGGGCTCATCGATGCCAAGCTCGGGATCAGCCGGGTGCTCGGTGACGTCCTCGATCCACTCGCCGTGCTGCTTGTGCAGATACGCGACGCCAGCCGACTGGCATTGGTCTCGAATCGAGCGGAACCATTGCGGGTGAGCGGGTCTCGCACCTGGCCCCGACTCACCGCCGGTGATCACCCAGTCGAGGCATGCGGGGGTGATGATGTGCGTCTCCCGGGGCGACCGCAGCGTGGTCATCGCGATCCGATTGCCCACCCCGGTGAGGACATTGCGGCGCGCGACGTTGAGCAGATCGATGGGTCCAAGAAGTGGTTCGGCGCTGATGAACCGGACGGCGGCCGGGGTGTCGAGCAGCGCGGGGATGCGGATGTCGGCCCACTGCTGGTTTTCGGTGGAGACGCCGAGCCACACGTTTGGCAGGTAGTGAAGGCTGAGCTGCAGCCCGTCACGATCTCCGGCCGGTAATCCGGGGTCGAGCGCTTCGTAGAGGACGCGCGTCCAGAAGGCGTGGCTGTTCAGCAGCGACCGCATCCGACCGTGGCGCTTAGTGAGCACCTGGAAGGTGTGGCGTTGCGCGAGAAGCATGATCGCGAACACCTTCGCGATGTACTCGTCGGGCACCTGGTCGTGGAACAGGTCGGACTGCGCGTTGACGAAGATCCGCCGCGGGCGCTTCCACTGCAGCGGCAACGACAGCCGATCCTCGACGAGATTGACGCGTCCCGTCCACTCACCACCAGACTCGGTGCCCGCGTACGGTTCGACTACCTTCGGGTTCGGATTCGACTGCATCCGGTGCGCCGTGCGGATCGCGTAGCAGTGGTCGCAGCCCGGACTCACCTTGTCGCATCCGATCACGACATTCCATGTGGCGTCGGTCCATTCGATGCCGGTGTTGTCGCTCATCGTTCCATCAGCTCCTCGGTTGAATAGATCAGTGGTGCGAGGTTGTCGAGCACGAGGCGCATCCCGTGCTCGACCTCGGCGTCCTCGTCCAGTGCGGACACGGATAGTTCGCGGTGCAGTTCGCGTATCGGCCGCAACGCCTCACGGGCAGCGTCCACGGCGTAACCCGCATCCCATGGCGTCGAGTGGCCCGACTTCCACCAGCCCGACGCCTGTTCGGCCCGTTGTGCGGCTTCGACTGCTGGGTCGCTCATCGTGTCCTCCTGGTTGATCCGGTGGTGCGTCGTCTATAACGGTGTCGGAACATCGATTCCGCGGTCACGACCGGAAGTCCTGTCCGTGATCTGCCGCGCCGCAGGATGGATGGCGACACCCGTCGTTGTGAAGCGCGTCGCCACACGCCGGGGCAGAACACCACGCGCATACCCCTGAAGCGCGCTGGATCTCCTCGGCTACGTGCCGGGTCCACTCGTCGGCGGTCTGCACGATCCGCCGACACCCACACCGCGTGTGCGTGCCATGAAAGAACGGGCCCTGATGAACACGCAGGACCGCCACCAACTCATCGACCGTCATGACGTGCGCCCGTCGACGTCGAACAGTGATCGCTGATCGCTGATCGGCCGGTTCGACCAAATCACTTCGGTGCGGCCCTGATTGGCGCCATTGCCTTGGCCGGTCATGTGCGGGATCTCGATGCGGTCCCATCCCTTGAGCGCGGTCTCGTAGAGGTCGGACGGATAGCCGGACAGCACCACCGACGCCTGGCAAGCCATGAGCGCCCAGAGCAGCTCGACGTGGTCGCTGTGCTCTGGCATGTCGATCCGGTACCCGTTGCCGCCACCTCGTGTGCTGCGCGTGGCGCCGAGATATGGCGGGTCGACGTACAGGCAGCACTTCGGGTGCGAACCGTAGGCCGCGATGATTTCGAGGGCTGGTTTGCTCTCCAGGCTGACGTGGTGGAGACGTTCGGCAGCTGCGGCCATCCGGTCGACGTAGGCGGCGAGGTAGCCCGGCATGCCGGTCGAGTTGCCGCCCGGGTTTACGTAATACCTCCACCCGGTACTAGATCGCATGGTGCCGCCACGGGATTGCGTGATCTGCACCCACACGAGGCGGGCGATCTCGACGTCGTCGAGCCCGTCAAGGATCGCGCCGCGGGTAAGTGCGTGCTCGGCGCGCGAGTGCGGGGTGAGCGCGCACGCCCGGGCCAGCTGCTCTGGTTGGTTGCGGAGTACTCGCCAGAATGTCATCAGCAGACCGTCGAGATCGTTGACGGTTTCCATCCGGCTCGGTCGCTTCGCGAGCAAAACGGAGAGGCCTCCCGCGAACGGCTCAACGTAGTGCTCGTGCGCCGGCAGCAGCGCGGCGATCTTCGTGGCCAGCCGTGTCTTGCCGCCGTAGTACGCCATCGGCGGGGCGGTCACGCGACCACCCCGAGCGACTCGGCCACGACACCGACGAGATCCCGCGCGGCCGGCGGCGTCACCGCGTTGCCGGCCAACTTCACTTGTTCCCGACGATCACCCAAGACCACGTAGTCGGACGGAAAGTCCATCGCCGCAATGATTTCCCTGGGCTCCAACATCCGGAATCGAACATCACGCAGGTCGACGGTCGGCTGGTCCGCGGTCAGCAGCGACTGATGGCCCGTCGTCGTCACGGTCCGGATCGGCTCAGCGGCCGGCGTGGTCATCTGCCCTTGGTCGCCGCGCGCGGTGTTGTTCCGCATGATCAACGCGTGCTTCTCGACCGTCGACACCGTCGGCAGCGGGCTGGCCGCCCGCACAGTGCCTCCATTGCCGTAGAACGTCGTCACCAGAGCGTGGTGATTGCCCGACGCTGTAACCGTGGCCAGAGGATCGGTCACCTGTCGGGCATCAGACCCGCCGCCGCGCAGCTCGGCGACGAACGCCAGCCCTGTCTCGTTGCGGGTCGTCATCGTCCGCGACGGCGACGACACCGGCTGGGCGTGCTTACCGGCGCGCCCCTCCACCGGGACCAGTAGCGGCGACCAATAGCGGTCGATGCCGGCGCGGACGCGTTCCATCGTCGACGGTGCGAGCGGCAACCACACCTCTTCGCCTGTGGCCTTGATGACGAACTTTTTCAGCGGCCGGTCGTAGAGCAGCTTGCCTTCCAGCGACCAGTCGATGATCTCCTCAGCAGCGCGGACGCTGGGCTCGACAGTCGCGTTGCGGCACGACGTGTTGGGGCATCGGTAGACGTACTGGCGGCGGTAGTTCGCCTTCGGCGACCCGCCCGGTTTGAACGCCTGCATTGCCCGCACCGGGCCGCACTTCGGGCAAATAGCTTCAGGCCGGGTGACGCGTTCGACGTCGGGCCGCCGGTTGCCGCGGCGCCAGAACAACACGTACATCCGATCGCGGGACTGCGGGGCCCCGAGGCCGAGCAGCTGCGCGTGCATGCTGTTCAGGAACACGATCTGGTGGTCGTAGCCCATGTTGTCCATCGCGGACAGCCAGGACCGGAACAGGCAGCCCTTGTCGGGTGACCACTCTGGCGCCCACTCGATCGCGTCCACGACGTTCTCGACGATGATCGATCGGTAGCCATGCGCCTCGGCGAACCGCGGCACATCCCACATGGTGGCGCGGGACCGCTCGGCCGCTTCGTCCGGCAGCGGCGGTTCCTCGGTGAACAGGTCGGCCTGGATCAGCTTTTTCTTGCCCTTGGCCACACTGTGATTCGTGCACTCGGGGCTGGCCCACAGGATGTCGGTGCGTGGGAACCTTCGTGGGTCGGTCTGCGAGATATCCGCGCACAGGTGATCCGCGTCGGGGTGGTTCGTGTTGTGCGTCTCCACCGCGAGATCCCAGTGGTTCGACGCGATCCGGACCGAGACGCCAGGGACCGCGATGGCCCCGGTGCTCGATCCCCCAGCGCCGCAGAACAGATCGGTGAGGGTCAGCATTTCGGGGCCTCGCGTTCGATCTTGGCGCGCACCGAATCGGTGAGCGTCTGCAGGGTTTCCGCGACCCACGCCAGGGACTGATCGGTGCGGAACCGGGTCTTGCCGTCCGGGTACACGAGGATGGCAAGACCCGTCTCATCGGTGTCGACAATCTCGACTTTGCGATCGTCCAATGAGCCCATCACGCGCACGCCTCGTCGATCGCGCGGATGGTGGCGCAGGGCCACGAGTCATGGCATTCGCAGCAGTTCTTCCAATAGGTCGACTCGGTGTGCAGTTCCCGAACAGCGTTGATCGCCCGGCCTTGTCGTTCGGCGAGCTGCTTAGTGGCCAACACCTCATCGGCGGCCGAAAGGATGCCCAGAGTCGCGCCACGGTCTATCGCGGCCAGAACGGTGCCGATGCCGGCGTCGTACCGGGCCGGGACATCGGGGCTCTCACCGAGCGGTTCGGACTGGTCTTCGCAGGTGTTCATAGCAGGGTCAGCTCCGTCTGGTCGTCGAATTTGCAGGCCATGCGTTCCGCGACGTGTTGCTCCCACTCCTGTTGGTGGCCACGGAATCCGCACTGGCACCGGTAGATCACGGGCGTCTGCCGGTCGTACAGCCCGGCCTCGTGCTCATCCAATGCCGCGATGATGTCGGCGATGCTGTCGCGCAGGAACTCCCGAACGGTCGCCATCAGCACCCACTCGCCTGGGCTTCAACGGCTTTGACGCGGTCCAGTTCGCCGGCCCACGTCTTCGCCGAGTCCAGCGACGCGAACGCCTTCCCCTCGACCGGGATGGCGAGCATCGTGAGACCGTCGTGGCCCTGGCCCTGCAGGATCCACTCCGGGCCGACTCGTTGCACGCTGTACACGCCGCGCATCCCAACCGCGGTCTGGGTGCCGATGATGTGGTCGTGGGATGTCCACTGCAGCATCACAGTTCGTCGCCTTCCACTCGGATCTCGACGCCCGCCGTCTCCCCGATCTCAGCGAGCCGCTTGTACGCGGATAGGCCGATGACCTGCGAATCGTCGGAAAAACATACGTCCGTCAAGGCATCGAGACAGGCCCTCGAGAGCTTGTCGATATCCGGCCTTCTCACCGCCGCCGGGGTCCTGGTCTTCGGCGCCGACTTCGGGCGCGGCATCACGAAGTTCAGCGACACCGTCACTGCGCCGCCGAACAGCGGCCGGCCAGCCATCGCCTGGTGCGCGGCCAGGGCGACGCGTTCACGCCACGGCCCAACCTCTTTCGACGACTCGACCAAGATGCCGCGCCCGACGTGCCGCTTGCTGCCCTGCGGGGCGGCCTTCCCCGGCACGAAGAACCGCACCGAGGCGTCGGCCCCTGGCAGTGTCGGGGCGGTCACTGGTCGCTCACCTTCGCGGCGGCGTCGGCGATGATCCCGCCCAGCTCCGTCTGTGGGTTCTCCACCGACACGGACACACCGCTCGCCTTCATGTCGCGCAGCGCCGCAACCAGATCGGCGTCAGCGGCCAGGACGGGCTCGATGCTGGGGCCGTCCGTCGCATCGCCGGGCACAGGCGTGCCCGGCATCGCGATGCCGATCCACGTGTCGCCGATCTGCACGATCTGCAGCAGTCGAGTCGGCGACCGGAACATCTGGATCTGCATGTTGCGGCGCCTGGCTACGGCCACCAGCGGAGCCAGCACTGTCGCCGACCAAAGGGTCAGCGGTACCTCGGCGTAGTCCTCTTTCGTGACGAACGTGTCGGTGCCGATCCGGTGCACGATGCTGATCGGGAACTTCGTTTCGTGGTGCGCGTGGAACTGAAACTCATTGTCCGAGTCGAACAATGCTGGCGTCTCAGCGAGTGTGACCGTCCAGCCGGGGTGCTCGTCGTCCTTGCCGTCCTCCGGTGGATCGGCGAGCACCAGGCTGATGTCGACGGTGTGCTGGTCGCCCTTGATTTTCTTCCATGACTTGATCAGCGACAGCACGTTGGCGACGGACTCGCACGGCCACACCATGGGGTCGATGCGGCCATCGCAGGGAATCCACGTGTGCCCGAGCACGTACCTGTTGGTGGACGATGCGGCGAGCAGGTCGACGTCGCTGGGTTCGTCGCGCCAGGGCGCCCTCGTGGTGGTCAGGTGGACGCCGCCGACGTCGTTGCTGGCGGTCTGCAACGCGTCGGACAGGATGTCGATCAGCTTCGTGGTCTGGACAGTGATGCCCATGCTTGTTCCTTTCCGAGGATGGGGATTACAGGCGGTCGCCTGTGGCCTTGCGGGTGTCGATGGGGTGGCGGCCAAGGATCAGCTGCGTGATCCGGTGGCGCTGGGAACCGGGGTCCAGGTCGTCAAAGTCGGCATAGTCCGGCTCGTCGACTAGTCCGGGCCACCACGGGGATTGGGCGAGCTGGGCGTGGATCTGAGCGCGCGCCACCTTCGCCTGCACGAACGGGAACCGGAACGCCTCCGGCTTAGCCTCAGCCAGTTCCGCGAGCAGAGCGTCAGCATGCTGGTAGTGCTCGGCGGGGGTGAGCGTCATCGGTAGATCCACCCGAAGACGACGAATAGCGCGACCCACACGGCTGCCTCGGCCCACGTCACTGCGCAGCCTCCGCGGTCTTCGCGATGCGGTTGCGTGCCTTCGTCAACTGCCCCTTCGTGACCGCGTGCGACTTCCGCTCAGCCCGCAACAACTCGTCCCGATCCGACAACTTCTCGGCCAGCCGCAACGCCAGCACGCGCTGCTTCTCCGCTTCACTCTTGCCGTTGAACACATTCCTGTGACCGGCCGGGCAGTAGAAATTCGCGTGGTCCTGGCGACGCCGCTGCTCCATGTCGGCCGTCATGCCGAACGGCACACCGCACGCGGCGCAATGGACCAGGCTCAGTGCCTGCTCGTACGTGAGACTCATGCGCCCGGCCCGTCGAACAGCGAAATAACCGCGGCGGCTTCGTCGTACGTCATATCAGCCGTACGCCTAGCCTTCACCCCAGCCGCATCACCGAGGTACGAGAACCACTCGTCGTCGGAGTCGTACTTCTCGGCTTTCTGGATCTGCGCCATGCGGTCCAGCTGATCCTCGGTGGCCATCATGGTCTCGGTCGCTTGACCGTCCACGACCTGCTCGTTTTCCACTGGCGAGTCGTCCACCTCGCCGTCGATAAAGTCCGGCGTCTGGTTGATCGCATCCGGCGACAGATCCAGCCGCACACCCTCGTCCTGCGCGATCGCCCGCTGAGCCTCTGTCGACTTCGGCAACAGCTTCATCAGCTTGCGCACCATCGTCTTGTGCGCCATCGCCTCGAAGTGGTCTACCCACGGGCCGAACACCTTGCCGTCACGGTTCTTCGCCGTCGCGTGCCTGTCCCGGTACGCCTCCATGTCGGCGACCGTCATCGGGTCCGTCATCGAATACCCGCCGTCGACAGTGCGGCCCACTGCGTAGAACAGGATCGGCTTGCCCCGCGGACCGTCGATGCAAGGTCTGTGAATCCACTTGTCCTCAGCGGCACCGTATTCGACTTCGAAGTAGTCGTTGCTGTACACGGTGCGGGCATGGATGCTGGCGATGCGGCCCGACCGGTGCGCGAGTTCGACGTACCCCTGGTAACCGATGACCAACTGGGCTTTCTGCCCGCGAGTCTTGCTGTCCCAGAACGGCAGCAGGTACGCCTGCCCGAGCGCCCCAACGCCCGGACGAAGACCCAACTGGGCGCACGTCATCAGTGAGCCGAGCACCGATTTCGGCTCACACTCGGCGAGTTTCGGGTTCACCTGCAGGCAGGTCAACGCGTCCCGGATCAACTGGGTGGCCTCGACACCGCGCGGCATGGCCAGCTGAAACGACTTCTCCATTTTCTGGATCTTGACCTGCAGCGAGTCCTCGTCGCCGCGGCCCTGGGTAGCGACGGACTGCTGGGCGCGACGCGCCAAATCACGTGCCATGGTGGTTATTTGCCTTTCGGTAGGTAAACGGACGCCGCCTGATAGCGGCGGTACAACTCGGGGTCTTCGGCCTTGAGCCGGTCACGGTCGATCACCTCGACCTTGTGGAGCCAGCCGGCGTCTTCCTGCTCTTCGCGGAACGCCTTCTCGCGGAACTGGCCACGTCGCAGCGCCACGAGCTTCCGGCCGGTCTCGTCGGTGATGGCGTCGGCGCCGTGCAGGAGATCGGTCAACCGGTTGACGGCCTGCGCCTTGTCAGCTTTCACGGCCTTCTCGGCGTCGAGCGCTGCCCGGTAGGCGACCATCTCGGCCTCCACAGCCGCGATATCCTCGGCCACCTCGACGACGTCGAACCGGCGTGGCCAGCGTGCGGCGATCGCCTCCGCCGTCGCGTCCGATCCGTCGATCGGCGGGGCCACGTCCGGCACGATGTACGTGTCCCACAGGTGCTGCTCGGCAGCGTTGATCGTGGCGATCAGATCGTCGTCGCGCGGCACGTACTCCCACCGCAACCGGTTCCCACCGATGAGACCAGCGACGTAGGCGCCGTCAGCGCCGGTGACCGCGCAGCCGTGCTGGATCTGCAGCTCCGCGTGGTCCGGCACCTCGCCGTCGGCCCAATCGGAGGCCAGCCAGGCGGACGCGTTCTTGATCTCCACCAGGGCGTTCTGCGCCAGGATGAGACCGTCGGGGTTGTACAGCTGCCACGGCCGCTCCAGTGATCTCAGCGTCGGGCACTCGACGATGTCGACACCCAGGCGGCGCGCGAGCTCGGCGCGGATGACGGGCTCCAGCAGGGTGCCCCACATCATCGCCTCGGTCTCGTCGTCCGGCCGCGACTTGCCCGTCTTGTCAGCCCACACGGAGAACGGGGAGCCGTACTTCCCTAGCCCCAGCACGGCCGAGCAGTCCGACGAGCCAATGCCGGTGCGGCGCAACTCGAGCCACTCTTCGCGGTCCTTGTAGTGGCCAGCCAGCTCGGCGTGCTCGGCCCAGAACGGTGCAACGGTCATCGGTAGTCGCCTCCCCCGTAACGCACGTCATCCAGGTCTCCGCACATGCCGACCGACTGGCGGGTGCTGATCTCCGTTGTGGCGCGGTCCATCTCGGATAGCTGGTGGTTGGCCCTCGCCCACTCGTCGGACTCGAATTCGTACGCCATCACCGATTCACCCCTTGCTTGTTCTTCCGATTCGTCTGTCCACCACTCGTCGTTGGCCCATTCGTCGGGGTCCGGGTGGACACGGAAACCCCACGCCAATACCGATGCGGCGGAAAGGATCGCGGCCGTCACGAATAGCGGCATCCACACCGCCAGCCCGATGTAGGCCAGCGCGCCGAACACCCACGCGGCGAGCCACAACGAGCGCGTCACGACGCCACCGCCGATATGTGCCGCCCCACCCGCGACTCCGTGATGGCCTCCACGCGCTCCTGCAGCGCAACCGTGCCCTCATCGGGATTTACGAAAGCCGCGAGCGCCATGGTGATCTGGGCGTATTTCGCCGGATAGCGTTGCGCCAACAACCGCAACTCCTCGAACAGCCGACGAGGGTCGTCGTCGCGGATCTTCACCGCCAACCCCAGCGCCACCTCGGCGACGCGATCGAGGTTCGAGTCCAGCGTCTGGTCAACCACCGGCGGCTTCACTGCGCACCGCCTGGTCTGAGCGACCTGAGAACGAAGGCCAGGTTTCGTCTGAACTCGTCGTACGCCTGCTCCTCCCGGATCTCGGTCTGCAGGTCGGTGACTCGTCGGCTGAACCTATTGGCGCGGTGCCTGCCCCGGTATCGGCGGCCACGCGTCGCGGCAGGGACCGCTGCGACCGGCTCGTGCAGAGCGGCGGCTGCCACCATGGCGTCGAAATCGTCCGGCGTCCACACCGGCTGCAGCGCCGTCATCGGATCGCCACCGATCCGGTTGGCAGCCAACCAGGTTCATCCGGCAGGACCGTGGCGTCGGTGACGGGGTATTCCTCGTAGCGCGCGACGCTGTCACCGACCGGGTAGCCACCCGAGCAGGACCACCGGTAGCACGACACCGGCACGTAATGCGCCGGCGTCCAATACTGCCGGGTGCGCCACCAGCTGCCGTCCGCGTTGCGGGGCGAGTCGCAGATGGTGCGTTTCTGCCCCCAGGCAAGCAGGCCCGGCGCGGCGATCGTCTCGCAACCCACGTTCGGCGAGGCCTTCGCTGTGCCTGCGGCCCACACGGTTCCGACGCCGGCGAGGATCGCGCCGTAGACGATGAGCGCCAGGCCGCGTCGCACTGCTCGCGCCGTCACGCCGACACCGCCGCATTCTCACGGGCCTCGACGAGACGCGCCACCAGGGCAGCGTGAAAATCCAAGACCTGTAACGCCGCTGCCCGGTCCTCGGCGAGAAAGTCAGCGCTGCCAGCGTTCTCGTCCCAGACGATCACGAGCCAGCGTTCGCCGGACGGGTGCGGCATCGCCACACCGACCTGCCTCGGCACCTCGGGCCACTCCGGGCGCTCGACGGTGGCGACCAACGCGCCGTCCTCGCGCTCGTTGATCTGATAGGTAGACTCTGCGGTTGGCACTGGCGTTCCTTTCGATGGGGTGTTGCTGGTGTCGAGGGCTTCGAGCTGGTGACGCAGCACGGGGCCCTACTTCTTGGTGATCGAGTAGCCGGAGAGCAGATCGCTGGCGATCTCGTCGTAGGTCGCGTCGACTGTCATGCCGCGTCGCAGGCAACTGACCTGAATTCCGGTGATGTGGGCAGCGAGGTCCGCGTGACCGACCGAAAGCAGTGCCGCCCGATAGGCATTCACCGCGACCCCGGCGACCATCGAAGGCGTGCAACCGATCAGCGCCGCGTTGTTGTCCGATCGGTCGACCCACTCCATGACAGCCCTGCACGCGGCCGTAACAGCGTCGAAATCGCCTGGCAGGTAAACGGTCCCGTCCTCGTGGATCGGGCGCCACGTGGATTTCCAGCACTCGATCGAGCAGTAGTAACCCGATGGGTACGCGCAGATAGCGACTGCTGCAACAGGATCGGCGAGCAGCTTTCCGCAGGTCTTGCACTGATCAACGGGCCGGGCAGTGGTCTGCTCGTCGCGGACCTGACGGCACTGGTCGGTGATCGGTGAATCGTCGTCGCGGTGGAACCAGTGCGTCGGGCCGTCGGGACTCTCAGGTTCGCCGTACATCTCACGTCCGCAGGCGCAGTACGACGGGCAGCGGCATCCCTCGCAGTGCACCTCGGCGTCGACCACGTCATCGGCGAACTCGTCTGGCACCATCGCGTCAGCCAGCCCGGCCGCGTCGAGATAGTCGCCGGCCTCACGCTCAGAGAAGCCCGAGCGACGTTCCTCGAGCGCCTGGTTGACCGCGTCGATGAAATCGGCTGCGCCACGCATCAAGTCGGTGATCACGGCTTCACCGCCGACCGGTCGCGCCGACCCTCGACGGGTTCCTTGCCGAGGAACTCCAGGCGTTCGCGCAATTCGTCGAGTTCGGCAGTCAGTTCGTCGACGCGGACCTGCAGCTCGTCGCGCTCATCGCGGATCTGCTCGCGGTCCCCTAGCAGTTCGGTGAACTCGCGTGCGATGGCGGCGTTCGCCTCGCACGCCGACCGGAGTAGCGGGCGGAAATTCTCGTGCTCAGCCAGGACCTCGTTGAGTTCCTCACGGGTGGCGTGCAACTCGGCGATCGCCGCGTCGTAGGTGGCCGGGATCGGCCAGTGCCTATACGACATGCTGAGGCGGCGCTGCGCCGGACCGGTGAACGGACGGTGATGCGCCGCAACCGCGGCGGCCAGATCAGTGATGGTCATCAGGCAGCCGCGCCTTGCTCGTGCTCACCGATGAACCGGTCGACCTCGCTGCGACGCACCAACCGGCGGCCACCTACCTGCACCCACCGCAATTCCCCACGGTCGAACAGGCGATAGATGGTTGCCTTGTGAACCCGCAAGACCTCCGCCGTCTCGGGGATGGTCAGCAGCAACTTCTCAACGCGGGCGGTCACATCGCCCGACTGTTGATCCGACACTGAGGTGTCCTCTCTATTTGGTGGTCGCCGCACGAGCGGCTAGGCACTTTGACTAGTGATGCATGCAGCAGTTGCCGCTTCGGCCGGCAAAGAATCGTCGCGGGCCTCGAAGAGGTCCTCCCAGGGCACGTCGAGCCGGGCCGCGATAGCCAGGGCCAAGTCCTCGCTGATGGCCCGCAACTTCCCGGTCTCGATCAGATAGATCGTCGACTGAGTTCGACGGACCAGGTATGCGAGATCCCGCTGGGAGTAATGCCGCTGCTTGCGCCAGCGGCGGACTTTCGCTCCATCGGGGACGTACATCCAGACGTCCTTTCTTCGCTGCGGGGGCTTACGCCGTTGTGATTTAGCCATCATGCGCTCCAATCTTCAGGTTGACAAGTGAAGCGTGCACCATGAACCATCTACTCGTCAAGATGACAACTGGCTACTTTGCAGGTGGGCGTATCACGGAGCGTGATTCACTTGTCACGAAATTTGTGCACGACTCTGGCACGAGTGAACAAGGGGTGATCACCATTACCGACGTGACCGAGAAACCAACGCTCGCAGACCTCGTAGAGGCCGCGAGCACCAAGCACAACGGGGCGTCAGGAAGACGCCTCGCGGACGTCGCAGCCGAAGCGGGCTTCGATGTGTCACACACCACCCTCAACCGAATCCGCAGCGGCACCTACAGCGGTGCCCCAACCACGACGACGATCAAAGCCATCGCCTGGCTCGCCGGCGTCACCGAAGAGGAGGCCTTCAGAGCCGCAGGCCAAAACGTGCCCGGCACACCATTCGCCAGCGTCCTACCTCCCGGCGTCGACAACCTCGGCCCCAGCGAACGCCGCGCAGTCGTCGAAGTACTCCGCGCCTTCACCCAACATCACCAACGGGAATGGGACCGCGGACAGCGCGAGTGGTCGGTCATGACGAAACTCATGGGCAACATTGCGGACTCGCTCAGAGAAACCGCCGATCTCTACGAGTGGGTCGAGACACAGATCCCCGAAGACCAGATCCCGACATTCAGACGAATGATGTCGGCCGCGGCAGGCCCGCTAGTCAGCGTGACCGACTGGTACGGCGAATACGTCGACACAGTGGCTGACGAACTCAAGACCTCGTTTGCTGCACGGGCCGAAATCAACCAAATGTTCACTGACGCAGTTGCCTCATTGCGGCAACTTCAGAAAGGAGACCAAGGTGGCAACACCGTGGAAAATGCGACGGAATCGGATGCACCGGCGACGGACGACCAAAGTCAGGAGGTAGGCACCGTCACGCACCTTCCGCACTGGGGGAAGAGCGACCCGCCACCCCCCGTGATCGACGAAAAGGCAGCGGCATCGACCCGACGCAAGCGGTCTGACGAAGAGGAAGACGACCAAGATGCCGACTGAATCCCATCGGTGTAGTTACTGGTCAGCGACACTTTTGTCGGACCCCAACCCTAGATTCCTGTGAATGTCCTGGAACCCGTGGCGTTGGGTAGGCGAGCACTACCCGCACATCGTCGTGAGTTGCGAGCACCGTCTCCCGAAGCGGGTTGCGGGCATCTGGCGCGACAACACCATCTGGCTCTGTTCGACCCTGAACCAAGCCGAACGGCGCTCGGTGCTGACCCACGAACTGCAGCACCTACAACGCGGGCTCCCCTCCCCTCAGTACCGGGACCGTGAAGAACGCATCGTCGACGAGCTCGCCGCGCGCCGACTCATCGCGATAGCTGACCTGGCGCGCGCCCTGCGATCGACCCGAGACCCCGATGCCCTCGCAGAGGAACTGTGGGTCGATCGGCACACCGTCGAGGTCCGGCTGTCCAACCTCTCCCCCGACGAGACCGCCGAGCTGGAACGCGAGTTTGGAGACGAATGGCTATGGATTCCCTGACCGCCCAGGACCGCGCGATGCTCGACCTGGAGCGCGAGTGGTGGTCGACGTCGGGCGGCAAAGAGACAGCGATCGTCGAACGCGTCGGTCTCAGTCCCGTGCGCTATTACCAGCGGCTCAATCGGCTGCTCGACACCGCGGCGGCACTGGCTCACGACCCCGTCACCGTGAACCGTCTCCGACGGACCCGAGCGAAAGGACGCGCCGATGGCTGAACGTCGGCAACTGCCACCACAGATCAAGCGCGTCGAATTGGAATCGCGCCGCGGCGGCCGGCCGGTCGTGCGGTACCAGCTCACCGTCGACGTCGGCGTCGTCGACGGGAAGCGCAAACGCTTCCGGAAGCGATACCCCACCGAAGCCCAGGCCCGTGACGCTCTCGACCAGATCCGTGGGGACGTCGCCAGGGGCACGTATGTGCAGCCGACACAACGGACCGTGAGCGAAGCGTGTGATGACTGGCTGGCCGGGAAGCGCGCGGCCGACCGAGCAGAGTCCACGGTCGACGGGTACGCCGAGAAGCTGTCGGTGGTGATCGACCAGCTCGGCGACGTCGAGGTGCAGAAGCTCACCAAGCGGCACATTGACGACCTCGTGACGGCGCTGAGGGAGGGCGGACTGACGGCGCCCACCGGGAAACCCCGCAAGCCGTGGTCGCCGCGCTCGGTCAATTACCTGCTCGGCCTGTTGGTCTCGATGCTCGAGTCCGAGCAGAAGCAGGGCCACACGGTGCGCAACGTCGCCGCGCTGGTGGACCGCATCGAGGCCGACCCAGCTCCGCCCGACCCCCTCACAGAGGTGGAGGTGGAGAAGCTGCTAGCGCACATCGCGGGCAACCGCTACGCCATCGCCTGGGAGCTCGCCTTGGCCGGGTTCCGGCTCGCCGAGATCAGCGGCCTGCGATGGAGCGACGTGGATCTAGAAGCGAAAACCGTTGCGGTGGTCAACACCCGACTGCAGCGCGGCAAGAAGAGCATCGAGAAGGCGCCCAAGTCGCGGGCCAGCCGGCGGGAGCTGCCGCTGCCGGATGACCTGTACGTGGCCTTCAAGGCGGCGCGCAAGACGCAGGCCGCCGACCAACTCCGGTTGGGCGGAGAGTACGAAGCGAGCGGCTATGTGGTCGTGAACGAGGCTGGCCGGGCACTGACGCCGAACGCGATCGAGAACCGTTGGGCCCGAATGCTTCAGGCCGCGGGGGTTCGGCATGTCCGATTGCACGATGCCCGCCATACCTGCGGCACGCTGATGCACCTTCGCGGGGTGCCTACCGCGCTCATCTCGGCATGGCTTGGCCACGCTTCGAAGGCGTTCACGCTGCAGACCTATGTGAACCCGAAGCCCGAGGCTCTGGCTATCGCGGCGCAGAGTTTCACGCGGGTTGTCACAAACCGTCACAATTCTGGGTCCTAGAAACACGTCAGGCCCCCTCGAAAGGGGGCCTGATCAGTGTGGCAGGTAGTGGATTCGAACCACTGTAGGCGTAAGCCGACGGATTTACAGTCCGCTCCCATTGGCCGCTCGGGCAACCTGCCTGGTGTCGCATCCGCCCCGTCTCCGGTTTGGTGCGACTAGCAGGGTACAACGAGGATGTACCAAAGTTACAAACCGGCAGCACACGCAGAGGGAGAGGAGAGGCGTTCCAATGGCGGATTCCAGCTTCGACGTCGTCAGCAAGGTCGATCGCCAGGAGGTCGACAACGCACTCAACCAGGCCGCGAAGGAGCTGGCGACCCGGTTCGACTTCCGCGGTACCGACACCACCATCGCCTGGAAGGGCGACGAGGTGATCGAACTCACGTCCAGCACCGAGGAGCGCGTCAAGGCCGCCGTCGACGTGTTCAAGGAGAAACTGGTTCGCCGAGACATCTCGATGAAGGCCTTCGATGCGGGCGACCCTCAGGCCAGCGGCAAGACGTACAAGGTGTCCGGGGACATCAAGCAGGGCATCAGCAGCGAGCAGGCCAAGAAGATCACCAAGATCATCCGCGACGACGGCCCCAAGGGCGTCAAGGCCCAGATCCAGGGCGACGAAATCCGGGTCAGCTCGAAGAAGCGCGACGATCTGCAGGCCGTCATTGCCCTGCTGAAGGGCGCCGACCTCGACGTGGCCCTGCAGTTCGTCAACTACCGCTGAGCTGACGCGTTGATTCTGCGTTGAGGGCGCTCACCTCTCGGTGTTTTGTGCCCTCACCGCAGACTCGATGTGGCGCTAGTCGACTGCTCAGCGGCGCGACCAGGCGTTATGCCCAAGCGATGCAGCCGAGGCAGGGTGAACCGGCTCGGCTGGTGGGAGAGGCCGTAGTGGCCGCGCAGCGTGGTGGCGGTGTACTCGGTGCGGAACAGCCCACGCCGTTGCAGGATCGGCACCACCTGTTCGACGAAGTCCTCCAGACCACCGGGCAGATACGGCGGCATGATGTTGAACCCGTCGGCGGCGCCTGCGGTGAACCACTCCTGCAGATCGTCGGCGACTTGCTCGGGCGTGCCGGCGATGGTGCGGTGACCGCGGCCGCCACCGAGCTTGGCGATCAACTGCCGCACTGTCAGCGCTTCGTGGTCCGCCAGATCCTTGACGAGTTGATAGCGGCTCTTGTTGCCCTGGATCTGCTCGATGGGCGGCAGCGGGGGCAGCGGGGCGTCCAGAGCGTGGGCCGTGAGGTCCACGCCGAGCATCTGCGACAGCTGGCGCAGCGAGTACTCCGGAGAGATGAGGTCGGTGAATTCCTGCTCCAGCTCGCGGGCGGCCTCGGCGGTGGGCCCCAGGAACGGGACGATGCCGGGCAGGATCAACACCTCCTCGGCACTGCGGCCAAACCCGACGGCACGGGCCTTGACATCGCGATAGAACGCACGCCCTTCCTCGACCGACCGCTGGGCAGTGAAGATCGCCTCGGCGTAGCGGGCCGCGAAATCCTTACCGGTTTCCGACGACCCCGCCTGAACCAGCAGCGGCCTGCCCTGCGGCGACCGAGGCGAGTTGAGCGGGCCCGCCACCGTGAACTGCTCCCCCGCATGGTCGATCGAGTGGACCTTGGCGGGGTCGGCGAAGATGCCCGTGGCCTCGTCGAGAACCAGCGCATCGTCCTCCCAGCTGTCCCACAAAGCCGTGGCTATGTCGACGAATTCCGCTGCGCGCCGATATCTTCCGGCGTGATCGGGAATGCCGTCGAAACCGAAGTTGGCGGCCTCGTCAGCCCCGGCCGACGTGACGATGTTCCATCCGGCCCGGCCGCCGCTGATGTGGTCGAGTGAGGCGAAACTGCGAGCCAGCGTATAGGGATGCAGGTACCCGGTCGACGCGGTGGCGATCAGGCCGATGTGCTCGGTGGCGGAGGCGATCGCGGTCAGCAGCGTGATCGGTTCGAAGATCGCCTGGATGTTGTGCTTGACGCGCGGGTCGACGGCCAATCCGTCGGCGAAGAACACCGAGTCCAGCAGGCCGCGTTCGGCGATCTGTGCGAGATTCTGAAAGTGCTTGACGCTGACGAGGTTCCGGCTGTCGGTTCGCGGATGTCGCCACGCGGCTTCGTGGTGGCCGACACCCATCAGGAAGCCGTTGAGATGCAGTTGACGCGGCAAGGTACTCCTCTTCTATGTGGTGTGACGCCAGCCCGAAAGGCGCCCTTCGATCGCCACGAGCACACCGTTGAAGGCGACCCCGACGAGGGCGATGGTGACGATGCCGGCGTACATGTTCGGGATCTGGAAGTTCAGCTGTGCCGCCGTGATCAGATAGCCGAGCCCGGCCTTAGCACCGACCATTTCCGCGGCGATCAACACCAGGATCGACGAGGCGGCCGCCATCCGCAGGCCGGTGAAGATCGTCGGCACCGCGGCGGGCAGCACCACCTTCTGGAACAACCGCACCGGGGAAAGGCCGAGGGAACGTGCCGATTTCACCAACAACGGGTCGACGGTGCGCACCCCGGAGATGGTGTTGAGCAGGATCGGGAAGGCCGACGCGTAGATCACGAGCGCGACCTTGGACGTTTCCCCGATCCCGAGGATGAGCACGAACACCGGCAGCAGGGCCAGCGCCGCGGTATTGCGAAAGAGCTCCAGCAACGGGTTGAGGAACTCGGCGACTGGTCGATACCACGCGATGGCCACACCCAGCGGGATGCTGACGACGATGGCGATGAGCAGGCCGACCAGTGCGCGCGACAGACTCGCCGAAACATGCTCCCAGAGCTGACCATTGGCGGCCAGCGCGAACAAGGCGCCCGCGACGTTGCTGAACGGCGGCAGGAACACCTTGTCCACCAGCCCGATTCGCGGTGCCACCTCCCACAGTGCCAGGAAAGCGGCTACGGCGCTGGAGTAGCGGACCACCCGCCAGAGCACCGCCGCGGTGCGCCGAGACGAGGGCAACGGCGCCGGCGGGGCGGGCTGGGTGACGACGGGAGCGGCGGCTTGCGCGATGGCACTAGACATGCTGAACCTCCTGAGACTGTGCCCGTTGCACCTCGTCGTGCAGCAAGGTCCAGATGTGGTGACGCTGAGCGCGGAAGCCCGCACTGGACCGCACATCCTCGGCGCTGCGGTCGATGTCGACATCGACGACGGTCTTGACCCGGCCGGGCCGTGACGTCAGAACAGCGACCCGCTGCCCGAGGTAGAGCGCCTCGTCGATGCCGTGGGTGATGAACAGGATGGTCTTGCCGGTGGCCTGCCAGATCCGCAGTAACTCTCCTTGCAGCGATTCGCGGGTCTGCGCGTCGAGCGCGGCGAACGGCTCGTCCATCAACAGCACCTCGGGATCGAATGCCAGGCTGCGGGCGATCGCGACGCGTTGCCGCATGCCGCCCGACAGTTCATGCGGGTAGCGATCAGCGAAGGCGTGCAGCCCCACCAGTTCGAGGTAATGCTCGGCCAGGTGACGGCGCTCGGCTGCTCGTAAACCCTTGGCTTCCAGCCCGAATTCGATGTTCTTGCGGGCGGTGCGCCAGGGCAGCAACGCGTACTGCTGGAACACGATGCCGCGGTCCAGTCCCGGTCCGGTGATCGGTCGTCCGTCGAGCAGGATCTCCCCCGACGTGGGTGCGCTCAGGCCGCCGAGCAGGTCGAGCAGCGTCGACTTGCCGCAGCCGCTGGGCCCGACCAACACCAGGAACTCTCCGGCGGCCAGCTCGAGGCTGATGTCCTCGATGGCGGTGAAACGAGCTTTATCGCCGCGGATCTCGAATTGTTTGGTGACGTTGCGCAGCTGCAACTTCGGTGTCGTGCTCATTTCTGCGCCAGTGCTCGGCCGTCGGGACCGCCGTCCGCGGGATAGGTTCCGTTGGCGTACGGATTGAACTCGTTGGTGTACAGGTCTTTCGCCTTGAGCTGACCGTCCTTGAGTTCACCGTTGCGGACCAGCCAGTCGATCCAGATCTGCAACTCGCGCTCGGCGATCACCGCGCCCGGCACCGGGATACCGGAGCTACGCCAGTACTCGATGGTCTTGGTGTCCTCGTTGCGGTTGCGCTTGTTGATGATCTCGTGGAACTTGGCCACGACCTGGTCACGTGGGGTGATCTGGGCCCAGCGAATAGCCCGGGCGGTGCCCTGTACGAAATCTGCTGCGGCTTCTTTGTTCTTGGCGATGAAGTCGTCGCGCATCACATAGGTGCCGTAGCTGAACGCGCCGAACAGCGACTTGTCGGTGAACAGTGGTCTGATGCCGCCACGTTCGGTCGCCGTCTCACGCCAGATGGTGTTGAGTGCGGCGACGTCGATCTGCTTTTCCCGCAACGCTTGTTCAGTGTTGACGGGCGGCACCACGGTCAGGGTGACGGTCTTGATCTCGTCGTTGGTCAGGCCTTGCTCGGCCAGCCATTCCCGGGTGAGGAACTCGTGATGGGCGCCGAGAGTGTTCATCCCGACCTTCTTGCCGATCAGATCCCGTGCCGTGTGGATCGGGCTGTCGGCCAAAACGTAATAGCCCGTGTACTCGTCCTCGTCGGCGCCGTATGAGCTCAGCACCGAGGTGATCGGTGCGCCCGCCGCATTGAGCTTGACCACTGCCCCGTTGAACGCCGAGCCCACATCGATGTCCCCGGTGGCCACGGACTGGATGTCCTGCGGGCCGCTCGTGGTGTTGCCGACCCAGTCGAGCTTGATGTTCTTGTAGTAGCCGAGTTCCTCGGCGAGTTCCTGGAACTCGACCTCGCCGGCCCAGCCCTGATAACGCACCACGGTCTTGCCGTCGGCACTGCGGGCCGCACCGCCGGACGAGCCACACGCAGCGAGAAGTAGTGCCAGCGCCACGAATGCCACGGCAACGGACCTGGATCGTGTTGACCGCATGACGGTTCTCCCCCTGTGCAACTGCCGGTACACCTCGCCCATGGTGACAACGAACATCTGCGGGGTAACCCCTTAATCTCGCGCGGAGTCAAACCTCACCTCCTCGAAGAACAGTTCCGGTTGGCGTGAGCACAACCCTGACAATCACTTTCGATATCTGCCACCGTCGAGGCATGCTCGATCTCGTCGCGGACGTGTTGGTGGTGGGCGGTGGCCCGGCGGCAACCTGGGCCGCCTTGACCGCAGCACGTGACGGCGCGGACGTCGTGCTGGCCGACAAGGGCTACTGCGGCACGAGCGGCGCGACAGCCTCGGCCGGCACCGGCGTCTGGTACGTCCGCCCTGGCCCCGCCGAACGTGAGGCGGCCATCGCCGCGAGGGCGGCGCTCGGTGGCCATCTTGCCGATCACCGGTGGTCGGTGCGGGTGCTCGACGAAACCTATGCCCGGGTCAATGAATTGGCCGACATCGCACGATTCCCGTTTCCGACGGCTGCTGACGGTACGCAATTGCGCAATGGCTTGCAGGGGCCCGAGTACATGCGCCGGATGCGCATTCTGGTCAAACGCGCGGGTGTTCGGATCCTCGACCACAGTCCCGTCACCGAGTTGCTCGTCGATGCCGAGGGTGCGGTCTCCGGCGCAGCGGGCTACCGCAGGCAGGCCCGGCGGGACTTCCGGGTGCGGGCCGGCGCGGTCGTCGCCGCGACCGGCGGCTGTGCCTTCCAATCCAAAGCACTGGGCTGTGACGTCAACACCGGCGACGGCGCACTGTTCGCGGTGGAGGCCGGGGCAGAACTGTCCGGCATGGAATTCTCCAACGCCTACGGCATCGCCCCCGCAGGCACGTCGGTGACCAAGACGGCCTTCTATCACTTCGCCACGTTCTACCGCTCCGACGGCAGCGTGCTGGACGGCGCCAGCAGCCAGCAGCGCTCCCCCATCGCCGCTGAACTGCTGCGCGACAAGGTGTTCTGCCAACTGGACCGGGCAGCCCCGGCTGATCGGGATGCGATGCGCCGCGCGCAGCCGAACTTCTTCCTGACCTTCGACCGGATGGGCATCGACCCGTTCACGCAGAAATTCGCGGTCACGTTGCTCGCCGAGGGCACCGTGCGCGGCACCGGCGGAATCCGCGTCGTCACCGACGATTGCGCGACGACGGTCCCCGGCCTGTACGCGGCCGGCGATGCCGCGACGCGCGAGTTGATCTGCGGCGGGTTCACCGGCGGGGGCAGCCATAACGCGGCATGGGCGATGTCGTCGGGCACGTGGGCCGGACGCGGTGCCGCGCGCCACGCGCGCAGCCTTGGGCCGCAAGCGCAGTCGCGACGGCTGCACCCGATCGGCTGCGGCGGGGTCCGCCCCACCGGATCCCGCCGCAGCACCGATCACCGAGCCGTCGTCACCGCCGTGCAGCGCGAAGTGTTGCCCTACGACAAGAACTACCTACGGCGCGGTCCCGTGCTGACCAAGGCGCTCGCCGCGCTGGACGGCATCTGGGCCTCGGTACGCGAATCACTCTCCGGCGATGGCTAATTGCGGTTCAGGACGCGAGAGGCCGCGGCGATGGCCGCGCACGCCCGGTGGATGTACACCGCCGCCCTGGCTCGCACCGAGACGCGCGGCATGGCCAAACGGCTCGATTTCCCCGATCAGGACCCGGCTCAACACCGTCGGCTCATCACGGGTGGTCTCGACGACATCTGGGTGCGACCCGAACCGATACCGACGACCGCGGGCATGGCCTCGTGATCGAGGTCGTCTCAGCGCAGCGGTGCATCTCCTGCGACAAGTGCATCGAGGTCTGCCCCACCAACGTCTTCGACCGCGGGCCGGCCGGAATACCGGTGATCAGCAGGCATTCTGATTGCCAGACGTGTTTCCAGTGCGAGGCCAACTGCCCGGTCGACGCGCTGTACGTATCCCCGTTCACCACGCCGACGCCGTCGGCCGACGAGCACGCGCTGGCCACCAGCGGCCTGCTCGGCAGTTACCGCGAGCAGATCGGATGGGGCAAGGGTCGCACGCCCGGCGCACGGAAGGCCATCGGGCCGACGCTGGGGAACCGTGGTGCGCCGCTGATCAGCTGAGCGCCTCACGATTGGCTTGCGCCACAACAGAATCCAAAAGGCCGGGGATCGCGTCGTCGACGTCTTCGATGCGCAGGCGCTGATGCGTGTGCCCCTCGACGGGCTCGCGCTCGATGATCCCTGCGTCACGCAGAATGTTGAAGTGATGGGTGGCCGTCGATTTGTTGATGCCGTCGTAGAGCTCCGCGCACCTCACCGGCCGCGCGGCGTTGTGGAGCCGGCGCACCATCTCCAACCGCACCGGGTCCTGCAGTGCGCACAGCACCTGCCGAAGGGGCGCGACAGGGTGCCGGACCGGCTCGGCCGACTGCGCCTGAACCATGCTGTGCCCTCCATCACGCGATAATTCGGTTTGATCATCATCAAACCCCGGGTAGCCTCATCGAAGTTCGATGAACATCAAACTTACCCCACGGGAGTCCCGGTGACGCTGGAAGCAGACCGCACTGTCGGCAGTGACGCTCAGCGATGGGCGTATCCGCTACTGCTGGTCTTATGCGGTGTCGCGCTCGGTGTGTCCGGCCTGCCTGCGCCGCTGTACGGGCTGTACGAGACGGTCTGGCACCTGACTCCGCTGGCGACCACCATCGTGTTCGCGGTGTACGCGGTGGCCGCGCTGGGCGCGGTGTTGATCTCGGGCCGGATCTCCGACGTGGTCGGCCGCAAACCCGTGCTGCTGGGCGCGCTCGTCGCGATGATCGCCGGGCTCGGCGTCTTCCTCGCGGCCGACAACATGACGCTGCTGCTCGTGGCGCGGGCCATCCATGGCGCTGCGGTGGGCTCGATCGTCGTGGTCGCCGCGGCTGCCCTGCTCGACCTGCGGCCACAGCACGGCGTGCGATCCGGACAACTCAGCGGCGTCGCGTTCAACATCGGGATGACCGTCGCGATCGTCGGCTCCGCGCTCCTGGCCCAGTACGCCCCGCATCCGCTGCGCACGCCGTACGCCGTCGTCGCGGTGTTGTGCGCCATCCTCGGCGTCGGCGTGGTGGCCTTGCGCGAAACGCACACCGTGCGCCCATCCGGCCCGATCCGCATCTCCAAACCCGCAGTGGCTCAGGATATCCGGTCCGACTTCTGGTTCTCGGCGATCGGCGCGATGGCGTCCTGGTCGGTGCTCGGCGTCCTGCTGTCGCTGTACCCGTCACTGGCGGCGCACCAGACCCACATCGACAACCTGCTGTTCGGCGGCGGGGTCGTCGGCGTCACCGCCTTCGCCGCCGCGATCGCACAGCTGGCGGCCACCCGGATCCCGGCGCACCGCGCGGCGATCGCCGGCGACGTCGGCATGGCCGTCACCTTGCTGCTGACCGTGCCGGTGCTGCTGACCCATTCCTGGCCACTGGTGTTCGTGGCCGCCGCGCTGCTGGGCGCGACGTTCGGGCTCGGGTTCGGTGGCTCGCTGCGTCACCTGTCGCATGTGGTGCCCGCCGATCAGCGTGGCGAGACCATGTCGGCGTTCTACGTACTCGCCTACACCGCGATGGCGGTGCCGACGCTGCTCGCCGGCTGGGCGGCCACCCGATGGGACCTGGCCACGGTGTTCCCGTGGTTCGCCGCGGCCGTCGCGCTGGCGTGCCTCACCGCAGCCGCCATCGGAGCTCGATCACTGCGGGCCCAGAACCAGGGACCTGCGTAACCAGCAACCGAATCGCGTCCCAGGCCGCCGCCGCCGACCTAGTCTGATCGCCATGGCACCAGCGCAACGCGAACCGAACGTCGTCGTCCTCGGTGGAGGCTCGTGGGGCACCACGGTGGCTTCGATCTGCGCAAGACGGGGCCCGACGTTGCAGTGGGTGCGCTCGGACGAGACCGCTACCGACATCAACGAGAATCACCGCAACTCGCGGTATCTGGGCGACGAGGTGGTGCTGCCGGAAAGCCTTCGCGCCACCCATGATTTCTCCGAGGCGGCCAACTGCGCCGACGTGATCGTGATGGGCGTGCCGTCGCACGGTTTCCGCGGTGTGCTGCAGGAGCTGGCGAAGGAGCTGCGGCCATGGGTTCCGGTGGTGTCCCTGGTCAAGGGCCTGGAGCAGGGCACCAACATGCGGATGAGCCAGATCGTCGACGAGGTGCTGCCCGGGCATCCGGCCGGAATCCTGGCCGGACCCAACATCGCGCGCGAGGTCGCCGAGGGCTACGCCGCAGCCGCGGTACTGGCCATGCCCGATCAGCATCTGGCAGCTAAGCTGGCAGAGTTGTTCCGCACCAAGCGTTTCCGCACCTACACGACCGACGACGTCATCGGCGTCGAGATGGCAGGGGCGCTGAAGAACGTGTATGCGATCTCGGTCGGCATGGGGTATTCGCTGGGCATCGGGGAGAACACCCGGGCCATGGTGATGGCCAGGGCGGTCCGGGAGATGTCCAAGCTCGGCGAGGCCATGGGCGGCCATCGCGACACCTTCGCCGGCCTGGCGGGCATGGGTGACCTCATCGTCACCTGCACATCGCAGCGCAGCCGCAACCGGCACGTCGGCGAACAGCTCGGCCAGGGCAAGAAGATCGACGAGATCATCGCCTCGATGAACCAGGTGGCCGAGGGCGTCAAGGCCGCGAGCGTGATCATGGAGTTCGCCGAGAAGTACGGCCTGAACATGCCCATCGCCCGTGAGGTCGACGGGGTGATCAACCATGGCGCGACGGTCGAGGATGCCTATCGCGGGCTCGCCGCGGAGAAGCCCGGGCACGAGGTGCACGGCTCGGGGTTCTGAGCCTCAGCTCCCGCGCAGCGCGGCGCTGAAGTCCTCGGCGCCGACCGGCGGCGCGATGGTCCACAGCACCTCGGCCTCGCCATCGGTCGGGTTGTGCCAGTCGTGCAACTGGGTCGCTCCGAACGTCATGCTGTCGCCGGTCTCCAACAACGTGGTCTGCCCGTCGACCGTGATGCTCAGCGCCCCCTTGAGCACATATACGAAAATCGTTGTGGCATCGAGCCGATAGGCGCCGCCCGACCCGCCGCCGGGTCGCATGACGGTGTGCATCACCTGGACGTGCCGCTCGGCTTTCGGGGTGAGCAGCTCTTCGCGGACATCGTGGCCGCCCATCTCCAAGGGCGCCCCCGCGCCGCTGCGGACGATGGGCGCAGCCGGGTACTCGAAGAGATCGCCGATGCCGATCCCGACGGCGTCGCAGATGCGCATCAGGACCGGCACCGACACGTTGGTCATGCCCCGCTCGGCCAGGCTGAGAAAGCCCTTGGTCACCTCGGCCCGAGCTGCCACTTCGGTGAGGCTCAACCTGCGCTGGGTGCGGAATTCCCGTAGCCGCGCCCCCGCGCGGCCCATTCCGGTCTCCTCACCGTCCGCCACTGAAAACCCTCCCCTGGACTGTTGACGCCTGTTCGTTTAGTGGTGTAAAACACCGAGCAGTGTTTTATGGCATTGAACCCTACTCGCGGTGACGGCCCCTTCCGACCAGAAAGGCACGTAGTGTCCGCAGCTCACGACACCCAGGACAGCACCCGCATCAGAGCCGCGGTGTTCGACGGGAACGGCGGCATCTCCGTCGAAGACGTCGACCTCGCCGCCCCCGGCCCGGGCGAGGTCCGCGTCAAGGTCGCCGCCGCCGGCGTCTGCCACTCCGATCTGCACGTCACCACCCGCGCGTGGGACGTCCCCGCACCGGTGGTGCTCGGGCATGAAGGCTCAGGCGTGGTCACCGCCATCGGCGCCGGCGTCGACGATCTCGAACCCGGCGACCACGTCGTGCTCAGCTGGGTGCCCGGCTGCGGCGAGTGCCGGGCCTGCCTGGCGGGCAGGCCCGCCCAGTGCTCTCTGGTCGCTTCAGTCGTCGCCACCGGCGGAACGCTGTACGACGGCACCACCCGGTTGTCCAACGAACGCGGCACCATCCACCACTACCTGGGCGTCTCGTCCTACGCCGAAGAGGTCGTGGTCCCGCGCAGCGGTGCGGTCAAGGTGCGCAAGGACGCACCACTGGAAGACATCGCGATCGTCGGCTGCGCGATCGCCACCGGCGTCGGCGCTGTCCGCAATACTGCCGGCGTAGAACCGGATTCGACGGTGGCGGTGATCGGCTGCGGCGGCGTGGGCCTGGCCTGCGTGCAGGGCGCCCGGCTGGCAGGGGCCGCACGCATCGTCGCAGTGGACGTCGTCGCCGAAAAACTCGGCCTGGCACGCAAACTCGGCGCCACCGATGTCGTCGACGCATCCGCCACCGACGACGTGGTGGCCGCGCTGCGCGACGTGGTCGCCGACGGGTATGACTACGTGTTCGACGCGATCGGCAAGATCGTCACGATCGAACAGTCCATCGCCGCACTGGGTCTCGGCGGCGCGGCGGTCATCGTCGGACTGCCGCCGCAGGGCGAGCGGGCCAGCTTCGACCCCCTCGCCCTGGCCGAAGCCGATCAGCGCATCCTCGGATCCAACTACGGCTCGGCGGTGCCCGAGCGCGACATCCCCGCTCTCGTCGACGAGGTGATGGCGGGCAACCTCGATCTCGCCTCGATGATCTCGGGCCGGCGCCCGCTCGATGAAGCCGCGGCCGCGCTCGACGATCTCGCCGCCGGGCATGCACTGCGTCAACTCCTCATCCCCTCAGCCTGACAGGAAACGAGAACCCCAGTGTCCGAAGACATTCAGATGGGTCCCGACGCCACGAGCGGCGATGCCGGGCTGCGCCGCGGCGTGATGGGCGGGGGCGAACTCGCCGCCCAGGCCATCGCGAACATCGCACCGAGTGCCGTCATCGCGTTCACGGCTGCCGCGATCTACAACACCGCCACCAACGGCACCTGGGTGTCGTTCGCCCTGGCAACCGTGGTCATCCTGTCGGTCGGGTACTGCATCTCGCAGTTCGCCAAACGCCGCTCGTCGGCAGGTTCGCTCTACAGCTACGCGGCGACCGCGCTGGGTCCGTTCGGCGCCTACCTGACCGGCGTCAGCCTCCTGATCGGCTGCTTCGGCATCGCCGCCGGATCACTCAGCGGGTCGGTGGCCTACACCGCGACCCTGCTCAACCAGCTCGGCATCCCGATCCACGGCACCGTCGCGCAGATCGTGCTGGCTGTCGTCCTCGGCGCGCTGGCGACCCTGTTCACCATTCGTGGCATCCGGCTGTCGGCGCGGGTTTCGCTTGTGCTGGAACTGGTTTCGGTGTCCATCATCACGCTGCTGCTGGTGATCACGCTGGTGCACCTGGGTGGCGGTGCGTTCGACGCCGACCAGTTCGAGCTCACCGACGTGAAGCCGTCGGGCATCGTGGTGGGCATGGTGCTGGCGATCCTCGGTTTCGTCGGCTTCTCCAGCTCGGACGCCCTGGCCCGGGAGGCCAAGGACCCCTACCGTGCGGTGCCGCGCGCGATCATGTGGAGTGCGGCCGGTGTCGGTGTGCTGTACGTGTTCGCCGCCTACACGCAGGTGGCCGCCCTGGGGCCTGCACTGGGCTCGTCGGCCCAGCCGCTCGATGACATCGCGACACTGGTCGGCATGCCGACATGGTTCAACCCGATCCTCAACTTCGGTGTTGCCGCATCGTTTTTCGCCGTCGTGGTGGCCCCGCTGAATGTCGTCGGCCGCATCCTCTACGTGATGGGCAAGGAGGGCGTCGTCAGCCCGGCAATCGGGCGGACCCATCCCACGCACCTGACCCCGCACCGCGCACTCGTGTCGGTCGGACCGCTGGTGATCGCCGTGCCCGTGGTGATGTACCTGTTCGGCGCAGACCCGATGAACGTCGTCACGTGGGTGGACACGTACGGGACCTACGGCTACATGGTGGCCTATGCGGCCGCGGCGCTGGCTGCCGTGGTGTTCCTGCGCGGCATCAACGCGCGGGTTCCGCTGGTGTGGCCCGCCGCGGCCGTCGCGATCGTGTCGATGGCATATGTGTTCTACGCCAACGTGTATCCCGTTCCGGCGTACCCACTCAATGTCATCCCATGGCTGTTCATCGCGACCGTAGCCGCGGCGCTCGCCTGGTACTGGTTCCTGAGTCGTCGTTCACCACACGTGATTTCGGCGATCGGCACCAGTGAGGTGGAGACCCTGGAAGGGATCGGCTGATCAGCCGATCCGCACCGAGGGCTTGATGCCCGACGGCCGGTCGCCGACGACGTAACTGCCCGCCGGGCTGATCACGAAGCCCGATTGGTTACGCCCGTCGACGCAGGCCGTCATCACCCCGTCGGTGCCGCAGCTGACGGTCTGGTAGCTGATTCGGGTGTTGGCAGGCAGCGGCTTGGCGCCGTCGACCACGGAGAACAGCGGGGCCGCGGCACTGGCGAACCCGGGGGCTCCGGTACCACCGCTGACCATGTTGGCGCCGCCCGGCGCGGCGGGGATGGCGCCACTGCAGCCGTACCCGCCGTCGCGCTGCAACACGCAGGTGATCCCATCAGGCGTGCTGAAGGCGTACCACTGGTTGTCCATCACCGCGTATTCCGACGTCTTCACCGGCGCGAACGCGTTGACGTTGGGCAGCGGCGGCGGATCATCCGCCGTCGCGACCCCGGGCACGCTCATCACAGCCGCCCCCGCGGCGCTCATCAGGCCGATCACCAGTCTGCTCAGCACCCGGACACCCTAACGTGAAGCCACCGGATCAGCCACAGGCCAGATCGACGTAGACCGTGGTGTAGCGGACCACCTCGACGGTGTTGCCGCGCGGTGCGGCGGTCAGATCGGTGATCGGGCGTCCGGGCCGCACAGCGCTGACCGTGCAGTTGTCGATCGATCCACTGCCGACCTTGGTCTGGATCACCTTGTAACCCTCGGATTCGAGCTGCTGGATGGTCTGCCGGGCGGTCTGCCCCGACGGCGCCGCCGAGGCCGGGGCGGCCAGTGCGATTCCGGTGGCAGCCAGGCTGACGGCAACGGTGGCGACAACAGGCTTTATCATTTCGAATTCACCCTTCCTATTTCGCTGAATTCTCTTCCAGCCTAGGTGGGCATTCACGCGTCGGCCATCAATTCATATCGAACGCATACGATATTGCGCATAGGACTAATTCAGGCTGAATTCACATCATTCACGATGTGGCAGAGGCCACGTCGGCCGACTGGGCGGCAAGCGGTATACGCACGGTAAATACGGTCTTTCCCGGCGTTGATGCGACGGCGACGGCGCCGTCGTGAGCCTGTACGATCGACGCCACAATTGCCAGCCCGAGGCCCGTGCTGCCCAATTCTCTGGACCGCGCTTTATCGGCACGCACAAAGCGCCCAAAAAGGTTCGGCAACAATTCCGCTTCAATTCCCGGACCGTCATCTGCAACGGTCAGTTCGGCAAATTCCCCGGCGACGGTCAGCGTCACCACCACCGTCACGCCCGGCGGCGTGTGCACCTTCGCGTTGGTCAGCAGATTGCTCACCACCTGGTGCAGCCGGGCCAGGTCGCCGCGCACCCAGACCGGATCGTCGGGCAGCCGGGTCACCCAATGATGGCTGGGCGCCGCGACCGCGGTGTCGTTGACCGCGTCGACCACGAGATCGTTGAAATCGACGTCGTCGGTCTCCAGGTCCTGCCCCTCGCCCAGCCGTGACAACAGCAGCAGGTCACTGACCAGCACCGTCATCCGGCGTGCTTCGGCCTCGATGCGGGCCAACGCGTATTCGGTGGTCGGCGGCAGCATCGTGCTGTCCTGCCGGGTCAGCTCGGCGTAGCCCTGGATCGCGGCCAGCGGTGTGCGCAGCTCGTGGCTGGCGTCGGTGAGGAACTGCCGCGTGCGCCGGTCCGATGCGGCCAGTTCGGCCAGCGCGCTGTCCACGTTGACCAGCAGCCGGTTGAGGGTCTCCCCCACGATGCCGACCTCGTTGTCCGGGTCGGTGTCACGTTCCCGCACCCGGGCGGTGATGCGGTGATCCTCACCGTCGAGCCGCAGGGTGGCGACCTTGGCCGCGGTCGCGGCGACCCGGCGCAGCGGCCGCAGCGCGTAGCGCACCACGAGAACCGTTCCCACGGCGGTCACCATGAGCGCGATGACGATCATCACCGCGACCGTCACGGTCTTGCGGGCGATCACCCGGTTGGCGCTGTCGAGCGAGACCCCCGAGACCAGCACGTCCCCGTCGCCTGCCGCCTGGCTGGCCAGCCGATAGGAGCCGAGCACCGGCAGTTTGACCGTGCGGGGATTGTGGTCGGTCCAGGACTGCGCATCGAGCGCCTGCGTCACCGCGGCAGGCGCCGGCCGCGGCTCGCCGTCGGAGAACATCGCCGACTGCACCACCTCACCGTCGCGGACCACCGCGATCAGGTTGCCGGGAGCCTGACCGACGAACGCGGTCAGCGCATCGGGCGCCGCGTCGATCTGATGCGCGGAATCCTGACCACGCAGCTTCTCGAAGGAATGGCTGAACGCGGCCAAGGACCGCGCCACCTCGTTATCACTCATCGTCGACACGTAGGTGTGCAGGCTGTAGACGGACAACGCGCCGACCGCGGCCAGCACCACCGTGACGATCGCCGTCACGCCGAGTACCAATTGCCTGCGGAGCGAACGTGGCCGCCACCAAGGGCCGACCCGGCTCATCGCGCGGCTATTCAGCGGGCCGCAGCATATAGCCGACGCCGCGGACCGTGTGAATCATCGGTTCGCGGTCCGCGTCGACCTTTTTGCGCAGGTAGGAGATGTAGAGGTCGACGATGCTCGACTTGCCGCCGAACCCGTAGTTCCACACCCGGTCGAGGATCTCGGCGCGGCTCAACGCGCGGCGCGGATTGCGCATGAGGTAGCGCAAGAGCTCGAACTCCGTCACGGTCAGGGCGATCGGCTCACCACCGCGGGTGACCTCCCGGCTGGCACCGTCGAGCACCATGTCGCCCACCCTGAGCACCTCGTCGGCCGGCGGTGTGGCGTGACTGGACCGGCGAAGCAAACCACGCAACCGCGCAACCAGTTCCTCGAGGCTGAACGGCTTCGTCATGTAGTCGTCGGCACCGGCGGTCAGCCCCGACACCCGGTCGAGCACAGAGTCCCTCGCAGTGAGAAACAAGGTGGGCGTATAGCCGGCGGCTTCGCGCACCCGCTGCAGAATCTGCAAACCGTCGATGTCGGGCAGCATGATGTCGAGCACCACGACATCGGGCTCCATCTCATCGAACTTGGCTTGGGCCTCCTGGCCGTTGTGGGCCACCTCGACGACCCAACCCTCGTAGTGCAACGCCATCTTGACGAGGTTGGTCAGCGCCGGCTCGTCGTCCACCAGCAACACCCGAATGGGCGAACCGTCAGCCCGATTGATCCGGGGCAACTGCCCGAGAATGGCCTGGCGCGGCTGGTGAGCACGTGGAGATACCGACATCGTGGTCATACTGCCATTCTCCTGAGCACACAGTTAGTTGTCACGGAGTTCATATCGAGTTCTTACACAAACCCATTCGGCGCCAAAGCTATGACGCAAGTCACCATATACGCCGCCTGGTGAGCCAGTCGAGAATTGTTGCAATACATACGGTTTCAATCACTCACGTGAACTCTTGGTTACGCGGTTCGCCGCGTGCGGCGGGTTTTGCCTGCACAGCAGGGCAATTCGAGTGTGAGGTGGCTCGCGCAGAAGATTTGCGTTCTCTATGCGTCCCCCATTTCGCGTTGACGCTGGTTCACAGCCATAAATACGCTCGCCCATAGCAATTCGATGCTTGAAGCCAGCTGTGAACACACTCCGGATTGTGTATTGCTGCGCTGCAACATCTTTCAATGACACCGTCGTCAATTCACCGATCGGTGTGCGCTCGCCCGCGTACCGACAACCGCCCGACTCGAACTGGAGTACGTGATGCAGCAAACTTCTCAACTGGCGGACAGGGCCAGATCCGTCCTGCGCTACGACCTGCCCGCCTCGCTGGTGGTCTTCCTGGTCGCATTACCGCTATCTCTGGGCATCGCGGTCGCGTCCGGGGCGCCGGTCCTGGCCGGACTCATCGCCGCGATCGTCGGTGGCATCGTCGCCGGAGCACTGGGCGGATCCCCGCTACAGGTCAGCGGACCTGCCGCCGGGCTCACCGTGATCGTCGCCGGGCTCGTCGCCCAGTTCGGCTGGGCCGTCACGTGCGCCATCACGGTGCTCGCGGGCGTGCTGCAGGTGCTGTTCGGGCTGAGCCGGGTGGCCCGCGCCGCATTGGCCATCTCGCCCGTCGTCGTGCATGCGATGCTGGCCGGCATCGGCCTGACCATCGTCCTGCAGCAGGCCCACGTGCTGCTCGGCGGCAGCTCCAACAGCTCTGCCTGGGACAACGTCAAGGAACTGCCCGCGCAGCTGATGGGGGCGCACGGCCACGGCGTGATCCTCGGTGCGATGGTCATCGCCATCCTGGTCGGGTGGCGATGGATGCCCGCGGCCGTCAAGAAGGTGCCCGGTCCGCTGGTGGCCATCGCGGGCGTCACGGCGTTCTCGCTGCTGCCGATGTTCGGCGACGTCAGCCGCATTGTGCTGAACGGCTCGCTGTTGGACGCCCTGGCACTGCCGAGCCTGCCCGACGGCAACTGGGGAGCGTTTGCCACCGGCGTTTTGACCGTGGCCCTGATCGCGAGCGTGGAGAGCCTGCTGTCGGCAGTCTCGGTCGATCGGATGCACACGGGCCCGCGCACCAACTTCGACCGCGAGATGATCGGCCAGGGTGCGGCCAACATGGTGTCCGGCGCGGTCGGCGGCCTGCCCGTCACCGGCGTCATCGTCCGCAGCTCCACCAATGTGGCCGCGGGCGCCCGCACCCGAGCCTCGGCGATCATGCACGGCGTCTGGGTGCTGGTGTTCGCGGTGCCGTTCGCCGGTCTGGTCCAGCTCATCCCGACCGCCGCGCTGGCCGGCCTGCTGATCGTCATCGGCTGCCAGTTGGTCAACCGCGCACACATCGAAACCGCCCGCCGCACAGGTGATCTCGCGGTGTACGTGGTCACCATCCTGGCCGTGGTCTTCCTGAACCTGCTCGAAGGCGTGCTGATCGGTCTGGCCCTGGCGGTGGCGTTCACCGTCGGGCGCGTGGTGCGCACCAAGATCGCCGCCGAGCCCAGCGGTGGCGGCGCCTGGCGCGTCGTGATCGAGGGTTCCTGCACGTTCCTGTCGCTACCCAAGCTGACCAACGCACTGGGCGAAGTTCCGCCCGGGGTCCCCGTCACCGTCGAACTCTCGGTCGACTTCCTGGACCACGCCGCGCACCAGACAATCGAGGAGTGGCAACGCCAGCACGTGGCCACCGGCGGCACAGTCGACATCCACGACGTGGGCGCGGTCGAGATGCACAGTGCCGTGGCAGGTCCGCCCGTGCGCGGGTTCAGCCCGTTCGACAAGCGCTCCGGTGTGGTGCCGTGGCGTTCGTGGCAGCGCGACGAGTCGCCGTCGGTGCTGCATGGCCTGGCCGCCTATCAGCGCCGCACCGCCGCGGTATTGCGACCACACATGCAAGACCTGGTCGACGCCCAACGCCCAGAGACGCTGTTCCTCACGTGCGCCGATTCGCGGGTGATCCCCAACGTGATCACCAGCAGCGGGCCCGGCGACCTGTTCACCGTGCGCAACGTCGGCAACATGGTTCCGGCCGGGCAGAGCGATGCCTCGATCGAAGCAGCCATCGCGTTCGCGGTGGACAAGCTCGACGTCAGCTCGATCGTGGTGTGCGGACACTCCAGCTGCGGTGCGATGACAGCTCTGCTCGGCCAGGCAGACACCGGTGACCGGCACCTGAATTCCTGGCTGGCCCATGGCAATCCGTCTCTGGAGGCCTTCGACGACGGCCGTCATCCCGTGGCACGGTCGGCAGCCGAGGCGGGCTTCAGCACTGTCGATCAGCTGTCGATGGTCAACATCGCGATACAGGTGCAGACGCTGCAGGCGCATCCAGTGGCCCGGCGGGTCAACGTGATCGGGCTGTTCTACGACATCCCGAGCGCGGGCGTGCTGCGCGTTACGCCCACACAGATCGAGGCCCTCGCCGACGCTGCGTAGCTGGCTCCGTTTGCACCTTGCACCTTGCACCTTGCACCGCGAGCGTGCGCGTCTGCTGCCCGACACTCCGTGTTGGGACAGCAGTACGCGCACGCTCGTCGTGCGTCGTCAGGGCCGCCAGTCGAACGGGAAGTGCTTGCTCGAGCCGCCCCGGTACTGGTGTGAGAAGTCGAACCCTACGGCGTCGTCCTTGGTGACCACGCCCCACGTCGCAACCTGGCCCGGGCCGACCTCGGCGCCGGGAGCGTTGACGGTGGTGACGCGCCGGCGCGGATCGGACGTGGGACCCGTCAACGGGAGGGAACTGCTAGTAGTGGCCCGGGCCGCGGCCCGCCATGTCCTCGAGCCGCCGGATGCGGTCAGCGATCGGCGGATGCGTGGAGAACAGCTTGCCGATGCGCTCGCCGGCCCGGAACGGGCTGGCGATCATGAGATGCGCCTGGTCGGCCAGCTGCGGCTGCGGGGGCAGCGGAGCCGCCTCGACGCCGCCGGAGATCTTGCGAAGCGCCGACGCCAAGGCCAGTGGATCACCGGTCAGCTCGGCGCCGGACTGGTCGGCCTGATACTCGCGCGACCGCGACACCGCCAGCCGCACAACTGTGGCGGCGATGGGCCCGAGCAACGAAACCAGCAACAGTGCAAAGGGATTCGCATTGTCGCGATTACCGCCGAACATGCCTGCGAACATCGCGATATTGGCCAGCGCGGTGATGACCGACGCCATCGCGCCCGCCACGCACGAGATCAGGATGTCGCGGTTGTACACGTGGGACAGCTCATGGCCCAGCACGGCACGCAGCTCACGCTCGTTGAGAATCTGCAGAATGCCGGTGGTACAGCAGACCGCGGCATTGCGCGGATTGCGGCCAGTGGCGAAGGCATTCGGATTGGCCGTGTCGGAGATATAGAGCCGCGGCATGGGCTGATGCGCGGTGGTGGCCAGCTCCCGGACGATCCGGTAGATCTCGGGGGCCTGCAGCTCGGTGACGGGCTGCGCGTGCATCGCCCGCAAGGCCAACTTGTCGCTGTTGAAGTACACATAGGTGTTCATGCCGACGGCGAACAGCACCGCCAGGTACATCACGTTGCGGCCGAACAGCGAGCCGACGAACACGATGAGCGCCGACATGCCCACCAACAGCAGGAATGTCTTGAGTCGGTTGGCGTGAGGATTCCAGGTCATCAGCTTCCTCCTCGAGCTTGGGAAGTCTTCGCCGATTAAACGCTCAGCAAGCCTGCCTGGGTTCCGGAATCAGCCGTGCCGGTTCACGGTGTAGTCGACGAGCGACAGCAGCGCCTGCCGGCCGGGGACGTCGGGCAGGTTGTCCAGTTCGGCACGTGCCTGTGCCGCGTAGGACGCAACGGTCTCCTTCGCGCGGACCATGCCCGGCGACGCCCGCAGCAGTCTCAGCGCCTCGGCGACATCCTCGTCGCGCTCCACCGGCCCGGCCAGCAGGACCCGCAGCCGGTCGGCCTCGGGCCCGGTCTCCTGCAACGCGTACAGCACCGGCAGGGTGTGGACGCCTTCCCGCAGGTCAGTACCGGGAACCTTGCCCGACTCATCGGGATCACTGTCGATGTCGATGATGTCGTCGGAGATCTGGAACGCGGTGCCGACGATGCCGCCGAGCCGGTCCAACCGCTCGATCTGTTCGTCGTCGGCACCGGAGAAAGTGGCCCCGAACCGCCCCGACGCCGCGATCAGGCAGGCCGTCTTCTCGTACACCACTTTGAGGTAGTGCTCGATGGGGTCGGCCTGCTCGGCAGCGCCGCGAGTCTCCCGCATCTGGCCGGTGACCAGCTGCGCGAATGTGTCGGCAATCACGCGTACGGCGTCCGGGCCGAGACGCGACACGAGCCGAGACGCGGTCGCGAACAGGTAGTCGCCTGCCAGGATCGCGATGTTGTTGCCCCACCTGGCGTTGGCGCTGGGTGCGCCGCGGCGGACCTGGGCCTCGTCCATCACGTCGTCGTGATACAGCGTGGCCAGGTGCACCAACTCGATGACCGAACCCGCGATCGCGACGTCGGGATCGTCGGGCCGGGGCCCCAGGGAGGCGGCCAGCACCGTGAACAGCGGGCGGAAACGCTTCCCACCGGCCTGGAACAGGTGCTGAACGGCCTCGGCCATCAACTCATCGGCTTTGCCCAGCTCAGTGGACATCAGATCTTCGATCCGGGCCACGCCGCCGCGGACTTCGGCGGCAAACGCCTCGTCCCCGAAATCCACGCCCGCCACCACAGTCGCTGGTGTCCTCATTCGTCCAACATACTGGGACCGATGGACACCAATGCAGATGTGGTCGTTGTGGGCGCCGGTCCGGCGGGGTCGGCCGCTGCGGCGTGGGCAGCGCGTAGCGGCCGCGACGTGCTGGTGATCGACGCCGCGCAATTCCCCAGGGACAAGGCCTGCGGTGACGGGCTCACGCCACGCGCGGTGGCCGAGCTGGAGCGGCTGGGCATGGGCGGTTGGCTGGATACCAAGCTGCGTCACCGCGGATTGCGAATGTCGGGTTTCGGTGCCGATGTCGAGGTGCCGTGGCCCGGCCCATCGTTTCCCTCGACCGGAAGCGCCGTGCCGCGCACCGAGCTCGACGACCGGATCCGCTCGGTGGCCGCCGATGACGGCGCGAAGATGTTACTTGGGGTCAAAGCCGTTGGCGTGAGCCATGATTCCCGCGGCCGGGTGGATGCGCTACACCTCGATGACGGCAGCACGATCCGATGCACAGACCTGATCGTGGCCGACGGGGCCCGCTCGACACTCGGTCGCGAACTCGGCCGCACGTGGCACCGGGAAACGGTTTACGGTGTGGCGATCCGCGCCTACATCGCCTCGCCGCGAGCCAACGAGCCGTGGATCACCTCGCATCTGGAGCTGCGGTCGCCCGAAGGCGCTGTGCTGCCGGGCTACGGCTGGATCTTCCCGCTGGGCAACGGGGAGGTGAACATCGGGGTCGGCGCGCTGGCCACCGCGAAACGGCCCGCCGACGCCGCGCTGCGACCCCTGCTGAACCACTACACCGAACTGCGTCGCGACGAGTGGGGGCTGACCGGTCAGCCGCGTGCCGCGCTCTCGGCACTTCTGCCGATGGGTGGTGCGGTGTCGGGGGTGGCCGGACCGAACTGGATGCTGATCGGCGACGCCGCAGCGTGTGTGAACCCGCTCAACGGCGAGGGCATCGACTACGGTCTGGAGACCGGCCGGCTGGCCGCTGAACTGCTTTGCGCCGGCGGGGTGTCCGGCTACGCGACGGCGTGGCCCGCGGTGTTGCAAGAGCACTACGCCCGCGGGTTCTCGGTGGCACGTCGGCTGGGCGTCTTGTTGACGCTGCCGCGCTTCCTGCCGCTGACCGGCCCGGTGGCGATGCGCTCGACGTTCCTGATGAACATCGCCGTGCGGGTGATGGGCAACCTCGTCACCGACGAAGACGCCGACTGGGTAGCCCGGGTGTGGCGGGCTGCGGGGCTTGCGTCGCGACGGTTCGATCACCGCAAGCCGTTCGCGTGAGCTGACCCGTCGGGCGTGTCGCCGCTCGGCGGCATACTTCCCTTGAAGATCGTCAAAAGTTTTGACGATCTTCAAGGGAGACAGCCGATGGGAACGACCGACGAACCGGCAAGTGGACCGGCCACCGAACCGTGGTGGGCCAACGATCCTGAGCTGCAGGAGATCATTCGTCGCTCAACCGAGCAGTTGCAACGCGAAATCGAAGCCTGCGCACCACTGCCGGGACTGCAAGCCGAGCCGGTCGTCGAAAATCTCTCGCCCACGGCCAGTCTGCGTCAACTCACCCATATACGTGAAGAACTCGACCGCCTACAGACGCGGTATGAGAAGGCAGTGCTCACAGCTCGCAACGCCGGGCTCTCGTGGGCTCAGATCGGTACTGCGCTCGGCGTCTCAAAACAGAACCTGCACAACCGCTTCCGTGACCAAGACCGAGCCATGCAACGGCGGCCGTTCAGCGGTTGAGCATCCAGATCCGCGTCGAGAGCGCCGTCGCGAACGCGCACCACAGCGGATAGGGCGCGAGCACGGCGCCGCGCGGGCCCTGAGCGGCTACGGCACGTCGGGTGAGATCGGCGCTGCTCGCGGTGAGCGCCGCTGCAACGACGGCCGCGGTGCCGAGCCGTTTCCGGGAGAAGAAGATCCACGACCAGCCGGCGTTCATGACGAGGTTGGCGGCCAGCGCTGCGCTGAACGCGCGGGCCTGATCATCGCGGTTCTCGGCGCGCAAGGTGTCCAGCGTCGTCGCCGACACCGCTGCGATGTCGGCGTAGAGCAGCGGCCAGACCACCGGAAAGGCTTGGCGGGGCGGCTGAAACGACGGCTTGCGCAGCTCGGTGTACCACGGTGACTGCGCGGGCCGGCTCGCCAGACCACCGATCACGGCAGTGGCCAACGCGGCAGATGCAGTCTTGATCAATGTGGTTGGTCGCATCATTCGTTGCTACCACGATTCGTCAGTCGGCGTAGCGCAGCACTCCGAGGATCGCCTGGTCGTCGGGCGGCTCCACACTGACACAGTCCTGTAGCGCTGACCGCACGGTGTCGACGCACATGTCCGTGCCGATCAACACGAGCGTGGTCGCGCGCTGTTCTGAGCTGTCCCAGCGCCGCCGGGAAAACCGTAACGAGCTGCCGACCAACTGCAGCAGGAACTTGCGCCCCGAACCGGCCGCGCCGAAATCGATGAAGCCCTTGGCCCGGTACAGGCCGGCGGGCCGGTCTCGCAGGAAGTCCATCAGCCGGCGGGGATCGAGTGCCTGGTCTGTGGTGAACTCCACGCTCTGATAGGCCGCATGCTCGTGATGATCGTGATCATGTGTGTCCCAGAGCAATTCGTCGAGGCTGAGCTGACCTAAGCGCGGCGCCCGCTCCGGCACGTCGATCAGCAGTGCCGGATCCACGCGCCCGAACTCGGTGGGCAGCACCGGAACTCGCGGATTGAACCCGCGCACCTTGTCGGTGACGGCGGCAAGCTCGGCGGAGCTGACCTGATCGGCCTTGTTGAGCACGACCAGATCCGCAACGCGCACACTGTGTCCGAGGTCGGCGCGGGCGAATTCCACCGCGTCGACCACCAACACCAGACCCGCGTAGTGATACCGGCTGTCGTCGGCGGTGGCCAGCGTGCGGGCCAGCGCCGACGGTTCGGCCACGCCGCTGGCCTCCACCACGATGAGGTCCAGCGGAGGCTTGACCGCCGCCAGCTTGCCCAGCATGTCGGCCGCCTCGTCGGCGTCGACCGCGCAGCAGATGCAGCCGTTGGACAGCGACGCCATCGCATCCACCTGACCCGCGATCAACATGGCGTCGATGTTGACTGCGCCGAAGTCGTTGACCAGGGCGCCGATCCGTACTCCGCGACTGTTCCGCAGCAGGTGGTTTAGCAACGTGGTCTTGCCCGCGCCGAGGTGTCCGGCGACAGCAAGTACAGGTACCGATCCCGACGCCGCCATTCGGCCATCGTAAATACCGGACGCAACCCCCTCTCGGCCAAGTTAATGGCGAATCTGAAATCATGCGATCACAAAAGCCACGCTGTCATACCGCTTGAACAGCAGTATTGATCCCGGGAGCTCGAAGAATAGTCATTTACTTAATGCTTGCCGCGAGGCCGCCGGATGTGACATGCTCCACACGCGGCCGGGGGGTCGAAAGCTCCCCACGCGCACCCCGTCGCGGAAGGATGTCGATGAGCTACGAGCTGCCTGCACCTAAAGGGCCGATGCGTGACGTCCTGGTCCAGGGCGGCTACGTGCTCGGGTTCTCGGTACAGGCCATCGTCAGCGTCGTCGTCGCAATCCTCCGGCGCCGACTGGTCGCCGACGAGGTGGTGGCGCAGACCGTGTTCATCGGCCGGGTCTGCACAGGCCCAGCGCTGCTGCTGATGATGCCGATCGGCGTGTTCATCGCGGTGTCGGTCGGCGAACTCGCCGGACGGATCGGCGCGGGCGGATACTCGGGTGCGGTCGTGGCATTCATCATCGTCGGCCAGGCCGCGGCGCTGGTGTGCGCGCTCATGATGGCGGGAGTTGCCGGGTCGGCCATCTGCACCGACCTCGGATCGCGCACCATCCGCGAGGAAATCGACGCCATGGAAGTCATGGGCCTCGACGTGATCGAACGGCTGGTGGCGCCGCGACTGGTCGCCGCTGTCATTGTCGCGCTGGCACTCTGCTCGATCGTGACGTTCGGCGGCGTGATGGCCTGCTACCTGTACCACATCGGCGTGCAGCACCTGCCCGCCGGAACGTTCCTGGCCACCTTCAGCCAATACGGCCAGGTGTCGGATTTCGTGATGGCACTGATCAAGTCGGCCGTATTCGGCCTTACTGCAACACTGGTGGCGACGTTCAAGGGACTGCACACCAAGGGCGGACCCGGCGGTGTCGCGAACTCGGTGAACGAGGCCGTGGTACTGGCCTTCGCACTGGTCTTCGTGCTGAACACCACCATGTCGGCGCTGTACACCGTCGTGGTTCCCGCGGTGGGCAGCTACCGATGACCGCGATCACCACAAGTGCTGCATTGCACCGGTTTTCGCGGCCGGTGTCAGCGGGTTACGACGCTCTGACGGTCATCGGGCGGCATGTCAGCTTCTACGTCCGCGTGGTCATGTCGCTGCCGTACGCGGCGGTGCGCTACCGCAAGCACACCCTCAGCCAGATCGGCGAGGTCACGTTCGGCACCAGCTCATTGCTCTCGGGCGGCGGCACCATCGGCATCGTCTTCGCCATGTCGCTCGCGGCTGCGATGATGCTCGGCGTCGAAACCCAGCGCGGACTCGACCTGGTCGGCATGAACACACTGTCGGGCATGCTCGCCGCGATCGCCAACACCCGTGAGCTCGCCCCCGTTGTGGTGGCAATCGCGTTGGCCGCCAAGGTAGGAACGGGTTTCACCGCACAGATCGGAGCCATGCGGATCTCCGATGAGATCGACGCGCTCGATGCCATGGCGTTGCGGTCGGTGCCGTACCTGATCGGCACCCGGGTGCTGGCCTCGGTGGTCTGCGTCATCCCGATCTACATGATCGGACTGCTCGCCAGCTACCTGTCCACCCGCACCGTGGTGGTGATCTTCAACGGTGCCTCACCCGGCACCTACGACTACTTCTTCCATCTGGCCCTCGGTCCGCGTGACCTGTTGTACTCGGGCATCAAGGCGGTGGTCTTCGCGATCGTGGTCGCGTTGGTGCATTGCACCTACGGCTATTTCGCCTCAGGCGGGCCGGCCGGAGTGGGTCAGGCTGCAGGCCGTGCCCTGCGTACCGCCATTCTGGCCGTCGGGATCCTCGACGTGCTCCTGACCTTCGCACTGTGGGGCCTGGTCCCCCAGATCCCGGGGATGGGCGTATGAGGCTGCGCAGACGACGGAACCGTCCGACCAGCCGCCCCCGGCTGGCCGTGCGCGGCGTGGCAGCCATCCTTACCGGCATCGCCGTCGCCGCTGCGCTCGTGGCGCGGGCGACGGGTAACCTCGACCGCACCGACGACGTCTTCGTCGGCGTACCCGTCTCGGCCGGCCTGATCACCAGCCAATCACCGGTGCGCTATCACGGTGTCAACGTCGGTCGCATTGCCGCCATCGAATCGGGCACCGCGACGTCACGGGTCCGGCTGGCCATCGAACCCGCTGCGCTGCAAATGATCCCATCCTCGGTCCTGGCCCGGATCGTGCCGCGGACCTTCTTCGGAGACATCTACCTGCAACTGGTCGACGGCCCCGGTGATCGGTCGCTGTCCGGGCTACGGCGCGGCGAGACCATCTCCATCGACCACAGCCCCGATGCGATGGCCCTCTACGACGTGTTCACCAAGATCGTCGACCTGTTCTCGCAGATTCGGCCCGAACGCATGCAGACCGCGCTGACGGCGATCAGTCAGTCATTGGACCACCGCGGCGCTCAAATCGGTTCGACCATTGACGATCTGAGCGCGGCAGCCGACACGTTGACGCCTTCGCTGACGCGTTTCCTGGACAGCACACCGCAATTCCGCGACGTGATGACCGCGCTGCACACCGCCACCCCGGACATCGTCACGACCCTGTCGGCGGCGACGTCAGTGTCCAACCGCATGGTCGCGGACCAGCGCCACTTCTCCTCGGCGATGGACGGTTTCGCCCGGTTCTCCGGTGTGCTCACCTCATTTCTGGCCGACCATCGCGAACAGCTGATCACCGTCGTCGATGCAACAGGAAAGATCCTTGCGACGACGGCCACCCAACCGCTCGGGCTGGTGGACACACTTGCCGGTGCGCAGGCTTTCGGCGAGGCCGGCGCCGAGGTGTTCGCCACCGGCAAGTTCAACATCACCGCGGTGGCGACCTTCGCCGGGCCCATGCCGTATGCAGTGTCGGACTGTCCCGTCTACGGCGCCAGATCTGGTGCACACTGCGCTGATTCGGCACCGTCGGGCACAGTCCCCGAGCAACCGGAGGACCCATTGCGCCGGCCTGCCACGGACCTGCCGCTCACCCCGTTCACCGCACCAACACCACACCTGCCCAACCAGACCGCGTTGCCGCCCGGGCCGGGATTGCCCGCATCCGCACCGATTCCGACGGACGCGGCACCGGCGGCGGCGGTCATCGACACCGATCGGCAGGAGCACGCACTCGCGGTGCTGCAGGACATCTTGGCACCACAGGCCGCGGGCCCCTCGACCGCACCGAACATCGCCACAGTGCTCATGCTCGGCCCGCTGGTCCGCGGAACGGAGGTGCGGATCGCATGAATACCCGCAGCCGGTCCTGGATCAAGCTCGGCGGCTACTGTGCGGCCGGTGTCGTCAGCGCGATGCTCGTGACCAACACCCTGTCAGTGCCGGTCCGCGGCAGCACCGTGACCTATCTGGCGCAGTTCAGCAGCGTGGAGGGGCTCAACGTCGGAAACCCGGTGACCATGAACGGTATTCGGATCGGGCGCGTCGAGTCCATCGCGTTCGCCGGTAACCCCGACGGCACCAGCCGTGCCGACGTCGGCATCGAGGTCAAGTCCGAGTACACCTTCACCACCGACGTGACCGCGGCGGTCCGCTACGGCGACATGCTCGGCGCGCGCTACGTCGCGCTGACGGACCCCGACGGCGTCGTCATGAACGTGTCGACCGACGACGCCCCGGCCAAACTTGCTGCGGGCGGCATCATCCCACTGGCACACACCGCGCCCGCGGTGGATCTGACCGCGCTGCTCAATGGCTTCAAACCGCTGTTCGACGCGCTCGCACCCGAACAGGTCAACAGTCTGACCCGTGGCTTCGTCGAGACCTTCAGCGGCCAAGCCCAGACCCTCACCACTCTGCTCACCCAGATCGCTTCGATGACAACCTCGTTGAGCAACAACGCAGGGATCTTCACTCAGCTCATCGACAATATGTCGACGCTGATGCGGTCGATCCACGCCCGCCAACCCCAGCTGGAAGAAATGCTCGGCGGGCTGGGCCGGCTCAGCGCCGCGATCACCAGCGGGGACGGACAACTCGAACTGCTCATCGACCAGGGCAACGCGGTGCTGGCCACGCTGGCAGGCGCCGTCGGGAGCGGTGGCGCGGATTACGGCGACACCATCACCAACCTCAAGAACATGCTCGGCTCCTGGCAGCCCAACAGCGAGCAGTTCGCCGCGCTGCTCGGCAACCTGCCGCAGTTCGGTGCCGCGATCAACCACACCACCAGCTACGGCGGCTTCGTCAGCCTGTACCTGTGCAACTTCACTCTGAAGATCGCCAGCCACGAGGCGAACATCTTCGGCCGCAGACATTCCGAGGTGTGCCAATAGATGTTTCTCGTCAAACTGATCGACCTGTTCGTCGGTGCGGTGATTTTTCTCTTCGTCAAAGATCAACGCAAACACAACCCGTCAATCCCCCTGGCGCTCGGCATGATCGGCACCATCACGCTGATTGCCATCATGCTCGTCTCGATCGGCGTGCCGCGCCTGGTCTACCAGGTACGCACCAACGCCTACGCCGCCGAACTGGCCAATGCCAGCGGACTGACCAGTGGCGACCCGGTCTACGTCGCCGGGGTACCCGCCGGGCGCGTCGAGCAGGTCGCGCTGGCGGGCAATCACGTGCAGGTGGGTTTCCGGCTCGACAAGGCACAACCATTGGGTAATCGCACCACCGTCACCGTCCGGTTACGGACCGTACTGGGCAAACGGTTCCTCGACGTGATGCCTGCCGGAAGCGTCAATCCTCAGGACTCCCGCACCATTCCGCTGGCCCGCACCACCGTGCCGTACAGCCTCGACGAAGTGGGCCGTCAAGCCGCGCGCGCCACGACCGGCGTCGAGCAGCAGCCACTCGCCGACATGATGAACACCCTGACCGAGTCCATGCCCGGCGACAGCGCCGAACTGGGCCGCGTGCTGGCCGGGATCAGCAGCGCCAGCTCGGCTTTCGCACAGAACGGCGACAAGGTCGATGAGCTGCTGCGGATCTCGCGCTCGCTGTCGGAACTGCTGGTCCAGCAGAGCGATTCCTTGAGTGCCACCGCAGCGAACGCGCAGCACATCGTGTCGGCACTGACCGCGCGCCGGCAGGCGCTGACCGACATCGTCACCAATTTGGGTGCGATCCTGCGGCAATTGTCCGCGGTGTACGGCGCCAAGCAACAAGACTTCGGCGAACTGGTCACCAAGCTGGCTGCAGTCACCGGGACCTTGAAGGCCAATGCCGACAAAATCGAGCAGACCCTCGTTCAGATGCCACCGGCAATCCGCGCGGTCACCAACGCGACCGGCAATGGCACCTGGGCGGACGTCAACTCGCCATCGCTGGTGATGCCCGACAACCTGTTGTGCTTCTTGAACGTTCAGCGGGAGTGCCGATGAGCCGTCGCATCCTGATCGTGCTCGTCATCGCGGCCTTCCTCGGCGGTGGAGGCTGGTTCGTATTCGGCCGCAGCGACCGGGCCACCACCGTGCACGCGGACTTCAGCTATATCAACGGCATCTACCCCGGCAGCAAGGTGACCGTGCTCGGCGTCCCGGTCGGGCGCGTCACCGCGGTCACGCCGCAGGGCACCACGGTGCGGGTCAGCATGAGCATTCCCGGCGACGTCGTGCTGCCCGCCGATGTCGACGCGTACGTGCTCAGCCCCGCGCTGATCAGCGATCGCAGTGTCGAACTCGGGCCGGCGTACAGCGGGTCGGGTCCCACGCTCGCCGACGGTCACGTCATCCCCGCCGACCACAGTCACGCGCCGATCACCTTTGACACCATGCTAGGCAGCCTGAGCACGCTGACGTCGGCCATCGGCCCGGGCCAGGGTGACATCGGCCAAGTGCTGACGCGCGGCGCCGACGAATGGCGTGGCCAGGGAAAGCAGTTCAACGAGGCCATGCGCAATCTCAGTGCCGCCAGCGGGGTGGTGGGCGCACGTGCAGACGACATTGGCGCCGTGGTCGACAACCTGACCACGCTGATGGCGGCGTTCAACAGACGGCAGGTGTCACTCAACCAAGTGATCACCGAGGTCAACCAGCTCGGCGGGACGTGGGCGGACGCGAACATCGACATCGGCGGGACGCTGCAGGATCTCAAGTCGGTACTCGAGCAGATCGACCGGTTCGTCACAGAGCACGGCGACGAGCTCGGGACCATCGCCGCCAACCTCAATGCCGTCGGCGACGTATTGACCACCAAACAGCCCGAACTCGCCGAGTTCATGGATCTCGTCCCGCTCATGATGCAGAACCTCTCCAACACCATCGGACCGGATCGCCGCGGTCGCATCCGGCTGAACGTGTCGACGGTGCTCACGCAGTTCGCCGCCGCGCAGAACTTCTGCGACCGGTGGATGCTCCCGATGTGTGTGGGCGCCGGGATCACCAATCCGATCTCCTACCCGATCAGCCGGTCGGACCCACTGGGCATCGTATCGGCCGTCACTGGCACCACTCCGGCTCCGAACCCGAAGTACCCGAGGTGATCGGCATGCGCAGACCAAGCTTGCCCGCGGTGACAAGCGCCGCAGCCGTCGCGATCGCCACCGCGACGATATGGTCTTTGAGCGACATCGGAATTCAGGATCTGCCCGTGGGACGCACCGCACCCGGCGACACCATGGCCATCACCGTGGTGCTGCCGACCGCTGACGGCATCACCATCGGGGCCGACGTACGCAACGGACAGAAAGTGGTCGGCCGAGTCAGCGCGATGACAATGGCCGCGTCCGGTGCCGCAGTGCGGCTCAGCCTGCAGGACGCCAGCGGCCTGGGCACCAACACCGCGGCCAGCGTGGAACTTCCCTCGGCGCTGGGCAATCCGTTCGTCCGGCTGACGGCTCCCGATCATCCACCACAGCGGGAGCTGCGCGACGGCGACGTCATCCCACCGAGTCACCCGCAGCTCGGACCGCAGATCGAGAGCGCGCTGGCCACTTTCGGCGCCCTGCTCAGCCGCAGCGGCGTCGACCAACTGACCACCATCGTCGGCGAGCTGGACAAGGCGCTGCGCGGCCGCGGCGGGAAGGTGCGTGGTCTTGTCGAGGCACTGTCGCAGCTGACGGCGAAAGCTGCCGAACACCAGGGTGAATTCGATCAGGCCATGAACCTCGCAGCCAGTATCACCGGGCAGTTCGACCGGGAACAGCAGGCCGTCACGGGCTATCTCGATGCGGTTCCGAAAGTCGTGGCCATGCTCGAAGTTCAGCGCGCCAAGCTGCAGAGCCTGTTCGCCTCGACTACGGCGCTGTCCGCGACGGCCAACAACGTGCTGGCCGGAACCGATCTGAGTGCCATGGTCGCCGACGCGAACACCGTGGCGGGGCTCCTCGGTACCTTCAACGACCGCATCGGCGCAACCCTGACAGCGATGAACGGCTTCCTGCAGAAATTCGGCCGGTCGGTGCACGGCGACTACCTGATGTTCGATGGCGCCCTGGATATTCCGGGCACCGTCGACAAGCTGCTCACCGGTGGCCTGATCGTCAACGGCACACCGATCACCGGCGACCAGGCGCTCGAGGGGTTCCTGTCGGGAGGTCTGAAGTGAGACGCCTGGTGGTGGTCCAGCTGGCGATCTTCGCGGCCATCGCGGCCATCGTGGTGCCGTTCGGGGTGCGTTATGTGGCAGGCCCGCAAGGCTTCCGCACACCACTGCTGCTGAACGCGACGATGTCCGACGCATTCGGGCTGACCGCCGGGACCAGCGTCACGGTACGGGGTGTGCAGGTGGGCACGGTCGATGCGGTGTGGCTGGACCGCGACGGCACCGCAATGGTGCGGTTGGCGCTCGACCCCGAGACGCGGATCCCGCACGACAGCATCATGACCATCGGCATGGGCACCGCGGCCGGGATCCAGAGCGTGGACATCCTGCCGCAAACCGACGCCGGACCGTACCTGGCTTCCGGCGACACCATCGCAGCACCCGCCGACCGCCAGCCGGTGCAGATGGACCGCATCATGGGCGACACCGCGCAGCTCGTGAAAGGCATTGATGCACAGTCGGTCCGGGAGGTGGGTACCGAACTGTCGAATGCGTTCGACGGGCTCGGCCCCAGCCTGGCCGCGCTGATCGACAACGGCGCCGACATCTCGCGGCGCATCCACACCCAGGCCGGCCAGCTGCAATTTCTGGTCGACGGCACCGCCGACCTGGTAACAACGATGGCCGCGCTGAACGGCCCGTTCGTGCGGGGCGTAGCGGCCGGCGCGCGACTGGCGACCCAACTCGATGGCAGCGGACCAGTGTTCCTCTACCTGACCGATCACACCCCGGCAACGCTCAATTCGTTGCAGCGTGTCCTGGATACCTACCGCGGCACGTTCGGCGCGACCCTGGCCAACCTCGCCACCGTGATGCCCGTCGTCGCCGACCGCACCGATTCCCTGCAGACCGGCCTCTCCACGATCCCGAAAGGGCTGCAGGCTCTGACCTCGATCGTCAAGCACGACGCCACCGGCCAGACCCGGGCCGACTTCTCGCTGATCGCAACCCAGGGCCCGGTGTGCAACTACGACGTGGACCGGCGGGCCATCGGCGACGTCAGCCCCACCCTGCCCAATCTGGTGATGTACTGCCCGCCCGCACCGGATCTCGGCATGCGCGGAGCAGTCAACGCGCCGCGGCCCAACGATCTCGGCCTGCAGCACTCCCAGACGCCGGGATATCCGATCGGCCCACCGGTGGTCGACGACCCCGTGAAGATTCCGACTCTGGCCCAACTGGTCTACAAATGGCGCAGCATCCTGAAAGGCGGACCGCAGTGAATCCTGACGATGACGACGAGGCCGGCGAGACGGTTCTGACTCTGGAACGCCCAGACGCTGAGCCTGATTCGGCCGACGTCTCCGCGCCACGGCGCCGGCTACCGCGGCTGCCGATGATCGCCCTGGTGGGGCTTTTGGTGGCAGCCGCCGTCGCCGCGGTTGCCCTGCTGTCCGTCGGCGAGTACCGGCACCGGCACACCGAAGCGCTTCGAGTGCAGGCGGTTTCGATGTCACGCGACTATCTGGTGGCGATGGCCGCATTCGACTACCAGAACCTCGACGCCAACCGTGCCCGTATCGTCTCCGACTCCAGCCCGGAGTTCGCCACCAAATACGACGAGATGGTCAGGGCGTTGCGCGACATCGTGGTCACCAGCAAGGGTGTGGCCACCGCGACCGCCGACCACGTTGCCGTCGAGCGGCTCGACGACAACTCCGCGACCGTGTTCGCATTCGTCGATCAGCACGTCACCAACGTGACTGCACCGCAAGGCAGCAACCAGAAGTACCGCATGGTGGTGTCGCTGATCCGCAGCGGGGACCGGTGGATCGTCAACGACGTGCAGACCGTGTGAGTGACTCGAAAGGACCGCCATGCCAACCACTTACGTCGATCTCGCGGCGCCACCCCGGCTGACCACCGCGGAGACCAGGATCACCATCACCCAGCGGGTACCGCGGTGGAACCGGAAGAAGGACGTCGACCTCACCGATGCGCTGGACTTCTGGTCGGCCGCCGGTGCCGCCGCCAACGTGATCATGCAGATGAGCTGGCCCGAGGTCGGCTACGGGGTGGCGGAAAGCCGCGTCGAGTCCGGCAGTCTGGTGCGTCATCCCTGGAAACGGTTGCGCACCACCGCACAGTATCTCGCCGTGGCGATCCTGGGGACCGACGAGGAGCGTGCCGCCTACCGCGAGGCGGTCAACACCGCGCACCGGCAGGTCCGCTCCACCGCCGAGAGCCCGGTGTCCTACAACGCGTTCCACCGCGAACTCCAGTTATGGGTCGCCGCATGCCTGTTCATCTTCTACGAGGACACCCATCAGCTGCTTTACGGCAAGCTCACCGACGAGCAGGCCGAAGGGTTCTATCAGAGCGCCATGCCGATCGGCACCACGTTGCAGGTGCTCGAAGCGCAGTGGCCCGCCACCCGCGCGGACTTCGACGCGTACTGGAACACTGCGTGCGAGCGGGTGCAGATGACGCCGTTCGTCCACGAATACCTGATGCACCTAGTACAACTCAAGATGATCAACCCTGTGCTGCGCCTTATGCTGGCGCCGCTGCTGCGATTCCTCACCATCGGGTTTCTGGCCCCCGTATTCCGCAACGTGATGGGGTTCGACTGGACCGACACCGACCGGCGCCGGTTCGAGCACCTGTTCCTGTTCGTGTCCTTCGTCAACCGGTTCCTGCCGAAGTCCTTGCGCAACGGCAATTACGCGGTGCTGATGACCGATCTGCGCCGCCGAATCAGGCACAACAAGGCGCTGATCTGAGCATGGCCACGCGTGAACGTGATGCTCCTATTTGCGCCAAGCGGCTTGTGGTTCGGTGCGGTATATGGCTTCGGGCCAGCAGGTCTTTCGGTGTCGAATCAGTGCTCGCGACCACCGAGATTCACCACAGGGACAGATTTCGAAGCTTTTGTCCATGACGTGAATGTCGGTGCGGTCAGGCCCGAAACTTGTCGGTGGCCTTCGCCATAATGGTGGCATGTCCTCGCAGCCAACATCTTTCGCTGATGACGGGCCGAGCCCTGCGCAGCGGTTGGAGGTGTTGATCGAGGAGTTGTCGGAGTTGTGCGGGCAGCGCAATGCGATCGACGGACGCATCGTCGACATTGTCGCCGAACTGGAACGCGACGAATTGTGTGGCGCCACCGGAGCCCGCTCGATCACGGCGTTCGTGGCGTGGAAAACCGGTGTCACCCCGAACAACGCCGACACGATCGTGGCGGTGGCACGCCGCGCCGAGCAATTCCCCCTCTGCACCCAAGCCCTGCGGGAGGGCCGGTTATCCCTGGATCAGGTGGGGGTGATCGCCGAACGCGCCGCCGACGGCTCCGATGCGCACTTTGCCGAGCTGGCCGCGGTCGCCACCGTCACCCAATTACGCACCGCGATCAAACTCGAACCCGAGCCCAAACCCCAACCCGATCCCGACGCGCCCACTGAGCCGGAGCCGGCTGTGGAACCGAAACGGTCGTTCACCAAAATCGAGCACGACGACAGCACCACCTACCAGATCACCCTGCCCCGGCTGGAAGCAGCGAAACTCGACGCCGGGATGCGCTCACACCAGGAGGCGCTGATCGCGGCGTGGAAACGCGACGACGACGAAGGGGACCAGGTATCGGAACAGGCACCACCCTTCCCCAACACCGTCGATGCGTTCATGAGCCTGGTCGAAGCGGGTTGGGCTGCCGATGTGGCGGCCCGCCCGCACGGCCAGCACACCACCGTCGTCGTCCACGTCGATCTCGACAAGCATAGCGAGAAGCCCGTCGCCGCATTGCACCTGGGCCCAGTGCTCACCGACGACGAGCGGCGCTACCTGACCTGCGACGCCACCTGCGAAGTCTGGTTCGAACGCCACGGGCAACCCATCGGCGCGGGACGTGCCGCCCGCACCGTCAACCGCCGGCTGCGCCGCGCTCTGGAGCACCGCGACCGCTGCTGCGCAGTCCCCGGCTGCGGCGCCACCCGCGGCCTACACGCCCACCACATCGTCCATTGGGAGGACGGCGGCCCCACCGACCTGGACAACATGGTCTTGCTGTGTCCCTACCACCACCGGTTGCACCACAAGGGCGGCATCACCATCACCGGCCCCGCCCACCAACTCACGGTCACCGACGCCACCGGCCGCGAACTACACCGGGGTTCGCTGGCCCGACCACCGACCACACCCCCACCCCAGGTGCCGCCCTACCGCGGGCCGACCGGCGAACGCGCCGACTGGTGGTGGTACACCCCCTTCCAACCCCAACCACCACCATCGCCCAACTGATATGTAGAGAATTCTGTCAAGTGGGCATGGGGAGGCGCCGTCGAGGAGCGACCCCGACGGCGCCTCGTT
>NZ_MVHF01000049.1 GCF_002086485.1 Mycobacterium aquaticum | reverse complement strand
CCGACCTCGGGCCCGGCCACCCGCCACCACTGACGAGATCCGTTGCACTGACCCCCACACGATTCCGCAACAGCCCGGAAAGCGTGGCACAACTGGCCACTCGACGGACTCCCGCGACGATCCGACGCCAGCAAGTATCGCCAGCGTCAATACTTTCGCAGTTGCCAGCTAACTCTTGTCGACGACGCGGCAGCCCCGCAGCCGACGAGCTCGGCCGACTTCTTGCACACTGCAACGTCTAGACAGCAAAGTGATTAGCCCAGTTGACGGCGAGCGATACGCTGCTGTTGATCTGGTTCTAAGTCATATTTCTGACCAGCTTTCGGAAGTTTAGCCATCTTTCTGACAGCGCAGCTGGCGGAGCTGGCTACCGACGTCGACCATCCTCATGCGCCCCGGCAGCTAAGGAAGTTTGTTGCGAACTCAACAAACGCCACCGAGTCCGCCGTTCGGCTGACAACAGAACTGTGTTTGCTGCCTTAATGTCTCCTGCGAGTTACCTGAATGTTTCCTGAGAGGCGTACGCATGGCGAAACACCGTCGCAAGAAGATCAGCAAGGCTGCCGTCGTCGGCACCGCGATAGCCGCAACGGTCGGCGTCGCGTTGACCCCGAGCGTGTCGGACGCAGCCACGTACGTGGTGGGTCTGCCGGACTGGATTCCATCCGACAGCTTCGGTGGTGCGGTGCAGACGTTGCCCTCGGATCCGGGCGCAGTGACCGGCGCGATCCTCGACGACCGAGCGCATGCCACGGTCATCAAGGGTTGGGGCATGGGCACGGTCTCCGAAGCGGACATGGCGCCGGTATGGGTGACGTGGTTCAACCCTCTTAAGACGGGGTCTGCGAGCCAGACGACTACCAGCGGCGGCATATTCGGCCCCTGGTCCGGCACAGTGACCGGCAAGGACTGGACCCAGGGCCAGTGGGTGTCACCGAGCGATCCGGGCATCGACCTCACGGACCTGAGCAACTTGAGCGTCAATGACGCTGCCAAATTCGCGAGCTACCTTGCGAACGGCGGCAACGCTGCCGCCGCCCTGGCACCGCTGGTGAACTGGACGGCATACATTTCGAACACCAACTTCATCGGCTACGGCGACGGCGCCATCGCCGTCGGAGCCGGCTATCAAGACTTCATCGACATGGCCCGTAACGGCGAATTGGAAGCCGGACCGGCTCTGACCGGGCCCCGCAAGATCGTCATCACCGACCCCAACGATCCCGTCACCAAGGACGTCACAAAAGGATTCACCAAGGTGAACGGCATTACGTACGGCGTGATCAAAGTGTCGCCAGGGGTATGGCTCGCCACTCAGCCGCTCAACTCGTCCGACTACCCGGATGAGCCCGACATGCCGAACGTCGAGATCATTCCCGGCGGCGTCATCGACGTCACGCTGCTGACGGTCAACTTGCTGCGTAACCCCGGCCGGCCCAACGGCGGACTCTATGCCCGCTTCGCGCCGATCTACCAGGAGGTGACTGGCGTGAACCCAGTGACCCCCGAACGCCAAGACGTACTGCCGGAAGGCATGGAGGGACTGAACCTTTCCGACATCAGCTTCGACAATCTGGGCAACCTGATCGCCAATGCCGAATCCCTCGACGGCAAGCCCATCGTGCTGACGATCCTCAAGACCGACACCACATGGGAGTACGACTATCTCTCGGACGCTCCGGTGACCGCGAACCCGATCGCGTGGGCGAACTCGGGAATGGCGTCGATGCTGCCGCTCACGCTGGGGGCATCGCTGCTGAACGGCGGATCGGGACTGGGCGCCAAGATCTACACCGCGCCTGACGGCACGATCTACACCACGATCACCCAGGATCAGTTGCCGCTGCTCATGCCCGCTCGCCTGGTCGCCGGCCTGGTCGGTGTTGCCACCGGCGAGGACGTCAACACCCCTGTTGCCGACGCCCTCGAACCGGTGTTGAAGGTGCTGGTCAACACCAGCTACACCGACGCGGTGCGCAACGAGGACGGCAGCTGGAGCCGAAGCCTCGACCAAATGCACGTTCCCACGCTGTTCGGTACCCAGACCCTGACCCGCGCGCAGGCGGCGCTGCTCGCCGGTGACATCCTCGGCGAACTCGGTCGGGGTGTGGGATCGGAATACACCGATGTGGTCCAGCGTGTCACCACCCGGGTGGTGAAGTTCCTGGAAGACAACGACATTCAGGTGCCCACCGAGATCAAGACGGCGGCGACGACATTAGCGGTCGAGCCCGGCAAGGTGGTCCGGACAGTCAGTCGTGAGCTCGGAGACGGGGTCAGCACTGTCCTCGGCAAGCTGGACACCGCCTTGCCCGAAGGCCCGGCGGCGCCCACCCAGAAACAGCTGGCCGACATTCAGCGGCCGGTCGGTAAGGTGCTGGCCGCGGCGAACCAAGCAACGGGCGGTGAGGCGGCCAAGGAGATCATTCCGGCAATTTCGGATCCGGCCGGCGCGGTGGTACGCACGGGCAAGCAGCTCTCCACGAGCGTCACGAAGACTCAAAAGAGTCTCACCCACGCGCAGGAGCGGGTCACCAAGGTCACCGACAAGCTCAAGACCGGTGACGTCGGCGGAGCGGTCAAACAGGTCGGCGAAAACGTCAAGAACCGGGTCGAGCGAGTGAACAAAGATGTCAACAACGGCCTGAACAAGCTGAAGGGCAAGGACAGCAGGTAGGCACACGATCGCCCAACAGGTGTGGCCGCTCCGCTACGGAGGGGCCACATCTGTTGGTTTTTGTCACACCTGCCACACCCATACCCCGCTCGCGACACCACTCGCTATGCCCGGCTGTTAGCGACAAAGTCGCGCAAATCGCCACGTCGGCAACATTGGCATCACTGGTCTCGCGTCGGCCGATCCCATCCGTCACGTCTGCACCGCCAGGCCGGCACTGCCTCACCGGTCACGTGCCCACGCTGCGAGCGACAAAGTCGCCAACAGTCGGGCACGCCGAATTCTGTTGCTGATGAGGCTGTCGATCCCAGTGATGCTGGTGAGTTTCGCGACGTGATGCAACAGTGAAATGAGTTGCACCTGAGGCTAATTCCGCGACTTTGTCGCAAACAGGCGGGCAAAACGTCGCATGGTTTCCGAACCGGGACTGGTGTGACAGATGTGACCAACCGGGATTGTCGGTGGCAGGTGGCATCGTGCGGTCATGTCAGACAAGCTGCTACTCAAGGGAATCGAACTCCGTTACGTGCTGACGATGCACCTTTTCCAACACGGGAAACAGTCGGTCGCCGACCTGGTCGAGGCACTCGATGCCTACGGCTTCACCACGAAAGGCCGGCCGTCGAAGGCGATATCGGATGCGCTGAGGTGCGAAATCACCCACGGTCGAGTGTTCCGCATCAGGCACGGCCGCTACCGCCCGGCCTGGATGCCCCGTTCCACGGAATACCGCATTCGCGAGCGAGTACTCACGCTGCGCGCGAAGGCTGCCGAACTGAGAACCGTCAGTTGGTAGTGCTGTCGTCGGCTTTCGACTCGTCCGCGGACTCGGACTCTGGCTCTGACTCGGGCTCGGGCTCTGGCTCTGGCTCGACCGCGAAGTCGTCCGCGGGCCAGTAGTCGCGCCATTCGGCTTCGGTGATGGTGCCCAACGGCGTCACATCGAGTGACTCGGGGACGTCCTCTCCGCGGCGTCCCGCTGCGACGTCGGCCTCGACCCGCCGCACGGTGTCCATGAACTCCAATACCGCTGTGCGCAGCTCGTTTTCGGCATCGGTGTCAGCGGTGACGGAGATGGTGGTGATGGCTGCGGGCACCAAATCCGCGGGCAGACCGGCCTGGGTCACCCGGGAGATCACCTTCTGTGCCAACGCCAGAGCCGGCTGCCCGGTGGGCACGTCGTCCATCGAAGACGTGCGTGCCTTGACGGATTTCTCCTGAGCCTTGCGCTCTTCCCACTGCGCCAGCTGCTCATCGAGTGAAATCGATTCCCCCGCAAGCACTGCCGGCACTCGGTTGCCGAGCTTGCGAACCAGCGCATCGGCGACGTCGTCGATGGTGAACGGGTGCACCGGCGCATCTTCGGCGATGCGGGCGTGGAACAAGACCTGCAGCAGCACATCACCGAGCTCCTCGCGCAGCTCGTCGGCGTTGCCGCCGCGGACCGCGTCGAACAGCTCGTAGGTCTCCTCCAGCAGATAACGGCGTAGCGAATCGTGGGTCTGTTCGCTCTCCCACGGCCCGGCGGTGCGCAGCTTGTCCATCATGGCCACGGCATCGACCAGCCGCTCACCTGCCGCTGGTTTCGGTGCGGAGATCACCGTGTCACCGGCCGCGATCCGAGCAACGACCGCAGGATGTTCGGGATCGGAGGACAGCAGCACAGGCGCCTCGTCACCGTCATATGCCGGCCGCGCTGCAGGCAGCGACCACGGCACCTTGACCGGCATTTCCTCCGTGTACTGGACGTCCCCGGCCAGGTGCTGGATCGCCTCGACCGGAACCAGCGAGGGACGGCGCGGATCAACCAGGACAACGGTCATCGTCGCGCCTCGCTGGAGAACTTGGTCATGTCAATCTCTTCCGGCGGTTTCCCATTGAGTACCAGCACCAAACCGGCTGCCATCTGGACCAGCTCGAGATCCCGGATGCGGGGCGCACCAAGTCCGTCACCCGCTCGCGGGATCGGTACCTGAATCGTCGATGTGGTGGCCCGATAATGCGCGCCGGGATAGAGCCGTTTCAACCTCAGCTGCGCAGAATCCGGCAGCACCATCGGCGACAATCGCAGCGTCGACGCCGACACCGCACTGATCTCGGTGATTCCGTACTCCCGGCACAGCAGCCGCAGCCGGGCTACCGCGACGAGGCGCTGCGCAGGCTCGGGCAGCGGACCGTAGCGGTCGTTGAGTTCGTCGACAACGGCGGCGACGGCGGCCTCGTCGGGAGCGGCGGCCAGCCTTCGGTAGCCCTCCAGCCGGAGCCGGTCACTGCCGATGTACTCCGGTGGCAGATGCGCGTCGACCGGCAGGTCGATCCGCACCTCCTTCGCTTCCTCAGCGGTGGCAACGGTTTTGCCGTCAACCGCCGCGCGATAGGCCTCGACGGCTTCGCCGACCAGCCGCACGTACAGGTCGAAACCGACGCCGGCCACGTGCCCGGATTGCTCGGCGCCCAACACATTTCCCGCGCCGCGGATCTCCAGGTCCTTCATGGCCACGGCCATGCCCGCACCCAGGTCGTTGTTCTGCGCGATGGTGGCCAACCGGTCGTAGGCCGTCTCGGTCAGTGGCTGCTCCGGCGGGTACAGGAAGTAGGCGTAGCCGCGCTCGCGGCTGCGGCCGACGCGGCCACGCAGCTGGTGCAGCTGCGACAGGCCGAACGTGTCGGCCCGCTCGACGATCAGTGTGTTGGCGTTGGAGATGTCCAGGCCGGTCTCGACGATCGTGGTGCAGACCAGGATGTCGTATTCGCGGTTCCAGAAGCCCTCGACGGTCTTCTCGAGCATCTCCTCGTTCATCTGGCCGTGCGCGACAACGACTCTCGCCTCGGGCACCAGCTGACGGATCCGGGCGGCCGCCTGGTCGATGGTCCGCACCCGGTTGTGAATGTAGAACGCCTGCCCGTCACGCAGCAGCTCACGACGCAGTGCCGCAGCAACCTGCTTGTCGTCGTGCGGTCCGACGTAGGTGAGCACCGGATAGCGCTCCTCGGGCGGGGTGAGGATCGTCGACATCTCGCGGATGCCCGCGAGGCTCATCTCCAGGGTGCGCGGGATCGGCGTCGCACTCATGGTCAGCACGTCGACATGGGTGCGCATCGACTTGATGTGCTCCTTGTGTTCGACGCCGAACCGTTGCTCTTCGTCAACGATGATGAGGCCCAGGTCTTTCCACGTCACGCCGGTCTGCAGGAGCCGGTGGGTGCCGATCACGATGTCCACCGAACCGTCTTTCATGCCCTCGATGACGGCACGCGACTCGGCGGGGTCGGTGAAGCGCGACAGCCCTTTCACGGTGACGGGGAAGCCGGCCATCCGTGCGGTGAAGGTCTGCAGATGCTGATCGGCCAGCAGCGTCGTCGGCACCAGTACGGCCACCTGCTTGCCGTCCTGCACCGCCTTGAAGGCTGCCCGCACCGCGATCTCGGTCTTGCCGTAACCGACGTCACCACAGATCACCCGGTCCATCGGCACCGGCTTCTCCATGTCGGCCTTGACCTCGGTGATGGCCGTCATCTGGTCGACCGTCTCGGTGAAGCCGAACGCGTCCTCCATCTCGGCCTGCCACGGGGTGTCCGGGGCGAACGCGTGCCCGGGTGCGGCCTGCCGTTTGGCGTAGAGCGCCACCAGCTCGCTGGCGATCTCTCGAACTGCCTTGCGTGCACGGGTTTTCGTGTTGGCCCAGTCGCTGCCACCGAGCTTCGACAGGGACGGGGCCTCGCCGCCGACGTACCGCGACAGCTGATCCAGTGAATCCATCGGCACGTAGAGCCTGTCGGCGCCGCCGCCGCGCTTGGCCGACGCGTATTCCAGAACCAGGTACTCGCGGCGAGCGCCACCGACCACCCGCTCGGTCATCTCGACGAACTTGCCGATGCCGTGCTGATCGTGGACCACCAGGTCGCCTGCCGTCAGCGCCAGCGGGTCGACGACGTTACGGCGTTTGGCGGCAAGCTTTTTGCCTTCTCCGGCGGTGACCCGGTTGCCGGTCAGATCCGTTTCGGTGATGATCACCAGGTTGGCGCCCGGCAGGATCAGACCGCTCTGCAGCGGACCTCTCAGCACCCCGATCACGCCGGCCTTGGGCGTCGCCCCCGGCTCCAACATCGTTGCGGCGATGTCGGATTCACCGAGCTGCTCGACGACGCGGTGCGCTGTACCGGTGCCCGGCGTGACGATCGCCGCGGTACCGCCGGTGGCCACATGCGCCCGCAGCATCGCGAAGATCTCGTCCAGGCTCTGCTGACTGCGCGCCGACGGTGCCGGACGCAGATCCAGTTCGGTGGCGGCCCCGTCGGAGAGCTGCGACAGCGTCCACCACGGATGCCCGCCCGCAACGGCGCCGGCACGCGCCTCGTCGAACGGGATGAACCCGGACGCCCCGAGCGCCTCGATGTCGATGGGAGCGTCACCGCCGACCGCGGCGGTCGACCAGGACGCCTCCAGGAACTCGCGGCCCGTCTTGATCAGATCGGCCGCGCGGGTGCGGACCTTCTCGGGATCGCACACCAGCACCGGGGCACCCTCGGGCAGATGCGCCGTCAACGTCGTCGGCTCGACCGGATGCAGCAGCGGAAGCAGAGCCTCCATGCCGTCGACCGGGATGCCCTCGGCGAGTTTGGCGAGCATGTCCGGCACGCTGCCGGGCACGCTGTTCTCGTGGGTCGGATGCTCGAGGGCCAGGGCCGCGGCGCGCTCCCGCACGTCGGGCGTCATCAACAGCTCACGGCACGGCACCGCGACCAGCGTCTCCACCGGCACTTCCGGGATCGACCGCTGATCGGCGATCGAGAAGGCCCGCATCTCCGAGACCTCGTCGCCCCAGAACTCGACCCGCACCGGATGCTCGGCCGTCGGCGGGAAGACGTCGAGGATGCCACCGCGCACCGCGAACTCACCGCGCTTACCGACCATGTCGACGCGCGTGTAGGCAAGGTCGACGAGCCGTGCGATGAGCTCCTCGAAGTCGGCCTCATCTCCCAGCGACAGGCTGACGGGCTCGATGCTGACCACATCGGGTGACATCGGCTGCAACAGCGACCGGGTGGTCGTCACCACGACCCGCAACGGCGGGCCCAGCGTCGCGTCGTCCGGACGGGCCAACCGGCGCAGCAGCAGGAGCCGGGCGGCGACCGTCTCGACACCCGGCGACAACCGCTCATGCGGCAGCGTCTCCCAGGACGGGAACAGGGCGACGGCATCGCCGAACACGCCGCGCAGCTCAGCGGTCAGGTCGTCGGCCTCGCGGCCGGTCGCCGCGACCACCAGCAGCGGGCCGTGCTGGGCCAGCGCAGCGGCGACCAGGACCCGCGCGCTGGCCGGGCCGACCAGCGCGAGATCGGCAGGTCGGTCGGCGGCGCGACGGATGACGTCCTGCAAGGACGGATCGGACAGAGCCAGCTCGATGAGACCCGCGATCGGGGTCTGGACATGGGTGTGCCCCGGTGCGGTCATGATGCGTCCATTCTAGGGGGCTGTAGTTTCGCCAAAATCGGGCCCGCCAGCATCAAGGGAGCGTCAAGGCGCCCCACAGGCAACGCACCGCGACGCACGGTGAAGTCATGACATTGCTCGACATCCTGCCCTCGCTGCGCGCAGCCGTCCCGCCCCGCCTCGACCCGGCGATCTGGCCGCTCACCACCCACCTCGACGAGCAGGGCCGGATCACCGTGGGCCGGGTGCCGCTGACCGAGATCGCCGACGAGTACCGCACCCCGGCCTACGTGCTCGACGAGGCCGACTTCCGGCACCGGGCGCAGCACTATCGAAGCGCCCTGCGCGGCACCGAGGTGGTCTATGCAGGCAAGGCATTGCTGACGACGGCCGTCGCGCGGTGGGCCTGCGAAGAAGGCCTCGGCGTGGACGTGTGCTCCACGGGTGAACTGGCCACGGCGCTGGCCGGCGGGGTGCCGCCGAGCCGGGTCGTGTTGCACGGCAACGCGAAGTCATGCGACGAGCTGCACGATGCGCTGGACGTGGGAGTCGGCCGCATCGTGGTCGACTCGCTGATGGAGATCACCTACCTCGCCGGGCTGGTGCGCCGCCGCCAGCAGGTGCTGCTGCGGGTGACCCCGGACATCGACACCCACGGGCATCGGGCCGTCACGACCGGCGTGCGCGATCAGAAGTTCGGTTTCACGCTGGCCGGACAGCACGCCGCCGAGGCCGCGGCCCGCGTGTTGGGCACGCCGCACCTCGAACTCGTCGGCCTGCACTGCCATATCGGTTCACAGGTGACCGATCCGGAGCTGTACGGGGAGGCGATCCGGAGGCTCATCGCCGCGATGGCCGACATCCGGCATCGGCATGGCGTGGTGCTGACCGAGCTGAATATCGGCGGTGGACATGGCATTCCCTATGTGACCGGAGACTCGGCATTGGACCCCACCGCCCTCGCCGCCGTCATCGACGACGCCGTGGATGCCGCATGCGGTGCCGAGCGGTTCCCGCGGCCGCGGCTGGTGGTGGAACCCGGGCGGGCCATCAGCGGACGGGCCGGGGTGACGCTCTACCGCGTGTGCGCGGTCAAGTCGCAACCCGGCGGGCGCACGTTCGTCGCTGTCGACGGAGGGATGAGCGACAATGCCCGCGTCGCGCTGTACGGCGCGAAATACACTGTGGCGCTGGCGAATCGGCATGCACTCGGGCCGACCCAGACCGTCACCGTGGTGGGCAGACACTGCGAGGCGGGCGACGAGATCATCCGCGACGTGGCACTGCCCGCCGACATCCACCCCGGCGATCTGCTGGCCGTGCCGTGCACCGGTGCCTATCACCACAGCATGGCGTCGACCTACAACATGGTGGGCCGCCCGCCGGTCGTCGCGGTGCGTGACGGGCGGGCGCAGTTGCTGGTGCGTCGGGAGACGACGGCCGACCTGCTCGCGCGCGACGTGGGATGAGCGCTATTCCTCGTGCAGCACCGGGTCGGGCTCGAGGTGCGTCAGGCCGTTCCACGCGAGGTTGACCACGTGGGCGGCCACCACTTCTTTCGGCGGTTCGCGGACGTCGAGCCACCACTGCGCCGTCATGGACACCGAACCGACCAGGGCCTGGGCGTAGAGCGGCGCCAACTCGGGGTCCAGACCGCGCCGGGAGAAATCTCCTGCCAGGATCGACGACACCTGGTTGACGGCGTCGTTGAGCAGCGTCGCGTAGGTGCCCGAGGTGATCGCGGCCGGCGAGTCGCGGATCAGGATGCGGAAGCCGTCGGTGTGTTCCTCGACGTAGGTCAGCAACGCCAGCGCGACGCGCTCGACCCGCACACGCGAGCGGTTGTTCGTCAGCGACGACGTGATGCCGTCGAGCAACGCCGACATCTCGCGGTCGACGACGACGGCGTACAGCCCCTCTTTGCCGCCGAAGTGCTCGTAGACCACAGGTTTGGACACGTTGGCGCGCTGCGCGATCTCTTCGATCGAGGTGCCGTCGTAGCCGCGCTCGGCGAACAGCGACTTGGCGATCTCGATGAGCTGTTGCCGCCGTTCGCTGCCGGTCATCCGGGCGCGGGGCGCACGCACTTCCTTCTCGGGTGCTGCCACGCAGACCAGCCTATCGACTTGCACTAGAGTCTCGGATTGATCGGATTGATCGGTCCGTCGTGGTGTAATCGGCAGCACCTCTGATTTTGGTTCAGATAGTTCAGGTTCGAGTCCTGGCGACGGAGCAGCGAGTGAGGCTCGCCGAGCGAGCAGGCAGTCTGGGGATGGCGACGGGCGTGCGCAAAATGCATGCTCGATGCGGTGTGTTGCGGGGCAGACACGCACGCTCGCGGTGAAAGGGGAACTGTGACCGCATCGACCGAGGCCGCAATCGTCGTACTGGCAGCTGGAGCCGGGACCCGGATGCGGTCGAACACCCCGAAAGTGCTGCACACCCTGGGCGGGCGCAGCATGCTCGCGCATGCCGTGCACACCGTGGTCAATGTGTCGGCGCGGCATGTCGTCGTGGTGCTCGGTCATGACCGGGAACGCATCGCCCCGGCGGTCACCGAGCTCGCCGACGAGCTGGGCCGCCACATCGACATCGCCATCCAGGACGAACAACGCGGCACCGGCCACGCCGTCGGCTGCGGCCTGAGCGCGCTGCCCGACGATTTCACCGGAACCGTCGTGGTGACCTCGGGTGACGTACCGCTGCTGGACTCCGACACGCTGACCGATCTGATCGCCGGGCACACCGGCGCGACGGCCGCGGCGACGGTGCTGACCACGACGGTCGCCGACCCCACCGGGTATGGCCGCATCCTGCGCACCCAGGACAACGAGGTGATCGGCATCGTCGAGCAGGCCGACGCCAGCGCGTCGCAACGCTCGATCCGGGAGATCAACGCCGGGGTGTACGCCTTCGACATCGCCGACCTGCGATCCGCGCTGAGTCGGCTGCGGTCCGACAACGCTCAGCAGGAGCTCTACCTGACCGACGTCGTGGCCATCCTGCGCCAGGACCGCCGCACGGTCCGGGCCCACCACGTTGACGACAGCGCGCTCGTGGCCGGCGTCAACGACCGTGTCCAGCTGGCCGATCTTGGCGCCGAACTGAACCGTCGCACCGTGGCCGCCCACCAGCGGGCCGGCGTGACGATCATCGACCCCGGCACCACGTGGATCGATGTCGACGTCACCATCGGCCGCGACACCGTCGTGCGGCCCGGGACCCAGCTGCTCGGCACCACCGAGATCGGCTCGGACTGCGAGATCGGGCCCGACACCACGCTTGCCGACGTCGAGGTCGGGGACGGCGCGTCGGTGGTCCGCACGCACGGGCAGTTGGCCGTGATCGGCGCCGGAGCGACCGTGGGGCCGTTCACCTACCTGCGGCCCGGCACGATCCTCGGGGCCGAGGCCAAGCTGGGCGCGTTCGTCGAGACCAAGAACTCCACGATCGGCGCGGCGACCAAGGTGCCGCACCTCACCTACGTCGGCGATGCCGACATAGGTGATCACAGCAACATCGGGGCCTCGAGCGTGTTCGTCAACTACGACGGCGAGAACAAGCACCGCACCACGATCGGCTCGCACGTGCGGACCGGTTCGGACACCATGTTCATCGCGCCGGTGACCGTCGGCGACGGCGCCTACACGGGCGCTGGGACCGTCTTGCGCGACGACGTTCCGCCAGGTGCGCTGGCCGTATCGGACAACGCCCAGCGCACATTCGAGGGCTGGGTCGAGCGCAAACGGCCGGGCTCCGCGGCTGCCGAAGCGGCGCGTAAAGCGCGCGGCGACGGCCAGTGAGGCCGCACCAACTCGACGCTTCGTGTTGGCAGTCTGGTAACCCGGCAACGCAGACGCGGAAACGCTACGTACGATTACCCCGTATCGATCCCCGACCGCGAAGGCAGCCATAGTGGCCACGGACTGGACCGACAACCGAAAAAACTTGATGCTGTTCTCGGGTCGCGCACACCCAGAACTCGCCGAGCAAGTCGCCAAAGAACTCGACGTCTCGGTCACTGCGCAGACCGCGAGGGACTTCGCCAACGGTGAGATCTTCGTACGGTTCGAGGAGTCGGTACGTGGCTGCGACGCCTTCGTGCTGCAGAGCCATCCGTGGCCGCTCAACCAGTGGCTGATGGAACAGCTGATCATGATCGATGCGCTCAAGCGTGGCAGCGCCAAGCGCATCACCGCGGTTCTGCCGTTCTATCCCTACTCTCGGCAGGACAAGAAGCACCGGGGGCGCGAGCCGATCTCCGCCCGCCTGGTCGCCGACCTGTTCAAGACCGCCGGTGCCGACCGCATCCTGACGGTCGACCTGCACACCGATCAGATCCAGGGCTTCTTCGACGGCCCGGTCGACCACATGCGGGCACAGTCCCTGCTGTGCGGCTACATCGCCGACAAGTACGCGGGCTCGGACATGGTCGTGGTCTCCCCCGACTCGGGCCGCGTGCGCGTGGCCGAGAAATGGGCCGACTCGCTGGGCGGCGTGCCGCTGGCCTTCATCCACAAGACGCGCGACCCGCTGGTGCCCAACCAGGTGAAGTCCAACCGCGTGGTGGGTGACGTCAAGGGCAAGACCTGCATCCTGACCGACGACATGATCGACACCGGCGGCACCATCGCAGGCGCTGTGAAGCTGTTGCACGAGGACGGCGCCAAGGACGTGGTGATCGCCGCGACCCACGGCCTGCTCAGCGATCCGGCGCCGCAGCGGCTGGCCGAGTGCGGCGCGCGTGAGGTGATCGTCACCAACACCCTGCCGATCGGCGAGGAGAAGCAGTTCCCGGCGCTGACCGTGTTGTCCATCGCGCCACTGCTGGCCAGCACCATCCGCGCGGTGTTCGAGAACGGTTCGGTGACCGGCCTGTTCGACGGGTCCGCATAGCAATGGCCGACCGGATCTACCACAATCCGAAGTGCTCGACCTCTCGTAAGACGCTGGAGTTGCTGCGCGAGAACGGAATCGAGCCCGAGATCGTGCAGTATCTGAAGACCCCGCCGAACCGTGCGGAGCTGAAGACGATGATCTCCGACGCCGGGATCGACGTGCGGACCGCGGTGCGCAAGCGTGAATCGCTGTATGCCGAACTGGGTTTGGCCGACGCCTCCGACGACGAATTGCTCGACGCCATGGCCGAACACCCGATCCTGATCGAACGCCCCTTCGTCGTCACCGCCAAGGGCACCCGGCTGGCCCGGCCGATCGACGCGGTGCACGAGATTCTGTGAATCGACTGATCGCCGCGGGGGCAGCCCTGACGGTTGCGGCGTCGCTCGCCGGATGCGGTGCGAAAACGCCTGACTACCAGTCGATCTGGACCACCAGCGCGACCACCACCACGCCGACCAGCACTCAGCAGCCGGTGCCGATCTCCAACTATTTGGAGAGCATCGGGGTCAGCGGCGAACCGATCGCACCCGAGAAGATCCCCACCCTTACGGTCACCATGCCCACACCAGCGGGCTGGCATCCGTACTCCAACCCGAACCTCGCGCCGGGCACCCGGATGATCGCCAAGGGCAACACCTACCCGACCGCGATGCTGCTGGTCTTCACGCTGCACGGCGACTTCGACGTCGCCAAGGCCATCAAGGACCACGGTTACGCCGACGCCCAGCTTTCGGAGAATTTCAAACAGCTCAACGCGTCCACCGACGACTGGCATGGCTACCCGTCGGCCATGATCGAGGGCTCTTACGACCTCAACGGTCAGCGGATGCAGAGCTACAACCGCATCGTCATCGCGTCCGACGGGCTGCAGCCGCCGCAGCGGTACCTGATCCAGCTGACCGTCACCACGTTCGCCGAGCAGGCCCAGGCCCAAGGGCCGGATATCGAGGCCATCATCTCAGGGTTCAACGTCGCCAAGAAGTGAGCTTAGGCTGAGGCCATGACCTGGACCGCAGCCGATCTGCCCTCGTTCTCCGGACGCACCGTCATCGTCACCGGCTCCAACAGCGGGCTCGGTCTCGTCACCGCGCGTGAGCTGGCCCGCGTCGGCGCCGACGTCATCGTGGCCGTCCGCAGCCTCGACAAGGGCGCCGCCGCCGCGCAGACCATGTCGGGAAACGTCGAGGTTCGCAAACTCGACCTGCAGAGCCTGGCGTCGGTGCGCGAATTCGCCGACACCGTCGAGCGCGTCGATGTGCTCATCAACAACGCCGGCATCATGGCCGTCCCGTTGTCCCGCACCGCCGAGGGCTTCGAAAGCCAGATCGGCACCAACCACCTCGGCCACTTCGCGCTGACCAACCTGCTGCTGCCCAAGCTCACCGACCGCGTGGTGACAGTGTCATCGCTGATGCACCTGATCGGCTGGATCAGCCTGAACGACCTCAACTGGAAGTCACGGCCCTACCTGGCGTGGCCCGCGTACGGCCAGTCCAAGCTGGCCAACCTGCTGTTCACCTCCGAGCTGCAACGGCGGCTGACGGCGTCGGGCTCGCCGGTGCGGGCGGTGGCCGCCCATCCCGGTTACTCGGCCACCAACCTGCAGGGCCAGACCGGCAACGCGATCGGTGACAAGATCTTCACCGCAGCCAACAAGGTCGCCACCGACGCGGACTTCGGCGCCCGCCAAACCCTCTACGCGGCATCCCAGGACATCCCGGGTGACAGTTTCATCGGCCCTCGGTTCGGCATGCGGGGCCCGACGGGCCGCAGCGCGCGCAGCCCGCTGGCCCGCAAGGTGGACACCCAGAAGGCCCTGTGGCAGCTGTCCGAGCAGCTCACCGATACCGCCTACCCGCTCTAGATTTTTGGCCCGCGGACCTTTCTTGCTACCCTGACCAGGCGTCACGGCGAGGGTGGACCCGAAGGGCCACCGTTATCGACGGGAACATTTCGAGTTGTTGCATCCCTGGCCGTACTGACGATCTGACCGCAGTACCCCGATTAGGAGCAACACATGGCCAAGAACTCGGCCCCCAACAAGCTGACCGCCACGGTTCGTACCCGCACCGGCAAGGGCGCCTCCCGCCAGGCCCGCCGCGACGGCCGCGTCCCCGCCGTGCTCTACGGCCACGGCACCGACCCCCGTCACCTCGAGCTCAACGCCCACGACTTCGCGGCCGTGCTGCGTAACTCGGGCACCAACGCCGTGCTGACGCTGGACATCGATGGCGAGGAGCAGCTGGCGCTGACCAAGGCGCTGGAGATCCACCCGATCCGTCGCAACATCCAGCACGCCGACCTGCTGGTCGTGAAGCGCGGCGAGAAGGTCACCGTCGACGTCAACGTCGTCGTCGAAGGCGACGCCGCGTCGGGCACCCTGGTGACCCAGGACGCCAACACCATCCAGATCGAGGCCGAGGCCCTGTCGATCCCCGAGCAGCTGACCGTGTCGATCGAGGGTGCCGAGGCCGGCACGCAGATCACCGCGGCCCAGATCGCGCTGCCCGCCGGTGTCGGCCTGATCTCCGATCCCGAGACGCTGGTGGTCAACGTCGTCGAGGCGCCGACCGCCGAGGACCTGGAGGCCGAGGGTGCCGGCGAGACGGCCGAAGCCCCCGCCGCCGCAGAGCCCGAGGCTGCTGCCGAAGAGCCCGCCGAGTAGATCGGATCCTTGCTGTGACCGAGCCGTTGCTGGTGGTGGGTCTGGGCAACCCGGGCCCCGTCTATGCAAAGACCCGGCACAACCTGGGATTCATGGTGGCTGACTTGTTGGCCGGGCGAATGGGCTCGGCCTTCAAGGTGCACAAGAAATCCGGAGCCGAAGTCGCCACGGGCCGGTTGGGAGACCGGTCCGTGGTGCTGGCCAAACCACGCACGTACATGAACGAGTCCGGCCGTCAGGTGGGACCGTTGGCCAAGTTCTATTCGATCTCCCCGGCCGACATCGTGGTCATCCACGACGAACTCGACATCGACTTCGGCCGCATCCGGCTCAAGCTCGGTGGCGGCGAGGGCGGCCACAACGGGCTGCGTTCGGTGGCGGCCGCCCTGGGCACCAAGGACTTTCAGCGGGTGCGGATCGGCGTCGGTCGTCCGCCCGGGCGCCAGGATGCCGCCGCGTTCGTCCTCGATCCATTCAATGCCGTTGAGCGCAAAGAGGTTCCGACCATCTGCGAGCAAGCCGCCGATGCGACGGAGCTGCTGCTGAAGGTCGGCCTGGAGCCTGCGCAGAACACCGTCCACGCCTGGTAACTTCTCCCCGCGAGTTACTTCCCCCCGAGCAGACGCCGCGGTCCGCGACACGCCGCGTTTCCGGTGCCTTCACGTCTGCTCGCCGGGTTAACGCCCCCGAATGCCGCTGTCGACCACCTTCACGGTCTTGTGCGGAAAACGCTTCTCGGCGTGCGCCTTTGCCACCGAATTCGGTAACACGTAGAGCGTTTCCCGTTTCTGCTGAAGCGGTTTGAGCACCGTGTCCATGAACGCCTTGCGGTCGTCGAGGTAGGGCTCGATCACGTCCTCCCCCGCCGGGCATACCGCCAGGCAGTACGCGGCCTTGTAATTGGCCTTGAACGAGAGGCTCTGCCACATCGACGCGTTCTCCGAATCGCTGACCCGGGAACGGAAGTCGGCCGCGTCAGAGCTGTCGGCGATGGTCTGCGCCCAGTCGGTGAAACCGCCCATGAATTCGCGGTAGTTGTGCACCGAGCAGGCGACGAAATCGAACTCGCCGTCCTTGCCGATGGCGCCCACCGGGCATGCCGCGACACAGAGCTTGCATTCCAGACATGGTGAATAGTCCAGCGGCGCACCGTAACTGCTGATCGGCGCGGCCACCAGGATGGTGGCCAGCAGGATGAAGTTGCCGAACCGGGGGTGGATCACGTTGCGGTGAATGCCCATGACCCCCAACCCGGCGGCGACCGCGACGGGCTTGTGCGCGACCACCCAGATCCGCCCCGGGAAGCGGTCCATCTCCATGGGGAAGGTGGCCGATGGGTTAAGGGCCCGCCGTCCGGAATCCTCCAGCGCGCGCGTGATGCGGTGCGCGGCTTCGTTGATGATCTCGCCGCTGCGGTGGAATTCCTGGTTGGCGACGCTGCGCGCGGTGGACCGCACATTGTCGCGGTTCATCTTCACCACCAGCGAGATGTAGCTGCGAACCCCGGGAAGAGCCGCGTCGGCGTGCTCCCGTTCGGAGGCCAGTGCGGGGTCATCGACGCTCGCGAACGCCACGTCGTCGGCGCCGGCCTCCAGGCAGATCCGGCGCAACCAGTCCGCGTCGATGATCGCCGGGACCTGCGGTGCGGTCCGGGAGCGCACCGCCCGCACCGTGGGATGACCGGCAAGGCGGGCGGGAAGCTGATCCGTCATGCAGCTGAGTATAGATTTCCATACCCAGCTGTGCAAAGGCACTCCAACCAAGACGTCAAGAAAGCGTTCGGAGCCCTGTGCCTGCCGCCCAAATAGGGGTAGACCCGAAGTATGGGCATCATGCGCTCGCACCCGCTGCGCCGCTGCGTAGCCCGGCTACTCGACGGGAATCGGGTTTGGGGTTCGATCGACGTCCGTCCGGGGCGATTCGGCATCGTCCACTACCGTCTGGTGGTCTTCCCGCCCGGCCTCAGTACCAGCGACCGCCGGTGGATTCGCGCCGCGCGCGGCTGGCCGCTGTGGGGCATGCTGCTGTGGCTGCAGTGCGAGGCATGGCTGTCCCCCACGCTGCTTTCACCGTGGACAGCGTTGGCAGTGTCCTCGGCAGTGCCGCTGATCGGCGGCGCCGTCATCGTCACGTTGGCCGGTGAGGCCCGCAGACAGGTCCGCACCATCGTCGCCATCACGATGGCCGGGTATGACGAGCCGCACTCACTGGCAGCCCGTGACCGGCTCGCTGCCGCGGCGGCCCGGCTCATCGACGCCGACGAGCGGCTGGCACGGCACGAGATCTCGATCGTCGACCACGAGCTCATCTGGTGGCAGGTCTACGACCGCATCGAGCAGGATGCCGCGACACGCTCACCCCACGAGCAGCCACACTGACTGCAGCGCAACATGTTTCACGCCTGGCGATAGATCTTGGCCGAAACCGCCGCCAGCCAAACCCACACCAGCACCACCCCGGCCGTGAAGCCCACGTTGGCCGCAGGCGCGCCAGAGCCGGCGATCATCGCAATGAACGACGCGGCGAACGCCGCGCCCGTCACGCGCGAGAATCGCGCCCACCCCCGATCGCCGCGGTGGGCGAATTCCGCCGCCAGCACGAAGCCCGCCGCGACGACGCAGGCGAACCCGACCGCGCCAGAGAGCAGATGCGCGATCCCGTGCCAGGTGATCACCATGTCGACAGTGCCGGGCGGGAATCCCGGAACGGGATCGGCCCGAAAGAGCCCGCCGCCGATCAATCCGGCACCGTAACCGACGATCAGCGTGCCGGCGCTGCGGGTCCGCCGACCGCCCAGTGCGCGACGCACGCCGACCCCGGCCGCAACCGTGATGGCACCGCTGACCAGGAAGTTGGCCACCTGTATCCACCCCAGTTGCCCATTGGCCAGCACGCTCGCCGGGTAGCGGACGGGATCGAAACCCTCCCGCGTCACAGCCTGCACGGCCACCGTCGTGACATATATCGGCCCCGCGAGTACCCCGTAGCCGAGCAGCGATTTGGTGATTCGCACCGAGAGCGGCACCGGGCACGAGTCGGTGTGTGCGGTGGTCATCGGACTCCCTCCTCCAAAACGGAACTAGACGGTACAGTACTGCTACAAGAACTAGACTGTCCAGTACTCACAGACGGGAGCGACATGACCCAGGCACGGACGCCAATGCCCACCCGCTCGGCACTCAAACGCCAGACCATCCTGGCCGCTGGCCGAGAACTGTTCCTGGGCAACGGATTTCAGGGCACCAGTGTCGACCAGATCGCCGCCCGGGCCGAGGTGTCCAAGCAGACGGTCTACAAGCACTTCGGCGACAAGCGTGAACTGCTCTTCGCCATCGTCGACGACGCTTTGGTACGGGTGGTCGGGCAGTTCCGTGAGCGAATCGAGGAGCTTCAGAGCGCCTCGGACCTGGAGCCGGTACTGATCGACCTCGCCGAGGAGTACCTCAAGACCGTCCTGCAGGAACCGGTGGTGCAGCTGCGAAGGCTTGTCATCGGCGAGGCGAACCGACTACCCGAGCTGGCACAGCGCTACTACGACCGCGCACCGACGCAGACGCTGGCCGCGCTGGCAGCGGCGTTCACCCGGCTCGACGCCCGCGGATTACTGAGCGTTGCAGATGCCGCGACGGCCGCCGATCACTTCGCGTTCCTGATCGTCGGGCGGCCTATCGACGAGGCACTGTTTCACGGCGGCCCGGACGTGCTGGCCCGCCTGGACGTACCCCGCTATGTGCGGGCCGGTGTTGCGGTGTTCCTCGCCGGTTACCGCCCTCGATGACGCACCGACCACGCCGAGCAGACGTGGCAGTACCCGAACAGCGGCGTGTCGCGTACCTGCGCGTCTGCTCGCGCGACTAGGTGGTCTGCTCGCGCGACTAGGTGACCAGGGAAACCGAGTTGGCGCGGCGGAGCTTGCCCGACGAGGTCTTGGGGATGGTGCCCGGGCCGAGCACGACGACGTTGCGCGGCCGCACGTCGACCTCGGTGACGACCTCGTGGGCGACCTGGTGCTCGATCCGACGCACCTCGGCCGGGTCCTGCCAGGCGTTGGATTCCACGGCGACGGCGAAGGTCTCCCGCGAGTGCCCGGCGTCCAACCGCACTGCGACGGCACATCCGGTCCGCACGCCATCGACGCGGCCTGCGGCCCGCTCGATGTCGGTCGGATAGATGTTGCGGCCGGCCATGATGATGACGTCCTTGACGCGGCCACAGACCACGACGTGTCCCTCTTCGGTCAGGTAGCCGAGATCGCCGGTGTCATACCAGCCGTTCTCGTCCTGAGCCGGCAGGAACCCGCCCATGGTGACGTACCCGGGGGTGACGCACTCGCCGCGCAGCTCGATGACTCCGACGCCACGCGCGGGCATCACGTCGCCGTTCTCGTCGACCACGCGGGCTTCGAGATCGGTCAGCAGCGGGCCGAGCGTGGCCAGCCGTCGCGTATTGCCCTTGGTGGCGGGCACGGCGCGGCGCAGCGCCGCCAGCAGATCGGCGTCGACCTCGTCGACCACCAGACCGGCGTTGCACTCGGAGAAGGACACCGCGAGCGTGGTCTCGGCCATGCCGTACGCCGGCAGGATCGCCGAGGGCGACAGGCCGAACGGCTTGCCCGCGTCGAGCAGGTCCTCGACGTCAGAGGGGTCGACGGGCTCGGCACCGGACAGCGCGAAGCGCAGCGTGGACAGGTCGAACTGGCCCGGCTCGGCCTGCTTGCGCAGCCGCTTGGCGAACAGCGCGTAGGCGAAGTTGGGCGCCGCCGTCATGGTGCCCTTGTACTTGTCGATGAGCTTGGCCCACAGCAGGGTGTCGCGCAGGAAGTCCATCGGCGTGACCTTGACCAGCTCGGCGCCGAAGTACATCGGGATGGTCAGGAAGCCGACCATGCCCATGTCGTGGAAGCAGGGCAGCCAGCTCACCATGACGTCTTTCTCGACGTCGTACTGCGCGCCGATGAACATGGCCTCGGCGTTGGAGTGGATGTTGCGGTGGGTGATCTGCACGGCCTTGGGCGACCCGGTCGACCCGGAGGTCAGCTGCATGAGCGCCAGATCGTCCTCGCCGGTCTCGACCGGGTCGATCGGCTCGGCAGCCAGCAGATCAGCCACCGTGAGCACCTTGATGCCCTTTTCTTCGAGCACCGGGATGGCGACGAGGAACGGCTCGGCGACGATCACGGCCGTGGCCTCGATCATGCTGATGACGTTCATGGTGTCCTCGGCCCACACCGCCAGGTCAGTTCGCGGCGTCGGCTGGTGCAGCATGGTCAGGCTGGCGCCGCGCATCCACACGCCCTGGGCCGTCGGCGCGATCTCCACCGGGTAGCCAGCCAGCACGCCGATCGCCGCACCGTGTCCGATGCCCGCAGCGGCGAGTCCGCCCGCGATACGGCGCGCCCGCTCGTGAACCTCCAGCCAGGTGTGTCGGACGGGTTCGTGCGGTTCGCCGGTCACCATGCCGCGATCGCTCTCATGGGCGTTGCGGTACATCTTCTCGGTGAATCTGCTCACGACGACCTCCTCGGCTTCCGGAGCCGCAGCGCCGGTGACATGGGATACAGCGCCCGGGTTTCCATGCTCCGCCTGATGTCCGACGCCAGTGTGAAGGCGCGCGCACACATTTGGGCAGCGGTTATGTCTCGGTTAGGTGATGCCGTCGGCGGCACGCCGCAAGTCAACCGCCCGCCGAGCACGACGGGCGACGATGCATCATCGCTGGCAATCACCATCGGTCATCTTATGAGACTCTTAAGTAGCTGCCAAACCAACGCGAGAATTGAGTCCTGAGTCACACCGCGCCGATATCACACCGACGCCGACGGCGCAGGTACCACCCGCGCGCCGTGGACCGGACCACTGGCCACCCGCACCGTGCGGCACACCCCGGCACCTGCCAATTGCGCGCCCACATCGACCGCGGCGGTCGCGGACGCGCACAAGAATGCGCAGGTCGGCCCGGAACCCGAGACGATGCCTGCCAGCGCCCCCGCCTCGACGCCAGCCCGCAAGGTGCGACGGAGCTCCGGGTACAGGCTTAACGCGGCCGGCTGCAGATCGTTGCCCAGCAGCGACGCGAGTTCCGCGGCATCCCCCGAGGCCAATGCCGCCAGCACGGGTTCGGGTTCCTCGGCGCGGGGCGGCTCATCCCGGCTGGCGTCGGCACGCAGCCGGTCCAGCTCTCCGAACACCTTCGGCGTGGACAAGCCGCGATGGGCGAACGCCAAGACCCAGTGGAAGGTGTTGCGGGCCAGCACTGTGGCCAGCTCCTCACCGCGCCCGCTGCCCAGCGCCGTCCCGCCGTGCAACGCGAACGGCACGTCGCTGCCCAGCCGGGCGGCCAACGCGTGCAGATCACGCCGCGGCACCCCGAGCTCCCACAGCGTGTTCATCGCCACCAGCACACCCGCCGCGTCGGCACTGCCGCCCGCCATGCCACCTGCCACCGGGATGGACTTGTCGATGGAGATGGCGACGTCCGGCGCGCGGCCGACGTGGTCGGCCAGCAGTACGGCGGCCCGCCAGGCCAGGTTGCGCTCGTCGGTGGGCAGCGACTCGACGCCTTCCCCCGACATGGTCACCGACAGCACGTCGGCGTTGCGCACGGTCACCTCGTCGGTCAGCGATACCGCATGGAAGACCGTGGTCAGCTCGTGATAGCCGTCCTCGCGCAAGTCGTCGACCGCGAGGTACAGATTGACCTTGCCGGGCACACGCACGGTGACCGACCCGGTGGGGACCCATTCGGATGCGGTACTGCCGTCGGATGCGGACACGGCCACGACACTATCCCTGACGACGGCAAACCGTCACCGAACCTATGCTGTGACAGTGGTGTCACCCGGTGAGGGGTCCATCGCGGAATACGAGGTCGACGAGGTCCTCGGCCGCGGCGGCTGGGCTGTGGTGTATCGGGCTCACGATGCCGACGGCGGCGTCGTCGCACTGAAGGTCCTCAACGAATCGCACCGCAGGCCCGATCAGGTGGCGCGCCTGCAGCGAGAGTTCGACTTCGCCCGCAGGCTCACGCACCCCAACATCGTCAGGGTCTACACCGCCAGCGAGGTGTGGCTGGCCATGGAATTGATCGACGGTGGCACCATCGGCGGGTTGGAGATGCTGAGCGACCGGCTCACGGCCTTGACCCAGATGGCCGGCGCACTCGACCACGCCCACCGGTGCGGGATCGTGCACTGCGATGTCAAACCGTCGAATATCCTTGTGGACAAGCCATTTTCTCGAGCAGTTCTGATCGATTTCGGTGTGGCACACTCGGTTTCGGAAGATGTGGCCATCCGACTGGCCCATGACAACGGGCGCCTGACGCTCGACCCCGCCAAGCGGATCACGCGCCAGTTCCGGGAGCCGCATGCCCAGGTCCAAGCCTCACTGCCGTACTCTGCGCCCGAACTACTCAGCGGGAGAGCACCTTCGGCGGCCACCGACCAATATTCGTTGGCCTGCACGACCATTGAGATGCTGACCGGCTCGCCACCCTTTACCGCAAACACCGCGATGGGACTGGTCGATCACCAGTTGCATTCCCCGCCACCGCGGATCTCCCGCCAAGTCTCGTGGATACCACACGCGGTCGACTCCATCCTGGCCAAGGCGATGGCGAAAAGGCCTGATATGCGCTATGACTCGTGCACAGAGTTCATGAAACTGATCACCAGGGCACTGCGGTAACTCTGAACGTAACTTACTTAACGTACGTTTTACGCCAACCGCGTCACCGCGGCACACACCGCAGCTAACGTCGGCACGATGTCATCCGCGTCATCCACCACCGACCACGGCCCATCCGGACTCGCTCGCGAGGACGAGGGGTATCACAAAGGGCTCAAACCGCGCCAGCTTCAGATGATCGCCATAGGCGGAGCCATCGGTACCGGCCTCTTCATGGGCGCCGGCGGGCGGCTCCATACCGCCGGACCCGGGTTGTTCATCGTCTACGGCGTGTGCGGGCTCTTCGTGTTCTTCATCCTGCGGGCGCTGGGTGAGCTTGTGCTGCACCGCCCTTCGTCAGGATCTTTCGTCTCGTATGCCCGTGAGTTCCTCGGCGAGAAGGCCGCGTACGTGGCGGGTTGGATGTACTTCTTCAACTGGGCCTGCACCTCGATCGTCGATGTCACCGCGATCGCGCTCTACATGCACTACTGGGGCGCGTTCAAGGCCATCCCGCAGTGGACCATCGCGCTGATCGCCCTGGTGATCGTGCTGACCGTGAACATGATCTCGGTCAAAGTCTTTGGCGAGATGGAGTTTTGGGCCGCGCTGATCAAGGTCGTGGCACTGGTGACCTTTCTGGTGGTCGGCATCGTGTTCCTGGCGGGGCGGTTCACCGCGGAAGGGCAGAGCACCGGATTCTCGGTCATCGCCGACAACGGCGGCTTGCTGCCCACCGGTGTGCTGCAACTCGTGATCGTCACTTCCGGTGTGATATTCGCCTACGCCGCAGTGGAATTGGTCGGCACAGCCGCCGGCGAGACGGAGAACCCCGCGAAGGTCATGCCGCGCGCGATCAACTCGGTGGTGGTCCGCATCGCCGTGTTCTACGTCGGTTCACTCATCCTGCTCGCACTGCTGTTGCCCTACACCGCATACCAGCAGGGCACCAGCCCGTTCGTCACGTTCTTCTCCAAGATCGGTGTGCCCGCCGCCGGCGACATCATGAACTTCGTAGTGCTGACCGCGGCGCTGTCGAGCCTCAACGCCGGGCTGTACTCGACCGGCCGAATCCTGCGGTCGATGGCGATGAACGGCAGCGCACCGCAGTTCACCGCGAAGATGACCAAGCGCGGCGTCCCGTTCGCGGGTATCGCCCTTACGGGTGTGTTCACGGTGCTCGGCGTCTTCCTCAACATGGTGGTGCCCTCGGAGGCGTTCAACATCGCGCTGGATCTGTCGGCGCTCGGCATCATCGCCTCGTGGGGCACCATCGTGATCTGCCAGATCCAGCTGTACCGCTGGTCCACCCGGGGGCTGGTGACGCGGCCCGCGTTCCGGTTGTTCGGCACGCCCTACACGAGCTATGCCACCCTGGCCTTCCTGGCAGTGGTCACCGGCCTGATGTGCTACGAGAACTACTGGAACCTGGTCGCCCTGGTGGTGATCGTCCCCGCCCTGGTCGTCGGCTGGTATCTGGTGCGCGGCAGGGTCATGCAGTTGGCCGCCGAGCGCATCGGTGTCACGGGCAATTACCCCGTGGTGGCCGAGACCCCGCTGATGGATGAGTTCCTGGACGAGAACCGCAGAGCAGATCCGTAGCCCGAACGACAGACGGGTCGCTCACCGCGTAGGTGAGCGACCCGTCTGTTGTCGTTGTGAGGCCTAGGTGACGCGCACCTGGTCCTGTTGTTTCCCGGCCTCGAGCGCGGCCTCGTTCGAGCGCTGCAGCAGTCGCACGAAGTCGGCGATGGCGAGAGTCTCACCGCGTCGGGACGGATCGATGCTCGCGGCCAGCAGCCGCTCCGCCGACTCGTTGCCCGAACCCGCCCAGTCCGCGAACGCGTTACGCGACGTCTTGCGACGCTGCGCGAACCCGATGTCGATGAGGTTGAAGACCTCGTCACGGAACGCTTCGTCGGTGGGCCACGGTGAGGTCTCGTACCGGTCGATGCGTACGAGGCCCGAGTACACCCGCGGAATGGGCCAGAACACCGTCGGTGACACCATGCCGTGGCGGCGTACGTTGCCGTAGAACCGCACCTTGGCGCTGGGCACCCCGTAGTCCTTGCCGCCCGGCTCGGCAGCCAAACGTTCGGCCACCTCGGCCTGCACCATGACCATCACGGTCCGGATGGTCGGGAACTCGGCCAGCAGGTGCAGCAGTGCGGGCACCGCCACGTTGTACGGCAGGTTCGCGACCAGCGCGGTCGGCTGATCGGTGAGATCACCCGGCATGAGGGTCAGGATGTCGCGGTTGAGCACAGAGAGCCGGTTGATCTCACTGTGCGAGTGATCGGCGATGGTGGTGGGCAGTTGCCGCGCCAGCAGCGGATCGATCTCCACTGCGGTGACCTGCGCACCACGGTCCAGCAGGGCCAGCGTCAACGAGCCGAGGCCGGGACCGACCTCCAACACGTGATCGGTGCGATGGATCCCTGAAGCCGACACGATACGGCGGACAGTGTTCGCGTCGTGCACGAAGTTCTGTCCGAATGATTTGCGTGGCCGAAAGTCGATCTCTTTGGCCAGGCGTCTTATCTCGGTCCGCCCGAGCAGTCGAATAGTCAGCGCGCCCCAATCCTCCCGCTACACACTGGCCAAGCTCCCCATCCTTGCCGTGCCTGCGTCACCGTAGCAATCGCAATCTGCTCTTCCCTGGTCGCCAAATCGGCTCTCGCAGCATACCGCAAACCGCCCTGCCGCTCCCAAGTGTTCTGATCGAATTGCACGCCACCGTAAAAACCGTTACCTGTGTTTATCGCCCAGTTACCTCCGGCTTCGCAGGAGGCCAGGGCGTCCCAGGTACTTCCATTCGCAACGGGTGGAACTTCGGTTCCCGGCTTGGCTCCGACCCGGAGCACGCCGTCACGGGCCGGTGTGATAACGACATTGGCTACTGGCAGCCTGCCGGTTTCCACGCCGTTCACCTTCGCCACCGCGAAAGTCACGTCCTGAGTTCCCGGGGCGCCCGGGTCCTCGACGACCTGACGACTCATGTTCATCGAGGTGTCTTCGATGCGCTTGTTGTCCGGCTGCAGCGGCATCCGCTCGGTGACCTTCTCGATGCGCATGCGGGTCACCTGGATGTGCATGCCCTCGGTCACGGGCGACGACGCGGCCGGGACGACGGTGTCGTTCTGCTGCAGCGGCGCGCCGGCGGCTTCCAGCAGGCCGGCCACGTTCGCGGCCGCCAGGTGCACGGTCGACACCGCGCCGCCGTCGTCGATCTGGACCGTCTTGGCGCTCACCACGGGAAGTGCCATCCCGCCCAGCGGAACACGAGTCCCGCGGGACGCCGCGGCGGGCGCGGTATCGGTCATCTGCAGCTGCGCGAGCGCCTCGTCGACGGTCGACGCCGTGGTCCACACCTGCTGGCTGGTCTGCCCGTCGAGCGAGACCTCCAGCGGGCGGCTGCGGTGCAGCACGATGTTGCCCGCATCCTGCACCGGCTGGTTGGCGGCCGGGTAGAGGTCGTCGCGGTCGCCGACGTCGAAACCGTTCTCCTTGACGACGTCGATCACTCTGGACTTCATGGTCGTCACCGTCATCGCCGTACCGTCGACGTTGAGCGTCACCGTCTTGTGCGCCGAGACAGCGAACCCGCCGGCCGCTGTCAGCGTGACCAGGACGGCGCCGACGACACCTCGGAGTAGCGGCGAGCGCGATTCATGAAGTTTGTTCAGAGCATCCATACGTAAGTTCGTCTCTCCCCCGTGTTGACGGCATGGTTCACCGACTGCACGTCGAGCGGTTGATCACAAGACGGTAACGAAAAGGCCTATATACGGCAACTCTCGTCCAGCCCGTACACCCGGGTCGCTGTGGTTGCCGTCTCGACCGCCAAGTCCTGCTCGGGCCGGTCAAGCAGCTTTGCCAATGCCCGGACAGTGTATGGCAGGCAGTACGGCTCGTTCGGCGCGCCGCGATACGGGTGCGGAGTCAGAAACGGCGCGTCGGTCTCGACCAGCAGCTGCCCCTGCGGGATCAGCCGAGCAGCTTCCTGCAGGTCAACAGCATTTTTGAAGCTCACCGTGCCGGACAGACTCAAAATCCAGCCCGCGTCGATGCATGTGCGCGCCATCTCGGGGCCCGACGAAAAACAGTGGAAGATCACAGTTTCGGGCGCCCCCTCGGCGGCCAGCACGTCAAGAACCTCGGCATCGGCGTCGCGGTTGTGGATCATCAACGGCTTGCCGGTCCGTTTCGCCAGGTCGATGTGCCAGGCGAAGCCCTCACGCTGCTCCGCGGGCGTCGCGCAGCCGTCCACCCTGCCGGGCCAGTACAGATCGATCCCCGTCTCGCCCACCGCGACCACCCGCGGCTGGGACGCCAGCCGCTCGAGATCCGCTTTCGCCTCGTCGGTCAGCGCATTGGCACGCGTGGGGTGCAGCGCGACCGCCGCATACACGCGGTCGTCAGCTTCCGCGGCACCGGCCGCCCAGTGCGCGGCGGCGAGGTCGTCGGCGATGGTGACCACCTTCTGCACCCCGACCGCGGCCGCACGGTCGAGAATCGCGTGCACGTCATCGGCGGTCTCGGCACCGCACGAGTCGAGGTGGGTATGGGCATCGACGAGGGGCGCCAGAGGTTCCGGCGCGGGCGGTTTCTCCCTGCCTGAGCGTTTGGAACTCACAGCAACACCATAGAGTGATGCCCCGATGAGCAAGCCGCCGTACTACATCACCACCGCGATCGCCTACCCCAATGGCGCGCCTCACATCGGGCACGCGTATGAGTACATCGCCACAGACGCGATCGCTCGATTCAAGCGCCTCGACGGGTTCGACGTGCGTTACCTGACCGGTACCGACGTGCACGGGCAGAAGATGGCCGAGACCGCCGCAGCCGAGGGTATCTCGGCCGCCGAGCTGGCCAATCGCAACTCCGATGTGTTCCAGCGGCTGCAGGAGACGCTCAACATCTCCTTCGACCGGTTCATCCGCACCTCCGATGCCGACCACTATGAGGCCTCCAAGGAGATCTGGCGCGCGATGAACGAGGCGGGTGACATCTACCTCGGCGCCTACTCCGGCTGGTACTCGATACGCGACGAACGCTTCTTCGCCGAGGACGAGACCACCGAGGGGCCCGACGGCACGCGCACCGCCATCGAGACGGGCACGCCGGTCACCTGGACCGAGGAACAGACCTACTTCTTCCGGCTGTCGGCCTACACCGATCGCCTGCTCGCCCACTACGAGGCGCACCCCGAGTTCATCGGGCCCGACGTGCGTCGCAACGAGATCGTCAGCTTCGTCTCCGGCGGGCTGAAGGATCTCTCGATCTCGCGGACCACGTTCGACTGGGGCGTTCCGGTCCCGGACCACCCCGACCACGTCATGTACGTCTGGGTCGACGCCCTGACCAATTACCTTACGGGCGTGGGCTTTCCGGATGTGACGTCGGAGACCTTCGGCAAGTACTGGCCCGCCGATCTGCACATGATCGGCAAGGACATCATCCGGTTCCACACCGTGTACTGGCCCGCCTTCCTGATGTCAGCCGGAATCGCGCTCCCCGAACGGGTTTTCGCGCACGGGTTCATCAACGTCAAGGGCGAGAAGATGAGCAAGTCGGTCGGCAACGTCGTCGACCCCATCGCGCTGGTCGACGCGTTCGGGCTCGACCAGGTGCGCTATTTCTTCTTGCGTGAGGTGTCCTTCGGCCAGGACGGCAGCTACAGCGAAGAGGCCATCATCGGCCGGATCAACGCCGACCTGGCCAACGAACTGGGCAACCTGGCGCAACGTTCGCTCTCGATGGTCAACAAGAACCTCGACGGTGTGGTGCCCGATCCGGGTGAGTTCACCGATGCCGACAAGGCCCTGCTGGCCGCGGCCGACGGGCTGCTGGACCGGGTGCGGGCGCACTTCGACGAGCCTGCCATGCACCTTGCGCTGGAAGCGATCTGGTCGGTGCTCGGCGCGGCCAACCGATATTTCTCGGCACAGGAGCCGTGGGTGTTGCGAAAGTCCGCCGATCCAGGCGACCAGCAGCGCTTCCGCACAGTGCTCTACACCACGCTGGAAACGGTGCGCATCGCCGCGCTTCTGAGCCAGCCGGTGATGCCGGATTCGATGGGCAAGATGCTCGACCTGCTGGGGCAACCGGCCGACGAGCGGACCTTCGCTGCCATCAGCACTCGGCTCAAGCCGGGTGTCACGCTGCCCGCGCCCGCGGCAGTGTTCCCGCGATACCAGATGGACTGAGAGACATGAGTGGATTGCATCCCAGCCTGTGTGACATCTATGAGGAAGTAGCCCGGCGCAATGCGGGCGAGAAGGAATTCCACCAGGCCGTCTTCGAGGTGCTGACCAGCCTCGGACCAGTTGTCGACAAGCACCCCGAGTTCGCCGACAACGCCGTGATCCGGCGGTTGTGCGAACCCGAACGGCAGATCATCTTCCGGGTGCCGTGGCTCGACGACTCCGGCACGGTGCAGATCAACCGCGGCTTCCGGGTCGAGTTCAACTCGGCGCTCGGACCGTTCAAGGGCGGCCTGCGGTTCCACCCGTCGGTGTACCTGGGCATCGTCAAGTTCCTCGGCTTCGAACAGATCTTCAAGAACTCGCTGACCGGCCTGCCCATCGGCGGCGGCAAGGGCGGTTCGGACTTCGATCCGAAGGGCCGCTCCGACGCCGAGGTGATGCGGTTCTGTCAGTCGTTCATGACCGAGCTCTACCGCCACATCGGCGAGTACACCGACGTTCCGGCCGGCGACATCGGCGTCGGCACGCGCGAAATCGGTTATCTGTTCGGCCAGTACAAGCGCATCACCAATCGCTACGAGTCCGGTGTGCTCACCGGCAAGGGACTGACCTGGGGAGGGTCGCAGGTGCGTACCGAGGCGACCGGATACGGCACGGTCTTCTTCGTCGACGAGATCCTGCGCGCGGCACAGGATTCCTTCGACGGCAAACGAGTCGTGGTGTCCGGTTCGGGCAACGTGGCGATCTACGCGATCGAGAAGGTGCACGCCTTGGGCGGCATCGTGGTGGCGTGCTCGGATTCCAGCGGTTACGTGCTCGACGAGAAGGGCATCGACATCGACGTCCTCAAAGAGGTCAAAGAGGTCCAGCGCGGGCGGATCAGCGACTATGTCGAAGCTCGTGCGGGCGCAGCACAATTCGTCGAGGGCCGCAGCATCTGGGAGGTGCCGTGCGACATCGCGCTGCCTTCCGCGACCCAGAACGAGGTGTCCGGAGCCGACGCCGAACTGTTGATCAAGTCGGGCTGCCGCATCGTCGCCGAGGGCGCCAACATGCCGTGCACTCCCGAGGCGGTGAAGGCGTTCGCGGAAGCCGGCGTGACATTCGCACCCGGTAAGGCCGCCAACGCGGGTGGCGTCGCCACCAGCGCGCTGGAGATGCAGCAGAACGCGTCGCGCGACTCGTGGACCTTCGAGGAGACCGAGCAGCGGCTGGCCGAGATCATGGGCCGCATCCACGACAGCTGCCTCACCATCGCCGACGAATACGGCCAACCGGGCAACTACATGGCCGGTGCCAACATCGCCGGGTTCATCCGGGTCGCTGACGCCATGCTGGCGCTCGGATTGGTGTAACGAGTGATCTGAGCCACATCGCGGACCTGGCTGTCACAAACCGGCAGCGCGCGGTGTCTTGAGGGCACAAGCCCTTTGAGAGGAGACACCATGACCGTCCAGAACATCCGCGTCGCAGTGATCGGCGGCGGCTACGCCGGGGTGCTGGCCGCCAACCGGTTGCAGGGCAACGCGGGCGTCGACGTGACTCTCGTCAACCCGCGACCGCGGTTCGTCGAACGGATTCGCCTGCACCAGCTGGCGGTGGGCAACGACGACGCCACCGAGGCCTACGACACCCTGCTGGGCGACCGGGTGCGGCTGCTCGTCGACGGCGCCGAGCGCATCGACGCGGCAGCCCACCGGGTGTACCTCAGCTCCGGCGACACGCTCGACTACGACTACCTCCTGTACGCCGTCGGCAGCACCGCCGGCGTGCCGGCCGCGGTGCCGGGCGCTGCCGAATTCGCCTATCCACTGAGCGAATTCGAGCATGCCACCCGGCTGCACAGCAGGCTGCAGGATGTCGCGCTCGGAGCCCCGATCGTCGTCGTCGGTGGCGGGCTGACCGGCATCGAGGCCGCCGCGGAGTTCGCCGAGGCGGGCCGCAACGTCACCCTGGTCACCGATGTCGTCGGCGCCTCGCTGGGTGAATCCGGCCGGCGTTCGGTGGTCAAAGCGCTGACCCGGCAGGGCGTGTCGATCATCGACGGGCCCGACATCCTGGTCGCCGCTGTCGAACCCGACGCTGTGGTGATGGCCGACGGGAACCGACTCCCCAGCGCAGTGACGGTATGGACCACCGGGTTCGGGGTGCCCGGCCTGGCTGCAGCCAGCGGCCTGACGACCGATGAGCTGGGCCGGCTGCGCACCGACGAAACCCTCACCAGCGTGGACGATCCGTGCATCGTCGCCGCCGGGGATGCCGCGTCACCGTCGGGCATTCCGCTGCGGATGAGCTGCCAGTCCGCCGGACCGCTGGGCATTCAGGCCGCCAACACCGTGCTGGCACGGATCAACGGCACCGAACCCGCCGTGATCAACCAGGCATTCACCGGACAGTGCGTCAGTGTCGGGCGAAGCCTGGGCACCGTGCAGTTCTGCCACTCCGACGACACCCCGCGCAAGGTCTTCGTGGGCGGCCGCACTGGCGCGTACATCAAGGAGGGGGTGTGCCGAGGCACCCTGTGGGCCATCCGGCGCGAGGCGGCGAAACCCGGCTCGTACTTCTGGTTCCACGGCGACAACCGGGCGCGCCAGCTCGCGGCGGCGCAGCAGGAGACACTGGTCATCTCATGAGTACCCCCAGCGCAGGCAACTCGACCGAGCACGCCGAGCGGTTCACCCTGCTGAGGCCGCTACTGTTCACCATCGCCTACGAAATACTAGGTACAGCAACGGAATCCGACGATGTGCTGCAGGAGAGTTACCTGCGCTGGGCGGAGGTCGACCTGGACAGCGTGACCGACACCAAGGCCTATCTGGCCCAGTTGGTCACGCGCCAGGCGCTCAACGCGTTGCGAGCCCAGTCCCGCAGACGCGAGGACTATGTCGGCCCCTGGCTGCCCGAGCCGCTGCTGCTGGAGACCCGTGACGGCGCCGCCGACGTGGTGCTGGCCGAGTCGGTGTCCATGGCCATGCTGGTGGTGCTGGAGACGCTGAGCCCCGACGAGCGGGCGGTGTTCGTCCTGCGCGAGGTGTTCGGCTTCAGTCATGACGAAATCGCCTCGGCGGTGGACAAATCCGCAAGCGCGGTGCGGCAGATGGCACACCGGGCGCGCGAGCACGTGCAATCGCGGCGCAAGCGGTTCGACCCCGTGGATCCGCAGCTTTCGACGGAGGTCACCGAGCGGTTCTTCACGGCGGCGGCCACCGGCGACGTGAATGTGCTGTTGGAACTGCTCGCTCCGGATGTGGTGTGGACGGCCGACAGCGACGGCAAGCGCAGCGCGGCACGACGGCCGGTGTCCGGTGCGCAATCGGTGGCCAAGTTGGTGATGGGGCTGATGCGGTTCGTCGGGCAGGGCGGCCGCTTCGAACCGACCACCTACAACAACGCCCCGGCGTACAAGCTGTACCTCGAGGACAGCTTCGAGGGTGTGGTCACCGTCGAGGTCGTGGACGGCAAGATCACCCACTTCTACGCCATGCGCAATCCGGACAAGCTGACAGGCGTCGACATCCCGCGCGTGATCAGCCGCTGAGACTCTGCCACGCTGGTGGCATGCGGATCGAGCGACTCGGCGCCCTGGGAGACCCCCCAGCGGTGCTGCGCGCCGTCGCCGCTGCGGCCACGCGCGCCGGCCTGCCCCCACCGGCGGCATTGATCGGCGACTGGTTCGGTTCCCGCGCGGTGATCGCCCCGTCGCTCAGGACGGAGCCGGTGGCCGCGGCAGCGGCATTCCCGCTCACCTCGAGCCATACTGCCGGACCGGCCATCGGCGGCGGCTGGTTCGGCTACCTGGCCTACCCGGATCCCGGCGCCGACGGGCTGCCGCCACGCATCCCCGAGGCCGCGGGCGGCTGGTCGGACTGCGTGCTGCGGCAAGACACCGACGGCCGGTGGTGGTACGAAAGCCTCACCGACACAGCACTTCCCGCGTGGTTGGCGAATCTGCCCGCACCGCAGGCAAACCCGTATGCCCTGCACTGGGTGCCGCCTGACCGGGATGTGCACCGGCACGGCGTACTGGCCTGCCTTGACGCGATCTCCGCGGGCGAGGTGTACCAGGCCTGTGTCTGCACGCGGTTCACCGGTCACCTCGACGGGGACCCGTTGGAGTTCTTCGCCGACGCGGCCGCTCGGACCGTGCCGTCGCGCGCCGCCTACCTCTCCGGTGCCTGGGGTGCGGTGGCCTCGCTGTCACCGGAACTGTTCCTGCGTCGGCGCGGGACCGACGTCACGTCCAGCCCGATCAAGGGCACACTGCCCCGGTCCGCCGATCCGGCCGGCCTGCTCGCCTCGGTCAAGGACGTCGCCGAGAACGTCATGATCGTCGACCTGGTGCGCAACGACCTGGGCCGGGTGGCCGCCACGGGCACCGTGACGGTGCCCGAACTCCTGATGGTGCAGCCCGCGCCGGGGGTGTGGCACCTGGTGTCGACGGTCGCAGCCGAGGTGCCCGTCGAACTGCCGATGGATCAACTGCTGCAGGCCACCTTCCCGCCGGCCTCGGTGACCGGCACCCCCAAGACCCGCGCCCGCCAACTGCTGCGGCAGTGGGAGCCGGCGCGCCGCGGAGTGTATTGCGGCACAGTCGGTTTGGCCTCACCAGTGGCGGGCTGCGAGCTCAACGTCGCGATCCGCACCGTGGAGTTCGGCGCCGACGGGTCAGCGGTGCTCGGCGTCGGCGGAGGCATCACCGCGGACTCCGACCCGGACCGGGAATGGGAGGAGTGCCTGCACAAGGCGTCGAGCATTGTGGCGTTGTCGTCCGTCAGCGCCGGATAGCAGCGCAGAGCCGGTCCCAGTTGCCGGACGCGATCTTCTCCCGGTCGGCGGTATCGAGTTCCTCCAGGAACTTCCTGCTGGCTCCGTCGGGCACCGATATGTAGGGATAGTCGGTGGAGAACATGATCCGGTCGGCGCCGACGACATCGAGCGCCCAGTGCAGATACCGCCGGCTGAACATGCCGCTGGGAGTGACGTAGACGTTGGTCCGCAGGTACTCGGACACCGGTCGCCGCAGCTCGGCGACAGCCGACAAGCGGTCGATACGCTCAAGGTAGAACAAGACCAGCTCACCCCAGTGACCGACGATCACTTGCAGCCCGGGGAACCGATCGAAGACGCCGCCAAGGATGAGGCGCAGCAACTGCACCCCGGTTTCGTAGTGCCAACCCAGGCCGTGCGTGGCGAAGGCGTGGTCGAGAGGGGTGCCGAGCCCGTCGTAGTAGGCGCGACGCACCGCGGGCTGCGGTGACTGCGGGTGCAGATACAGCGGCGCGTTGAGGGCTTCGGCCGCCTCGAAGATCGCCCAGTTGTGCGGATGGTCGAGGTTGCGTTCGCGGGTCCGGCCGCACAGCATCGCGCCGACAAAGCCCAACTCGGTGACCGCCCGGCCGAGTTCGTCGGCGGCTGCGGCAGAATCCGGTGTGGCCAGCGTCGCGAACCCTTGTAGCCGGTCCGGGCGGGCGGCCACGGCCGCGGCGAGGCGGTCGTTGCAGTCGACCTGCAGCCGCACGGCATCGGCAGCCGCCAGGTTCTGCACACCCGGAGCGGTGACGGACACGACCTGGACGTCGAGCCCGGTGTCGTCCATCGCGGCCACCCGCTCGTCACCGAGATCGAGCAGCCGGTCGGTCCACTCCCCCGGCCCGGGCATGGCGATGTCCTGCCATTGCGGCTCGAGCCTCGACCACGCGTCGATGAGGTCGGGAGTGGCGAAATGTTCTTCCAGTCCAACAATTTTCATGTGTCCAGCAGCTCCTCTACAAAGATGTCCTCACATGTCCAACGTCGCTGCGAGAGTTCCTGTTCGAAGTGCCACCGCAGGAACGCATCGACCGCCCGCCGATTGGCGGCCACGCCGTAGGGCCACCAGTCGGCTCCGAAGAGGCTGAGGTTGTCGTCGTACAGCGCGCTGATCCACGGTGTCATCACGTCGATGTGATTGAAGATTCTGCCGGTCCGATATTGCTGTGCGACAACATCTTTGGAGTCACAGAAGGCCTGATAGAGGGACCGCGCCAGGCCGGGATGGCGCTCAACGAGGTCGCGCCGGATCACCACGGTGTGCATGATCGGGAAGATGCCGGTGCGCTGATAGTAGTCGCGCTCGACCGGCCGGTAGTCGTCGAACAATCGCGCGACGTTGGGTGACCCGTCGATCACACAGGCGGGTACGTCGGCAGAGATCAGTGCGTCGATCTCACCGGCGTCGAGCATCGGCCCCAGCGCTGCGCTCGCGCCTGCCCGCGTCACGGTGACGTTCTCGGGGTGGGGCTGCGGGACGAAGTCGAACGGCGCCATCGGCCAATCGAATCCGCCGATGACCCAACGACATTGGTCTGGCCGCACGCCATACTCATCGGACAGCACACCCTTGGCGGTGACGCCCGCGTCGTGTCCGTACATGGCGAACTCGCCGACGGTCTTGCCCGCGAGATCCTGCGGGGTCTCGATGCCGGCCGCTCGGTTGACGAAGATTGCCGAGTGGCGGAACTGGCGCGCCAGGAACACGGGCAGCGCGATGAACGGCGGGTCGGGAAGATCGAGCGTGCGCAGGTAGAAGGTGAGCCCCAGCTCGGCCACGCCGAACTGCCGGTGACGCACCATGCGCTCGAAGATGTCCGACACGATCGCCGCGGTGTGGAATCTCGGGGCGACTCCCTCGATGGGCACGGCGCCGTCGATCAACGGGCGAACGTGCTCATAGCCGCGGAAGCCGATGTCGAGGTCTAGAACTTCCATACCCAAATACTAAACGCGTTTACTATCTTCGGCAATCGTCAATTGTCTACGCTCTGCGTCGTGGCCAACGACACAGGCGCGATCGAGGATCTGTTCGCGACCGCCTCCCTCGGCGGGCCGGAGAAGGCCGTCGGATTCGTGCTGTGGCGGGTCCTGCACCGATACATCCGCGAAGCCGATCGCGCGCTGGCCGACTTCAACCTCACCCATCTGCAGTTCCAGACGCTGGCGCTGGCCGCATGGCTGGGCCGGGCCGGTGAGCCGGTCACGCAGGTGCAACTGGCCCGGGCAGGTGACGTCGCGCCCATGCAGGTCTCACACATGATGAAGGCGCTGGAGGACAAGGGCTGGATCGCCCGGCCGCGCAGTGCCTCGGATGTTCGCGCGAAGAACGTGGAGGTCACGGCCGACGGTGTGGCAGTGCTACGCCGCGCCCTGCCGGTGATGGTCCAGCTGCAGCGGGAGATGTTCGGAGCCGACGGCGCTCCGGGCGGTCGCCTGCTCACCGCCCTGCTGCGGCTGGAGTCCTGACCAGGTAGTCAGCCTCTGGCCCGCAGAACGGCGTCGTACAACTCACGCCGTGACGGCGCGCCGGGATGCGCGGCGATCACTTCAGCGCAGGCGTCCTTGACCCGCGCTCCGGCGTCGACCAGTTCCTCGACCTCGGCGACCAGAGTGGGCAGGTCGGTGGTCGGCGTGGCGCCGGCGAGCACCACCGTGATCTCTCCCAATACCCCGTCGGCGGCCCAGTCGGCGAGTTCGGCCAATGTGCCGCGCTTGATCTCCTCGTGGGTCTTGGTCAGCTCCCGGCACACCACGACGCGCCGCTGCGGGCCGAGCACCTCGACGGCGTCACGCAGGGTGTCGGCCAGCCGGCGCGGCGATTCGAAGAACACACAGGTGCGCAGTTCGCCGGCCAGGCTCTGCAACCACGTCATGCGGGCGGCCTGTTTGCGCGGCGCGAAGCCCTCGAAGCAGAACCGATCGGACGCCAGGCCCGACACCGCCAGCGCGGTCGTCACAGCTGAAGGCCCGGGCAGGCAGCTGATCGGCACACCGGCCTGCACGCAGGCGGCCACCAGTCGGTAGCCCGGATCGTTGATCAACGGCATCCCGGCGTCGCTGACCACCAGCACCGTCGCCCCCGCGGTGATCTCCTCGACCAGGCCAGGCACCCGGCTCGCCTCGTTCTGGTCGAAGAAGCTCAGCACCCGACCGGCAGGCGTGACGCCGAGCGCCTGCGCCAACGTGCGGATGCGACGGGTGTCCTCGGCGGCCACGATGTCCGCGTCGGCGAGTGCGGCCACCAGCCGGGCCGACGCGTCCGATGGTTGGCCCAATGGCGTCGCGCCGATCAGCAGTTTGCCGGGTGTCACGCCCGACAGCCTACGATCGCTTGCGTGACCGCCACCGCCACCGATACGCCGACGGCGCAGCACGCGGTTCCGCTCATCAGCCCGGCACCGGTCATCCCGGCTGCCGACTTCGGGCCGCTGGACCGCCTGCAGGGCTGGGCGATGACCGCCGTCATCGCCGCGCTCGCCGCGGTCAGCCGATTCCTGAACCTCGGCTCACCGACCGACGCAGGCACGCCGATCTTCGACGAGAAGCACTACGCGCCGCAGGCCTGGCAGATGCTGTTCAACCACGGTGTCGAGGACAATCCGGGCTACGGCCTGGTGGTCCACCCGCCGGTGGGCAAGCAGTTGATCGCCATCGGCGAGGCGCTGTTCGGCTACAACGGGGTGGGCTGGCGGTTCACCGGCGCGGTGTGCGGCGTGATCCTCGTGGTGCTGGTGGCCCGGATCGCGCGGCGGATTAGCCGGTCGACCATCGTCGGCGCCATCGCCGGGCTGCTGCTGACCGCCGACGGAGCCAGCTTCGTCGCGGCCCGCACCGCGCTGTTGGACGGATTCCTGGTGCTGTTCGTGGTGGCCGCCTTCGGCGCCCTCATGGTCGACCGCGACCAGGTGCGGGAACGCATGTACATCGCCTATGCCGAGGGCCGGATCGCAGAGACGCCGTGGGGTCCGCGCCTGGGCGTGCGCTGGTGGCGCTTCGGCGCAGGCGTGCTGCTGGGACTGGCATGCGCGACGAAGTGGTCGGGCCTGTACTTCGTGGTGTTCTTCGGTGCGATGGCGCTGGTGTTGGACGCCGTCGCCCGCAAGCAGTACAAGGTGCCGCAACCCTGGCAGGGCACACTGCGCCGCGACCTCGGCCCCGCCGTATACGCACTCGGCCTGATCCCGTTCGGCGTGTACCTCGCGTCCTACGCGCCGTGGTTCGCGTCCGAGACCGCCGTCAACCGCCACGAGGTCGGGCAGTCGATCGGCGAGAACTCCCTGCTGCCACTGCCCGACGCCATCCGCTCGCTGTGGCACTACACCTACGCGGCCTACCACTTCCACTCCGGGCTGACCAACGCCGCGGGCAACCACCACCCGTGGGAATCGAAGCCGTGGACATGGCCGATGTCGCTGCGGCCCGTGCTGTACGCGATCGACAACCACGATGTGCCCGGCTGTGGCACGCAGTCCTGTGTCAAGGCCGTGATGCTCGTCGGCACCCCGGCGATGTGGTTCATCGCCGTGCCCGTGATCGGCTGGGCAGTGTGGCGGGCCGTCGTCCGCCGCGACTGGCGCTACGCCGTGGTGCTCGTCGGCTACGCCGCCGGGTTCCTACCCTGGTTCGCCGACATCGACCGGCAGATGTACTTCTTCTACGCCGTGGTGATGGCGCCGTTCATGGTGATGGCCATCGCACTGATCCTGGGCGACATCCTGCACAAGCCGAACCAGAACGCCGAGCGCCGAACGCTGGGCCTGCTCGTGGTGTGCGGCTACGTCGCGCTCGTCATCACCAACTTCGCCTGGATGTACCCGATTCTCACCGGGCTGCCGATCTCCCAGGGCACCTGGAACCTGGAGATCATGCTGCCGAGTTGGCGGTAGGTCTTCTGGCTTTGCGCGTCGAGGCCGTTGGGCCGTCGATTTCGACACCAGGGCTGCGAATCGCCGCTCAGCACGACCGTGGCGTCGAAATCGGCGTCGTCGGCCGCTTATCCACAAAGCGGTTTTCATCCCCAGCGGCAGGTGAACTCGACATCTGCTGGGCTGAGACGTCGGCTCTGCTGCGGACCATCCCCACATGGTCGAGCCATTCATCGGGCCGGAGGCCCTCGCCGCAGGACGTCTTACCCGCGGGCAGTTGCGATGGCGCTACTCGTCGGCGCAGCCCCGCGTCTATCTGCCGAAGGACACCGCCAGGACGCTGTCGGTCAACACAGTTGCTGCCTGGCTGTGGACCGGCCGCCGCGCCATCATCGCCGGGCGTGCCGCCGCGGCACTGCACGGGGCGAAATGGGTCGATGCCGACACTCCCGTGGAACTGATCGTCAAGCACGGCCGCCGCAGGCCCGGGATCGTGATGCGCGACGAGCGAATCTCTCCCGAGGAAATCTGCTCGATCGGAGACCTCCGCGTCACCACGCCCCTTAGGACCGCGCTCGACCTCGCGCGATTTCTTCCCCGCGACACCGCGGTGGCTCACCTGGATGCTCTCTGCGCTGCCACCGGGGTCGAAGCCGGAGAGGTGTTGGAATTGGCGACGCGGTATCCGGGACTACGCGGAATACGAAGTGCGCGCACAGCACTCGATCTCATGGACGCAGGCGCGCAGTCGCCGCGGGAGACCTGGCTGCGGTTGGTGCTCATTGATGGGGGCTACCCACAGCCCCGCACGCAGATCAGAGTGACCGACGGCTTCAACGAGGCGTTCATCGACATGGGGTACGACGAGCCGAAGATCGGCTTGGACTACGACGGCTTTCACCACGCCGCGAACCGGCCTCAATATGTGTATGACATCGGCCGGGGCGAACTCATCGAACGCGAGGGCTGGCTCGATATCCATGTGGTCGCCGAACACAGCCGGGCCTTCATCCTGCACAGGGTCAAAGAAGCGTTTGCCCGACGCGGCTACTCGCCGATTTCGACATGAAGGTCGCTGTCGAGCGCAAGCCGCGACCGTGGTGTCGAAATCGGCGATGCGACCGCAATCTCAACGCCTAAAGCGGGTCCCGGGCCGCCGGACATGACATGCAACGTGGCCCGCCGCGGCCGGTGCCCAACTCCGAGGCTGCGATCGCCAGCACCTCGATGCCGGCATCGGCAAGCCGCGCATTGGTTTCGACATTGCGCTCATAGGCCACCACCACACCGGGCGCGACGGCCAGGGTGTTGTTGCCGTCGTCCCATTGCTCGCGTTCGGCGGTGACCGGGTCAAGCCCGGTGTCGATGACCCGCAACTTGTCGATGCCCATCGCCTCGGCGGCGGCCTGCACGAACGGCACCGCGTCGTCGATGCGCACGCCCCGATCCTCGCGGTGAATGGTGAACGCGGACAACGAGTCGACGATGTTCGGGTACATCACCACCGCGTCCACATCGACCATGGTGCACACGGTGTCCAGGTGCATCTGGGCCCGCTCCTGCGCGATCGGCACCGCGAGGACCGTGTGGGCAAGGTCGTCGTCGAACAGACTGCGCGCCAAGGCTTCCGCGCCGGCAGGCGTCGTGCGCTCCCCCACCCCCACCGCGACGACACCGGGCGCCAGCAGCAACACATCGCCACCTTCGACCGGTGCCGAGCGGGATTCGTAGGCCCGCCGCACCCCGAGGAATCGCGGATGATGCGCGTAGATGACGTCGGTCAGGGAGGTCTCGCGGGCCCGCGCGGGTAGGGCCAGCGAGGTGATGGCTACCCGCGGCCCGATCCAGAACGACGAGTCCCGGGTGAACAGCAGATTGGGCAATGGGTCGATGACAAAGTCGCCGCCGTGGTGCATCCGGCGCACCAGTGAGATCTCGGCTTCGCTGAAGGGTAGTTCGTTGAACGTCATCCCCGCCATCAGCACGTGCGCCAGTGCCGTGGGGTCCAAGGTCCGCAGGTAGGCCGAAAGCTCGTGTGCCAGCGGCAGACCCAGCCGGCGACCGTCGACCGCGGCCGATATGCCGTGCATCCGGGCCGCGCCGCTGGCGAGCGCCTCGGTGAGCAGGTCGGCCAGCAACAGCACCTCGACACCGCGGGAGCGCAGCAGATCGGCGAACGCGTCGTGCTCCTGCTGCGCCCTGGGAACCCACGGCACGCCGTCGAACAGCAGCGCGTCGTTGTTGCGCGGGGTCAGTCGCTGCAGTTCGGGACCCGGCCGATGCAGGATGGCAACCCGCAGCGTGCCGACTTCGGAGTTTGAGCCCAGCACCACATCAGCCACAACGAGAACGTTAAACCCACCGACCACCTCAAGTAGGGTTTAGGTGTCATGGACACGCACGAGCTGACTCCCGGCGAGATGGCCCACCGTAGCGGCGTGGCCGTATCGGCCCTGCACTTCTACGAACGGGAAGGGCTCATCCACAGCCGCCGCACCTCGGGTAACCAGCGCCGCTACGCACGCGAGACGCTGCGCCGGGTGGCGTTCATCAGGATGTCGCAGCGCCTCGGCATCCCGTTGGCCCGGATCCGCGAAGCGCTCGCGACCCTGCCCACCGATCGAGTGCCCACCAGCAAGGACTGGGCCAAGCTGTCGGCGGGCTGGCGCCAGGATCTCGACGACCGCATCCTGCATCTACAACGCTTGCGGGACAATCTGACCGGCTGCATCGGCTGCGGCTGTCTGAGCCTGAAAACCTGCCTGCTGACCAACCCTGGGGACGTGCTGGCCGAGAAGGGCCCGGGAGCCTCGCGCCTCTGACGCATCGAACGTCTGTGCGATACACTCGCGGCCATGGAGCTGGCGCTGCAAGGCTCGCTGTTCGAGCACGCGGAACGTCGCAGGCTCGGCAACGGGGCCTGGGTGGAGCTGCGTTCCGGTTGGCTGCCCGACGCGGACTCGCTGTTCGAGGAACTCATGGACACCATCCCGTGGCGCGCCGAGCAGCGCGAGATGTACGACCGGGTGGTCGACGTACCTCGGCTGGTGAGCTTTCATCACCTGGTCAATGAACCCGTCCCGCATCCCCGGCTCAAGCAGATCCGGCGCAGGCTCAACGACACCTACGGCGGGGAGCTCGGCGAGCCGTTCACGACCGCCGGGCTGTGCATGTACCGCGACGGCAACGACAGCGTGGCATGGCACGGGGACACCATCGGCCGCGGCCGCACCGAGGACACCATGGTGGCCATCGTAGGTCTTGGTGCGACAAGGGTTTTCGCGTTACGCCCGCGCGGCGGCGGACATGCGTTGCGGTTACAGCACCGGCACGGCGATCTGCTGGTGATGGGCGGCTCGTGCCAGCGCACCTGGGAACATTCGATACCGAAGACCAGCAGGCTGGTCGGTCCGCGGATCAGCATCCAGTTCCGGCCGCACGGCGTGCATTGACGCGCTGATCAGCCCTTGACCGCGGCGACCGCGGCGGTCAGCAGGTCGCGCGCTTTCCCGGTGTCGACGGGCGTGACCGGCTTGTCGGGGAGCACCAGCGGGTTGGCGGTGACGATGACCAGGTACGGCCCGAAGCTCGCCACGTAGTTGTACAGCTCCCCGGTGCGGGAGTGCCCCTGCACCGAGGTCTGCACCACGCGGTGCGTGCCGAGGGTCGGTATGCCGTCGATCTTGGGTGCCTCGACAACGTCGACCTGGCCGCGTGAGCCCGGCCCCGCGAACTTCACCTGCTTGCAAGAGTCACCGGGTTCGTTGACCGGGATGGGCTGCGAGGTTTCCACAGCCAGCACGATGAACCGCTGGCCCGCGCCCTCGGCCACCGAGGCCGCCATGTTGCCCTTCAGACCCGCAGGAAACGTCTGGCCTTCGGCGAACTTCGAGCACTCGGCGGGCTCGAACGTCATGCCCGGCGGTATCTTCTGCGGCGCCAGCAGTTTCGGGTCGATCCCCGTCGGCGCGACGTCCTTGACCTTGAAATCGGGACCGAAGTCGGTCTTCACCTGGGTCACGTTGGCGATGTTGGCGTTGGGGTACGCCGGCTTGTCCGAGTGACTGCAGGCCACCAAGGCGCAGGCACTGACTCCCACGCCCACGATGACAGGTACCACGTTCCGGTTCGGCATCGCTGCCAACTTACCGGGCCCGACCGGCTCAGCCGCGTATCGCCGACACCGTTTTCACCAACAGATCCGCCGCGTACTCCGGGCCGAGCGGCGGGACCGGGGAGCCCGGGTCGGTGACGATCGTGACGAAGCAGTGAAACTCACCCAAATCAGCGGTGAACGTATCGGCGTGCGAACGGGTTTCGTTGCCGCCTTCTACGACGGTCGAAATCACGGTCGTCATGCCGATGGTGACGGCGTCGGGGATGGCCGGCGCGGCGACGGTCATCACGGTGCCCGTGCTGTGCCCGCCGCGCAGCGCCCATTCCCCGCACTGCTCGCCAAGCGTCAGATCGTGTTCGGCCGTTGTCCGGGCGACGACGGCATAGACGATTCCGCCCGGACCCGAACCCGACCAACCGCGGGCGGTCGCCGGATCCACCGCCGGGGCGGCCCATGCCGAGCACTGCGGCGGGTCAGCCGTCCACTGTCCGCCGAACCCCCAGAGGGCAATCGGTGTGATGCGCTTGTCTATTGCGGCGACGTCGTAGCCCGGTGGGAGATCTCTGCGCACGCGGTCGATTCGCGCCGGATTCACTGTGGCCGCCGTCACCGTAGTCGACGAGTTGGGTGCGGCCGACTCCGGCGACCCTGCACATGCCACCGCGCACCACGTCACGGCCGCTGCGGCCGCGACTTTGCGGATGAGCATTCTTTCTGGCACGGCTGTCAACTCATTTTTGGGTCGTGAATCACCGACAACTGTTGGGATTCAGTGGAATTTAACTCCGCCGCGGGCGGTTTGGACATAGTGAGCGCTCAATCGACGACAAACTCGGGGAAGGCAAGACAGTGTATGGGTTGGCATATGCGACGATCACCGGTGGCGCGCTGTCCGCGTTCACGCTCGGTCTCGCAGCGCCGGCAGTGGCCTCACCATCGGGTGTCGGGTCAGCGCAGGACACCATGACCCAGTTGGAGCAGGACGGATACCAGGTAGTGGTGACCCGGCAGGGCCTCGGCCCCCTGGAGCGGTGCACGGTGAATTCGGTGAAACCGCTACCAGTGGTGAGGCAGACGGTGCTGCTCACCGCGCGGTGCTGATGGCGGTACGGAACTGAGTTGACGCGGACTCGCGCAGCGATGGCGAGCCCGTCGACACCTGCAGGCAAGCGCCGGTCTTGACCGGCGTGGCAAATATCACTTCGAATCGAAAAGACCGGGCGGAGAACTACTTGCCTACGCAAGGAAATATCCTTGCGTAGGCAACGTAGGCTGGGAAATCGCTGCACGGCAAATACCGAATGCCGCCGCACGGCAAACCGTTCTGTGGTGCAATCCGTGTCCGAAGGGCGACCGTTGCCCGGCAGCGCGACGCCGACCGACCGATGGGATAGCCGATGACCTCGATTTCACAGTCCCTCCGGGCCGGCGGCATCGCTGTTGCCACAGTGGCGCTCGCCATCGCGCTGGCCGGCTGCGGATCCGACAAGTCACCGGAAACCAATACGTCGAAGTCGACGGAGAGCAGTGCCACGACAACCACGACGACTGCGGCTGCGAAGAAGGGCATGCACGACGAGGCCTCGCCGACGGCCACGGCGGGTCCGAACTACACGATCGTCGACTACATCCGGGACAACAACATCGTCGAAACCGCAGTCCACAAAGGTGATCCGGGCACTCCGACGCTGAATCTGCCGGTTCCTCCCGGCTGGTCGCCTGCCGGGGACAAGACACCGGACTGGGCGTGGGGCGCCATCGTCTCCGACGATCCCGAGTATGCGGCGGATCCGCCGTCGGTCATCGCGCTGATGTCCAAGCTGACCGGCAACGTCGACCCCGCGAAGATCCTCGAATACGCCCCCAACGAGATCAAGAACCTGCCCGGCTACGAAGCGATGGGCGACGGCTCCAGCAGCACCCTTGGCGGATTCCAGGCGTTCCAATTCGGCGGCGGCTACGTACGCGACGGCGCCAAGCGGGTGATCGCCCAGAAGACCGTGGTGATTCCCGGCCAGGACGGCCTATATGTGTTGCAGCTCAACGCAGATGGGCTCGAGGACCAGATGAGTGCGCTGCTCGACGCCACCAGCGTGATCGACGAGCAGACCACCATCACGCCCTGACTCGGGCGCCCGCATACCGCCGATCTGTCACTGGCTCACCGCCCGGATGACCTGGCGGGTGGCCTCGCGGATCTGTTCGATGAGTTCGGGCGGGAACGGCAGCGTATCAGCCGGTGGCACAGCAACTTCCGTGGTGACCACACCCAGGTCGTCACGATGCCAATCCGCTCCGAGCCGGTCGAGTATGTGCCGCATGGCATAGTTGTCGGTCAGCACCCGCGCGGTAAATCGTTGAACGCCAACGTATCCCGCCGAGACGACCAGGGCGCCCATCAGGAAGCTACCGATGCCACGGCCTTGATAGTCGTCACCGACGGTGAACGCCACCTCCGCCGTCGTCGAATCGGGCTCGTCGCGCACGAACCGGGCGTCGGCGACCACAGGCCCAAGAGCGCCCTCGGTCATCACCCACACGAAGTGTTCGGCGTAATCCACCTCGAACAGGTACTCCAACAGCGCCTTGGTGGGCTTGCGCACCGATTGGAAACGCCGGTAAAGGGTTTCACTGGAAAACTCGACAGGCCCGTTCAGCGTGCGTTCGACATCGCCGGGCAGCACCGGACGTAGATAAAACCAGTCCTCACTGCGCACCTGGACCGGGATCGGTGTGATGAACGCTGCCAGCCGCTGCCGCGCTATCCGCAGCAACTTGTCGAGCATGCCGGGCAGCTCGAGCAGCGTCGCGAAGGCATCCCGATCCCCGACCCAGCCGATCAACGGCTCGACCGCCACCACCGTGGCCGACCGTGGCGCGTCGCGCAGCAGGGCGATCTCCCCCACGATGAGACCCGGGCCGATCTCGGCAACCGTCGTCACCCCGTCTTCGCCGGTGTGGATCACCTGCACCCGGCCACGGCGGATCGCCAAATAGGACACCGCACGCTCGCCCTGCCGCATCAGCACCTCGCCCGGTGCCGCCGCCAACGGTCGCAACTGCGCGGCCAACGGAGCCAGATCGGACAGTCGGCACTCGGCGAAGAACTCCAGAGCAGCCAACTCGTCGGCGCGGACTCCGGTCAGTTCGTCCACGTCCCCTCCGGTTCTCGCTTGGCACCAGGCTACGACGGATACCCACGCGCCGAGGCCGGACGCGGTCAAACCGGACGAGACTCACACCTCGATGCGTGAGCCGATGATCACCGTGCGGTCGAGCGGAAGTTTGAAGTACGCCGCGGCGTCGGCGGTGATGTACGACGTGGCGATGAAAAGCCGTTTACGCCATTTCGCCATGGTGGGCGCTTCACCTGCCACCAGATCGATCTTGGACAGGAAATACGAAGCATCGGCGATGTCGACGGGCCCCTCGGTGAGCGACGGGTCGAGCTTGCGCAGCGTGGCAGGCACGTTGGGGCGTTCCATGTAGCCGAACCGCGCAGTCACGTGCACGATGCCGTCATCACTGTGACCCAGGTCGTTGACCGTGAGGCGCTCACTCTCCGGCACCCGCGGGATGGGTTCGGTGTCCAGCGACAGGATGATGACGTGCCGGTGCAGCACGTGATTGTGTTCGACGTTCGAGCGCATGGCCAACGGCGCGGTGTTGCCGCTGCGGTTGAGGAACACGGCGGTTCCGGCTACTCGCGGCAACGGTGGCCGGCTCTGAGCCAGTTCATCGATGAACTCCGCGAGCGACCCCTCGACGTTCTCCCGGGCCGCGGTGACGATGTGGCGGCCGCGCTGCCAGGTGGTCATGATCGCGAAGGTCACCACGCCGATGAGCAGCGGCAGCCAGGCGCCGTGCACGATCTTGGTCAGGTTGGCCGCGAACAACAAGAGATCGGCGGTGAGCAGGCCGCCGCCACCGAACACCACGAGCCACATAGGGGTGTTCCACCGGGTGCGGGCGTAGTAGAGGAACAGCGTGGTGGTGATGGTGATGGTCGCGGTGACGGCCATCCCGTAGGCGTAGGCCAGCGCCGCGGAGCTGCGGAACGCGAACACCAGCGTCAGCACGCCAACAAACAGCACGCCGTTGATCCACGGCACATAGACCTGGCCGATGGTGGAGGCCGACGTGTGGGCGATGCGCAGGCGCGGCAGATAACCGAGTTGCGCCGCCTGCGAAGCGACTGAGTAGGCCCCGGTGATCACCGCCTGCGACGCGATGACCGTGGCCGCAGCGGCCAGCACGACGATCGGCAGCCTGGCCCACTCGGGGGCGAGGAGGAAAAACGGTGCGCTGACGTTGTTCTCGTCACCGATCAGCAGCGCCCCCTGCCCGAAATAACTCAAGGTGCACGCCGGCAGCACCAGCGCCAGCCAGCCCCGGGTGATGGCCTTGCGGCCGAAGTGGCCCATGTCGGCGTACAGCGCCTCGGCGCCGGTGACGGCGAGCACGACGGCCGCGAGTGCGAAGAACGCGATGTGGAAGTGGCCGAGAACAAATCCCAGCGCGTAGGTGGGCGACAGCGCGCGCAGGATCTGCGGGTGGGTGATGATGCCGCCGACGCCACATGCCCCGATCGCGACGAACCAGACGACCATGACCGGTCCGAAGAACCGGCCGACGACGGCTGTGCCATGGCGCTGCACCGCGAACAGGGCCATGATGATCACCGCGGTGATCGGCACCACCCACTCCCCCAACCCGGGTTCGACGACCTTGAGGCCCTCAACCGCCGAGAGCACCGAGATGGCCGGGGTGATCATGCTGTCACCGAAAAACAGTGCGGCACCGAATATTCCGAGTGCCGCCAGCAGCATCGCGGTGCGGTGCCCCGCCGAGCCGCCCCACCGCTGCAGCAGGGTGATCAGCGCCATGATGCCGCCCTCACCGTTGTTGTCCGCGCGCATGATGAGCGTGACGTAGGTCAGGGTGACGATCGTCGTGACGGTCCAGAAGATCAGCGACACCACGCCGTAGACATTGTTGTCGTTGAGCGGAACTGGATGCGGATCATCCGGGTTGAACAGCGTCTGCAGCGTGTAGATCGGGCTGGTCCCGATGTCGCCGAACACCACACCGAGAGCCGAGATCACGATCGCGAACGTGACTTTCTGCCCCATCCCGGAGGCCGTGTGGTCGGTGACTGAGGTCGGATGGGCCACAACGCGCCTCTCGTTCAGCGGGTCCCGCCGATCGTTTGCTCCCGGCCGGGCACGGCAAGCATAACGAGAAGCTGGAGCAGATTTGTCACAGATGACGGCTCGGCAATGGTCGGAGTCACGGCGACCATTGCAAGCACACCGCCAGGGATACGGCAAGCGTCTTGACGCAATCCTTACGCCTTGGCGCACAGCGTTTTCGATGCGTGCTCCCAGTTCACTGGCAATGGGTCACCCACGACCCTGCTGCCCGGAGCACGCGTCATACGGCTACCCTCGTCAGGTCCCGTGTAACCCGTTGTGCCCCAAGAGCTGTCATACTATTGACGATCGCAAATATTGTCCTATGCAAAACCTGTGGCTTTGGAAAATCCGGCCAACTGAAACAGCCCCCGACGTGGGATACTTTTCGCCATGGCCACGGCGAATCAGGTTGCGACAACGAAGACACCGGTCGACGAACTCGTCGCATTCGAGGCCGCAACGCGCGACCTGGTGGGCGTGGCACTGCGCAGCGTCGAGCAGCTCGAAGTGTCCCTACCACAGTTCCGGCTGCTGCTGACACTGTCCGAGCTCGGCAGGTCCACGTCATCGGACTGCGCACGCGCCCTCGGCGTCGTCGGCTCGTCGGTAACCCGTCTGGCCGACCGGCTGCACAGTTCGGGCCATCTGGTTCGCGGCACGGATCCGACCAACCGCAGCATCGTCACGTTGGAGCTCACCGCCCAGGGCCGCAAACTGGTCAAGCAGGTCAACACGCGGCGCCGCCGGGAGTTGAGTCGCGTGCTCGACACCATCGACGCCGACGAGCGGGCGGCGTGCGCGGCTGTGCTGCGCACGCTGCACGACCATTTCGGCGACGACTACGCGGACGATCTGTACAACCCGATGCCGCTGTAGCCCAACGGTTTCGCTAACTCACCGGTGCGTGGCCGGCGTCAGCGCAGCGACCCACGCCGGGTTGTCGGTGACGAAAAAGCCGACCTCGCCGTCGGGGATCTGGACCACCAGATGCTCGCGGCCGCCCACCACCGCACCTTTGAAGGCCTTGGCCAGCCGCACACCCCTGATCGAGGCGACCGGAATCTCGAAGGCCTTGCCGGTCAGCGTCCGGAACAGCAGCCGTCGCCCGCTCAGCGCGATCAGACCGTTGTTGCACACCATCGGATACCCGGGCGCCGTCGCGCCGCGGTAGACACCCTTCTCCGGACCACGCACCACGCCTTCGGATTCCAGCTCGGCCGCCAACTGCGCGGCGGCAGCCCGGCTACGCCGCCGGAACCAGAAGATGATCGGAATCCAGATCAGCACCTGGACGCCCAGAATGCCCAGAACCAGCACGACCACGAACACCGGCGTACTCACGGGTTGGATTGTCCGGCATCGGCCCGCTCTGCGGCCAGAAACAAGAAAACCCCAGACCAGCTGGGGTTTTTCTGTGGAGCTAAGGGGAATCGAACCCCTGACCTACTCGATGCGAACGAGTCGCGCTACCAACTGCGCCATAGCCCCTGATACCGAGAGGAAAGGCTACCAGCCCGTGGGCCGGGAACCGAAACCGGCTGGTTACTGCCCGGCCGCGCGCGGCAGATCGTATTCGCGGGTGAACGGCACGTAGTCGAGGTGCTCGAAAATCGGGTCTTCGTCGTCGATGTCGAGAACGACCGAACCGGGCCGGCGTAACCGGGACGGTACGACGTCGAGGTTGTGGTCGTCGGTGTTCTCCACGCCCAGCCGAGACCGCATCATGCGCTGGGCGCGCCGACGGCGCAGCTGTTCCTCGATGCGGGTCTGGCGGCGCAGGTAGCCCAGATACAGCACGGTCATGGTGGCGACGGTGCCCAAGACCCACCACGCCGACGGAGTCAGCAGGAATGCCGCGGCCGCAGAGAACACCATGAGCGCAGCGAACACCGCGAGGACGCGCTTGCGGAACTTGTATTTGCGAGCGCTCACCGCTGCGGCGGTCTTGGATTCGAAACGGCGGCTGCGCGAGTCTTTCACCGATGCCGCGGCGGGCGCCTCTTCGGCGTCGTCCTCGCCGTCCTCGTCGGGCTCGGATTCCAGACCCGACGAATCGGCCACATACTCGTACTCGTCGGCAGTGCCGTCGGCCTGCTCGTCGTCGACCTGTTCGTCGTCGGTCTCGGCGGCCTCGGCGGGCTGCGCCGCCGGCTCGTCGAGATCCGTTGGCAGCTGCTCGGTTTCGGCTTCCGCCGCAGCACTGATCTCCGGCTCGACCTCGATGTGCTCGAACTGGTCGGTCGCGGGTTCCTCGGCCTGCAGCGTGCTGACAGGCAGCGCACCGGAATCCTCTTCGACGATGTCGACGTCGAGGTAATCGGGCTCTGCGGGCTCGGCAACCGCGGCGACGACCACCACGGACCGCTCCGGCTTCGCCTCCTCGAACTCGTCGTCGAGTTCTTCGTCGAGGTGGTCACCGGACCGTTGCCAGTGCGGATCGCTGTGGTGCCCCGCGGCCGGACCCCGCCGCAGCCGCTGCGCGTTGCGACCGCCGTTGAGAACCCGCGTCGCGAGTGCGACGTCACTGGTGCGACGGACCGCGTCACGCTTGCTGATCAACATCGGAACCAGCACGAAGAGCCAAAGGACGACGAGAGAAATCCAAAGCAGAGACTGGGGGATGCTTGGCATGAAGCCTGCTCCTTTCCCCATCAGGCTAGGTCTGTGACCAGCGCATCCGTGGGCGGCGCGCCGAGGTCAATTACACACCTGTAATTCAACTGAGACAAGCACCAACAGCCCCAAGTGTCACATTAGTAACAGGTTGCTCGGTGCCGACACCGCGAGATTGCGTCCAGGGTCGTGGATCCGCGCAACCCACGACCCTGCGTGCAATATCAAGGAAACGCCAGCGTCCGGCGGCAAATCAGGCCCAGCTTGCCCGCCCGGCCCGCACCAACGCCTGCGCGGCCGATTCCTTCATCTCGTCGACGGTGATCGCGACGAGCAGATGATCCCGCCACGCGCCGTCGACCTCCAGGTAGCGCCGCAGCAGGCCCTCTTCCCGGAAGCCGACCCGTGCCAGCACCGCCCGGCTGATCGCGTTCTCCGGCCGCACGGTCGCCTCGACGCGGTGCAACCGCACCCCGGCGAAACAATGGTCGAGGCCCAGTGCCAACGCCCCGGTCGCGATGCCGCCGCCGGTCTTCTCACTGGCCACCCAGTACCCGATCCACGCCGAGCGCAGTGCGCCGTGCGTGACGTTGCCGATGGTGAGCTGACCGGCGAACTGCCCGTCCAACTCGATGACATACGGCAGCATGCGGCCTTTCCTGGCCTCTGCGCGCAACCCTGAGCACACCGCCGGCCACGACGAAACAGCGTGGCGCACAGTCCAATCCGCGCCCGATACCGGTTCCCACGGTTCCAGATGGTTCCGGTCGGCGAGCCTGATCCGGCTCCACACCGCCGCGTCACGCAGCCGCACGGGCCGCAGCTTCACCACACCTGCGGGCACCCGCAACGGGCCGAGTGGGTCGGGCCAACCAGGGTGGATCCCACCCGAACGAAAGATGGTCATCGCTAGCCGCGCTGAGCCAGGAACGCCACGTCGACCGTCTCGCCGGTGCGGATCTGTTCGGCCTCGCTCGGGACGACGACCAGACAGTTGGCCTCGGCCAGCGTCGCCAGCAGGTGGGTGGACGCGCCCGGCGTGCCCCCGAGCGCCTGCACGAGGTACTCACCACTGTCCTGGTCACGCATCAACTGACCGCGCAGATAGCCGGTGCGCCCGGCCACCGAACTGATCGGCGACAGCGTGCGGGCCTGCACCACCCGCCGCATCGGTTGGCGTTTACCCAGCGACAACCGGATCAACGGACGCACCATCACCTCGAATACGACAAGTGCGCTCACCGGGTTGGCGGGCAACAAGAACACGGGTACCCGATCACGGCCCAGCTGCCCGAAGCCCTGCACCGAGCCCGGATGCATGGCGATACGGGCCACCTCCATCTCGCCCAGCTCGGCGAGGACCATACGCACGCTCTCGGCCGCGGCCCCGCCGACCGCTCCGGCGATCACCACGATCTCGTTCCGATTCACTTGGCCCTCAACGGTTTCCCGCAGTTCGCCGGGATCGGTGCTGATGATGCCGACGCGGTTGACCTCGGCTCCGGCATCGCGCCCGGCCGCCGCCAGCGCATAGGAGTTGACGTCGTAGACCTGCCCGGTGCCCGGGGTACGGGATACGTCGACCAACTCACCGCCGACGCACATCACCGAAAGCCGCGGGCGCGGGTGCACCAGCACCCGGTCACGGCCGACCGCGGCAAGCAGGCCGACCTGCGCGGGCCCGATGATGGTGCCTGCCCGCACCGCGACATCACCGGGTTGCACGTCGTCGCCGGTACGCCGCACGTAGGCCCCGGACCGCACACCCCGCAACACCCGCACGCGGTTCTGCCCGCCGTCGGTCCACCGCAGCGGCAACACGGCGTCGGCGAGTGTCGGCATGGGCGCACCGGTCTGCACGCGGGCCGCCTGCCGTGGTTGCAGCCGGCTGGGAGTCCGTGCCCCTGCCTCGATCAAACCCATCACCGGCAGGCTGATCTCGCCGTTGCTGCTCTCGTCGGCATCGCCGTCGTCGCTCACCCCGAGCACGTCGACGCTGCGCACTGCATAGCCGTCGATGGCGGCCTGGTCGAACCCCGGCATCGGCCGCTCGGTCACGACCTCTTCCGCGCACATCAGCCCCTGCGCTTCGGCTATGGCCACCCGCACCGGCCGAGGCGCCACCGCGGCGGCGGCCACCCTGGCCTGCTGCTCCTCCACCGAACGCACAACACGCCTTCCTATCCCGTCTCTACCGGGCCCGACGCGCTGCTCTTAGTGCTCGGCCAGGCCCAACCGTTCGACCAACCACCGCCGCAACTCGGGGCCGTAGTCGTCGCGTTCCAACGCAAAGTCAACCGCAGCCATCAGGTAGCCGCCGGGATTTCCCAGGTCGTGTCGAGCGCCGCGGTGCACGACCACGTGCACCGGATGGCCTTCCTCGATCAAGAGCGCGATGGCGTCGGTGAGCTGGATCTCGCCGCCCACTCCACGCGGCACCCGGCGCAGCGCATCGAAAATCGCCCGGTCCAGCACGTAGCGGCCGGCCGCGGCGTAATGCGACGGAGCATCCTCGGGCTTGGGCTTCTCGACCATGCCTTTGACCCGCAGCACGTTCGGATTGTTGGAGTCGGCAACGGGTTCCACGTCGAACACGCCGTAGGCGCTGATCTCGTCACCGGGCACCTCGATCGCGCACAGCACCGAGCCGCCGCGCTTGGACCGGGCCCGCGACATCGTCTCCAGGACGCCGGTCGGCAGCACCAGGTCGTCGGGCAGCAGCACGGAGATGGCGTCTTCGTCGGGATGCAGGCTCGCCTCGACACAGCTCACGGCGTGGCCCAATCCGAGCGGCTCGGCCTGCACGACCGATTCCACCTTGATCAGAGCGGGCGCGCGACGCACCTTCTCGAGCATCTTCACCTTGCCGCGGGCTGCCAGCGTGCCCTCCAGCACCAGGTCCTCGACGAAGTGCGCGACGACGCTGTCCTTACCTTCTGAGGTGACGATGATCAACCGCTCGGCACCGGCCTCCGCCGCCTCGGCGGCGACGAGTTCGATGCCCGGCGTGTCGACCACCGGCAGCAGTTCTTTGGGCACCGTCTTGGTGGCGGGGAGAAACCGTGTCCCCAGGCCCGCAGCCGGAACAACCGCCGTGTACGGAATAGGCAGCACAGGCGGCTTAGCAGACGTGGTCATCATTCACACCCTAACGCGCGTTCTGAAATGGTGGAGGTTGTGACCCCACCGACGAAGAGTGAGCTGCGAGCCGCACTCCTGCAAGCGCGACGCGCGGTACCGCCGGAGCTACGAGCCGCGGAGGCCGAGGCGCTGTGCGGTTGGCTCCCCGGACTCGTCGGCCCGGGCCAGACCGTGTGCGCGTACGTGCCGGTCGGTTCCGAACCGGGTTCCATAGCTCTCCTTGATCGGTTGCTCGAACTCGGCAGCCGCGTGCTGCTCCCCGTGGCCCGCAACGGCGCCGACGGAGTTCCGCTGCCGCTGCAGTGGGCCGAATATCAGCCTGGCACCCTGCGGTCGGCAGATTTCGGCCTGCGCGAACCTGCACCTCCCTATTTACCCGCCGAGACGGTGAATCAAGCGGCCATGATCCTGGTGCCTGCGCTGGCGGTGGACCGGTCCGGCGCGCGGCTGGGGCGCGGCGCGGGCTTCTACGACCGGACCCTGGGTGCCGCGCGCGCGGAGACGAAATTGGTCGCCGTGGTGCGCGACGACGAACTGCTCGACGAGCTGCCCGCCGAGCCCCACGACATCCGGATGACGCACGCGGTGACGCCGACAGGGGGTGTCGTCCTCCTTGCCCGGTGAGCTGGACGACAATCAGCGGGTGCCCGAGCCGGTGAGCGCTGACTTCAGCGCCCGCATGCAGCTGATCGTCGACGTGCTCGCCCAATCCCTGGGCCGCGCCGTGCTGCTCGACGACGAAGAGCTGCACCCGATCACCCACAGTCGTCAGCTCGGTGAACTCGACGATGTCCGCGTGCACAGCGTGCTGCTGCGCGAGACCCGCGCCGAGGTCAAGGCCGACCTGTTCGGCGTCGGGATCGGCACCGCGACCTCGGCGATGTGGACCCCGGCTTTCCCGCAGCACGGGCTGGTGCCCCGGTACTGCGTCCCGGTGCGCACGGCGACCGAGCGCTTCGGCTACCTGTGGATCCTCGACCGCGACGGGGCGTTGTCGGCCGAAGGCCAGCGGCTCGCCGAGCAAGCCGGTGCCGACCTCTTGGCCATCCTCGACCGGCGTAATGCCACGCTGCGTGCGGAGGAGTCCGCCCAGCAGACAGCGCTCACGCGGTTGCTCGGCGCCGCGCCCGGCGAACAGGCCGAACAGGCCGTTCGGGAACTGCAAGCCAGAGGTATGGCCCAACCCGATAGCACCGTGAGCGTTTTCGTGTTCGAACCGGCTACGCCGGGCGCGGGCGATCCCGTCGACCACACCATGGCACTGCGGCTGCGGCTGGCCGCGACAGACCGGTCACGGCAGTGGTTCACCGTGGCCGGCACGCCGACGACGGTGTTGGCAGTGGCGCGTCGCGCAGCGAACACCGTCTCCCCCGCTCCGAGCCTCGACGTCGCCGATACCGCAGCCGAGGTCGTGGCCGACGCCATCGCCGCCAGCTACGGCATCCGGCCCGTCATCGGCGCATCGACCGAGCGGCTGCCGATCACGCAGGCCGCCGTCGCGCTGCGGCAGGCCCGCACGGCGCTGCGGCTGGGACAGATCGGTGCGTCGGATCAGCAGGTCACGGCGTGGTCGAAGCTCGGGTCCTGGCGAACCCTGGCGCTGCTTGCCGAGGCCTACGGCTCCGACCGGTTGATCGAGCTGATCCACCCCGGCATCGTCGCCCTGATCGACGCGCGTCGCGACGACCTGATCCACACCCTGGAGGTGTACCTCGCCACCGGTGGCGATGCGCGCCGCACCGCCGAGGAGCTCTACCTGCACCGCTCGACGCTGTATTACCGGCTGGAGAAACTGACCGAGGCCATCGGCGGCGATCTGGGTGACGGCGAGATCCGGTTCGAGCTGATGCTCGGCATCCGGCTGGCCCGGTTTGCCGGACTGTATCGGCCGCACACGCCGAGCGGCGGCCGTCCGACAGCTGTCTGAACGCGCGCGGAAACTTTCGGACAATTTCGAGCCCAATTTCAACCATCCCTAGCCATCCGAAGGAATAGCGTTCCTCTTCTACCAGCTTGTGACATGAATCACTCCTCGTGGAAGAGTCAGTAATGGGTGAAGCACCAGCGCTGAAAAAGGCGCTCAGCCAGCGACAGCTGAGAATGATCGCTATCGGAGGCGTCATCGGCGCCGGACTGTTCGTCGGATCCGGTGTGGTCATCAAGGACACCGGCCCCGGCTCCTTCATCACGTACGCGCTTGCCGGCGTGCTGATCATCATGGTCATGCGGATGCTCGCCGAGATGGCGGTGGCCAATCCGTCCACCGGTTCGTTCGCGGACTATGCGCGCAACGCGATGGGCAACTGGGCGGGCTTCTCGGTCGGCTGGCTCTATTGGTACTTCTGGGTGGTCGTCGTGGGCTTCGAGGCGATCGCCGGCGCCAAGATCATCCGGTACTGGATCCCGGCCGCCCCGATATGGCTGACGGCGTTGCTGCTCCTCGTCGCGATGACGGCGACGAACCTGTTTTCGGTGTCGTCGTTCGGCGAGTTCGAGTTCTGGTTCGCCGGCGTCAAGGTCGCCGCGATCATCGTGTTCCTGGTCCTGGGCGGGCTTTTCGTCTTCGGCGTCTGGCCGCACAAGTCGATGGACTTCTCGAATCTGACGTCGCACGGCGGCTTCTTCCCGCTGGGCCCGGCAGCCGTCACGGTCGGCGTCGTCACCGTGATCTTCTCGATGGTGGGCGCCGAGATCGCCACCATCGCGGCCGCAGAATCATCCGATCCGGAACGTGCCGTGGCGAAGGCCGCCAACTCGGTGATCCTGCGTATCGCAATCTTCTTCGTCGGCTCGGCGTTCCTGCTGGTGACGATCCTGCCGTGGAACAGCAAGCAGGTCGCGGCGTCCCCCTTCGTGTCGGCGTTCACCGAGATGGGCATCCCCTACGCCGACCACATCATGAACGCCGTGGTGCTCACCGCCGTGCTGAGCTGCCTGAACTCCGGCATGTACACCGCATCGCGGATGCTGTTCGTGTTGGCCGCCCGCCGCGAGGCGCCGCCGCAACTGGTCGCGGTCACCCGCCGCGGCGTTCCCGCCCCGGCGATCCTGACCTCGTCGGTGATCGGCCTCCTGTGCGTCATTGCCGCAGCCTTCTGGCCGGACACCATCTTCGCGTTCCTGCTGAATTCCAGCGGCGCGGTGATCCTGTTCGTCTACCTGCTCATCGCGGTGTCTCAGATCGTGTTGCGCTACCGCACCTCACCGGACAAGCTCAAGGTGAAGATGTGGCTGTTCCCGATCCTGTCGATTCTCACCGCCGCCGGGATCTTCGCCATCCTCGTGCAGATGTTCGTCCAGGGAGGCGACAACCGCAGCGCCCTGACCCTGAGCCTGCTGTCCTGGGCCGTGGTGATCGTGCTGTACGTGGCCAACCGGTGGTACCTGAGCTCCCGGCCCGAGGTGGCCGGCGTCGCGCCAACCGAACATCCGCACCGCGTGCTGGTGCTGGCCAACCAGACGGTGCAGTCCAGCGAGCTGCTCGACGAGCTGCGCCGCATCGGAGCCGACCGGGAAGCCACCTACTACGTGGTGGTGCCCGCCAGCCCCATCGAGACCGGCGCCGCGGCCAGCCACGGACCGCTGGATGTCTGGGAGGCCACGAAACAGGTTGCCCAGCAACGGCTCGACGACACGTTGCAGACGCTGCGCGCCGACGACCTGGATGCCAACGGCGAACTGGGTGACTACCGCCCGCTGCGCGCCCTGTCGGCGGCAGTCGACGCCTTCCATCCCGACCAGATCGTGATCTCGACACTGCCACCGGAGGATTCGGTGTGGGATCGCTTCGACGTGGTCGACCGCGCCCGCGCCGAGCACCAGATCCCCGTCACCCACGTGGTGGCGCGGACCGCGGCACAGGAACCCGCGTCGTGACCATCCTGGCCGCCTTCAGCGCGAGCAGTCAGGGCAGTGCCCCGCTGAACCTGGCCGCACAGCTCGCCCGCACAACCGGCGACAAGGTGGTCGCCGCAGCGGTGGTGGAACGGCCGTGGCCGCCCAGGGGCGATCCGGTCGAAGAGGAGTACCTGCGGTACATCACCGGACAGGCCACCCAGTCGCTGGACCGGGCTGTGGCGGGGCTGCCCAAGGACGTCGACATTCCCACCACGGTGCACCACTCCAGTTCCGTCCCAACGGGTTTGATCGAGCTGGCGGTGGCCAACCAGGCCAATCTGGTGGTGGTCGGGTCGTCGTCCTCGGGCCTGCTGGGCCGGGTCGCGCTGGGCAGCGTCACCGAACGGCTCGTGCACACCGCAGAGGTGCCGGTAGCCATCGCACCCCGTGGCTACCCGCAGAACACCGGGCGGATCCGCAGGCTGACCGCGTCCTACGGCGGCGAGGCCGACGTCAACGGGCTCATCCCGGCGGCCGCCGAACTGGCCGAGAAGTGGTCGGCGAAGCTGCGCATCGTATCGTTCACCGTGCGCAACACCAAGGCGTTCCGCGGCATCATCGAGTCCTCGGCGGAGGATCTGGTGGTGGAACAGTGGACACGACGCACCATCGCCGATATCACCAAGCAGCTCAACGATATTCGTGAACACATGACGGTTCCCGACGTAGACGTGGTGGTGGGCGCGGGACACGACTGGAACTCGGCCGTGGAGAGCGTGTCGTGGGACGCCGGGGACATGCTGCTGCTCGGGTCAGGCGCGGCTGCGCAGTCGGCGCAGGTGTTCCTTGGCTCGGCAGCGGCCAAGATCCTGCGTCATGCGCCGGTCCCGGTGATGATCGTTCCGCGCCGCTAGCCGCGCCGCGGGCGTAGCCCCGCGTCGAGGACCGTCATGACCCGCTCGGACAGGGCTGTCGCGCTGGTGTCGGGCACCTGCCCGTCGCCTGCCGCGACAGCCAGTCCGTGCATCATCAGGTGAATGGTGAGCGTGACGTCCTCCAGCGGCAGGTCGGCGATCTCACCGGCGTCGCGGGCATCCCGCAGTGCCGCCTCGGCCTCCACCCGCAACCGCACCTCGGCTTCGGCGAGCTCGGGATGCCGCGTCCGGTCACGCAGCTCGGGCCCCCGCATCAGGCGGTACAACGCGTGTTCGGCCATCGCGAATTCGATGTAGGCACAGGTCATCCGGTGCAGCGTGGGGATGCCGGGCGCCCCTTGGCTGCGGACCAGTTTCGCCTTGGCGGTGAGATCGTCGAACCCCTGCGTGGCCACGGCGGCCAGCAGTGCCTCTTTGTCGGCGAAATGCCGGTACGACGCGGCTGGCGATACACCGGCCCGGGCGGCCACCGCACGCAGCGTGACACCGGTGGTCCCGGTCTCCGCGAGCAGCGCGCGTGCCTCCACGATCAGCGCGCGGTGCAGATCACCGTGGTGATAGGTCTTGCGACCAGATGTGAACGTCATTAACATCCTTCAATGTGAACAACCGAAACATTACCGTCTGGGGCGGTCGCCTGGCCGTAGCCGGCGCTGGTTTTCATGTGTCGGCAGCGGCCTTGAAACGCAAAGCCGTGTGGTCGCAGATCCTCGACGAAGGCGTCGCCAACACCGTGACGCTCGATCCGCCGCCCGACCGCGTGGCAGTCGCAGAGGCATTCTGGTTCAGCCCCGGCAGTTTCGGGGTGCCACTCGGGCTGATCGGACAGCTCGTGCTGCACATGACCCGCAGGGGGTATCCGGTACCCGTCTGGCTCGGTTGGATCATCGTCGCGTGGGCCTGCTTCCTCGGCGTCATGGTTCCGAAATCGGGCGCATGGGCCATCCTGACGGTCGGCGCGCTCATCATCGCCGGAGAGTCCGGCCACGATCGGAAAGCCCTGCCCGCCAACATCTAACAACTCCAGAGCACGGCAGACATCGCCCGCTTCTCCTTGTCGGACAGCCACAGCCCGTATGTCGTCTTCACGCCGATCTGGCGGGCGACGAACTCACACCGGAAGCCCACCTCCGGCGGGAGCCAACTCGCGGCGTCACGAAAGGCCTTGTCAGAGTTGACCTGTGCGCCGACCGCCAGAAGATTCCGAGGATCGTTCGCGAAATCCTTGCGGCGCTGCGGATCCCAGCGCCGCGCGCCCTTGTACCACGCGTCCGACAACGACACCAGGTGATCGATCTGCACGGCACCGGAGGTGGCCGGGCCTCGGACGAAGGCAATGCCGGTACCCGTGTAGGGATCGCGCAGCGTCCCACTCTGCGCGTAGCAGGTGCCCGGACGCACCACCAGGGCGGCCAGATCCCGACGCAGGATGTCGTCGCGGGTGTTGCAGCCGTTGTGGCCGAACTCGACATCGACGTCGTCGCTCCACGCCTCACCGAACGCCGCGCGGGAGAAATCGCTGCGCCGGTCCCAGCCCTTGACCGGAAGCTGCGACAGCAGTGCGCGAGCCTGGTCGTAGTCGGGTGTGCCCTGCGCCGCGGTCGGAACGCCCGCCTGTGGAACGGGATCGTCGGGCCGCTGCAGCCATGCCACCCCGAGCACCGTGATGACCGCGAGGACCACAATGATTACCGTCGCCCACCCGGTGCGCATACGTCGCCGCGGGGGAATGACCCGACCCACATAGCGGTTCTAGCACTTGAGCCGGTAGAGTGCTAACAAGATTGACTTAGTCGGAGGTTTTCGTGCCTACCTATTCCTATGCATGCACCGAGTGCGGCAATCGGTTCGACGCGGTGCAGGCGTTCAGCGACGATGCGCTGACCACCTGCCCGAAGTGCTCCGGCAAGCTGCGCAAGCTGTTCGGCTCGGTGGGCGTGGTGTTCAAGGGCAGCGGTTTCTACCGCACCGACAACCGGGAGTCGGGCAAGAGCTCGTCCAACGGTTCCACCAAGAGCTCGGAGAGCTCCAGCTCGTCGGAGAAGGCGTCTTCTTCCACGTCCTCCAGCAGCTCGAGCAGCTCGTCGAGCAGTTCCAGCTCCGCCCCGGCCGCTGCCGCGTCGAGCTGACCCGCAGAGTTATCCACAGGCCGGCCACGACACCGTTCCGGCGTCGCATCGCGGCGCCTACGGTGACGCCATGGCCGAATCCCTCAACCCTTCGGCACTGCGCCGGCTGAGCGCTGCGCTGCGCCCGGACTGGACTCGTACGGTCGCCGCCCGCCGCGCCGCAGCCGCGGGCCTGGTGGTGCTTGCCGCCGTCGCCGCCGTGCGCGCCGATCCTAGAGGCGAGCAGGCCCAGATCGCGGTGGCCACCCACGACCTGAAACCGGGCGTCACGCTGACGGCCGAGGACGTCCGAATGGAGAGCCGTCGCTCCGACACCCTGCCCGACGGCGCCCAGACCGACCTCACGGCACTGATCGGCGCCACTGTCGCCGGGCCGGCCCGCCGCGGCGAGGTGCTCACCGACGTGCGCCTGCTCGGGCCCCGACTCACCAAATCCGCAGCGGGACCGGACGCCAGGATCGTGCCGCTGCAGCTGCAGGACACCGCCGTGCTCGACCTGCTCCGGCCCGGTGACGTGGTCGACGTGTTGACAGCGGGCGACACCGATGAATCCCGGCCGCAGGTGATCGCCACGGATGCAGTGGTGGTGCTGGTGTCGGAGAAGCCCAAGGGTGGCGGCGAACGGGTCGCCTTGGTGGCCCTGCCCGCGCGGCCCGCCAACGATGTGGCCGCAGCAAGCCTGGTCGCAGCCGTGACCGTTGTGTTGCATTAGCGGTGCAGACCAGCGACGACCGAACTCTGCTGACACCTGTGCACCTCGGTTAGTGTTCGCTTGTCTGCACTAACACTCGTCACTGCAGGAAGGGTCCCCGCATGTTAAAAGGCTTCAAAGAGTTCATGATGCGCGGCAACATCGTCGACCTGGCGGTAGCTGTGGTCATCGGTACCGCGTTCACCGCGCTCGTCACGAAATTCACCGACAGCATCATCACCCCGCTGATCAACCGCATCGGTGCGGGCAAAGAATCCGATTACGGCATCCTGCGGATCCCGATCGGTGGCGATCAGGCAATCGATCTGAACATCCTGCTGTCCGCAGTCGTCAACTTCGTTCTGATCGCGGCAGTCGTCTACTTCCTGATCGTCATGCCGTACAACGCGTGGCGTAGCCGCAGCCCCGCGCCCGAGCCCGACGCGACCGAGGCCGAACTGCTGACCGAGATCCGCGACCTGCTGGCCGCACAGGCCAAGCAGAACGGCGAGAACAAGCCGTCCTAGCCCCGCACTCATCGGCGACGACGACAGCGGCCCCCGGAGGAATCCGGGGGCCGCCGTGTGTCGCCTGGAGATGTCAGTTCATGTTCCAGGGTTCGCCGTAGGTGGTGACGCTGTCACCGGTGGAGGCGATCAGACGGGCGAACGGACGCA
>NZ_MVHF01000048.1 GCF_002086485.1 Mycobacterium aquaticum | reverse complement strand
CAATCCCGCATCAACACCTACCACCACCCCCAGCAATACTTCACCGACAACCAAGACGACGACGAAACAGACTGTCCGCCAGCGTGATCAGGCAGCGACTGCGGCGATGACGAACGCCTGGTCAGCTGTCTCCTTGAGCTGCGGTTGGCGCTCACGGGTGGCTGTGGCATACCCGGTGAACCCGGCGGCGGCCAATGCGTCGCGCACGGTGGCGGTGTCATGTCGCAGGAAGGTCATCGAGACCGCGTGTCCGAAGGCTTCGTCGAAAGACAAAGGAGGAGCACCAGTTTGGAAATCCCAAAAGCAACCAGCCCGGGTCGGTGAGGACCCGGCGGAACTCCGCGAACAGGTCCGCAAGCTCATCGGCGGGAGTGTGGATGATCGAATACCACGCAGACACTGCCGAGAAGGTGCCGTCGCGGTACGGCAACTCACGCATATCAGCCACCTGGAACGGAATCTGCGGATACCGCTCGCGGGCAATGGAAATCATGGCAGGTGACCCGTCGATGCCCTCGGCGCTGAGGCCCAACCGGGTGAGTTCGGCGGCGGCCTGACCTGGTCCGCAACCAACGTCCAGTGCGGCCTGGCCGCCCGATCGCAGTACCAGCTCGGCGAACGACTGCACCAGGCTGCGGTCGAACGGTCTGACGTCGAACTCGTCGGTGAAGTGTCGTGCGTACTCGTCGGCGATCAGCTCGTACTGGTCGTACACTGTTCCGACACTAGCCTCCGACAGTAGCCGGATGTCCTTGCAGGCGGCGAGGACCTGGTAGTGGTGGTGGGGTGAGTTCTGGATCGCCGATGGCTGCGGTACTCGTCACCGGAATGTCGGGGGTGGGCAAGTCGGCGGCCCTCGCGGAACTTGCCCTACGCGGTTTCGACACAGTGGACACCGACTATGGGCATTGGATCCACGTCGTCGACGGCGAGCCGCTGTGGCATGAACCGCTCATTGACGAGTTGCTGCGCCGACCGCGTCTTCGTCCGTTGTTCGTGCAAGGCACCGTGGCCAATCAGGGCATGTTCTATGCCAGATTCGATGCCGTCGTCCTGCTGAGCGCCCCGCCGGCCGTGATCTTCGATCGCCTAGGTACCCGTACCGGAAACGACTTCGGCAAGAGCGCTGTTGAGCAGTCTCGGATCGCGCGAGACATCGCTGAGACCGAGCCACTGTTGCGCTCCGCCGCCACGCACGAGATCGACACCACTCAACCGCTCGATCACGTTGTCGATGCCCTCGCCGCAATCGCTGAGAGAGCGCAAGGGTGAAGAGGTTTCATACTCGTCAGGACTCCGGAACCGAGGTGAACGGATGCAGGGTGAGTATCAGTCGCACCAGGTCTGCCTGTCGGTGTGTTCCGGTCTTGTCGAAGATTCGACGCAGATGGGTTCGCACAGTCGGAAGGGAGACTGAAAGCTCCTCGGCGAGCGTTTTGGGGTCGGCACCACGTGACACCCGCAATGCGATCTCTGCCTCGGTCGGGGTGAGGTGGAACAGTTGCTGCAGGAGCGCGGCGCTGGGTTCCGGTTCGCGAGCGGGATTGATGAGCACGACCATTGCCCGGGGGCGGCCCGGCTCTTCCAAGGTGTGCAGGGGTAGCACGTGAATGACGAATGACCTTGCACCCGAAGGGCGCTCGCAGATCAGTGAGTTTCCGTGTCGGACGCCGTTGGCGTCGCCGTCGAGCGCGGCGTACAGCGCAAGCCCCAGCGCCTGCTCGGCGTGCCGGCTGGCGGCGGTGAGGTGCCCCTGGATGAGGGACAGCCCGTCAGCAACCCGCACGATCTGCTCGGCGGCGCCGTTGAGGCTCAGCACGCGTCGATCGGCTCCGATCACCAGGATGCCGTTTCCGACGGTGTCCAATGCGGCGGACAGGTCGGCGCCGGTGTGGGTCAAGCCGTCGATGTGGTGCTGTGTGCGCAGCGCTTGCTGCAGATGCCGGACGAGACCACCGAAAACCTGTACCCGCTCGACAGTGTCGAAGCGTTCGGAGGCGACGGAGGTGTGCAGTATGAAGCAGCTGGGACGCGGGCCTGCACTGAGTCGCACCAGCAGACCGTCTTCCAGACCGTTGGGGTGCATCCAGTCGGTGTAGAACTCTGAATGCCGTTGAGTTGTAATGAGTTCCGCTCCCGATCGGATGATCCCGACGGGGCCGTTCGCCACCGCGGCCAGCGGGTAGTCCAGCCGTCCATAATGCTCGGTGTAACTTGCTGCGGCGCCGGCCGGGAGGACAGCGTCCTGGATGATCCAGATCGCGTTCTCCGCGGTCACCAGCGCCCCGCCGTTGCCTCCGATGGTCCGGTGAATGTCGCCGATGGCTGTCTGCCAGCGCTCAGGTGTGGCGGCCGCGGCGTAGATGCCCGCTACGAGTCGCGAGAAATCCTCGAGCGTGACCATGGTGCGGGTTCCCGTTCAGGCAGCGAAGCCGACATCGTGCGTCCCGTCAATTATTCAGCGCTGCCGAAAATCCTAAGCGAAATCATCCATTTGGTCGATGCTCCAGGAATATTCGGAATGGTTTTCTGATGATCCTCCGGCGAGCGTGACGCCGCGGCGGAGTTGCCCGATACGGTGCCAGCGAAGGGGGTAGCCGTGATCCTCACGATTCCGTACAGGCCAGCGGACATGATGAACGACCTGCTTCATGAACCGCCGTCGGAACAGCTTCCCCACGACAGCCACGACCATGCGCGCCATGAATCGCGCGGCCGCGCGTCCAGGCGCATCTATTTCGAGTCGGCACTGTTGTCGCGGGAAATGGATCATCCATGAATTTCCGCATACAACTTTCCGAACACAAATAACCCGAATGGCGTGCAATTCGGCCGTTTTCCTCCGGTGAGGTTGCTGCCAACCTTGTCGAGCCGATGTGAACTCGTCGCAGCCCGGACTGAGCTGCTCTAGGCTCTCCTGCATGACCGATCACGACAAGGCCGCCGCGCGGCGTGAGATTGCTGACGCTCTGCTCAACGCACTCAACCGCCGACACGAACTGCTTGATGTGATCGTCGAGGCCGACGACCGCAAGACCGCGGTCGACGCTGTTGCGACATTGCTCAACACATCGCATGCCGCCGCCGATGCCGTCGTCGGGTTGTCCTTCGACCGGATCACCAAGGAATCGCGCAGGCAGATCGCCGCCGAGCTCGATGATCTGAACAGCCAGCTGACGTTCACCGCGCAGGAACGTCCGGCGAGCTCCGGCGAGACGTTGGTGCTCAGGCCCTTCTCGGCGGCTACCGACCGAGACATCTTCGAGGCCCGCACGGCCGACGTCGGCGCGTCCGGCGACGGGTCCGGCGCACCTGCTGCCGATATCGACGACGAGATCCGGTCGGCGCTGGCTCGGGTGGATGCCGATGAGGCCGCGTGGTTCGTGGCGGTCGAAGGTGCGGAGAAGGTCGGCATGGTCTTCGGCGAGCTCAGCGGCGGTGAGGTGAACGTCCGGATTTGGATCCACCCCGATTTCCGTAAGCGCGGGTACGGCACTGCGGCGCTGCGCAAATCGCGCTCGGAGATGGCCTCGTACTTCCCGGCCGTCCCCATGGTTGTCCGTGCCCCGGGGGTTGTCCCGCCGGCCTGAAAAAGTTCTTCTCAGTCCACACTCCTGACCTGTGCTTTCGCCGGAAATCGGTGTCCGTGCTCACAGATTCCTTGGCAGGGAGCTCACAGGGGAGGAGTATGGAGGCATGCTAACCATACGAAAACTCGCGGGAACAGTATTCGTAGCGGGAGCCGCAGCGGCCATCGCCGCCGCACCGACGGCCATGCTCCTCGCTGATGCGCCGGCCTCATTGACCGACCCGAATGGAACGAATCAAGTAGTGCTCGCCGACCCGGTCGGCGGGGGTGATGCCGGGGGCGGCGGCGGTTGCGACAGCGGCCCCGGCTGGCAGGGCTGCGGCGGCTGGAACCCTGCCCAGGGTGGTTGGGGCCACGGCTGCCTCAACGGCATCTGCGGCGGCTGGGACGGCCAGCGCGGGTGGGGTAACTAAACCCCACCCGACGGCGGGCTGACCGGCTCGGCTCCGGTCAGCCTGTGGCGCCGGTCAGGCAAAGGTGTTCCTCAAGGCGTAGCCACCAGTCGGTGTCGGCGATGACCTCGTCGCCGGCGTCGAGTGCGGCCCATGCGGTCGTCACGACCGACTGCAACAGCCGCTCACGGTCCGCGTCGGCGTTCAGGATGCCTGCGGAGGTGAGCGCCACGGACAGCTGCGGCGCTTCATGCAGGTGTAGCCCTGGTTGGAGCAGCCCGGTCAGGCTCGCGGCGACATACGTCGGGCGTGCCGCGGGAGCGGCGAACGCGAGATCTCGCAAGCTCGACGCTCCGCTGAGGACCAACAGCGAATCCATCCCTGCCGCGTTCGCGCCCGCGATATCGGTGTCCAAGCGGTCGCCGCACACGAGAGTCTCTGTGTGCTCGATCTTCAGCAGGTTCCGGGCCAGCTCATATAGGTCCGCAGCGGGCTTGCCGACTACGTGTGGTGTCGCCGCCGTGGCGGACTGCACGGTCGCGACCAACGCACCGTTGCCCGGTGCGGGCCCGCGTGCTGTCGGCAGCATGAGGTCGAGGTTGGTCGCGACCCACATCGCGCCACGCTGGACCTGATAGCCGACCTCCGCCAATTCGCGCCAGGTCACGTCGATTCCGAGGCCCTGGACCACCGCAGCGACGGGGGCGTCCGGCAACTCTGAAATACCGACGGGGAGCAGGCCGGCCTGAGTGAGCGCGTGCGGGACCCCGGGCCCGCCGACCGCGAACACCGGGGTTCGTGTGGGCAGTCGGTCGGCGAGATACGCTGCGGCGGCCTGCGAACTGGTGACCACCTCCCATCCCTGCGATCCGAGACCGAGTTCGCGTAGATGCTCGCCGACCGCGTGCGCTGGGCGCGAGGCGTTGTTGGTCGCGAAGACGATCGCAATGTCTTCGGCAGTAAGGTGATTCAGCGTTTCGACCGAGCCGGATACCGGTGTCGCACCGCGGTAGACCACACCGTCGAGGTCGCAGATCACTCCGAGGTACTGCGCGATGAGCCCAGATCTCAGCGTGGGCTCGGAAGGCAAGGTTCGGTACACCCACCGACGCTAAGCAGCGCATAGGGACGCGCGGTTCCCCTGTGGGGATGAAGCCGGGGGTGACCCAGCGCCGCAGCCATGTGCAACCACCCCTGCGGTCACCCCTCGGGAGGAGGTTGCCGCGGGGTGTCGCTGGTGTGCTCAACGCATACCGACGACGCCTGAGGAGTGGTGAAATGCTAACCGAGCGTTCGACGCTGACGCAGTTCCTCATCGAGGAGCGTCGGCGTCATCCCCGGTCGAGCGGAGAGCTCAACGCGCTGATCCACGATGTCGCGTTGGCGTGCAAGGCGATCTCCCAACGCATCGCCTCGGGAGCGCTCTCCGGTGTCATCGGCAAGGCCGGTGCCGTCAACGTCCAAGGCGAGCAGCAGCAGAAGCTCGACGTCGTGGCCAACGATATATTCCTGCGCGCCAACGAGTTCGGCGGTCAGCTTGCCGGGATGGCTTCCGAAGAGCTCGACGATCCATACCATATCCCGGCGCAGTATCCCCGGGGAAAGTACCTGCTCACCTTCGACCCGCTGGACGGCTCTTCGAACATCGACGTGAATGTCTCAGTCGGCAGCATCTTCTCGATCCTGCGTGCGCCGACGCCTGGGCAGGACGCCGAGGTGGACGACTTCCTGCAACCGGGAGGCAGACAAGTGGCGGCGGGCTATGCGCTGTTCGGCCCGTCCACCGTCCTCGTCCTCACGGTCGGAACTGGGGTGCACGGGTTCACGCTGGACCCGTGCCTGGGCGAGTTCTTCCTCACCCGTCCGTCCATCGAGATACCCAGCGGCACCACAGAATTTGCGATCAACGCGTCGAATCAGCGGTTCTGGGAACCTGCGGTGCAAAAGTATGTCGAGGAGTGCCTGGCGGGTGTGGCCGGGCCCCGGACAAAGGATTTCAACATGCGCTGGGTCGCCTCCCTGGTGGCCGAGGCGCACCGCATCTTCACACGGGGCGGCGTGTTCCTGTATCCCAAAGACTCCAAGGATCCAAAGAAGCGAGGGCGGCTTCGGTTGCTGTACGAGGCAAACCCCATCGCATTCCTTGTCGAGCAGGCCGGCGGCCTCGCCTCGACCGGGCGGGAACGCATCCTCGATGTCCAGCCCACCGACCTGCATCAGCGGGTGCCCTTCATATTCGGCAGCCGCGACGAGGTCGAACGGATTGTCAGCTATCACGTCGAATTGCCACCCGAGCCCATCGAGCACTGGCACCCGCTGTACGGCATGCGTGGGCTATACCGCGCCAGCAACTGAGGAGAACACACATGTCCGCCAAGCACCCCGTCGTTGTCGTCACCGGTTCCTCGGGCGCAGGCACCACCTCGGTCATGCGAACCTTCGAGCAGATCTTCCGGCGCGAGGACGTCAACGCCGCATTCGTCGAAGGTGACAGCTTCCACCGCTACGACCGTGCAGGCATGAAGCAGGAGATGGCCCGGGCTCTGAACGAGGGCGATCACACCTTCAGCCACTTCGGCGCCGACGCAAACCTTTTCGAAGAATTGGAGGCACTGTTTCGCGTGTACGGCGAGACCGGTAGCGGAAAGGTGCGCAAGTATCTGCACGACGATCAGGAGGCGGCACCCTACGGCCAGCCACCCGGGACGTTCACATCCTGGGAGGACATTCCGGCCGGCACCGACCTGCTCTTCTACGAGGGGCTGCACGGCGCGGTGGTGACCGAGAAGGTCGACGTCGCCCAATACGCCGACCTGCTCATCGGCGTCGTTCCCGTGATCAACCTGGAGTGGACCCAGAAGTTGCACCGCGACAAGGCCAAACGCGGCTACTCGACCGAGGCGGTGACGGAGACGATCCTGCGCCGAATGGACGATTACGTGCACTACATGTGCCCGCAGTTCTCGCGGACCCATGTCAACTTCCAACGGGTGCCCGTGGTGGACACGTCAAACCCGTTCATCGCCAGGACGATTCCATCGGCCGACGAGTCGATGCTCGTCATCCGCTTCGCCGACCCACGGGGCATCGACTTCCCCTACCTGCTGTCGATGCTGCACGACTCGTTCATGTCGCGCCCGAACACCATCGTCTGCCCTGGCGGAAAGATGGATCTGGCGATGCAGCTGATTTTCACTCCGATGCTGTGGCGGCTTCTCGAGCGTCGCAACAAAGCGCAGTGACGGAACGTCGAAAAGCGCCGGGAAGCAATCAGATAACCGCAGAGGAGAGCTGACGTGACAGTCCGTGTCGGAATCAATGGCTTCGGCCGGATCGGCCGCAACTTCTACCGTGCCGTGCGTGCGTCGGGCGCCGACATCGAGATCGTCGCCGTCAACGACCTCACCGACAACACCACACTGGCGCACCTGCTCAAGTTCGACTCGATCCTGGGTCGGCTCGACGCCGATGTGACCGCAACCGGCGACGCGATCGAGGTCGGCGGCAGGCCGATCGTCGCGCTCGCCGAACGCGATCCGGCCGACCTGCCGTGGAAGGACCTCGGCGTGGAGATCGTCGTCGAGTCCACCGGGTTCTTCACCGACGCCGAAAAGGCAAGGGCACATGTCGATTCCGGTGGTGCGAAGAAGGTGGTCATATCCGCTCCGGCGACGCGCGACGACGTGACCGTGGTGATGGGCGTCAATCAGCAGCAATACGATCCGCAGACGGACACGGTGATCTCCAACGCCTCCTGCACCACGAACTGTCTGGCGCCGATGGCCAAGGCGCTCAACGACGGACTCGGCATCGTCAAGGGTCTGATGACCACGATCCACGCCTACACCGCCGATCAGAACCTGCAGGACAACCTGCACAAGGATCTGCGCCGGGCCCGCGCGGCCGCACTCAACGTCGTGCCCACCTCGACCGGCGCTGCCAAGGCCATCGGCCTCGTACTCCCTGAATTGAAGGGCAAACTCGATGGCTACGCGATCCGAGTACCCGTGCCCACCGGTTCGGCCACCGACCTGACCTTCGAGGCGCCGCGCGACACCACGGTCGAGGAGGTCAACTCGATCGTCGAGGCGGCCGCCGACGGTGATCTCAAAGGCTACCTACGTTATTCGACCGCACCGATAGTGTCCTCGGACATCGTGACCGACCCCGCATCGTGCATCTTCGACGCGCCATTGACCAAAGTGATCGGCAATATGGTCAAGGTGGTCGGCTGGTATGACAACGAGTGGGGTTACTCCAACCGACTGGCCGATCTCGTCGCCTACGTCGGGCGCTCGCTGTGAGTGAGATCGCGGACTTGGCGGCCGAGTTGGGTGGCCTGCGGGGGCGGACTGTGCTGGTGCGTTCGGATCTCAATGTGCCGCTTGACGAGAGCGGGACGATCACCGACGACGGCCGGATCCGGGCCGGCCTGCCGACCATCGAGCGGCTTTCCGCGCAGGGCGCACGTGTCGTCGTGATGGCGCATCTCGGCAGACCGCAGGGGGCGCCTGAGGCGAGGTATTCGCTGCGCCCCGTGGCTGAGCGCATGAGCAAGTTGCTCGGTCGACCCGTCAGCTTCGCCACCGACACCGTCGGCGAATCCGCGTGTAACACCGTGCTGGGCCTGGCCGACGGCGGGATCGCGCTGCTGGAAAACGTTCGGTTCAACGCCGCGGAGACCGCGAAAGACGACGGCACCCGGATGGCGTTCGCCACGCAACTCGCTGCGCTCGCTGATGCTTTCGTCAGTGATGGGTTCGGTGTGGTGCACCGCAAGCAGGCGTCGGTGTACGACGTTGCGCGCTGTCTGCCGTCGGCGATGGGCGGCCTGGTGGCGTCGGAGCTCGCGGTACTTGAGCAGCTGACCGGCGAGCCGGCGAAGCCGTACGTCGTTGTGCTGGGTGGATCGAAGGTTTCCGACAAGCTCGCGGTGATCGACAATCTGCTGCAGCGGGCGAACAAGTTGCTGATCGGCGGCGGGATGGCGTACACATTCCTTGCTGCACAGGGGTTCTGCGTCGGCACCAGCCTGCTCGAGCCCGATCAGATCGACACCTGCCGCACCTACATCGACAGAGCCCGCGAGATCGGTGTCGAATTGCTGCTGCCGGTCGACATAATGGTGGCACAGCGGTTCGCGGCCGACGCGGTCGCGTGGGCGGTGAACGCAGATGCTATTCCGGCCGATGCGATGGGACTGGACATCGGACCGCGCACGGCACGTATGTTCGCCGCCGCGCTCGCGGACGCCAAGACGGTCTTCTGGAACGGGCCGATGGGGGTGTTCGAATTCGACGCATTCGCCCGCGGTACCCGTGCAGTCGCGCGGGCGCTCAGCGAGGTTGACGGGCTGTCGGTGGTCGGCGGTGGCGACTCGGCCGCGGCCGTGCGGCGGCTCGGGTTCGCCGACTCGGCATTCGGGCACATCTCGACCGGCGGCGGAGCCTCGCTGGAATACCTTGAGGGAAAGAAACTTCCCGGTGTCGACGTGCTGACATCGCACAACGCGGCGCACGCCGGGTAATCAGGCCCGCAGCGAGCGGCGACGGTGGGCCCGCCGGCAGGCGTCGAAGCCGTTGTCGCACTTTGTCCTAACCACACGTTATGCCGAGGATTGCAGTCACCCAGTGGCTGCAATCCGAGACGTAAGCACCGCGACACCCACTGCCTACCGCGAGCGTGAATCCTCTGCGAGTCTGAGCGCCGGATTTCGCAGCCAGTTCACACTCGTGGAGACGAATTCAGTCCAGCGCACCTGACCAGCGACGGTTTCACTGATAGCCAGGCACGATAATGGTGTGACAACCTCGCCACCGTCGGGGCGGCAACACCGCCGAGATTGCAACAGCTACATGGTGACCGCAAACTTCAGACCAAGCGCGTCGGCACCCGGCTGCGGACCCACTCGAGCAGTGGTGGGTCGTCGAGCCCGTCAGCGATCAGCACCGCGCCGGACAGGTCGTCGTCGCGGGTGTACGGGTTGCGGGCCGCGAGGCAACGCAAACCGGCGGCGACCGCCGCGTGCACACCGTTCGCGGAATCCTCGATCGCGACCGTGCGCTCGCGATCACATCCGGTGCGGCGCAACACCTCCAGGTAGGCGGCCGGGCTCGGTTTGAGATCGGCCACCTCGGTTCCGGTGATCACCGTGCGAAACCTGTCGGGGCCGAACGCGTGGTCGAGGAGCGGCCCGACCCACGCGCGGGTTCCGGTGGTCGCCACGTGGATCTGCACCCCGGCCGCATCGAGCTCGTCGATGAGTTCGCGCGCCCCGGGCCGGGGTTGCACTCGGCCGTCGGCGATGAGCCTGCGCATAATCTGCGTCTTGCGTGTGTGCAGCCTGCCCGCAAGCTCGCGCGCCTCGTCGGGGTTGCGCCCACGCTCCTCGAACCAGTGTGCCAACCGCCGTGCGCCGCCGGTGATCTTCACCAGTCGCCCGTAGGTGTCGACATCCCAGTAGTCGGAAAGCCCGGCCTCCTCGAATGCCTCGTTGAAGGCGACGCGGTGGCCGTCCCGTTCGCTGTCGACGAGGGTGCCGTCGACGTCGAAGATGACGGCGTCGAGACGGTTCACGTGTCGTGTTCGGAGAGGTGCGCGCGGAGCCGGGCAAGCAGACCCTGCCCGGTGAAGCCGTGGTGGGCCATGACTTCGTCGCCAGGGCCGCTGTGGCCGAACCCGTCGATGCCGATGGCGAGGTCGACGAGCCCCTTCCAGCCGTCGGTACTGCCGGCCTCGATGCTGACGGTGGTCGCGGACGGATCCGGCGTGTAGTGCGAGCGGTCGAGTGCCGACACCACGCGGACGCCGTATCCGTCGGCCCGCAGGTCATCGGCGACCTGCGCGGCCAGCGACACCTCCGAGCCGGTGGCCACGATCTCGACCGACACGGCCCCGTCCCCGTCGAAGCGGTCGGGGTTCAGTTGCGGAAGTGCCTGGCGCGACAGGATGAGCGCTGTCGGGCCGTCGGTGCGTTCCAGCGCGTGCAGCCAGGCCTGCGCCGTCTCGCGGTCATCGGCCGGCCGCAGCACCTGCAGCCCCGGAATGATGCGCAACGACTCGATATGCGCGACGGGTTGATGCGTCGGACCGTCTTCACCCACGGCGATCGAGTCGTGGGTGAAGATGTAGATGACCGGTTGACCCATCAACGCCGACAACCGTAGTGCGGGCCGCAGGTAATCCGCGAACACCAGGAACGTACTGCCGAAAACCCGGAAGCCGCCGTGCAGGCTGATGCCGTTGAGGATTGCGGCCATGCCGAATTCACGGATTCCGAACGCGATTGCGCTCCTGGAGTAATCGTCGCGGGAGACCACGTCGCCACACGCGGTGCCGGTGGACCCGGCCAAGTCCGCTGACCCGCCGACCAATTCGGGCATCAACTCGCGCGCGACGTTCAGGCACGCCGGGGAGGACTGCCGGGTGGCCCGGGGTTTCTCGCCCGAGATGCGTTGCAACACGTCGGGCAGGCCACCCGGCAGTCTCCGTTCGCGGGCCCGGATGTACTCGGCGGCCCGCTGCGGGGAAGCAGCCTCGAAGTTGGCGAATTCCTCATCCCAGGCGGCGTGCTCGGCAGCGCCGATCTCGGCCAGCTTGGCGCAGGCAATCCGTACCGGCGTCGGCACGCTGAACGGTGGAAAACCCCACCCTGCAAGCTCTTTGGCTCGCGCGAGCAATTGCTCGCCCAGCGGCGATCCGTGCGCTTTCGATGTGCCTTCCACCCCGGGGGCGCCGCTGCCGATCACGGTGCGCACAGCGATGAAGCTGGGCCGCGGATCGGCCTTGGCGAGGGTGAGCGCCTGGTCGATCGCGGCGACATCGGTGCCGTCGAGCACGGCTTGGGTGTGCCATCCGTACGCCGCGAACCGGGTCAGCTGGTCGTCACTGCAGGAGCGATCGACGCTGCCGTCGATCGTGATCGCGTTGTCATCCCACAGGACAACCAGCCGTCCGAGACCGAGATGCCCGGCGAACGACGCGGCCTCGTGGCTGATTCCTTCCATTAGGCACCCGTCACCCACGATCGCGTAGGTGTGGTGATCGGTGATCTCGGGGTAGCGGGCCTGTTCCATGCGTTCGGCCAGCGCCATACCCACGGCCATTGCCAGGCCCTGACCCAACGGTCCGGTCGTGCATTCGACGCCCGGGGTGTGCCCGAACTCGGGATGACCGGGTGTGCGGGAGCCGAGTTGACGGAAGTTGCGCAACTCGGACTCGGGCAGGTCATAGCCGAAGATGTGCAGCAGCCCGTACAGCAGCGCCGAGCCGTGCCCGGCCGACAGCACGAAGCGGTCGCGGTCCGCCCAGTCCGGTGCGGCCGGGTCATGGCGCAGGTGCCTGCTCCACAAGGTCCAGGCCATCGGAGCGGCGCCCATCGGCATGCCGGGGTGTCCGGAGTTGGCGGCCTGCACCATATCTGCCGCCAGGAAGCGCAGCGTGTCGACGGCCAGCCGGTCGGTTTCGACCGACGGCACAAAGGTGGAGTGCAAAACGTCAGTCATCGGGCTGCCTCTCCGTTGGGTGCGTTCTCGAAAGCGATGGCGCGCAATTGTTTGACGGCCGCGGCCTTTCCGTCCGGGTACGCATACATCCAGGAGCCCGAGATGAACACGTCAGCGCCCGCGGCGGCCGCCCCCGCGATGGTCTTGTCGGTGATGCCGCCGTCCACCTCGAGCTCGATGTCCAGACCGGATTCGTCGATCATGCGCCGGATCTTGGCGACCTTCGGCTCCACTGCGGCGATGTACTTCTGGCCGCCGAAACCCGGGTTGACGGTCATGGCCAGCACCATGTCCGTCTCGTCGAGCACGTGCTCAACCACCTCGGCGGGGGTGTGCGGGTTGAGGGAGACCCCACTGCGCGCCCCGAGTTGGCGGATGCGCGCGAGCGTGCGGTGCAGATGCGTGCACGCTTCGGCGTGAACGATGACGAGTTCGCATCCCGCGTCGACGTAGCGCCCCAGCAGCTCATCGGGATTGACCACCATGAGGTGAGCTTCGAACCCCACGGTGCTGTGTGGCCGGCATGCTGCGATGACATCTGGGCCGAAGGTGAGATTGGGGACGAAGACGCCATCCATGACATCCCACTGGATGCGGTCTACGCCCGCATCGCACAGTTCGGCGACCTCATCGCCGAGACGCGAGAAGTCGGCAGGTAACACCGAAGGCACGATGAGCGGCTGCATGGTCGTGACCTTTCTGACGAGAAGCGTGCGTAGTTCATCCGACCGCGGCGGGCCCCGCGGACACTCACCCGCCCGGGTGGAGCGGCGGGTGAAATTCGGCAAAAGTGCTGTTGATGCCCCGATGCGCGCGTTCGCTCGCCGTACGCTGAAGACATGCTGGTGGCACATCCGGCTCCTGCGGCGCCGTTGCGTCTCGTGCTCGTCGACGACCACGAGATGGTTCTGCATGGTCTCGACACCATGCTCGGCCACTTTCCTGACGAGGTCGTGATCGTGGGGCAGGCGACCGCGGGTGCAGTGGCGCTGAGGATGGTCGCAGAGGAGAAACCCGATGTCGTGATGTCGGACATCCGCATCGGGAAGGAGAGTGGCCTGGATCTGTGCCGCCAGATCACCACGCAGTACCCGGACACCAAGGTCGTGCTGCTCACGGTGTACGACGACGAGCATTACCTCTATCAGGCCTTGCGCGTGGGTGCCTCGGGTTACATCCTCAAGCGGATCGACGGCCAGGAGCTCGTCAGCCACCTGCGTCGGATCCGGGAAGGGGAGATCGTCGTCGACCAAGGGTTGGCCGGCCGGGTGGCGCTGTCCGCGGCGCACTTGAATCGCGGGGAGTTCTGGTCGGGTGTGCACCTGGGTCTCACCCAGCGCGAGTCGGAAGTGCTGGAGCTCTTGGTTTCCGGGCACTCCAACAAGGCGGTCGCAAGCAAGCTCGTGGTGAGCGAGGACACCGTCAAGACCCATATCCGTGGGCTGTACCGCAAGCTCGGGGTGGCCGACCGGAGCGGCGCAATCGCTGTTGCATTGCGGGAAGGGCTGTTTCGTTGACCAGCGGGCCCGCACGCACAACCTCGCCCAACGCGGCGGTACCCACCGCGGCGGACTTGGTCGAGCGACTCGACGCCCGCGGCGTGCTGATCTTCGCCCTCAACGACCAGGACCTCACGGTCGTCGACATCTGGCCGGAGCACCCGGCGGCGGAGACGCTGACGCTGCCCATCGGCTTCGGGGTCACCGGCATGGTGGCGCGGACCGGCGACCCGGTGATGCTGCGGGCCGATTCGCCGCGCAATGAGCTGCACCGCCGGCTGATGGGCCTGGATTCGTCGACGCAGACCGTGGCGCGGTTGTGTGTGCCGCTTCGGGGTCTGAGCAACAACATCGTCGGTGTGCTGACCGCCCACCGCAGCCCGCATTATCCGTTCGACGAGTCCGATCTTGCCACTGCGGAGACGGTTGCACCGGTGCTCGGGTTGGGCCTGCACGCCGAGCAGTTGTGGCGGGCGGTCAACCATCACAGCACCGAACGCGACCGGCTCATCCGGCAGGCGGTGTCGGCTCAGGAGGCCGAGCGACGCAGGATCGCGTTCGATCTGCACGACGGCGTCACTACCGCGCTCGCCTCCATGGCATTTCACCTTTCGTCGGCGGATCTCACCGTCTCGGCGCTTGCCGCCCGCGACGATTCGGACGACCCGGCGCGTAAACAGAACTTCGAGCGTGCCCGAGCCGAACTGGTCAATGCCCGCGAGCTCGCCGACCTCGCCTACAACCAGACCCGGGCGGCGATCTCGGGCCTGCACAGCCTGGTGCTCGACGACCTCGGTCTCGTCGCCGCAATCGAGTCGCTGGTCCAGAACGTGGCCGGGGAGAGCGGTCCGTCGATCGAAGTGCACGTCGACCCCGCCGCCGGAGTCGAGGACATCCCTGACCATGCCGCTGCCGCGCTGTACCGCATCGCGCAAGAGGCTTTGGCCAATGCGATCAAGCACGCCGAAGCCGAGCGGATCGTGCTGTCGCTGCGCCGGGTTGGCGACTCGATCGTGCTCGGCTGCAGCGACGACGGGAAGGGTTTCGACCCGGCGGAACGCCGTGCCGCGCGGGCGGGAGACGCCGGCGGGGCGCAGCACTTCGGCATGAGCTCGATAGCCGAGCGTTGCGCCATCATCGAGGCATCGCTACGGGTCGAGTCCGGCCCGGACCGGGGCACGATCGTATTGGTCGAGCTGCCGATCTAGCGGGCCGCGCTTGCTGCCTCGGCGCAGTTGGCGAGCAGCACGTCCTGGGCGGCGCGAACATTGGCGGGGGACCCGGCCCACGTGTGCAGTGCTGCGCTGACCAGTGCCCGGCCGAACGAGAATGTGACATCCCAAGGGCGGTCGGGGATTTCGTGCAGTTCGTGCAGGAATGCGCACACGTCCGCCGTTCGGTGGCCGCCGGACAGGAACGCGATGCCGGGCACCGCTGCGGGCACGGTGGCACGCAGCACGTTGAACGTCGTTGCGGCGACGGTCGTTGCCGCAACAGGTGTGGCGTCCAGGCCGGGTGTGACAAAGTTCGGCTTTAGCACGATGCCGGTCAGGTCGACTCCCGCCTGGTCGAGTTCGTCGAACAGTGATCCCAACGCCATTCGTGATGCGCGCTCGGATGCTGCCAAGTCGTGGTCACCGTTGCAGAGGACTTCCGGTTCGACGATCGGGACGATCCCATGGTCCTGGCACAGCGCTGCGTAGCGGGCCAGCGCATGCCCGTTGGCTCGTGCGCCGTACGGCGTGACGGTGTTCACGTCGAAGACGGCTCGCCACTTGGCGAAAGCTGCTCCGCGCTCGGCATAGGACGCGAGCCGGTCGCCGAGCCCGTCCAGTCCCTCGGTGATGAGCGCACATGCTTGCCCCGGAAGAGGTTTGGTGCCGGTGTCGACTTTGATACCGGGCAGGATGCCGAGTTGGCTTGCGGCGGTGGGGAAGTCGCGGCCGTCGGCGAGCTGCTGACCGAATGTCTCGTCACACAGGATGATTCCGCTGACAGACTCCGAGAGACCCGCAGCGGTGAGCAGCAGCTCGCGATAGTCGCGGCGGGAGGTGGCGCTGGCCGCGATGCCTTCACCTTCGAGCCGGGCCGACATGGTCTTGATCGATTCGTCGGCGGCCAGGATGCCACGACCGCCGCTGGTCATCTGCACCGCGATCCGGCTGAGGTGGGACTGGTCGGTGCGAAGAGTGGTCGTCATGGCAACGAGCATGTGCCTGACGCAATTCGACGTACTCACCCCTGAGGGCGATGCCGGGTGTGAAACGCCGCCGCGCCAACCCGGCCTGGGTCGCACACATGTGCCAGGAACAGCCGGGTCGCCGAGGTCGGCTCCGACGTCGTGCACAACTGCCACGGGCGGTCCATCGGTGTGCCGGGAACGGTGTACGACACGAGCTCGCCCGAGTCGAGTTGCGCGCGTACCGCCGCCTCGTGCACCAACGTGACGCCCAGGCCCTGGCAGGCGGCGGCCACCACCGCGCCCGAGGTGCCGAGCGTGAGCAACGGCGGCGACGCCTGCAGCCGGGTGAGCAATGACAGCGCGGTGTCCCGGGTGCCCGACCCCAGACCGGTGAGCAACCACGTCGCGGTCAACGGATCTGTTTTCAAGCCCGGCCGGCCGACGAGCACAAGGCGGTTGGGCCGCCGCGCATTCGTCACGAGTCCGGACAGTCGCGGCGGTCGGCCGGCCAGTACCAGGTCGACAGCGTGGTCACGGGCGCGCGCGAACAGCTCGTCGCGGGGCAGCACCGACAGGGAGAGTTCGACGTGCGGGTGCTCGTCGATGAACGATGCCATCAACGGGGGAAGGACGTACTCGCTGGCGGTGGCCACGGCACCGATACGGACGCGCCCCCGATCGGCATCACGCACGGCGCCAGCGGCTTCGGCGAGCAGGCCGAGCATCTTGCGTACATAGCCGGCGAAGGTCTCCCCGGCGTCGGTGGGGATGATGCCGCGACCCGACTTGCCGAACAGCGGTGTGCCCAACGCCGCGTCCAGGGCAGCGATTGCCGCCGAGACCGCGGGCGGTGTGACGTGCAGTTGATCGGCAGCCGCGCGCACGCTTCCGGTCTCGTAGACCGCCAGGAACGTCGTCAGCCGACCCCAGGTGGCCGCCGCGGGGAGATCCAGGCCAGGCATCGTTAAATGATCCTTTATCAGTAATCAGAATAGTTTCAATTGTAGTTGATCTATTTGGCCCGCAGACTTTGTTTCGACCGCCGATTGAAACGGAAAGGATGCAACGCCATGACGATCACCGAGAACGGTGCAGACACCGGCACCGAGGCCAAGGAGCGCTGGGATCCGGGTGTGCAGAGCTACGCCGGGATGGGCTACTGGAATCCGGACTACGTCCCCAAGGACACCGATGTACTCGCGGTGTTCAGGGTGACTCCGCAGGATGGAGTCGACCCGATCGAGGCCGCGGCCGCGGTTGCCGGCGAATCATCCACTGCGACATGGACTGTGGTCTGGACCGACCGGCTCACCGCGAACACGCACTACCAGGCCAAGGCGTACCGGGTGGACGAGGTGCCGGGACGTCCCGGCGAGTATTTCGCCTACATCGCCTATGACATCGATCTGTTCGAAGAGCGGTCCATCGCCAACCTGACCTCATCGATCATCGGCAACGTGTTCGGGTTCAAGCCTCTCAAGGCACTTCGCTTGGAGGACATGCGGATTCCGGTTGCCTACACCAAGACCTTCCAGGGCCCGGCGCACGGGATCGTGATGGAGCGCGAGTATCTCAACAAGTATGGTCGCCCACTGCTGGGCGCGACGATCAAGCCGAAGCTGGGTTTGTCGGCCCGCAACTACGGCCGGGTGATCTACGAGGCCTGCAAGGGTGGGCTCGACTTCACCAAGGACGACGAGAACATCAACTCGCAGCCCTTCATGCGGTGGCGTGACCGCTTCCTGTTCGCGATGGAAGGCGTCAACAAGGCGATGGCCGAGACGGGCGAGAGCAAGGGGCATTACCTCAACGTCACCGCGGGCTCGATGGAAGAGATGTACGAACGAGCGGAATTCGCAAAGGAACTCGGCTCGGTGATCGTGATGATCGACCTCACGATCGGGTACACCGCCATCCAGTCGATGGCCTACTGGGCCCGTAACAACGGGGTGCTGTTGCATCTGCACCGCGCCGGTCACTCGACTTACACCCGGCAGAAGTCCCACGGCGTCAGCTTCCGGGTGATCTCCAAATGGGTTCGGCTCATGGGCGTCGACCACGTGCACGCAGGCACCGTCGTCGGCAAGCTCGAAGGTGACCCCGCCACCACCCGCGGCTTCTACGACACCCTCCGTGAGAACAAGGTGCCGACGAACCTGCAGAACGGCATCTTCTTCGACCAGGACTGGGCTTCCATGCCGGGCGTGATGCCGGTGGCCTCAGGCGGCATCCACGCCGGCCAGATGCACCAACTGCTCGACCTGTTCGGCGACGACGTGATCCTGCAGTTCGGTGGCGGCACTATCGGTCACCCCTACGGAATCGCTGCCGGCGCAGAGGCCAACCGGGTTGCCCTTGAGGCAATGGTCAAGGCCCGCAACGAAGGTCGCGACCTGTTGAAGGAGGGGCCAGGAGTGCTCCGCAACGCCGCCAAGCACTGCCAGCCCCTGGAGGCCGCCCTGTCCACCTGGGGCGACGTGACCTTCGACTACACCAGCACCGACGCGCCCGATTTCGTGCCAACGGCCACCCCGTCGTAACCGAACCCACCATCCAACAAAGGGAGCAATCATGAAACTCCGGTACGGGACCTTTTCCTACCTGCCCGATCTCACCGACGAGGAGATCGCCGCGCAAGTCCGTTACGCGCTGGACAACGGATGGCCGGTGTCGATCGAATACACCGACGATCCGCATCCACGCAACATCTACTGGGAGATGTTCGGCTTGCCGATGTTCGACCTGGCCGAGCCCGACGGTGTCGTGGCACCGATAAACGAATGCCGGGCCGCGTTCCCGAATCACTACATCCGGGTGCTGGCCTACGACGCGAGCCTGGGCCGACAGTCCACGGCGATGTCGTTCCTGGTCCAGACTCCGCCCGAGGAACCCGGCTTCCTGCTGGAACGCATCGAGGGACCTGACCGTACCCAGCGTTACGCGGTCAAGTCGTACGCGACGACCAGGCCTGCAGGCCAGCGGTACCCAGGCGAGTGATCTCAATGGAGAAGCCGAAAGGATTCGGGTACCACCGGCCGTCGACCAACGGTCCGGCGAACGCCACGACGGAAACCGAGGAGCCGGTCACCGAGCCGGCGATCCTTGACGACGACGCGGTGCTCGACCTGTCGGCGGACGAGGCGGCGGCCAGGGTCTCGGCGACCCTGGCCGCGCTCGACGCCGAGTTGATCGGCCTGACGCCGGTCAAGCGACGCGTCCGGGAGATCGCCTCCCTGTTGCAGGTCGACCGGGCGAGGCGCCAATTCGGTTTGGTGACATCCAAACCCACCCTGCACATGAGCTTCACGGGCGGCCCGGGCACCGGCAAGACCACGGTCGCCATGAGGATGGCGGCCATCTTGCATGCGCTCGGATACATCAGGGCGCCGCGCGTCCACGCGGTCACGCGCGACGATCTGGTCGGCCAGTTCATCGGGCACACCGCGCCGAAGACCAAGGAGGCCCTCGCCCGGGCTGCCGGAGGAGTGCTGTTCGTCGACGAGGCGTACTTCCTGTTCCGCCCCGAGAACGAGCGCGACTACGGACAGGAGGCCATCGAGATCCTGCTGACGGAAATGGAGAACGAACGAGGCGACCTCGTGGTCATCTTTGCCGGCTATCCCGACCGGATGGCCACGTTCTTCTCGGCGAATCCAGGCTTGAGTTCGCGCGTGCCCCATCACATCGCCTTCGAGGATTACAACCACGAGGAGCTGATGCACATCGCCGATCTCATGCTGGCCGCGGAGGGTTTCCAGTTCGAGGACAACGCCCGGCAGGCGTTCGCCGAATACCTCACGCGTCGGATGGAACAACCGCGATTCTCCAACGCCCGCAGCGTCCGCAACGCCATCGAGCGCTGCCGGCTGCGTCAGGCTCGTCGATTGGTCTCCCTGGACCGGCCGCTGGGCAAGCAGGACCTCGTCACGCTCACAGCCGAGGACATCTACGGCAGCAGTGTGTTCGCCGAGGAATCGAACGGCTGAGGCGCGATCTAATCGCCGTCGGTCGAGCCGCCCTGCCGTGCGGCCAGCGCGGCCGCCTTGCGGCTTGCCGCGACCACCGCCGCCGGGCCGCCACCGGCCCGGGCGGCGGCGTAGCCGACCAGGAACGCGGTGAGCGGGGCCGCGGGACGTGCCACGTTGTGGGCGACCTCCTTGGTCATGTCCAGCAATTCATCGACGTCGACCTCGATGTCGATCCCCAGCTCGGCCTTGGCGGCGACCAGCCATTGCTCCAGCGTGCTCATAACTGGCCCCTCCGGTAGGTCTGGCGTCAACCGCCGATGGCCGACATCGGCCGCTGCGGGCGGCGAAACGTTGCACTGTTGATGGTATGGCCCGGGCCCTTGCGGGCAACCGAAATCCGCCATGCGTGCTCGACCGCATCGTCGTGCGCGCCGCCACGCAGCAACGCGCGCAGATCGGATTCCTCTGTCGCGAACAGACAGTTGCGCACCTGTCCGTCCGCGGTGAGCCGCACCCGGTCACAGCTTCCGCAGAACGCGCGGGTGACGCTGGCGATGACACCGACGGTGCTGGGGGTCCCGACGATGCGCCACTCCTCGGCAGGCGCATTCCCGCGGCGCTCGATCGGCGCCAGCGTGAAACGTTCGCCGAGACGATCCAGGATCTCTTCGGCGCTGATCATGCTGTCCCGGTCCCACTCCTGCTGGGCATCCAGCGGCATCGACTCGATGAACCGCATCCGATAGCCGTTCTCGATCGCGAATTCGGTGAGGTCGACGATCTCGTCGTCGTTGACACCTCGCACCGGCACCGCGTTGATCTTCACAGGGTTGAGCCCCGCGGCCTGGGCCGCCCGCAGACCGGCAACGACATCGGTGAGTCGATCACGACGGGTGATCGCGGTGTACCGCTCGCGGCGGAGGGTATCCAGGCTGACGTTTACGCGCCGCAATCCGGCCGTGTGCAGCGCGGAGGCCATGCGCGCCAGCGCAATTCCGTTGGTCGTCAACGACAGCCCGATGCGTGGGTCAACCTGGTGGATCCGCGTGACGAGTTCCGGTAGCCCACGACGAAGCAGCGGTTCTCCCCCGGTGAGTCTGATCTTGCTGATGCCGAGACGCCGTACCGCTATCCGCACCAGCCGCAGCACCTCGTCGTCGGTGAGAATCTCCGAGCGCGGCAGCCATGTCAGCCCCTCGGCAGGCATGCAGTACGTACAACGCAGGTTGCATCGATCGGTCAGGGACAACCGAAGGTCGGTGTGTACGCGGCCGAACCGGTCGACGAGCGCGGGTGAAGACGCGCCTGTCACGGTGCGATCCCGTGATCGGTGATGCCTATTGTGTGATCTGCTGCCGCTCTTTGACAGTGACGGCGCACGTGACGGACGCTTGTCTGACTGTGGAACGCGAAGCCGGGTACCTGTACACCAATCTGACATCGGCGATCGCCGACAAGCACTCGCCGCTCCGACGGTACTTCGATGTGCGGTTCCCTCACGTGCGTGGAATCCAGGCGGCGTATCGGGCGGCGGCGGGACCGCTGCTGGTCCCCGGTGGCACCGCCAATCCCGGAATTCTCGGCGCTGCTTTCGATTTCATGATCAGGCTGACCTTGGACAGCACCTGCGTCCCCGATGTGGCCATCGCGGCGTTTCGGCACCATGCCAGTTGCGTGGCAGCCATCACCCGGGTAGCACACATCGGCGGTGCCGCCGCGTGTGGCTGCCGGGACTCGGTGCTGCCGGTCGAGACGGCCCGGGCGAGTTGGGCACTGGCCCTGTGTACCGAGATCTACCGTGCCGGACCGCAACCCGGCTCGCCGCTCCAAAGCTTGTACCGCCGAGGACGTTTCACCCCGGCAGGACTTCTCGACGCCGCGCCGAAGGACGCGATCGCGCAGCTGTGCGCGTTGCACACCGTCGCCGTCGAGCACCTGTATCCCGCCCTGCCGTATTCGAGAATGGTGCTGGGTCCGGTTTTCGCAGGGTCCGTGTTGTGCAAGGCGGATGCGGACCTCATCGCCGACGGGCATCTGATCGACGTGAAAACCCATCTCGGCGCGCTGAACAGGGCCACCGGTGCCCGGTCGGACCGTCTCCCGCTGAGCACCATCTACCAGCTTGCGGGCTATGCCCTGTTCGACTACGCCGACACCTACGGCATCACGGCGGTCGGCGTGTACTCCGCGCGGTACGGGGCGCTGTGGACCCGCGACTTCGCCGAGTTCCTGCAGGAACTCGCTGGAGGCGTGGTTGACATCGCTGCGGAGCGGGCCGCGGTCTGGAACCGATTGGGTGGCCGGTGAGTACCGCATCTTGGCCGTCACCCCACTGGAATCGGTTGTAGGCGCTCGCATCCCGTGTAGACGTTCATCGACGTGCCACGCAGGAAGCCGATGAGCGTCAGCCCGTTCTGTGCGGCGAGGTCGACCGCGAGCGACGATGGGGCGGATACCGCAGCCAGCATCGGGATTCCCGCCATGAGCGCCTTTTGTACGAGCTCGAATGATGCCCGGCCGCTGACCATGAGGATGGTCTCGCGCAGCGGCAGCATCGATTCCCGCAGCGCGTGGCCGACGACCTTGTCCACGGCGTTGTGGCGACCGACGTCCTCCCGCAGGAACACCAACTCGCCGTCTGCGGTGAACAGTCCGGCGGCATGCAATCCACCGGTGCTGTCGAACACCCGCTGGGCTGCGCGTAGCCGATCAGGCAGGGCAGCAAGGGTTTCCGGTGAGATGCAGATCGGGTCATCGGCGACGGCCCAGGTGGCGGAGGTCCGCACCGCCTCGAGGCTGGCTTTGCCGCACAGCCCGCAGGACGAGGTGGTGTAGAAGTTGCGTTCGAGCGAGGGGTCCGGCGGTGCGACACGGTCCGCAAGTGTCACGTCGACGACGTTGTAGGTGTTGGTGCCATCGGCGGTCGCGCCCGCACAGTACCGAATGCCGGCTATCTGGCCGGATTCCGACACCACCCCCTCGCTGACCAGAAACCCTGCGGCGAGGTCGAAATCGTGACCCGGTGTGCGCATGGTGACGGTGAGCGGGCGTGCGCCCACCCTGATCTCCAATGGCTCCTCGACGGTCAAGGTGTCCGGCCGACGTACCTGATGGCCGTCGCGGATGCGCAGGACCGGCCGGCGCGCGGTCACCCTGCCCATCATTCGCCCATGATCTCGGCGGGCTCCGAGTCGATCAAGCCGGTTGCCGCCGCGACGAGGGGGTCACAGTTCGCACCGGCCTGGGCTACCTGGACTTTCAACTGGGCCCGCATCCGGGGGTCCCAGAAGGAGTGGATGTGCTTGGCGATCGTGTGAGCCGCCTGATCCTGGGGTATGTGCCGGAACTGGGCGGCGATCTCGGTCGCAAGCCGCAATGATGTTGACGCGGTGGCCATCTCACCTCCCTTCGCCGGTGTGGACCAAGTCGTCGGATTCCGCGTGCTGCGGCGCGTCGGGAACACGTACGGAACGCAGGGCCACCTGCACGGCGGTGACCTTGTATTCCGGGCAGTTGGTGGCCCAGTCGGAGTTGTCGGTGGTCACCACGTTGGCGCCGCATTCGGGGTAATGGAACGTGGTGTACACGACGCCGACCGGCATTCGATCCGAAAGCATGGCGTGCAGACGGGTTTCGCCGACCCGGCTGGTCAGCACCACCTCATCGCCGTCGTCGATGCCGCGCACCTCGGCGTCGTGGGGATGGATCTCCAGGACATCCTCGTCGTGCCACAGGACATTCGGGGTGCGGCGGGTCTGCGCACCCACGTTGTACTGGGACAGGATGCGTCCCGTGGTGAGGACCAAGGGGAACTTCCGGGTGGTCCGTTCGGTAGTCGGCACGAAGGTGGTGACGATGAACCTGCCCTTGCCCCGGACGAATTCGTCGACGTGCATGATGGGCGTGCCCTCGGGAGCCTCGTCGTTGCACGGCCACTGGACACTGCCGAGCCGGTCGAGCTTGTCGAAGGACACGCCCGTGAACGTCGGGGTGACTGCGGCGATCTCCGCCATGATCTGGGCCGCATTCTCGTAGGACATCGGGTAGCCCATGGCGGTCGCGATCTCGCAGGGGATCTCCCATTCGTGCTTGCCGATCCGTGATGCCATCACCGGGCGCACCCGATTGATCCGGCGTTCGGCGTTGGTGAACGTGCCGTCTTTCTCCAAGAACGAGGTGCCCGGCAGGAACACGTGTGCGAACTTGGCGGTCTCGTTGATGAAGAGATCCTGCACCACCAGCAGGTCCAGCGATTCCAGCGCCGCGAAGACATGTCCCGTGTTCGGATCTGACTGCGCGATGTCCTCGCCCTGGACGTACAGACCGCGGAACGAGCCGTCGATGGCCGCGTCGAACATATTGGGGATGCGCAGACCCGGTTCGGTCAATACCGGCCGCTGCCATAGAGTTTCGAACACGTTGCGGACCGCGTCGTCGGACACGTGGCGGTAGCCGGGCAGTTCGTGCGGGAACGAGCCCATGTCGCACGAGCCCTGCACGTTGTTCTGTCCGCGCAGCGGGTTGACGCCGACTCCGTCCCGGCCGATGTTGCCCGTCGCTATGGCCAGGTTGGCCATCCCCATCACCATGGTCGAGCCCTGGCTGTGTTCGGTGACTCCCAGGCCGTAGTAGATGGCCCCGTTGCCGCCCGTCGCGTACAGCCGTGCGACGGCGCGCACGTCGGCGGCGGGCACCCCGGTGATGGGCTCGACGGCCTCGGGGCTGTGCTCCGGGCGGGCGATGAACTCCGCCCACACGTCGAACTCTTCGCAGCGGGCGTCGACGAACTCCCGGTCGACCAGCCCCTCGGTCACGATCACGTGGGCCAGCGCGTTGACCATCGCGACATTGCTGCCCGGCCGCAGCGGAAGGTGGTAGGCGGCCTCGATGTGTGGCGATCGCACCAGGTCGATCCGGCGTGGGTCGATGACCACGAGCTTGGCGCCCTCGCGCAGACGACGCTTCATGCGGGAGCCGAAGACGGGGTGCGCGTCGGTCGGATTGGCACCGATCACCACGATCACGTCGGCCTTTGCGACGGACCGGAAATCCTGGGTGCCGGCCGATTCGCCGAAGGTTTGCCGCAGACCGTAGCCGGTGGGGGAGTGGCACACTCGCGCGCAGGTGTCGATGTTGTTGTTGCCGAACGCTGCTCGCACCATCTTCTGCACCACGTAGACCTCTTCGTTGGTGGTGCGCGACGAGCTGATGCCGCCGATCGCCCCGGCGCCGTACCGCGCCTGGATTTCGCGCATCTTGGTGGCCGTGTAGTTGATCGCGGTGTCCCAGTCGACCACTTGCCAATCGTCGGTGATGTTCTCGCGGATCATCGGTTCGAGTTTGCGATCGGGGTGTGTGGCGTAGCCGAACGCGAACCGGCCCTTGACACACGCGTGGCCCTCGTTGGCCCCGCCGTTCTTGTCGGGAACCATCCGGACCAGTTCGTCGCCGCGCAGCTCGGCCTTGAACGAGCAGCCGACGCCGCAGTACGCGCACGTGGTCGCCACCGTGCGGGTCGGGATACCGAGCTCGACAACGGATTTCTCCTGCAGGGTCGAGGTGGGGCACGCCGCCACGCAGGCGCCACACGACACGCACTCGGAGTCGAGGAATGTCTCGGCCGCGCCGGCGGAGACCTTGGACGCGAATCCTCGTCCCTCGATGGTCAGCGCGAACGTGCCCTGGATGTCGCCGCAGGCCCGCACACAGCGTGAGCAGGCGATGCATTTGGCCGGATCGAAGTCGAAATACGGGTTGCTGGTGTCTTTTTGCGCGTCAAGGTGATTGGCGCCGTCGTACCCGTAGCGCACCTGGCGCAGGCCGACAACACCGGCCATGTCCTGTAGTTCGCAGTCACCGTTGGCCGGACAGGTCAGGCAGTCCAATGGGTGATCGGAGATGTAGAGCTCCATGACGCCTTGACGCAGCTTCTCCAGTTTCGGCGTCTGGGTGCGTACCTTCATGCCGTCGGTCACGGGGGTGGTGCACGACGCGGGAGTACCACGCCGCCCGTCGATCTCCACCAGGCACAGCCGGCAGGAGCCGAAGGCGTCGAGACTGTCGGTGGCACAGAGTTTCGGGATGTCGACACCGGCCAGCGCTGCCGCGCGCATCACCGAGGCGCCCTCGCCGACCGTCACCGGCAGGCCGTCGATCTCGACCGTCACGGGTTTAGCGTCGGCGGGTGGGGCGGGAGTGCCCAGGTCGCGGTCTACGGACAGGGTCATCGGTTCTCCTCTCGTGGTGTGAAGTCCTCGGGGAAATGCAGCAGCGCGCTACGTACCGGGTTGGGGGTCAGGCCGCCCATCGCACACAGGGAGCCTTCGGTCATCAACTCGCACAGGTCATTCAGCAGCGCAAGATTGCCGTCCGGATCTTCGCCGCCGACAATGCGATCGATCACCTCGACGCCGCGCACCGAGCCCACACGGCACGGTGTGCACTTGCCGCACGACTCCTCGGCGCAGAATTCCATCGCGAACCGCGCCATCGCGGCCATGTCCACCGTGTCGTCGAACACCACGATGCCGCCGTGTCCAAGCATGAAACCCGCGGCGGCGAACGCCTCGTAGTCGGTGGGCAGATCCAGCCGATCGGCCGGGATGTAGGCTCCGAGCGGACCGCCGACCTGGACGGCGCGCACCGGCCGGCCCGAATGGGTACCACCGCCGTAACGGTTCACCAACTCCGCGAGAGAGACACCGAACGCAGTCTCGAACACACCGCCCCGGGCAATGTTGCCCGCCAGCTGAAACACCTGTGTGCCACGCGAACGGTCGACTCCGAGTTCGGCATACGCCCTTCCGCTGTCGGCGAGCACAGCGGGGACGCTGACCAGGGTCAGCACATTGTTGACGGCGGTGGGCTTGCCGAACAGACCGGTGATCGCCGGTATCGGCGGTTTGGCCCGCACCATGCCGCGCTTGCCCTCGAGACTTTCCAGCATCGAGGTTTCTTCACCGCAGATGTAGGCACCGCCGCCGATGCGCAGGTGGATGTCGAAGTCGAATCCGGAGCCGAGGATGTTATGCCCCAGCCAGCCCTGGGCGCGGGCGATCTCGATCGCCATGTGGGTGGTGGCCGCGGCGTCGGGATATTCGGAGCGCAGATAGATGTAGCCCTCCGACGCACCGACCGCGTACGCGGCGATGGTCATCCCTTCCAAGAGACAGAACGGGTCGCCCTCCATCACGACACGGTCGGCGAACGTACCGCTGTCGCCTTCATCGGCGTTGCAGCAGACGAACTTCAGATCACCCGGGCATTCGGCAACGGTCTTCCATTTGATGCCCGCCGGGAACCCCGCGCCGCCGCGGCCTCGCAGGCCGGATTCGGTGACCTCGGCCACCACGGCTTCGGGGCCAAGCTCGAAGGCGCGCCGCAGCCCGGTCAAACCGCCATGGCGCACGTAGTCGTCAGGCGACAACGGATCGGTGACACCGACCCGGGCCAGGCACAGTCGCTGCTGGTCACGCATCCACGGAAGGTCCTCGACGACACCGAGATACAACTCGTTCGGGGCGCCTTCCAGCATTCCGGTGGCCACCAGTTCGCCGACGTCGTCAGACCGCACCGGACCGTAACCGACACGGCCGCTCTCGGTTTCGATCTCGACCAGTGGTTCCAGCCACAGCATTCCGCGGGTCCCATTGCGAACCAGCCGGATTTCTCGGCCCGCGAGGCCCGCCTCGCGCTCGATCGCAACCGCCACCTCGTTGGCCCCAACCGATATCGCGGCCGAATCTCGCGGCACGTACACCGTGATCATGACGTCTCCGTCAGCAGCAGGGCCAGCACTCGGTCGGCGTTGAGCCGGCCGTACACCCGGCCGTTGATCTGTGCGGACGGACCCAGAGCGCAGTTGCCCAGGCAGAACACTTGATCCAGCGTCGTCGTGCCATCCGCGGTGGTGCCGCCCACCTTGATCCCGAGTGCCTCCTCGAGGGTGCCGACCAGTCGCTCGGCACCCACCGACTGGCATGCCTCGGCGCGGCACACCTGCAGTGCCACCGAGCCCGTGGGCTCCGAGCGGAAGTCCTTGTAGAAGGTGACCACTCCGTGCACGTCAGCCCGGGAGAGGTTGAGTTCCTTCGCGATGAGCGGTACCGCGTCGGGATCGATGTAGCCGAGCCGGTGCTGAATGTCGTGCAAGATCTCGATGAGCGGACCGCGCTCGTCTCGGTGCTGATCAACGACGGCCCGAACCAACTCCGGCAGATTCACTGGGTTCGCCATCACTGGAGCACACCAGTAGTGCCTGCCCCGGCAATCACCCCGAGGGGTGAGCGCGTGGGTGTATCAGCCACACAGGTGCATCAGGTCAGCGGAGACGCTGCGTAGTTCACCCCACGCTTCACCCCTCGGTTGCATCCGCCCCTCTCCGCTGTGACATCACACTGAGTCGCCTGCTGAGGAGGTTCGCATGACAAGAAATGAATGGACAGCACGTTCGACCTTAGATCCTGACGCGGTACCTGCCGCCAAGCGATGGGTGATCCTCGTCGGCGCGGTGCTGGTGCAGTTGGCGCTCGGTGCGGTATACGCCTGGAGTACGTTCGCCAAGGCGATGACCAGTCCTGAGGCGTTCGGATGGGAGAAAGCGCATGTCGCAATACCTTTCGAGACTGCCATCGGCATGATTTTCGTCGGCGCGTTCATCGGCGGCCGGATCCAGGATGCGAAAGGCCCACGCACTGTTGCCATGACCGGCGGGGTGATCTATGCCGTGGGCGTCATCCTCGCCTCGTTCGCGCACAAGGATACGTTCTGGGTGCTCGTCCTGGGCTACGGCGTGCTGGCCGGATTCGGCCTCGGGATGGCATACATCGTTCCGATTGCCATGCTGCAGAAGTGGTTTCCCGACAAGGCTGGACTGATCACCGGGATCGCCGTCGGCGGCTTCGGCTTCGGCGCGGTGATCACCAGCCCGCTCGGACAGGTTCTGATCGACGCCGACAAGACCGTCCCCACCGAGGCATTCCTGTACCTGGGAATCGCCTACTTGATCGCCGTGCTGATCGGAGCGAGTACCTTCGCCAACCCGCCGACGGGTTACCGTCCGGCCGGTATGCCGGCACCTGCGCAGAAGCTCGTGGGCGCCGCCGACGACTACACCGTCGGCGAAGCGCTGAGCACCCGCCAGTGGTATCTGCTCACAGCAATCCTCATGCTCGCGGTTCTCTCCGGTATCTCGGTGATCGCGACGGCAGCTTCGGCGGCAAGCGACATAGCCGGCTTCTCCAAGGCCGGTGCCGCGACGTTGGTCGGTGTCATCGGCCTGATGAACGGCGGTGGCCGGATCCTGTGGGCATGGATCTCGGACAAGATCGGCAAGATGCCCACCTTCGCGACTTTGCTTGCGATCGAAGGCCTTTGCCTGCTGGCCCTGCCACACGCGTCATCGGGACTGGCGTTCGCGATCTTCGCATGCGTGACGATCCTCTGCTACGGCGGCGCATTCGGCACCATGCCGTCCACCGCCGGCAAGTTCTTCGGGGTATCGCGGGCCGGCGCCATCTACGGTCTGATGCTCGTGGCGTGGTCGCTGGGCGGCATATTGGGACCGCTGATCGCCAACGGACTCATCGGTCACGACAAGAACTACACCACCGCCTTCACGGTCGTCGGCTGCATCGCCCTGGCGGCGATCACCTTGACCGTCATCACCAAGCCTCCTCACCACGCCGCGCGCAAGCAGGCTGCCGTCGTGCGACCGGTCGCGCCTGCGCGCCCACCGGCGGGATAGGTAGGTAGAACACCGGCAGGCGCGGGTCACGGTCTCAATCGCGGTTGGCCGCCTGCGCCCGCTCCGCCTTGATGACTGCGGTGACCGCATTGATCAATGCCAGATGCGTGAACGCCTGCGGGAAGTTGCCGAGGTGACGTCCGCTGTGCGGGTCGATCTCCTCGGCGTACAGCTGCAGGCTGCTCGCCGCCGCCAACAGCTTGCCGCACAAGGTTTTCGCCCGGGCCAGCTCGCCGATCTCGACCAGCGCCGAAACCAGCCAGAACGAGCAGATGGTGAACGTACCCTCCTCCCCGGTCAGTCCATCCTCGGTCTCGTCGACCCGGTACCGCAGCACCATGTCGTCTTCGGTGAGCTCCTCGGCGATCGCGAGGACCGTGTTACGCACCCGTTCGTCGCCGGCAGGCAGGAAGCCGAACAACGGTATGAGCAACACCGAGGCATCCAGCGCCAACGTGTCGTAGTGCTGGGTGAACACCCCGCGTTCGTCGACGGCATTGAGCAGGACATCTGCGCGGATTTCTTCTGCGGCGGTGCGCCATTCGGCGGCGAGCTTGCCTTCGCCTCGGCCTTCGGCGATCCGCGCGCCGGAGTCGGCCGCCACCCAGCACGCCACCTTGGAGAAGGTGAAATGCTGGGGTCCGGAGCGCACCTCCCAGATGCCCTGATCTGGTTCGCGCCAGTGCGTGAGCGCGCGGTCCACCTGAGTCCGCACAATGCGCCACAGCCGGTCGTTCACGCGATGATGCGGGCCGGTGTGCACGTCGATTGCGCGCACCATCGCACCCCACACGTCGTGCTGACGCTGGTTGTACGCCGCATTGCCGATCCGAACCGGTCGGGCGCCTTCGTAACCCGACAGATGGTCGAGTGTCGACTCGGGCAGGACCCGCTCCCCGTCGACGCCGTACATCAGTTGCAGGTCGCCGTTCTCGGCTTCGGCGACATCGGCGACGAAGCGAAAGAAATCGTGGGCTTCCCAGTCGAGACCCAGTTCGTTGAGCGCCCACAACGTCTTGGCGGTATCGCGTATCCAGGTGTAGCGGTAGTCCCAATTACGTTCGCCACCAGGCGTTTCTGGAAGAGAGGTGGTGGCAGCCGCGACCATGGCGCCGGATGGGGCAAAGCTCAGGCCCTTGAGGGTCAAGGCACTGCGTTGCAGATGCCCGCGCCACCGATGGTCGGGGAACGTACCGCGATCGAGCCAATGCTGCCAGTGATGGCAGGTCCACCGCAGCTGGGTTTCCGCGTCCTGCAGGGTTGCCGGCGGAGGGTGCTTGCTCCACGACAGTGCGACGAATCGACGTTGCCCCTCTTTGAGGAGGGTGCGAGCGGTGGCGGTCGGCCCCTCGAACCCGATGTTGAGATCGGTGGTGAGCCGCAGCCGCGGTTCCTCGCCTTCGGGTGCGGCGACCGCCTCGTGATAGGTGTCGCCGGTGTACGACCATTGCGGGGACAGCCGGCCGTAATCGAACGCGGGTGTGCAGTCCATGTCCACCTGCACCTGACCGTTGACGCAGCGCAGCACCCGCAGCAGCACGTGCGCCGCGTCGTAATCGGTTGGCGCGCGGCGATGTGTGCGGGATCGCTCGTCTTCGTGGTGCCACGGTCCCATGAGCAGCGCGTCGGTGACGACGAGCCAGCCGCCGGGCGTCCACCAGCTGGTCTCGACCGCCAGGGTGCCGGGGATGTAGCGGCGCGCCGACGGCACGTCGACTCCGGCTGGGCCGATCCGGAAGTGCCCGGCGTCGCGATCGAGCAGGGCACCGAACACGCTCGGGGAGTCCATGCGTGGCAGGCACAGCCATTCGACCGAACCGTCGGGTGCGATGAGCGCCGTTGTCTCGCAGTCGGAAAGAAACGCGTAGTCCTCGATCGGCGGGAAATGGCTTGGGTCCATCCCCGGCTCGTGTGTCAAAGAATCGGTCATCGCGGTGCACCTCCGTAGAGAATCAGGCTGCATGACCGCGAAACTGCGGGTCAAGCGGAATTACCGACCCTCTGATCGGCCGCGCCTATCACCGTCGGCGGACGGTGCAAACCGGCTATTGACCAGCCTTGAGCGCCTGCGCGGCAACGCCGAACATGACGTCCTTGATGGCACCGAGAGTGCCGGTGTCCTTGCCGTGCAACGGGCGCAACAGATCGGTGGCCGCGACGGTGACCCCGCCCTCCGGCGCGGTGGCGTCCACCAGTCCGTGCGTCAGAGCATCGTGGCCACCGAAGCGGCGGCCCGTTGTCATCGACGCGACGGCGGCCTGTGGCGTCAGTTTGGCTTGGATCAACGCTGCCATCCCTGGCGTGAACGGAATCCGGATGTCGACCTCTGGGAAGCAGAAGAAGCCGCGGTCGGCGCGCATGACGCGGAAGTCGTGTGCGATGGCCAGCATCGCTCCGGCCCCGAACGCGTGTCCGACCACCGCCGCCGCAGTCGGCAGCGGGAACGTCAGTAACCGGGCCAACAGGCCCTGGACGCGCCCGACATACCACGCGCCCTGATCACTATGTGCGCCAAGCCAATCCAGGTCGAGGCCGTTGGAGTAGAACTTGCTGTCGGCAGTGGTCACGAGGCCGTGTGCCTTCTTGGCGAGCACATGGTCCAGCTGGGCGTCGACTTCGTCGAGGAATTCGGGCGAGAACCGGTTCTCGTCATCCCCGAGGTCGAGGACCGCGATCTCGCCGTCGAAGTCGAGTGTTGTTGTCATGGTGCACCTTTCGTTGTGGTGGGGCTGCTGTGTCGGATGAGTGGGCTTGGGCCGATTTCGAGTACGGCCTGCACGGCGGCACGCAGGTGACGCAATGCGGTGGGATCGCCGAGGCGGTCGCGGTGCAGCAGCACGGCGGTGGGCAGATCGACGATGCAGGTGGTGACGGTGTCCACGGCGGCGCGGTCGCGCCGGCCCCACGCGGACTCCGCCAGCTCGATCATCAATGCCAGCAAGTGCTTTTGGAGCGCGTCGAGTTCGTAGGCGAGATCGTCGGGTAATCCGACGGCGGCGATCTCGTGTGGTGGGAACAGCAGAACCAGCCGGGCTGATGCCGGGTGGTCCTCGGCGAATTGGGCGGGTGTCCGGGCGGCGGCGAGGATGGCGTCGGTACCGCTGGCCGCGGCGTCGACCAGCTCGCGTTGCAGAGCCAGGAATCTGCGACCCGCCCGCACCCAGGCGCGACCCAGCAGGCCGCCGCGGGATCCGAACTGGTGGTAGAGCGCGCCATTGGACACGCCGACGGCCGCGCTCACCGCGCGGATGGTCACCGAGGCGAGGCCCGAAGTCACCGCCAGCGATTCGACGGCGTCGAGCACCGTATCCGGATCGTGGACACGCGGGCGCGGCATGCCGCCACAGTAACAGAGCATGCGCTCTGTAACCGAGAGGTGGCCGCAGGGCCGTGTTGACAGTAGGTAAGGCTACCCATACTTTGTGGGATATCGTGGTCAGGACCAACTGGGAGGGGACCGTCGATGGCACGCGGATTCCAGGGCGCGATCATGCGGGGCTTCGGCGCCCGTGATCACCAGGCCACCGTCGTCGGAACCGAATGGCGAACACCGAATCTCCTGCGCATCCGCATGGTTTCACCCACGCTGTTCGAGGACGCGGTCGCGGAGCCGACGTCGTGGTTGCGCTTCTGGTTTCCGGATCCGGACGGGTCCAAGACCGAATTCCAGCGGGGCTATACGATCGTCGACGCCGATGCCGGCACCGGACACTTCGCCATCGACGTCGTGCTGCACGAGCCGTCCGGACCGGCGTCGCACTGGGCAAGGAGTGCGGCACCGGGCGCGACCGTGCCGGTGACGACCCTGGGCTCCGCCGGGTTCAGCGTGCCCGAGGAGCCCCCGGCCGGGTACCTGCTGATCGGCGATGCCGCCGCGACCCCCGCGATCAACGGCATCATCGAAGCCGTCCCGCACGACATCCCGATCGAGGTCTACCTCGAGCAGCACGACGAGTCCGACCTGTTGATCCCGATCGCTGCACATCCCAGGATGAGGGTGCGGTGGGTCGCCCGCACCGACGCCACGTCGCTCGCGGCCGCCGTGGAGGCCAGGGACTGGTCGGACTGGTACTGCTGGGTCACGCCCGAGGCCGGATCGCTCAAGCATCTCCGGGTCCGGCTACGCGACGAATTCGGATTCCCCAAGACGGAGATTCACGCGCAGGCGTACTGGACCGAGGGTCGGGCCATGGGGACCAGGCGCGGTGACACACCGCCAGAAGCAACCAAAGACGTTGCGGTACAACCCGACAAGCAACCGGAACCAGAACCGAGCGCACCGCGGGGGAACTGGCGGGCGCAGGCCGCGGGCCGCCTGCTGGGCCCCCTGCGCACCCCGCTGATCGTCTCCGGCGTGCTGCAGGCCGTCATCACGCTCGTTCAGTTGGCGCCCTTCGTGCTGCTCGTCGAACTGGCCCGGCTCCTGCTGGCCGGAGCCGACCGCGACCGCCTGTGGGCCTTGGGGCTCACGGCCGTCGGGCTGCTCGGCACAGGCACCTTCCTGGCCGCGGTGCTCACGTTGTGGCTGCACTGGATCGACGCGAACTTCGCTCGTGAGCTGCGCACCCGGTTGCTGACCAAGATGTCCCGGTTGCCGCTGGGCTGGTTCACCGCCCGGGGATCGGGCTCGATCAAGCAACTGGTGCAAGACGACACCCTGTCGCTGCACTACCTGGTCACCCATGCCATACCCGCCGCTGTAGCGGCGGTGATCGCACCACTGGCGGTGTTGATCTATCTGTTCAGCGTGGACTGGCGGCTGGCCGCGGTGTTGTTCGTCCCGGTGCTGGTCTATCTCGTGTTGATGTCGGTGATGACGATCCAATCCGGTCCCCGCATCGCGCAGGCGCAGCGCTGGGCCGAACGGATGAACGTCGAGGCCGGTGCCTACCTCGAAGGCCAGCCGGTGGTGCGGGTGTTCGGTGGTGCGGCAGCCTCGAGCTTCCGGCGTCGGCTCGACGAGTACATCGGGTTCCTGGTCGCCTGGCAACGGCCGTTCACCGGCAAGAAGTCGCTGATGGACCTGGTCACCAGGCCGGCCACGTTCGTGTGGTTGATCGTGGCCGTCGGCACCCCGATGATCGTCAACGGCTGGCTGGACCCCGTCGATATACTGCCGTTCCTGTTGCTGGGCACCACATTCGGCGTCCGGCTGCTCGGCATCGGCTACGGCCTCGGCGGGATCCGCGGCGGGATGATCGCTGCCCGGCGTATCCAGAACGCGCTGGACGAACCGGATCTTGCCATCGCAGATCCGGTGGCAGCTCAGGATGATTCCGGCGCGGTGGTGTTCGACCACGTGACGTTTGCATACCGCCCGGGTGTTCCGGTGATCGATGATGTCTCATTGACGCTGCGGCCCGGCACGGTCACGGCCTTGGTCGGGCCGTCCGGATCGGGCAAGTCCACGCTTGCTGCGCTGCTGGCTCGTTTCCATGACGTGGCCGACGGGTCGATCCGCGTGGGCGGCAGGGATATTCGCACCTTGCCCGCCGACGAGCTGTATCGCCGGGTCGGGTTCGTGCTGCAGGACACCCAATTGGTGGCGGGCACCGTCGCGGAGAACATCGCCCTCGCCGACCCGGAAGCGACCTTCGACCGGGTGCAGGAGGCGGCACGCGACGCGCAGATCCACGATCGGGTGCTGCGCCTGCCCGATGGCTACAACACGGCGCTCGGCGCGATGCCGGCCCTCTCCGGTGGTGAACGGCAACGACTGACCATCGCGCGGGCGATCCTGGCCGACACGGACGTACTGATCCTCGACGAAGCCACGGCGTTCGCCGATCCGGAGTCGGAATACCTTGTGCAGCAGGCACTCAACAGGTTGACCCGGGACCGCACGGTGCTCGTCATCGCCCACCGGCTGCACACCATCACCCATGCCGATCAGATCGTCGTGCTCGACGCGGGCCGGATTGTCGAAACCGGCACGCATGACGATTTGCTCGCCGCGGGCGGCCGCTACCACCAACTGTGGGAGACCGGACACCGCGACACCGTGACCGCCGGAGAGGCCACCCGATGATCCGCACGCTCATCGCCCTCGTCCCCGCCGACAAACGTGGCAAGTTCGGCGTTTACGCCGTGCTGACACTGATATCGGTGGTGATCCGCGCAGCGGGCACAGTGCTGCTCGTGCCACTGGTCGCGGCACTGTTCAGTGACGACCCCGGCGGCGCCGTGCCGTGGCTGGGCTGGCTGACCGCCGCGACCGTCGTTGGCTGGGTGATCGATACCGCCACATCGCGGCTCGGATTCGACCTCGGCTTCGCCGTGCTGGACCACACTCAGCACGACGTGGCCGACCGGCTGCCGAGCATCAGGCTCGACTGGCTGGCCGGTGACAACGGAGCGAACACCGCCAACACCCGCCAAGCGATCGCGGCGACCGGGCCGGAATTGGTCGGCCTCGTGGTCAACCTGCTCACGCCGCTGGTCGGAGCGGTCCTGCTGCCTGCGGCCATCGCTGTCGCGCTGATCGCGGTGTCACCGCCGCTGGGGTTCGCCGCGCTGGCCGGCGTGGTCGTCCTGCTGGGCGCGCTGTGGGCGTCAGGGCGGTGCAGCCGCAAGGCCGACGCCGTCGCCGATGAGACCAACCGGGCATTCACCGAGCGGATCATCGAATTCGCCCGCACCCAACAAGCTTTGCGGGCCGCGCGGCGGGCGGAACCGGCCCGCAGCCTGGTCGGTGATGCGCTGGCCGATCAGCACGGCGCGAGTGTGCGGCTGCTGGGCATGCAGATCCCCGGGCAGCTGTTGTTCAGCCTGGCCAGTCAGGTGGCGCTGATCGCGTTGGCGGGTATGGCAACCGTGCTGACCATGCGCGGGGCGTTGAGTGTTCCCGAGGCGATCGCGCTGATCGTCGTCATCGCGCGCTACCTGGAGCCGTTCACGGCGCTGAGCGAACTGGCACCGGCCATCGAGTCGACCCGCGCCACCCTGCGGCGGATCGGCGGCGTGCTATCGGCGCCGACGCTTACCACGGGAACCGTTGCAGTTCAACATGATTCCATACCGCGCATCGAGTTCGACGAGGTGAGCTTCGGCTACGGCGACAACCCGGTGCTCGACAAGGTCAGCTTCGTGCTCGAACCAGGCGGAACGACGGCCATCGTCGGCCCGTCCGGATCGGGCAAGAGCACCATCCTGTCCCTGATCGCAGGCCTTCACCAGCCCACGGCAGGCCGCGTGTTGATCGATGGCGTCGACGCCTCGACACTGGATGCCGAAACCCGCCGGGCCGCAACGAGCGTGGTATTCCAGCATCCGTATCTGTTCGACGGGTCCATTCGCGACAACATTGCGGTGGGTGATCCCGCCGCCGACGCAGACCGGCTCGCCGCGGCCATGCGACTGGCCCGGGTCGACGAGTTGACCGGGCGGATGGCCGACGGCGACGCCACCACGGTCGGTGAGGCGGGCACGGCGTTGTCCGGCGGCGAACGCCAACGGGTCAGCATCGCCCGGGCTCTCGTCAAACCTGCCCCGATCCTGCTGGTGGATGAGGCGACCAGCGCACTGGATACCGAGAACGAAGCCGCCGTCGTGGACGCGCTCACGGTTGACCTGCAGCCCCGCACTCGCGTGATCGTGGCGCATCGGCTGGCCAGCATACGGCATGCCGACAGGGTCTTGTTCGTCGACGGTGGTCGCATCGTCGAGGACGGCAGCGTCGACGAATTGCTCAGCGCGGGTGGCCGGTTCGCCGAGTTCTGGCGCCAGCAGCATGCCGCCGCTGAATGGCACATCGCACACTGAGCGCGCGGCTTCCCACGGCGAGCAGACACTGGGGTACGCGACACGCCGCGTTTTGGGTACCGCAGTGACTGCTCGCGCTGGGAAGGCGATCAGGCCTTGGCGAGTTGCTTCTGCTCGTAGAGCCGCGCCCACTCGGCCCGCGGCCGGATGGACACGTCGACGTCAGCACCTTTGGCGCGCAACGCCTTTACCGTGGCCTGCTCGCGCGGGGTGCGGGCGAACGGGTCCCAGCCGAAGAACCGGCAGGAGTTCTCCCAGGTGATCTTGTTGATGTCGGAATCGCTTGCGCCTGCGGCATTCAGCTCGGCCAGCACCTGCTCGGGCGCGTCGGGCCAGAAGCAATCCGAGTGCGGGTAATCGCACTCCCACGCGATGATGTCGATGCCGATCTCGTGGCGCAGTTTCAGCGAGGTCTTGTCGGTCACGTAGCAGGCCAGGGAGTGCTCGCGGAACACGTCGGACGGCAGCTTGTCGCCGAAGTCCCGGCGTAGCCACTTCTGGTTGGTGTAGTGCCTGTCGCTGCGGTCCAGATAGAAAGGTATCCAACCGATTCCGCCTTCGGAGAACGCGAACTTCAGGTCGGGGTAGTTGCGCATGGCCGGTCCCCACAGCAGGTCCTGGGCGCACATCGCCGAGACCTGGGTGGCGAGGATGATCAGGTTGTCGATCGGCGCGTTGGGAGCCATGCTGATGGCCCCGAAGCCGGTGCCGATGTGCAGGCACATCACGACGCTCTCCTCGGACAGGGTGCGGAACACCGGGCCCCAGTATTCGTCGTCGTGGTAGCTCGGAAGTCCTTCCAGGTGCGGCAGTTCCGGCATGGTGACGGCACGGCACCCCTTGGCGGCGACACGGCGGATCTCGGCGCACATGGCCTCTGGGTTCCATGTCGGCAGGATCGCGATCGGGATGAAGCGGTCCGGGTAGGAGCCGGCCCACTCGTCGATGTGCCAGTCGTTGTAGGCCGAAACCATCACCAGCGTCGCCTCTTCGCGATGCATGTTGAGGTGACGTGCGGAGAACCCCGTGAAGGTCGGGAAGCACATCGACGCCAGGATGCCGTTGCGGTTCATGTCGCGGACGCGCTCGTGCACGTCGTACACACCCGGGCGCATCTCGGCGAAGCCGGCCGGGTCACGGCCCCATTCCTCGGCAGGCCAGGACACCACCGCGTTGAGCCCGCTCACGCCCTGCGGACGGCCCTGATACATCCATTGATCGACGCCTTTGTCGTCGGTCACGACGATGGGCGCCTCGTCCTTGTACTTGGCAGGCACGTGGCGCAGGAACATGTCGGGCGGTTCGACGACATGGTCGTCGATGCTCACGAGGATCAGGTCATCGGTTTGCATATCCAACTAGTACCCTCGGAGAACGTGACCGTCTCTGCGCCTTCGGACAGAGATTTAGCCGAATCGGCCAAGATCTCCAGGCCGGTCATCGAGCTGCGCCGCGGCGGCCGGGCGTTGGCCGGGAGCTACCTCTACCAGGGCGAAGGCCTGATCACCGGCTGGCACTCCCATGAGGTGCACCAGATCGAATACGCCCTGCACGGCGTGGTGGAAGTGGAGACCGACGCCGCTCACTATCTGCTGCCACCGCAGCAGGCCGCGTGGATCCCGGCCGGTCTCGAGCACCAGGCCGTGATGAGTCCCGACGTGAAGACCATTGCCGTGATGTTCGACGCCCAGCTGATCGCGGAACCGGGCGATCGCGCGCGCATCATCGCGGTCTCACCGCTGATCCGGGAGATGATGATCTACGGGCTACGGTGGCCGATCGACAGGGTCCACGGCGACGACACCTCCGACACGTTCTTCGCGACCCTGGCGCATCTGGTCGGCGAGGCGCTCGATCATGAGGCGCCACTGAGCCTGCCGACCTCTGACCACCCGATCGTGGCGGCCGCACTGGCCTACACCAAGGAACATCTGGCCTCGGTCACGGCCGAGGAGGTCAGCCGCGCGGTCGCGGTCTCCGAACGCACATTGCGAAGACTTTTCGCCGAGACGCTCGGAATTTCTTGGCGGACATACCTTTTACATGCCCGGATGCTACGGGCGATGGCCCTGTTGGCGGCGCCCGATCAGTCGGTACAGGCCACCGCGACCGCCGTCGGATTCGACAGCCTCAGCTCTTTCACCCGGTCCTTCAATCAGTTCTGCGGCGAAACGCCGTCGGCCTACCGGTCGCGTGCACGCGACGAGCACTAGCCCGACGCGAGCCCGGCGCGTTCGACGCTGAGCAGGCTTTCGGTGTGATGCTCGGCCCGGTAGGCCGCACCGCCGCCGTTGATCCCGAACAGCCGTTTGCTCCACAGCAGCCAGATCACCGCGGCAACATTGATGAGGAACGCGCCGAGCCGCACCACGGTCACCTTCTCGGTGAGCTCGTAGATCTCCAACGGCAGGAACACGCTGGTGGCGATCACTGCGAAGTACTCACCCCAGCGCTGCGTGAGCCACAGACCGACCGCTTCGATCAGTTCGATCAGAGCGTAGAGCGCCAAACCGACGGCGATCCACAGGAGCGTCGTCGCCGACAGTGAGAAGGCGTGATCGATGGTCCGGATGATTCTGGAATCGTCCATGTTCCAACCGATTTGGTCGGCAAGCGGACGGATCAGCGGGATGTCCTTCTGGAACGCGTCGTGCAGCTGCGACCGCGTAGAGCGGACCTTGAGCACTCCGATTGCCAGCGCCACGAAAACCACGGCGCGGATCGCACGTTCGACGGCCAGTGCGCGCATGATCGTGCGGTCGCGTAGCAGCCGGCCCCGCGGGACTTCCGGGGCGGTGTCGGCGGGCCCGCGACCTTTCGGCGGGCCGACGACGAACGTCTCGCACCGCAGACAACGCCACGCCTCTCCGACGGGTGTGTCTGCGCGGAGGCGCACCCGCAGCTCGGGCTCGTCGGGGGCGAACGTGGCGTGGCCGCGCAGGCCGCAGGACCGCAGCGCGAAATTCACCATTTCAGCACCGTAGCGGAGCCGTGGGCGACGACTGCGCTATACGCGGCAGCTGATTTCCATGCTGTCGCTGTCGCGGGCCGAGAAGTTCACGCTGAGGTAACCGTTGTCGCTGTCCCGGACGTAATCGAGGTACGGCTGGGTGTCGGCCATCGACGTGTTGTCCGCGACCAGCAGCGCACCCGTCGCCAGCTGTGGCTCAAGCAGTTTGACGACGGGAAGGTACAGCTCTTTCCAGCCGTCGAGCAGAACCAGTCCGATCTCGCCCTCGACGGTCTTGAGGGTTTCCAGCGCGTCACCGGCCAGCACTGTGATGACGTCATCCAGGCCCGTCTCGGCGAACGTCTTGGTGGCGGCCTCGACCTTGGCCGCGCTGAGTTCCGTGGTGAAGACGCGGCCGAAACCGTTGTCGCGCACCGCAGAAGCCAGATGCAGTGCCGACAGCCCGAACGACATGCCGAACTCGACGACGATCCGCGGCTTGGTGGCCCGCACCAGGGAGTAGAGCAGCCGGCCTGCTTCGGGCGTCACCGGCATGTAGATGTCGCTGAGGGCATCGGCGCGTTCCTGTGAGGTCGCACCGGTGAGGTCGGCGAACCGACCGCCTCTGCCCTCGCGCAGTTTGGCGAACTGTTCGTCGGACGCGGCGTACATCCGCTCCAGGGCCGCGGCGACTGTGACATCGTGGAGGGTAGTCATGCTAATGAAACTACGCCCGATGGGATGTGGATGGTTCGCTCCGTAGCTGCACGTTTCATGTGCGTCGTGGTCACCGCGGTGTTGGCCGGGTGGTGCGTCGTCGTCACCCCGATCGCGACGGCGGGCGGCTATCGCACCATCACTATGACGTTCGTCCGGCACGCCCAATCCGAAGGCAACGCAACGGGGCTCATCGACACGTCGACCCCGGGCCCGCCGCTCACCGAGCTCGGGCGCACCCAAGCCGTCGCCAGTGCGCAGCGGCTGGCGGGCAACCACTACGACGGCATCTTCGCCTCGACCATGATCCGCACCCAGCAGACCGCCCAACCGATGGCCGACGCCCTGCACGAGCCCGTCACCGTACTGCCCGGGCTACGGGAGATCGAGGCCGGAAACTACGAAGGCCAACCCGAAGCCGACGCCGTCGGCACCTACTTCGCGGCCCCGCAGCAGTGGCTGCGCGGCGACCGATCGGCGCGGATTCCCGGTTCGATCGACGGCGACGAGTTCGATGCGCGATTCGACGATGCAGTGCAGCAGATCTACGACAGCGGTGACGTCTCACCCGTTGTCTATTCGCACGGTGGCGCGATCATGCTGTGGGTCGCGATGAACGTCACCAACTCGGACCCGGGACTGCTGCTCGCGCATCCGCTGAACAACACGGATTACGTTGTGGTTGCCGGTAACCCGACCAACGGCTGGCGACTGGTCGACTGGAACGGCGTCAAGTCAGCGGCGTGATGCGCTGAATACCGGTGACGGTGCCTTGGTAGATCGTCCCGCCCGCTGCGGTTGTGCCCGCGGTCTGGATGGGATCCGACGCGGTCGTGACGCCGATGAACTGTTCGGTCAGCACGTCTCCCGTGCCGGGATCCACCGCGGCGTAGAAGAACTTGTCGGCGGGTGTGGTGCCCAACTGATCGTTCACCGGATTGTGCCGCGTGACGGTGACGATCGTGCCGTCGGCCACCGAGAGCTTCGGCACGGCGGCCGAGCGCACCGTGTTGTTCCACGCCACATCGCAACCGGAGTTGTCGGGCCGGACGTCGACGCGCGTCATACCTCCGACAAACGGGGCTGTGGCGGGCACGGCGGGACCGGCATCGCCCGGCACGGCGGGATACGGATAGCCGTAGGTGCTGGCCGCGATCACCGTGCGTCCGGCGCCGATCGGCGAGTTCTCCGAGCCCGCTCCGCCCGCCGTGAGCACCGGGGTGGTGCACAGCACCGCACCCGACGCCGTGCTCACCACCAGCAGATGAACTTGGTTGTCGGCGTTGTCGATCAGCGTCAAATATTCGCCGCCGGTCACCGGGCCGAAGAACGTGGGCGTCGAGCCGCTGCCCCAGCTCAATTGCCCCGGCTTGCGGGCTGAACCCCGGTCGTAGCCGACCCGGTACTTCACCACGGGGTTACCCGTCGCATCCTCGGTCAGCAGATACAGCGCATGCGTGGTGACCACTGCGGTGCCCTGGGGCGCGGTCGCGATGCTGTTGGCGACCCGCTCGCCGCCCGGCAGCGCGACTGACGTGACTTTGCGAGAGAGAGTGTCGACGATCCCGATCGTGCCGCCTGCCGTGGCGTACCAGACCTTGCCGTTGTAGGCGGGCGCGATGCTCGTGACGGAGTCGCCGGACGGCAGTCCGGCGCCCAGCGGCGTCGACTCGACGATGGAAAGGCTCCACAACCCCAGCTTGTTGCGGATGTGGGCGATCCGGAGAAGGTTGCCGTCGCCGTCGACGAGCACGAGGCGGTCGTTGTGGTCCAGATAGGCGTAGACGCCGCCCAGGAGGCTGCCCGCTGCCACGGCCATGCTGGTCAGAGGTGTGCCGGATGCCTTGTCCAACAGGTACACGCGTGGTGTACGGCCGAGGATCTGGGTGCACAGTGCCACGGGCAAACCGTCGGCACCGATCAGAATCGTCGGGCAGGCCGCGGCCAGGCCGATGGGCTGGGCCAGGACCCGGCGGGTGCCGGGGCCGGGTAGCGGCGTGGTGTCGGAGGCGCCGCTGTCGCCGTGCATGGACGCGGTGCCCGTCGGACCGTCGTAGGGATTGTCCGGCAACTGCGGACCGTACTGGCTGGCGGCGCTGGCCGGCGGGGACGTCAGTGCTGTGACCAGCACCCCAGCCAGGAGCGCTGCAAGCCATCGGCTTACCGACATCGTCAACTCCTGGTGGCGGGCGGAACCGTACGGGTCCCGAACGCTACGGCCGCCGGATCACGAAACCGCATCCGCAGTAACTCGGTTGAGCCAAGAACCCCGACACGCCGTGCCACGTGCGTAGCGGGTGCCCGATGGGTACTCGAGATGTGACGCGCACAGCACCGAGTGCGGGCTGCGGCACCGGTCACGTCCGGCTCCCCAGCCTGGCATTACGGCGCTACTGTGAGCTATGACATTCCGGCGATGGGAGCGGGGCAGATGAGATTTCGGCTGTTGCCATACGTCACCGTCGAGGTCGACGATCGCTTGCGGCGTCGCGCCCGCAATGCCGGCGAGCGGCTGCGGATCAACGTCAGGGCCTACCTGCGCAGCGCCGCCGACGACGTGGAGACGGCCAGTGGCCGGGTTCGCGACATGTGCGACAACGCGGTGAACCGCGTCGACTCCGCGGTCGCCACGGTGAACGACAAGATCGCCCCCGAGACCCGGCTTGAGGCCAAGCCGGAGCCCGCGGCCGCGCCCGAACCGGATCCTGCGCCAGACGCTGCGTCACCGCAGAAGCCTGAGCAGCAACATCTGGAAGTCGGATAGACCCGGACCGGCGCGAGGGCGTCAGGCACTCTACGGTTGAAGGTGACTGGCGTTCAGGGGCCGACCGGCCCGAAAGGGGTTGACGAGGCTTGCTCGGCAACGGTCTGGCGGTGCTGTTCGCGTTGTGCGCAGCGGTTTTCGCGGCGGTCGGCATCGTGGTCCGGCAACGCGCCACCATGGATGTCCCGGCCGAAAAGGGTGTCAGCACCGTCATGCTGCGCACCTTGCTGCGCCGCAGGCTGTGGTGGCTCGGCACTGCGTCCGCAGTAGCCGGATACGCGTTTCAAGCGCTGGCTCTCGGCTTCGGATCGTTGCTGTTGGTGCAGCCGGTCCTGGTGTCGGCGCTGTTGTTCGCCCTGCCACTGAGCGCCCGGCTGGCGGGACGCCGGGTCAGCCGTGCCGAATGGCTGTGGGCCCTGTTGCTGACGGCCGCGTTGACGGTTTTCGTCGTTCTCGCCAGGGCGAGCACCGGCTCGTACCAGGTGCCCGTATCCACCACGCTGATCGTCGCGGTGGTATGTGCCGCCGGGGTGACCCTCTTCGTCCTGGCTGCGACACGCAGCACCAATTGGCGTCGCGCCGTGCTGCTGGCCGTCGCGGTCGGCGTGATGTTCGGTGTGGTCGCCGTGCTCACCAAGATCGTCATGCATCTGGTCGCCGAGGGCAGCGTGCTGGCGGTGTTCACCACACCTGCCCTCTACCTGGTGCTGATGCTCGGCGTGGTGGCGACACTGTTGCAGCAGTCGGCCTTTCATGCCGGGTCCCTGCAGACCTCGGTGCCGACCATGCTGGTGCTCGAACCCGTTGTGGCGGTGGTGCTCGGTTCGATCGTGCTCGGCGAGCACATGTCGATAACCGGGCTGGAGCCGATCGCGCTGTCACTGGCCATCTGCGCGATGGCCGCGGCGACCATCGCGCTGGGCCGCGACGAGGGCGCCTACGAGGAGAAGCTCGAAGCCCAGGTGGGCCGGCGGTCGGTGAGCACCGTCACGGATTGATGGTGTGCTCGCCGATCTGGCGCCCCCAGACGTACTCCGATGTCAACGGTTGGCCGAGCTCGAAGTGGTTGTACGGCGCGATCGATGCGCCGGTGTCGAACACCAGGTACGGCGCGGGCCACAAGTCGCGGGTGATGGGCTGCCAGCAGCCGGGCCGTCCCTCGGGGCCGCCCTTTGCGTTTACCCGCGGCAGGTTGTCCGGGTACACGTATGCGTTGCCCGCCCCCACCAGCGAGTCGTGCAACAGGAACGAGTAACCGTTGCGGGTCTGCTGCGCGAACGCGGGCGCGGCCTCGTAGTAGTTGTGGATCATGCAGTACAGCGCAGGACTGTTTCGGTCGAACATCGCGCTGACCGGCAGTAGGTCTTGGGCGCCGCGGACCAGGTAGGGGCCGCCGCGTTCGAAGATGTCACCACCGGTGTTGCCGAAGCCGACCGCGGCGACGAGGGCCTGGTCGAGGTTGCCGCGTTGATCGTTGAGGGTGTGCGCGGTGGTGACGGCGTTGGTCAGGCCGTTCCACAGATCGGGTGAGGCGGTGGCGTAGATGTCGGCGAGGTCGGCCAGGGCCGTGATGTCGTGGCGGATCTGGGGCATGCGGGGGTTCAGGTCGGCCAGGATCACGTTGCCGTTGACGATCGACTGCCCGAACTTGTCGCCGAGGCCGTCGAGGGCCTGGGCGGTGGCGGTGAGGGTCTCGTTGAGCTTGATCGGGTCGACTTGTTCGGAGATCGCGGTGATGGTCTCGAACAGCGTGTTGAACTCCGTGGTCACACCTTGGGCCTGAATCGGGGTGTCGGCCGACAATCGCTGCGTCGACGGGTGGTCCGGCGAGACGAACGAGATGTACTTGTTGCCGAACACCGTGGTGGCCCGCAATTCGGCGTGCACATTCTCCGGAATGAGATGCAGGTATTTCGGATCGACGTCCAGCAGCAATCTCGCTTCGGGGCTATCCCCGACGTCCACCACATCGACCGAGGCCAGTCGGCCGATCGGCACACCGTTGTAGGTGACTTTCGAACCCGGGTCCATCGACAATCCGGCCCGGCCGGACATCACCGTCAGCTGCGTCTTCGGCTCGAATGCGCCGCGAAACTGCATCCACGTCAGTGCCAGGATCACCACAATGGCCGTGGCGAAGATGAAGAAAGTCGTCTTGTACGGCGGGTCATAGCGCCAATGCCTGAACCGCTGTTCCAAGCCGCCCCGCAACCCGGCCGAGGATGAGGCCACGCGCAAACCTCCGATTATTGACGCAGCCAAAAGATAAGCTTGTCAAACTTTCTCAAATGAGTGGAGATAAAAGCAACTCATTGGGACCGATTGCGGCGGATATCAAAGCCGCCGGGCAACGAGACGCCGGTCACGTCGCCGATAACGCCCCGGACCGCGGCCGGCGTGTGTATGTTTAGCTCATCTATGTTGTGATCGGTCGGGGAGATCGGTCGCCGTGCGGTGATGCGGTCGCAGAAGGGATCAACAATGCTGACGCCACTACCGGCCGAAGACTGGGACGACCATGCGCGTGACGCGCTGGCCGGCACAGTGCCACCGGAGCGCCGAAACGCCGACGACGTGGGCAACGCGTTGGCCACCCTGGTCAGGCATCCCGAGTTGGCCGGCCGCTTCCTGCCTTTCAACACCTATCTGCAGAAGTCCTCACGGCTACCCGAGCGCATCAGGGAACTGGTGATCCTGCGGACCGCGCACCACCACGGTTGCGGATACGAGTGGGGTCACCACGCCGTCATCGCGCGTCGGCTGGGGCTTAGCGAAGAGGATCTCGCCGCGGCCCAAAGTGGTTTTGCTGCAGACGAATTCGACCAGGTGGTGCTGCACGCGGTCGATGAACTGCATTCCGGTTCGCGAATCTGCCCGGCCACCTGGACCGCTCTGGGCGAACGCCTCGACGATCAGCAGCGTATGGATCTGATGTTCACCGTCGGCGGCTACGGCACACTCGCGTTGGCGCTCAACACTTTCGACGTCGAGCTCGAAGCCGATGCCGGCAACGAAGAGCTGTACGCCGAGATGGGCGGCTGAGGCGGTCGATCAATCGCCGCTGCGGACCCGGGCTGCCGCCGTCTCGGGCATCGGTTCGTACCGGGCGAACGTCCGGGTGAACGAACCCGAGCCGTGCGACAACGAGCGCAGATCGATGGCGTACCGGGTCAGTTCGATCTCGGGGATCTCAGCCTTCACCGCGGTGTGGTCCTCGCCGACCTTGTCGGTACCCACCACGCGGCCGCGGCGGCTGGAGAGGTCGCTCATTATCGAGCCGACAAGGTCGTCGGGCACCACGACCGTAACGTCGTCGACGGGCTCCAGCAGGTTCACCCGGGTGGTGGCGGCAGCCTCCCGCAGGGCCAGGCCGCCCGCCATCTGGAAGGCGAAATCCGATGAGTCGACGCTGTGCGCCTTGCCGTCGACCAGGGTGACCCGGATATCGACGACGGGGTAACCGAGTTCCGAACCGACCCCTTTCTCCATCTGGGCGCGCACGCCCTTCTCGACGCTCGGGATGAACTGGCGCGGAACGGCGCCGCCCACCACCTTGTCGACGAACTCGAAACCGGAGCCTTCAGGCAACGGCTCCACCTCGATATCGCACACCGCGTACTGACCGTGCCCACCGGACTGCTTGACATGGCGACCATGGCCTTTTGCCTTGCCGCCGAACGTCTCTCGTAACGGGACCCGCAAAGCGACGGTGTCCACCGATACGCCGTACCGCCGGGACAGGGCGTCGAGCACGACCCCAGCGTGCGCCTCACCCATGCACCACAACACGATCTGGTGGGTTTCCGGGTTCTGCTCGATGCGCAGGGTCGGATCCTCGGCGGCCAGGCGCTGCAATCCGACCGACAGCTTGTCCTCGTCGGACTTCGCGCGCGGTTGCACGGCCACCGGCAGCAGCGGATCAGGCATGGTCCACGGTCGCAGCACCAGCGGATCGGCCTTGTCGCTCAGCGTGTCCCCGGTCTCGGCCCGGCTGAGCTTGCCGATCGCGCAGATGTCACCGGCCACCACCACCGGTGCGGGACGCTGCTGCTTGCCCAGGGGGAAGGACAGCGTGCCGATGCGCTCGTCCTCGTCGTGGTCGGCGTGCCCGGTAGTGGCGTGCGCGCTCGCCTCGGCGCCGGCGGTGCCGCCATTGGGTGCGAAGGCCGAAAAATGGCCCGACACGTGCACTGTCGCGTCGGGCCTGATGGTTCCGGAGAACATCCGGACCAGGCTGACCCTGCCGACGTAGGGATCCGACGTGGTCTTCACCACCTCGGCCAGCAGCGGTCCGGACGGGTCGCAGGCCAAGGCCTTGCGCGGAGCGCCCGCAGGAGTGAACACCTCGGGCAGACGATGGTGCGGCGGAGCCGGGAAGCCGCGGGTGGCGACCTCGAGCAGCTCCAGCGTGCCGATGCCTGAACCGCTGCACACCGGGATCACCGGGAAGAACGAGCCGCGCGCGACGGCCTTCTCCAGGTCTTCTATGAGGGCGTTCTGGTCAATGTCCTCGCCGCCGAGGTAGCGCTCCATCAGCGTCTCGTCTTCGGACTCCTCGATGATGCCCTCGATGAGCGAGCCACGGAGTTCGGCGATCTCATCGGAGTACGACTCGGCAGGCGCGTGCGACGAGTGCTTGCCGTCGGTGTAGTCGTACTGGGTCCTGGTGATCAACCCGATGACGCCTTCGCCCGCCGGAAAGTACAGCGGCAGTACCTTGTCACCGAACGCCTGCTGTGCGGTGGCCAGCGCGTTGGCATAGTTGGCCCGAGCATGGTCGAGTTTGGTGATCGCCACGGCACGCGGCATGCCGACCGCGCTGCACTCCTGCCACAACGCCTTGGTCGGTTCGTCCACGGTCTCGTTGGCTGCGACGACGAACAACGCGCAGTCCGCCGCCCGCAAGCCTGCGCGCAGCTCTCCGACGAAGTCGGCGTACCCGGGGGTGTCGATGAGGTTCACCTTGATCCCGTTGTGCTGCAACGACGCCAGTGCCAGCCCCACCGACCGCTGCTGGGCGACCTCGGCGTCGTCGAAGTCGCATACCGTCGTGCCGTCGAGCACCGAGCCGACGCGGGTCAGCACGCCGCCTGCCATCAGCAAGGCATCGACGAGTGTGGTCTTACCTGCGCCCGACGGCCCGACCAGTGCGATGTTGCGGATCGCCTCCGGGCGTTCCGCGGTAGGTAGGGCCCCGTTGCCGGCCGCAGCGGCCGTCCTGTCCGCCATGACATGTCCTCCTGAGATCCCTTTCCACCATTCCCCGATGTGACCTACAGCACAAGGGCTGGGTGGTGGGTGTTCAGGCCTGCCAGGACGACCAGCGCGTGACCTCGATCGTGACGACCGGTCCGTCGAGCGCGATCCGTTCGTACTGACGGTATTTGGCGCGCAGGAGGGCATACCCGGTGGCCATCTCGTCGCCGCTGTAGTGGGTCGTTGCCCGCCCGTCAGCCCGCACCCACCACAGCTGGGACCAGTCGTCGTCGTAGTGGTCGGCGAGCAGGCTCACCCGCGGGTCGTGTTCGATGTTGGCCAGCCTGCGCAGCTTCTGCGTCGACTTTCGTTTCGCGTCGACGGCGGTGTAGATGGTGACGCCGTCGGTCCCGCGATGCACCGCGAACACCACCGGCACCAGGTGCGGGGCGCCATCGGGTCCCAGGGTGGCCAGGACCACGGTGGGCGTGCCGGCGAACTGCTCGATCACCTCGAACTCGGCCATAGGTTCAGCGTAGGAGCAACGCCTGCCTCAGTGGGTGTGTCTGGGCTGCGGCGCCACGCTGTACGGCGTTCGGGTGACGTTGATCTCGGGCCGCTTGGTGGGCGTCTGCTGATACGTCGGCCGATAGGCCGGCGCCTGGCTGGGTGGCGGCGCGGCAGGCGGCGGTGGTGGTGGTGGTGGAGGCGGAGCAGGCGAGAGTCCGGCTCGCAACGGAGGCGATGGGGGCACGGTGGGGCTCGACGCGGTCGTCGTCGCCGACGAGGGGGTCCGGTCGACGGTGGATGACGGATTGCGAACGATCAACAGCACCAGCGACACCACGATCGCGGCGGCGGCCAGCGCAGCCGCGCAGAGTGCCACAGCGGCCCTGCGGGTGCGGTACCACGGCACCGGCGCGGGCTTGAAATTCCAGGTCGTGGCGTCGAACGCATCGAAGGCGTCCGCCTCCGGCTGGGCTGTGCCGTCGGGCCCTGTGTCCTCGCCAGGGGTTTCCGGCGCAGCGTCGGCCCAGAGGTAGTCGAAGCGACCAGCTGCCTCAGGTTCGGCCACGTTCTGATGTTAGCGGCACGACCTGCATGAACGCGTGATGATCGCAATGTCGACACAAGGATGAAACCCGGCGATGACGGAATGGACCCCGGTCGGTGGTCGGCCACGGTAGGGTTCGGACGTCCCGGAGCCATTCACCGCAGCGACCAGTGTCGGTAACCGCGGCGCCATTGCCGCGCATTCTGATCATCGGAAGGTTGGCAATGCTTTCCAGAACAGCACCCACGAGAACCTCGCAGCCCAAACTGATCCCGGGCATCCTGGCCGCCATCGCGGCCCTGGTCGCCACCGGCGTGGTGGCATGCGCTCCACCGCAGAAAGACAACGGTGGCGCGCAGACCCAATCGGGGGTCAAGGCCGCCGAGGCCACCTCCGCCGAGGCTTTCGGCGGCATGGACGGCCTGGTTACCGCGGCCAAGGCCGAGGGTGAACTCAACGTCATTGCGCTGCCCCCGGATTGGGCCAACTACGGCGCGATCATCAAGGCGTTCTCGGACAAATACGGCATCAAGGTCAATTCGGCGCAGCCCGATGCGTCCAGCCAGGAAGAGATCAACGCCGCCAACCAGCAGAAGGGCAAGAGCGCGTCGCCCGACGTGTTCGACCTCGGACAGGCTGTGGCACTGGCGAACACCTCGATGTTCGCGCCGTACAAGGTCGCGACGTTCGACACCATCCCGGCGAAGTTCAAAGATCCGAACGGGGTTTGGGTCAACGGCTATGGCGGTTACATGTCGATCGGGTTCGATTCGGCCAAGGTGCCTCCCATCACCAACGTCGACGACCTGCTCAAACCCGAGTACCACGGAAAGGTCGCGCTCAACGGCGATCCCACTCAGGCCGGTGCCGCGTTCTCCGGAGTGGTGATGGCGGCGCTCGCCCAGGGCGGGTCGGCCGATAACATCGCCCCGGGCGTCGACTTCTTCGGAAAGCTCCACCAGGCAGGCAATTTCCTGCCCGTGGATCCGACCCCGGCCACCATCGAGTCGGGCCAGACTCCCGTGGTGATCGACTGGAACTACACCAACGCCGCCGAAACCCGCAAGTTGCCCAGTTGGCAGGTCGTGGTGCCGCCGGACCATGCCGTCGCCGGCTACTACTTCCAGGCGATCAACAAGGAGGCCCCGCATCCGGCCGCGGCGCGGCTCTGGCAGGAGTTCCTGTTCAGCGACGAAGGTCAGAACATGTTCATGGTCGGCGGTGTTCGCCCGGTGCGTGCCGACCAGATGGCCGTCGCGGGCACGGTAGACAAGGCCGCGTTCTCCAAGCTCCCGTCGATCGACGGGCAGGTGGTCATACCGACCCCGGCCCAAACCGAGGCGGCCACCAAGTATCTGGCGGACAACTGGGCCAAGGCGATCGGCTGAGCGACCGATGCCGGGTGCCGTGGTGATGCGGCGGGTCCGCGAAAGCTTGCCGCTGCTGCCGTTTCTCGTGGTCGTCACCGTGTTCTTGATCGTGCCGACGGTGACGGTCGTCGTCATGGCGTTCTTCGCCGACGGGTCGTTCTCGTTCGGCCGGATCACCGCGCTGTTCTCGCCGACGGCCCTGGCCGCACTGGGCAAGAGCGTGCTCCTCTCCGGGAGCACCGCATTGCTCGGGGCGGTGCTGGGAGCCGTGTTGGCCTGGCTCATCGTGAGCAGTCCGCCGTCGTCGATGGTCCGGCGTTCGGTGCTGGCCCCGTGTAGCGTGCTGGCCCAGTTCGGCGGTGTCGCACTGGCTTTCGCGTTCCTGGCCACCATCGGGCTCAACGGTGTGCTGACTGTCTGGGCCCGCGAGCACCTGGGCTGGGACCTGGCGGGATCGGGCTGGTTGTACGGGCTGCCCGGGTTGATCCTGGTGTACACCTACTTTCAGATTCCGCTCATGGTGATCGTGTTCCTGCCCGCCCTGGAAGGCCTGCGCGAGCAGTGGCGGGAAGCCGCCGTCAGCCTCGGTGCGTCCACGTGGCAGTACTGGCGTGAGGTGGCGGCGCCGTTGTTGACGCCTGCCTTCCTCGGATCGGCGTTGCTGTTGTTCGCCAACGCCTTTGCCGCCTATGCGACCGCAGCGGCGCTGGTCAGTCAGGGTGCTCCGATCGTGCCGCTACTGATCCGGGCCGCGCTGACCAGTGAGGTGGTGCTCGGCCAGTCCGGGTTCGCCTACGCGTTGGCGCTGGAGATGATCGTCGTGGTGGCAGCGGTGATGCTGGCCTACAACGCACTGGTGCGGCGCACGGCAAGGTGGCTGAAATGACCCGCGCGAGAACGGCACTGCGCGTCGTGCTGTGGCTGCTGTTCGGACTGTTCTTCTTGTTCCCGCTGTACGCGATGGCCGTCTTCTCGACACGCAACCTGATCGAGGGCGGGCGCACCCTGGCGGCGTGGCACAACCTGGTGGCCGACGAAGCGCTCTACCAGGCGATCGTGGTCTCGGTGCTGCTGGCGGTCTTCACCGTGGTCGCGATGCTGGTGCTGCTGGTTCCGACGATGATCTGGGTGCGGTTGCGCGCGCCGTGGGCGCGACGGGCGATCGAGTTTCTGTGCCTGCTGCCCTTGACGATTCCGGCGCTGGTGATCGTGGTCGGGTTGCGCAACGTCTACCTCTGGGTCACCTACTTTCTGGGCGAGTCGGCGCTGACGCTGACGTTCGTCTACGTCGTCCTGGTCCTGCCGTTCGCCTACCGGTCCCTCGACGCGGCGCTCGCGGCGATCGACCTGCAGACGCTGTCGGAGGCGGCGCGGTCGCTCGGTGCCGGCTGGGCCGCGACGATCACCCGGGTGATCGTGCCGAACATCTGGCCGGGAATCCTCTCCGCTGCCTTCATTTCCATCGCAGTGGTGCTCGGCGAGTACACCATCGCGTCGCTGAGTGGTTATCAGACGCTGCAGGTGCAGATCGTCGCGATCGGCAAGAGCGACGGTCCGACGTCTGTCGCGGCCTCGCTGGCGGTGCTGCTCTTGGGTTTCGTGTTGTTGCTGGCGCTGGCGGTCGTCACCCGGGGCCGGCGGCGGAGGGCGTGAGGAGCAATGTGGGCACCGCGCACGCGAGGAGCAATATGGGTACTGCGGTAGAACTCAACGACCTCACGCGGGTTTACGGCAATGTCAGAGCGCTCGACGGGCTCACCTTGCACATCGAACCCGGCGAGCTGGTGGCGCTGCTCGGACCCTCCGGATGTGGCAAGACGACCGCGTTGCGCATCCTCGCGGGCCTCGATGAGGCCACGTCGGGCACTGTGCTGGTCGGCGGCCGCGACGTGAGTTCGGTGCCCGCCAACAAGCGCGACATGGGCATGGTGTTTCAGGCCTACAGCCTGTTCCCGCACCTGACGGTCTTGGACAACGTCGCCTTCGGGTTGAAGATGCGAGGTAAAGCCAAGGCCGACAGGATGTCTCGGGCCGCTGACATGCTCGACCTGGTGGGCCTGGGTGCGCACAAGGACAAGTACGCCGACGAGTTGTCGGGAGGTCAGCAGCAGCGTGTGGCGTTGGCCCGCGCGCTCGCGATCCAGCCGGGCGTGCTGCTGCTCGACGAGCCGCTGTCGGCGCTCGACGCCAAGGTGCGGGTGCAGTTGCGTGACGAGATTCGCCGGGTTCAGCTCGAAGTCGGCACCACGACGTTGTTCGTCACCCACGATCAGGAGGAGGCTCTCGCTGTTGCCGACCGGGTCGGTGTGATGAGCCAGGGCAAACTCGAACAGCTCGCCGCCCCGGCGGATCTATACGCGAACCCCGCGACACCGTTCGTCGCGGAGTTCGTCGGACTGAACAATCAAGTACCGGCGGAGGTTTCGCAGGGCCGCGCTCACCTGCTGGGTACCTCGGTCCCGACGCTGGCCGGCTCGGTGAGTTCAGGTGCGGGAACGGCGCTCGTGCGGCCCGAGTCGATCACGGTGACCGCCGACGCCGATGGCGTCGCGCACGTCAGTTCGGTGGCGTTTCTGGGACCCATCTCGCGTGTCTATGTCGCGATGCCCGACGGGGCGGTGTTGCACGCCCAGTCGGCAAGCTCGGTCGCCGCGGCGTTCAGCCCGGGAGACCCGGTGCGTGTCGGAGTACAGCCCGCGCCGGTTCTGGTGATCTGAACCGGGGCTCAGACGTCCTTGACTGGTTCGATCCCGAGATCGCGGTAGGTCACCAGCGCCGCGAACGGTACCCCGCGCTTGGCGAATCGCCCTGTCGCGACGTCGCCGCGGTCGACCATCGGGATCACCCCGGTCACCACCACACCGAGTGGGACGATGCGCTCGTAGGCGATCTCGGTGGATCCGCCGGTGCTGATCACATCGTCGACCAGTAGGACCTTCATGCCGGGCTGCAGGCGAGTGCCTTCGATCCACTGCTCGCGACCGCGGCTCTTCTGTTCCTTGCGCACCGAGAACCAGGCCTTGCCGGTCACCATCGCGACGCCGTGCGCCAGCGGATCGGCACCCATGGTCAGGCCGCCGACAGCGTCGAACTCGATGCCGCGGGCGGCGGCGAGGTCGGCGACGGCGCGGCTGACGATCGTCATCCGCTCGCCGGTGTCGATGGCGTACTTGCCGTCGATGTAATCGTGGCTGAGCTGGCCGCTGGCGAGCCGGAACGGTTCCTCGCGGTGCTCGTAGCCGCGGGTGCGGATCAGATCGAAGGCAGCTTGCCAGGTGTCCGGGCGCTCGGTCGCATCAGGCATAACGGCGATCGTATTGCACCTGCTCGCAGGGCCCTATCCCGCCTGGGCGCGGCGGGCCAACTCGACTGTGGCAGCCCGTAATTCGTCGAATGAGCTGATGGGGGAGGCGTAGCCGACGCGGGTGTATGCAACGCCGCGATCAGTGGTGACCCGCAGGTCGAGGCCGTAGCGGTCGGCGCCGGTGCACACCGCGGTGGTGGTGTCGGGATAGCCGCCGAGCGTGCGGGCCATCGCGAGCAACGACGCGGCGTGATCGGCGTTGAGATGCTCGACGGCGCCGGCTGCGCGTGGGGACACCGGATCGGGTTCGGCCGCGGTGTAGTCCTCGCCGGAAGCCGAATCCATCCGCCCGTAGCCGCCGACCCACCGCACGCGATGCACGCGCAGCACCCACAGTGAGAAATCGCTGTAGTCGATGTAGTACTTCGCCGCTGCGACCGCCGCGAGGTGGGCGGCGCGGGCTGCGGCGGCCTCGGCTCCCGATGGGCGTTCGGCGACACCGGCCAGGGTGACGCGCGCGCTGGCCAATGGGTCCGCGTCGGCTCCGGGTGCCACGATCGCGATGCTCGCCCGTTGATCGCCTGCGAGATTGCGGCCGTGCTCGGCCATGTTCGACACGCACAGCACCGGTGCCCCGTCGAGCAAGCCGTACGTGACGAACGATGCCCACGGGTCACCGGCGGCGGTGAGGGTGGCCAGCGTGCCGCTGTTGGTCGACGCGGCCACGGTGCGGGCTTCCTCGGCCGCCGACGGCCGGGTGGCCTCGACGGGCGGGGTCAGCGGTGGTGGGACCGAGGGGGCGGCGCCCGGGGCGCCATGGGCGCGTGAGCGACGCGTCCCACCTGAGTCGCGTGAGCGACGCGTCCCACCTGAGTCGCGCGTCAGAGGATCAACCGCCCAGCGCGGCGATCAGATCCTTGATCTGCGCGGTCTCGGCTTCGGTCGCCGGTTCTTCGGCTTCGACGGCTTCGATGAGGTCCTTGCGCAACCCGACGCCGTTGGCGGCTTCCCGGGTGGACAGCTTCGCGCGGCCGCGCGCGACGTAGAGGCGCTGTCCGAGAGTGGCGCTCGGCCCCTCGGCGGCGGCGGTCATGAGCTCGTCGTAGCGGCTGCGGACACCGCTGAGCGCGACGATGACCGACGGTGTCACCCGGCTGCGGGCGGCCGCCTCGGACAGCGAATTCTGCAGCTTGCGCAACCCGCTCAGCACAACCGAGGCCCGTTCGGGGAACTCGGGATCGCTGACGGGCGGCAGTGCGTCGATCGCGGCGGAATACATGTGCATCGCCGCATCAGACAGACCGACGATTACCGGTGCTTCGCCATCGTTAGGCGCCGACTCACCCACAGGGCCATCCCTCAATCGATTGTTGGGGCGATCTCTCCGGCAGACCGCCACGGACAAGATCAAATTCGGGGAAAACGTAACCCGTCCTGGGCTCTTATTCAACCGTTAGTTTTCCCGCAAACTCGCGCGTGGCAGCGAATCATGTTGCTGGCGGCTGGGATCGGCAGAGGCACAGGCAATCGTGACGTCGCTCGGCGGTTCATCGGGCCGTTCAGTGGGTACGTTTGAGATCTGATGGACGACATCGACGGAGTAGCCCTGGAGATTTTGGACATCCCGTTCGACGCGTGGTTACCGCGGCAGCGGTGGTACGCCGGGCGGGGCCGCACGCTCAGTGCTGCCAAACCGGTGCTCACCGTGGCACTGCGCGACGACTTGTATCTGGTGCTGTTGGACGCGTCGTATGTCGACGGCACCGTTGAGCGCTACCAGCTGATCATGGGCGTCGGCGCGCATCCGGGCCATGCCGGCGCTGCGATCAGTTCTCATGACGGCCGGACCGCGTACGACGGATTGTTCGACGCGGATGCGGCGCGCTATCTGCTCAAGCTCATCGATGACGCGACCACGGTCGGGCCGGTGGAGTTCGCGAAGGAACCGGGAGCGCGGCTTCCGTTGGATGCCCCACCACGCGTTTCGACGGCCGAACAGAGCAACACCAGTGTGGTGTTCGGGCGCGGCGCGATGCTCAAGGTGTTCCGTAGGGTGACCGCAGGCGTGCATCCCGACATCGAACTCAACCGTGCGTTGGCGCGGGCGGGCAATGAACATGTCGCGCGGCTGCTCGGCTCTATCGAAACCCGGTGGGACGGCGAGCCATGTGCGCTGGGTGTGGTGTCGGAGTTCGCTGCCGACTCCGTAGAGGGCTGGCACATGGCCACCACCGGCGACACGGATTTCACCGACGAGTCCCGCCTGCTCGGCGCAGCGGTGGCCTCGGTGCACACGTGCCTGGCCGACGTGCTCGGCACGGACAGTGTCCCGTTCCCGGTCGACGTCATGGTGGGCCGGCTGACGACGGCCACGCAAGCAGTGCCCGAGCTGTACGACTATGCCCCGCGTATCAAGCAGCGCTACCGGGACCTGTCCGGTCGGCAGATCACGGTGCAACGCGTGCACGGCGACCTGCACCTCGGCCAGGTACTGCGCACCCCGCACCGCTGGCTTCTGATCGATTTCGAGGGCGAGCCCGGAAAACCCTTGCAGCAGAGGCGTCGTCCCGATTCCGCGGTGCGTGACGTCGCAGGCATGTTGCGGTCGTTCGACTACGCGGCCTACCAACGGCCGGGGGTTGCCGCCCAAGCCTGGGCAGACCGAAATGGGACAGCTTTCTGCGACGGGTACGCGGCTGAATCCGGCACTGACCCCCGCGATTCCGCGGATCTGCTGGCGGCCTACGAGTTGGACAAGGCGGTGTACGAGGCGGCTTACGAGGCCAGGCACCGGCCGGATTGGTTGTCCATCCCGATGGGCTCCATCGATCGGCTACTGCGCTGAGTTCTCCCCGGGAAAACTACAGCGTGACGATCTGGTAGTCGGCCAGACCGCCCATCAGGGTGTGCAGCTGATCCTGCGACGACCCGAGGGTGTGCTCGATCGCGGTGAGCCGGGCCGCGTAATGCCCGACGGGATACTCCGCGGTGATGCCGATGCCGCCGTGCAGCTGGATGGATTCCTGCGAGATGTGCCTGCCCGAGCGGCCGATCTGCAGCTTGGTGCGGGCCGCGATCACAGGATCGAAGTCGCCGTCGGTGATCGACATCGATGCGTAGAGGCCCATGCTGCGGGCCAGCTCCAGCGACACGTACATGTCGGCGGCACGCTGGGTCAGGGTCTGGAACTTGCTCAGCGTGACACCGAACTGCTTGCGCGCCTTGAGATAATCGGTGGTCAGCCGTAGCGACTCCTCCATGGCGCCGACCGCCTCGGCGCACAGGCCCGCCGACGTGCGGATCAGGGCGCGGGTGATGGTCGTGCCGGCGTCGACCGCGTCGCCGAGCGGCTCGGCGGCCGTGTCGGCCAGATCGATCTGCGCGCCCCGCTGCCCGTCGAACGTGCGGTAGCCCTGCCGGGTGACCGCTGCGGCATCGACCAGGAACAGCCCGGTCCCGCCGTCGGGCAATGCCGCGCTGACGATCAGGGTGTCGGCATTGTCACCGGCCAGCACAGGGTTCTTGCGGCCGGTGAGAAGCCACGAATCACCCTGGCGCACAGCCTTTGTCGCAACAGCTCCGGACGCCCGCATGCCGGGCTCGGCATGGGCGAAGGCCAGCAGGCGCTGTCCGGCGGCGACCTCGTCGAGGAGTTTCCGTTGGGCTTCGGTGCCTGCCTCGGCGATGATCGACCCGGGTACCAGCGCGGCGTGCAGCACCGGCTCGGGTGCCAGCCTGCGCCCGATCTCGGCCTGCACCACCATGATCTCCAGGGGCCCGCCGGCGTCTTCTTCGAATCCCAGTCCGAGAACGCCGATCTCAGCGAGCTGGGCCCACACTTGCGGGCTGTAGCCGGGATCGGTGTCGACGACCTTGTTGCGCTTTTCGGTGTCGTAACCCGACAGCACGTCGCGGGTGGTTTCGGCCAGCAGGGTCTGCTCTTCGGTCAGCTGAAAGTCCATGATTCAACTCACAATCCGAGAATGGTGGACGCGATGATGGTGCGCTGAACCTCGTTGCTGCCGCCGTAGATCGAGGTTTTGCGGTAGTTCAGGTAGTGCGGTGCGGCCTCTTGGGCCCATTCGGGCGATGCGATGGCGTCGCCTGCCTCGTACGGCAGCGCGTCGGCGCCTGCGACCTCGACCAGCAGTTCCGTTGCGGTCTGCTGCAATTGGCTGCCGCGCAGCTTCAGGACCGACGACGCCGGGTTGGGCTTGCCGTCGGCGGAGTCCGACGTGACCCGCATCTGGGTGAGTTCCAATGCCAGCACGTCGTTCTCGGCCTCGGCCAACCGGACGGCGAACAAGGGGTCCGACAGCAGCCCATTGGCGGCGGCACGTTCCTTGGCCTCGGCCAGCCGCACCTTGGTGCGGGCCACCTGCGCGATGCCGGTGCGCTCGTTGCCGAGCAGGAACTTCGCGTAGGTCCAACCCTGGTTCTCTTCGCCGACGAGCTGGTCGGCGGGCACCCGGACGTCCTCGAAGAACACCTCGTTGACCTCGAAGCTGCCGTCGACGAGCTTGATGGGACGCAGCGTGATGCCCGGGGTGTTCATGTCGATGAGCAGGAACGAGATGCCCGCCTGCTTCTTGGGGGCCTGCGGGTCGGTGCGGACCAGGCAGAAGATCCAGTCGGCGTACTGGCCCAGCGTGGTCCAGGTCTTCTGGCCGTTGACCACGTAGCTGTCCCCGTCTCGCACCGCGGTGGTGCGCAGCGAGGCCAGGTCGGAGCCGGCCTCGGGCTCGGAGAAGCCCTGGCACCACCAGATGTCCAGCGCAGCGGTCGGCGGCAGGAAGCGTTCCTTGATGGCCTGGGAACCGAACTCGGCGATCACCGGGCCGACCATCCGGGCGTTGAAGGTCAACGGCTCCGGCACGCTGGCCAGCTGCATCTCGTCGAGCCAGATCTGGTGCTGCGTGGGCGTCCAGTCCTTGCCGCCCCACTCGACCGGCCAGTTGGGGACCGCCAGGCCGTGATCGTTGAGGATCTTGTGTGCGGTGACGATGCCGTCCTTGCCGAGTGGCTTACCCAGCCGGTTGCGTTCGCGAATCTCGGCGGGAATCTGGGTGGTGTAGAAGGTGCGCAGTTCGTCGCGGAACGCGGCTTCCTCCGGTGTGAGCGCCAGTTGCATGACCATCTCCCTGCTCCGTGGATCTGACAGCACACTAAACCACCGGTTGGTTGGGTAGCGAAACGGCCAGGTCAGGACGCTGCGCGCATCGGACGAGTCAGCGCACCAACCGGCGGAGCAGCGCCGAGGCGGCCGCGATACCGAGCACCGCGGCGACGATCAGCACCGAGACGTCGACGACCCAGTTGGTCGGCGTGCCGATCAGCAACCCCCGCAGGGCGTTGACCTCGTAGCTCAGTGGATTGATCGTGGACAGCGCGCGCAGCCAGCCGGGCATGATGTCGACGGGGTAGAGCGCGTTGGACGCGAAGAACAACGGCATGGTGATGGCCTGGCCGATACCCATCAACCGGTCCCGCTTGCGGACCAGGCCGGCCAAGGTCATCGACAGGCACGCGAAGAACGCCGCGCCGAGCGCGACGATGGCCATCGCGGCGAGGATTCGCAGCGGATTGGCCGTCATCGGGATGCCCATCAGGTAGGCGAGCACCACGACGCCGACCACCTGCACCACTGAACGCACACCGGCCGCGAACGCCTTGCCGGTCACCAGTGCCGACGCCGGTGCCGGGGTCACCATGAGCTTGGCCAGGATGCCCGCGTCGCGGTCCCAGATGATCTGGATGCCGTAGAAGATCGAGATGAACAGCGCGGACTGGGCGATGATGCCCGGCGCCAGGAAGGTCAGGTACGGCACACCGCCGGTGTTGACGACGTGCAGCCGGCTGAAGGTCTGCCCGAAGATCAGGAGCCACAGCGCGGGCTGGATCAGCCGGGTGAACAACTCGGTGCGGTCGTACCGCAGCTTCTGCAACTCCACGAGCGCGAAGGCGCCGACGCGTATGGCCATGCCGCGTACCCGGCGCCATCCGCGCGGTGCGAGGACCAGTGCGGTCGAGGAGTCAACTGACACGGCGCGCCGTCCTTCGGCTCGAGCGGACCTCGCGGATGCCGGAACGGCGGGTGTCCTCGCCGAGTTCGGAGCCCGCATAGTGGCGGAAGACGTCTTCGAGGGTGGCGCCGTCGCCGTCGCCGGACACCGACTCTTTGAGAGCGTCCGGAGTGTCGACGGCCTGCAGCCGGCCGTGGTGCATCAATGCCACGCGGTCGCACAGGGCGTCCGCCTCGGCCATGTAGTGGGTGGTGAGCAACACGGTCATGCCGAATTCAGCCTGCATGCGCTGCACCTGTTCCCAGACACTGTCGCGAGCAATCGGATCCAGCCCGACCGTCGGTTCGTCGAGGATCAGCAGCAGCGGCCGGTTGACCAATGCCTGCGCCAGCTCCAGGCGCCGCACCATGCCGCCGGAATACGTTCCCGCGGGTTCGTCGGCGACGTCGAGCAGCTGCATGCCCTCCAAGGCGATGGTGACCCGGTCATGCAACTCGGCACGCGGCACGTCGTAGAGCCGAGCGAACAGCTCGACATTCTGCCTGCCGGTGAGTGCGGACTCGATCGAGAGTTGTTGTGGCACATAGCCGATGTTGTGGCGGATGTCCATGGTGTGGCGACGGGTGTCCAACCCGAAGATGCGGACCTCGCCGTGCTGGACCGGGGTCAGTGTGGTCAGCACCCGCACCACAGTGGTCTTGCCTGCGCCGTTGGGGCCGAGCAGGCCGAGGGTCTCGCCTTGGCGCACCTGCAGGCTCACGTCCTCGACGGCGGTGAACTGCCCGTAGCGATGGGTCAGGTGACGGCAGTCGATGGCGAGCAGATCGTCGGTTGTCACACCTTCACCTCCTCGGGGGTGTCGCGGAGTTCGGCTTCCTCGTGCAGCAGCCGGGTCAATTCGGACAGCACGTCCAATCCTTTTGCCAATGCGGCAATTTGGTCGGGTTCGAGCTTGGTCAACACGGCCGACAGCGCGGCGCGCCGGGCGGCCCGGGATTCGTCGGCGATCCGCTGTGCCGACTCCGTGAGTGCCAGGCGTCCGACGCGGCGGTCGGCGTCGTCGACGGTCCGGATCAGCAGTCCGTCGTTGACCAGCCGCGACACCAGTGTCGATGCGGTGTTGGGCACCAGGCTGAGTTCGGCGGCAGCTTCCCGCACCGAGATGCCGGGCCGGCGACCCACCAGGCGTACGAGTTCGGCCTGGGACTGCGTCAGCCCCGCCGCGTCGAACCCGCCGCCGGTCGATCGACGCAGCTGCCGCCGAAATCGGCCGACGACACTGAACAGATCGCTGATCAGATCTCCGTGCGCATCCACCACGTGCCCACAATACCTCTGTAACAGAGGTATTGCAGACGCCTGGGGAGTACGCCGGCCGGTTTGGTGGCTGACGTCGTGTGACTGCTGCGCTTTTAGAAGGGTGGTGGTTGGTAGTTGGTGGCGAGCCAGGCTTGGTGTTGGCGTTGTTGTTCGGTGTTGAGGGTGGCGCGGTGGCGGCGTTCGGCGGTGATGCGGTCGCGGCGGTCGTGCTCGCGAGTGTGGGTGCGTGTGGGCATCATCAATGCCCGGTAGGGGCTGGGTTCGGCGGGGGTGGCGG
>NZ_MVHF01000047.1 GCF_002086485.1 Mycobacterium aquaticum | reverse complement strand
CACCGCGCGGCGCCCCCCCACCCCCCCCGGCCCGGGGGGGGGGGGGGGGGGCGCCCCCCCCCCCCGGGGGGGGCGGGAGCCTCACGTCTGTGCGGCGGTTGGCTGCCGGAGAAACGCCGCGAGCACGTCGGCCAGCTGCGGGATCGAATCCCGCGTGATCACCTCGTACCCGTGGGTGCTCATCGTCGGTAGGCACAACAGCGCAGCCTTGGGGGTGAGACCGCCGGCCTTGGCATGCGAGGCGTCTGACTGGAACGCCCCGAGCACGGCAGCCTGCGGGTGTAGGCCCAGGTGCCGTGATACGTCCATCAGCCGGTCGGCGACAGACTTGTCGTACACACAGACCGCGTCGCTGTAAGCCACGATGGGACCACCGGTCACCGTGGTGCCGTACTCGGGCTCGGTGGGCCCGACCTCCACTGCGAGAGCCAGCTCCGCGGGCAGCGCTCGGCTGGCATACGCCGCGCCCACCGCACCGATCTCCTCGTTCGTGGTGAACACGAAATACACGTCTCCGGCCGGACGCGTTGTCGCCGAATGCAATTCGCGGGCACACCGCAACAGTGCAAGAACCGGGGCCCGGTCGTCCATGAAATAACAACCCAGATAGTCACCGATTTCGACCAGGGTGCGCTTGCTGCGATCGATGCATACCCGGGTGCCCGGCCCGATGCCTGCCGCGTCGAGTTCGGATGTGCTGCGGCCGGTGAACACATACACGTCGGGCCAGTCCAGCGCCCGGTCACCTTGATCAGGTTTGGTCTGCCAGATCCGAGCACTTTCTGCAGTTGTGTGCTCGGAGCCGAGGGCGAGTACGCCACAAAGCGTTTCACGATCGCCGAGGACGGCTACGGGGCCGAGGCCGAAGTTCGCCGGATACATGGTGCCCAGGGGCGTGAGATGCAGAGTGCCGTCGGGTTCCACCCGCTTCACGAGCATCGACAGCTCGTCCAGGTGAGCCATCACCGCGGTGGCAGGCCCGGGCCCACCGCGGACCACGCCGACCAGGTTGCCCGCCGGGTCGACCCAGGTGTGGTCGGCGACGGGTGTCAGTTCTCGCCGGCATATGTCGCGCACGGCGTCTTCCTGGCCGGCCGGGCCGTAGGCCGTCAACAGTTCCTGGAGAAGTTCGACAAGCTGCTGATCGTCCGGCCACGACGGGGGTACGCCGGTAGTTGCCATGCTCCGGCTCATTGCCCACCCGACCGCGAATCAACCCTGGGACGGTCTACGTCAGCACGGGACAACCCATGCGTCGCAGGCCCTTCCAGCAGCGTGCCGTCGGGCGCGAACCGCGAGCCGTGCAGCGGGCACTCCCAGGCACGGTCCGCATCGTTGAACACGACTATCCCACCCAGATGCGGACACACCGGCGAGACAGCATGGGCGACCCCCTCGACCACGCATTCGGCGCGCATCCGCCAGGGCGGACCGGTGACTTCGCCACGGCCCTCGTCGGGGCCGGTCGCACACCTGGTCACCGGGGTCAGCCAGCCTTTGGCGAGATTGAGACCGACCTCAAGGTTCGCGCGTAGCGCGGTCGGTGTGCCGCTGACATCGTGCGGGCTCCAACTGGCGAACGCGTGGGCCCAGTCCATGCGGCCACCGAGCAGCCGCGCCGAAAGTGCCAGCGCCGCAGCCACGCCGTTCGACATGCCCCATTTGTCGAAACCTGTTGCGACCTGGATGCTTTCGAGCTTCGGCAGCAGCGGTCCGACATACGGTAGATCCCCGGCCGGTGTGTAGTCCTGCGCTGACCAGAAGTGTGTTCTCGTTGCGCCGGGATAGTGCTGTCGCACCCAGTCGGTGAGTTCGGCGACGCCCTCGGCCGGCGACTGTGCTCGGCCCACGCCGTGCCCGGCGCCGCCGACGATCAGCCGGTCGCCCGCGGACGTGGGTGCGTGGCGCACTGAACGGGTGGGGGAGTCGACAGAGATGAACATCGACCCAGTGATGTCACCCGGTACGTCGAACGCCATGCAGTACGAGCGCTGGGCCGTCAGCCGTGCGAAGAACAAGCCTCGGTCGAGAATCGGGGTGCCGGTTGCCAAGATGCACTGCCGGGCCCCGATGGACCACCCTTCGTCGTCGGGCACCGCCGGACGACGAACGTGTACCCGCACGGGACCGAGGCCCGTCACAGATACGGCACGCGTGCCCTGCAGCAGCGATCCGCCGTGCAGCTCCAGCTCGACCACGAGGCTGTTCAGCAGCGGCATCGGATCGAGCTGGGCCTGAGCAGGCAGTTGCACTCCGCCCAGGAAAGGGAAGGGCACGTCGGCGTGCTGAACCCAGCGGGCATCGTGCAGTCCAGCGGTGCGGCACGCGGCCAGCGCCGCCTTCGCCGTGGCCAGTCCGCGCTGATCTTGCGCGTACGCATGATCGTCGGCACGCTGCACGTCCAGCCCGTGATCGGCGCAGTGCCGCAACAACCAGTCCCGTCCTTCGACATTGCCTGTCACGTAGGCGGTCAAGACGTCACGACCGTGCTTGCCGGCGATGCGTGCCAGCTTGGTGCCCTGCAGGACACTGACCTTGCCGGTGGTGTTACCCGTCGTCCCGGCCCCCACCCACCGCGCCTCCACGACGACGACGCGCTTGCCGGCGCGGGCGAGGAGCACCGCCGAGGTGAGGCCGGTGATACCCGCACCAATGATCACCACGTCGGCCGAGTCCACGGCGTTGTCCGCGCCGGGCGGTGTGGCAGATTCGATCCGGTCGGCATTCCACAGTGAGGGCATGCAGTGCTGTTACCCGGGCACTGGCAGACCAAACGTGACGTGCCACGCCCGGCGTCAGCCGGTTTCGGCGGGCACCGGGGGACGAACCGCCCGTTTTGCCTCAAGGAAAGTCGTGACTACGCGTAGCGGCTGGTCTGGGCAGACGATGCCGAGCAGGCGGCGGATCGTCGGCTGCGCCAACAGCACCCAGGTGGTGCCGGAGCGGGAGCATTTGTCGTCGAAGTACTGCAGTCCGCGGAGCCCCAACGTGCCGATGAAACTCATCGGGCGTAGATCGACGATGACCGCGCACGGTCCCGCGGCGAAGCGGGTGAGCGACGTGACGAAGGTGTCGGCGTTGGCCGCGTCGACCTCGCCGGTGGCAGTGAGGATGATGCAATCGCTCTCGTGGCGAGCCTCGATGGCGGCACCACGGCAGTTGATGTGGTGGCGAAATGTCGCGGCTGTGGACTGTCTGTCCGCAATAGGCACGGGGTACCCCCTCGCTGAATGCAAGCACTCAAGCGGGTTGGTTGCTCAACCCGCCGAGTTTCTGGACAGGCTGTCGACTCAACCGGCCCCAAGACTAGATCACCACAGTCTGCGTCGGTCAGAAATCCTCCGGGATGTCACCGCGGTCCGCATCGGGCGGTCCCGTCAAAAGGGCTGTTGGGCAGTGGTTTTGGCGCTCCTGAGGGTCTTTTGCGGATAGGTGAGCTTTTCGTTTTCTGGATATGCCGCCAGGTGTCGCTGAATGTTGGTATCCAGCAGGTTTGACCCCGCAACGGTCGGGCTACGCCCACACCATGCAACACGAACATGCCCCGATCCTCGACGCATTGGTCGACTACCGGGCGCGCAACCGGTACGGATTCACTCCACCGGGACACCGGCTGGGACGCGGCGTCGACGAGCGGGTCGCCGCGGCGCTGGGCCTCGACCCGTTCCGCGCCGACGTTCTTGCCAACGGCGGTCTCGACGATCGCCGGTCGCGTGGGGCTTATCTGGCCTGCGCCGAGGAGTTGATGGCAGATGCCCTCGGCGCCTCCTACGCCTACTTCTCGACGTGCGGAAGTTCGTTGTCGGTCAAGGCGGCCATGATGGCCGTGGCAGGTGGCGGTGACGGCGGCCTGCTGGTGAGCCGGGACAGTCACAAGTCGATCGTGGCCGGCCTGGTGTTCGGCGGTCTGCAGCCACGCTGGATCACCCCGCGCTGGGACGCGGACCGGCACTTTTCCCACCCGCCGTCGCCTGAGCAGGTCGAAGAAGCGTGGCAGCGGTACCCCGACGCCGACGGAGCACTGGTCGTGAGCCCGAGCCCCTATGGCACGTGCGCCGATCTGCGTGGCATTGCCGAGGTCTGTCATCGGCGCGGCAAGCCTTTGATCGTCGACGAGGCATGGGGCGCGCACCTGCCCTTCCACTCCGACCTGCCGACGTGGGCCATGGACGCCGGCGCCGACATCTGTGTGGTCAGCGTGCACAAGATGGGAATGGGTTTCGAGCAGGGCTCGGTCTTTCATGTCCAAGGCGACCTCATCGACCGCAACCGGTTGACGGCGTGCGCCGATCTTCTGATGACCACGAGCCCCAACGTGCTGGTGTACGCCGCCATCGACGGGTGGCGACGCCAGATGGTCGAGCATGGAGAGGAATTGCTGGACGCGGCACTGGGCACCGCGGAATCGGTCCGTGCCGCCCTCGGGCGGGTGCCCGAGGTGTCGGTGATGGAACAGGAACTGCTCGGCGTGCAGGCCTCGCACGACCTCGACCGCTTGCAGGTGTTGGTCGATGTATCGGCAACCGGTACATCGGGATATCAAGCCGCCGACTGGCTTCGCGAGCACTGCAGCGTGGACGTGGGCATGTCCGACCACCGCCGGGTGCTGGCCACCATGTCGATGGCGGACGACGAGGACACCGCCGGACGGCTGCTCGACGCGTTCGGTGCGTGGCGGTCGGCCGCGGACGATTTCGACCCCCCGCCGCGAATCCAGTTGCCCGACCCGGGACAGCTTCTGCTCGAGACAGTCAGGCTGCCGCGAGACGCGTTCTTCGCTGACACCGAGATGGTCTCTGCGGCCGACGCCGTGGGCCGCGTGTCCGCGGAGCAGATCACGCCCTACCCGCCGGGCATCCCTGCCGCGGTGCCGGGCGAGCGCCTCGACACCGCTGTCATCGAATACCTGCGCACCGGTGTCGAGGCGGGCATGAACGTGCCGGATCCCGCCGATCCGTCGCTCAAAGAGTTCCGCGTCGTGGTCTGAGGCTGCGCGGGGATGTCACCGCTGGGCGATGTCGGAATCGCACGCCCTGGGCAGACAGTGGGCCGAATCGGTGATCCGAGCGTTCATATTGCGTCTCATCATCTCCAGCGCTGCGGTGCCGAGATCTTCGTCGATATGTGCCACGGCATCGGACGGGATGACGACGTCGAAATGGCGTAGATAGCCGTCGAGCGCGCTGTAGAGGATGCACTGCTCTGTGACCTGCCCGGCGAGAATCAAGGTCTTGGTGCCCATCCGTTGCAGGAGATAGTCCAGGGCCGTCGCGTAGAAGACGCTGTGCCTGACCTTCGTGAGAAACGCGGATCCGTCGGTGGGCAGCAGCGGGTCGACCAATTCCGGATAGCGCCCATCCTGCGCAGAGCGGACGATATCGCGCCCGCTGGCGTTGAAATCCCCGTGGTTGTCGTTGATGTAGACGATGTCGACCGCCCGTTGGTCACGCGCAGCGTGCTGCAGCCGCTGCAGCGGTCCCAGAATCTCGGCGACATTGGCGGCGAGTTGATCGGCGTCTTCATGCCGGTAGTCGTTGAACATGTCGATGATCAGCAATGCGGTATCACTCATCGTTGGGTGGCGCCTCAGCTTCCTCGGCCATGGATGGCGAACCGAAATGAATTGGTGCCCAGTCGCTTCTGGCTCATGTCGACTCCTCGTAGATCGCAGCTCCCGACGGTCGCGCTCCGGATAGACGGCACACGTCAGGCCGACGGTCGTGGCGGGACCGATGTCCAACCTGTCCCGTCGCGATCGCCGGCCTGCGCTGCCATCAGAGCGCACCGTCGGACTGAGGCGCGTCGATGGGAGTTCTATCTGCCGCGGCGGAGATGGCGGTTATCGTCGCGCCGTCGTGCATGCGGCGAGGTCCGCCTCATCCCCGAGGCCGTTGTCAGCCGTGCCCGGACCCGCAGCCCATACCCGGCACGCACCCGCCGCCGCCGGGCACACCGCCCGGACCGCCGTTGACACCGCCGGAGCCGCAGATCGGACCGTTCGGGCCGGGCACGCAACCACTGCCACCGGGGCCGCCACCGGGCCCGTCATTGGTGCCGCCGGAGCCGCACTCGCCGTTGATACAGCCACCGCCGCCCGGGTCGAGCGGGACGAACTGGACAGTGGCGATGCCGCCCGACACCTGCCCGGGGACCTCCGCTGCCGCGAACGGTGCGGCGGCCAATGCCGATGCGACGGCACCCGCGAACACGAGGGGGGCGACGCCGCGCTTCATCCTGGTTCCTAGGTTCAGTTTCATCATGATTCCTGGGTATCCGCATCACGCGGGTACGAAACCCGTAACACCGATTCATCGGCTCCGGGACGGTCGGTGGCCGAACTCCAGGCGCAGCAGGACGAACAGAGCGGGCAGTAGTTGAGTCAGTGAGATGAGCACGTAGCGGCGCTCGCCCAAGGCGTCGAACTTTCGCAGATACCGGTAGAGCGACTCCAGCTTGATGAGCCGGTCCCCGGTGTGTGCGAGCAGGTATGCGGCGCGAACCAACAAACCGGTGTTCGGGTCCTGGGAAAACAGCTCGGGGAAGGGCGCGAACGCGAGTGAAACCCGTTGAACTCCAGCATGTCTCGCCCACTCGATCATGTCGACGCTGAGGCGTTCGTCGATTCCGTTTCCAGCGCCTTTGCGGCGCCACGGCAATTCGAGGCTGAGGTCTGTTCCGCCACCGGTGCCGGCGTACCGGTGAAAAGCCTGTGCCCGCCCCGCGCGGTCGCGCGCGATGATCAGCCACACGTCGGGGTAGTGGCCGGACAAGGTGTCGCCAAGCATCATCGCGAAGCCGCGTTCGCCTGCCGCGGCCCTACCCGATGCCTGCATGACGTCGTCGAGCTCGGCACGCAACTCGGCACTGAGCTCCTGCTCGGGGACGACCTCGGTGCTGATGCCTGCGTTGTGGGTGCGCTTGACGGCCTGTCGCAAGTTGCGTTTGCTGCGTCCCGACAGGCTGAACGTGGCGACGTCGACGACGACGTCACGTCCGATCGGGATGGCCTTGAGCCCGCAGACGCCGGGGCTTTCCTGCCACAGCGGCAGCCGGGATTCCGAGGCTCCCAAGACCACGATCCGCCAGCCGCGGGACCGGCACAGCGCCGCGAACCGGGAGACCACCTCGGGGTAGCGACGCGCGTCGCCTAACGGATCGCCGCTGACGACCGCAAGCCCGCCCAGTGCCCGGTACGCCAAACCTGCGCTCGCATCGGCACTGAAGACGTAACTCTTGTTGGCCGCCATGGCAAATGGGGCCAAGGGATCGTCATGTGTCCGGTCCACCAGCCGGTGTACCTGCGGCAGCTCCTCCGGCTCGGCGCGGGACCGGCACGGCAGCATCAGCAGAAGACCGGCGGCGAGGACCAAGGCCGCGAAGACGTCGGCTTCGCCATGATCACCGGCCAGGATCGCCAGCAGCACGGCGGCCGCCGCGAGCGCGCCGTGCAACCTTGTGACCGGCCGTCCCAGCGCCAATCCGTGCCCGACGATCGTGACGGCCACCGCGGCCGCAGCAGTCTCCACCGACGCGCCTTCCAGGCTGGCGTGGGCGAGGCCGTACCGCGCGGTGAAGATGACGACCACAGCTCCGGCGACCATCAACGCAGGCATGCTGCGGCAGAACTGATTTCGCCCTGAATCCACCGCGCCGGACGCATCGGCGACCCGTGGATGCAACCCACGTGCACGATCGCTTTCGAGCATCGCCGGAGACCTCCTCGGTGGTATATGACCTGCGCGGTTACCCACTCGAGGGTTACCCCGCCCGCGTCCGGCCGCAACCCGTTTGATCGTGACACGTTTCGACTTAGCTCAAACGGGTATCCCGCGAGTCATGAGACTCGGTGGTTCTCTCGGACTGATTGTCCTGATCTGGTTGCTGATCGGGGTATTCGCGGCCTGGCAGCGCGATTACTTCCACACAGGTACGACGAGTTGTGCCACTGCGGGCAGCGTTGCGCTGACCGTCGTGGCTGGGCCGCTCAACTACGCGGGCGTCAACCCGAAGGTCGCGAATTGCCATCTGCCCGAACCGTCCCAATGATCCGAAACCCATCACAACATCCATTGAAAACGAGGTCACGATGATCGTCTTCGGAGCGATACTGCTCATTCTCGGTTTGGTGTTCAACATCTACCTGCTCTGGGTGATCGGCATCATCCTGCTGGTCGTAGGTGCCGTGTTCTGGCTGCTGGGCTCGATCGGACGTCCCGTCGCGGGCCGTCGCGTTTGGTATTGACCTGCGCGGGATTGCGGTGATTTCGCCGGGCTGACGGAATGGTCGTCGGCCCGGCGAAATCGTTCTACTGTGGATACAGCCCCGTGCAGGGGCAAAAGGGCCAGCAGTTATGGCGGGAAGGAGTAGCCATGAAGGGTCCGAAAGATCCGGTGGATCACGCCAGGACGACACGGCCACACGCCGGTGAGTCGATGAAGGACAACGCGATCATGCCCGCTCTTGTCGTGATCGGTCTCGCGCTGGTGTTGTTCGTCGCGTGTTTGTCCGCCTTCGCGACAGGCCATTCCGATGTCGGATTCACCGTGGGCAGCCTGTCCGCGGCGGGATTCCTCGTCGGGTCGCTGTGGCTGGCGTTCGAACACATCAGGGTCAGGCGCATCGAGGAGCGTTGGTACGCCGAGCATCCGAGCGTGATGAGGCAACGCCCCAGCAGCTGACCGTGGTGCCACAACTGCACAAGGCCACCAGCCGCAGCCCGGCCGGACGGGATTCCGCGGTCTGATCAAGGCCGGAACGTGAGCGCGAGCACCGCGAAATCGATGGCCAGAAGTGCCAACGCAACCAGGGGCACCACGATGCCGCGGCGCAGGCGCGCGGTGAATGCCGACACCGCGATGGTCACGACGGGGACCACGAGCGCGCCGTAGAACAGAATCCCGAACCAGAATTCATTCGGCCCTTTGTGGGCGCATGTCTGCTCTGTGCAGCCGGCCAGGCTCATCACGGCCGCCATGCCGTACAGAAACACGGCGATTGCCACCGGAATCGTCAGAATCGCAAGCACCCAGGTCGCGGACAGTCGACGCTTTTGCTCGGTGCGCGCAGTGTCTGTGTGTGATTCGGTCATGGCGGCGGAGTACCCAGTTTCGCTTGGACATGCACGGGTATTCGGTCGGCATGACGCGATTCGGATACACGTTGATGACCGAACAGAGCGGGCCCCGCGATCTCGTCGACTACGCGGTTGCCGCGGAGCAGGCCGGGTTTGATTTCGAGGTGTGTAGTGATCACTTCTCGCCCTGGCTGGCCACTCAGGGCCACGCACCCAACGCCTGGCCGGTGCTGGGCGCTGTCGCGCACGCGACAGATTCGGTGCACCTCTATTCCTACGTGACCTGCCCGACGATCCGGTATCACCCGGCGGTCGTCGCGCAGCAGGCCGCGACAGTGCAGATCCTCGCCGACGGACGGTTCACCCTCGGTTTGGGCACCGGAGAGAATCTCAACGAACACGTCGTTGGGCGGGGCTGGCCCACCATCGAACGGCGGCTCGACATGCTCGCCGAAGCAATCAAGATCATCCGAGAGTTGCTCGGGGGAGAGCTGATCGACTTTCGGGGCGAGTACTTCGAAGTCGACTCGGCCCGGATCTGGGATCTCCCGGACGAACCTGTGACCATCGGCGTCTCCATGACCGGCGAGAAAGCCGTCGAGAAGCTGGCTTTACTTGCCGACCACCTGATCGACGTCGCTCCCGACCGCGCGATTGTCGACGAGTGGCGCGACAAACGGCACGCCACCGGCGTGCTACCCGAAGGCAGGGTCATCGGCCAGATCCCGGTGTGCTGGGACACCGACCGGGACCGCGCCGTCAAGCGGGCCCACGAACAATTCCGGTGGTTCGCCGGCGGTTGGTCGGTGAACGCGGACCTGCCCACGCCCGCGGGATTCGCTGCGGCCACGCAGTTCGTCAGGCCTGAGGATGTCGCGTCGGCCATCCCGTGTGGACCCGACCTCGACGCCATCATCGAATCTGTGGACGAGTACCGCAAGGCGGGGTTCACCGACATCGCGCTCGTTCAGATCGGCGGCGAGAGTCAAGAGCACTTCTTGAACGAGGCAGCCAAGCCTCTGCTGGCCGCGTTGCGCGCCGAGCTCGACTGAACACGAAGGGGCCAGGTCGATCACTCGAGGCTACCGACCAAAAGCCATGTCCGGCAAGGCAATCGAATACCGAATGCCGACTGTCCGGCGCGCGCAACACGAAGGCCGTAAGGGCGCCGAGGAGGGCACGCCGCCGCTGGCCAGGTAGCCCTGATTGCTGCGAAGGGAAGAACCGGGAGAGTCACGTTTGGACTGTCCGGTTAGGGGGCACTAAACCTGAGGATTACCCAACCTGCGGTCGAAATATCGAATCCGCCGATATCGCCGAGAGGAGCCGGAACGTTGCCAAAGACCACCAGGCAGGGCCAGGCCAAACAGAGTGAACTGCCGAGTACGTTGAAGAAATCGGACGCCAAGGCGCAGAGAACGTTCGCCAAGGCGCACGATTCGGCCGTGGAGTCGTATGGCGAGGGCCAGCGTGCGCATCGCGTTGCCTACTCGGCGCTCAAACACAGCTACGAGAAGGTCGGCGACCACTGGGAAGCCAAGGACCACAAGGGTCCGTCCGACGCACGGGCCCGCAGCGGTGGCCCGAATGCGAAGGGTGCTTCCGCCGAGGGTGTCGACGCCAATGCCAGCAAGAAGCACTTGCTCGACTTGGCCCGCCGGCTCGACATCAGGGGGCGCTCCACCATGGACAAGAAAGAACTCGTCAACGCAATCGAGAAAGAGAATCGCAAGGAAACCCGCAAACGGTGAAATGTCGTCTCAACCCATCCGCCGGCACCGTATGCAAGCGGTGAAACCGATCGCCGGGAGTATCGTGGGCACGAAAATGCCTGGAGGTTACATGGCCCAAGACAATCCACCCGGCGCAGGCGCGCGGTCCGTCGAATTGCGGGTCGCGGCCAGAGTGGAAAACCTCGCTGTTGTGAGGACATTGGTCGGCGCGGCTGCCACATTCGAGGATCTCGATTTCGACATGGTGGCCGATCTTCGACTCGCAGTTGACGAAGCCTGCACCGCGTTGATCCGGTCGGCACTGCCGGATTCGACGCTCGTCGTGGTGATCGATCCGCGTGACGACCAGGTGATCATCACGGCATCGACCACCTGCCGCGGCGAACGCGTCGTGGAGCCGGGCAGCTTCAGCTGGCATGTCTTGACGTCATTGGCGCATGAGGTACGGACCTTTACCAACGGCCAAGGTGCAGACGCCGGTGCGGTATTCGGTATCTCGCTGACAGCAAGGCGAGCGAGCCTATTGCAGTGACCTCGGAATATGCGGATGTACTCGACATGTTCCGGGTGCTCGGCGGGTTGGACGAAGATACGCCGGCCTATGCGGAACAACGCGAAAAGATCGTCAGCCGGTGCCTGCCGCTGGCGGACCACATCGCTCGTCGCTTCGACGGACGCGGCGAATCGCGAGAAGATCTCGTACAAGTAGCCCGGGTCGGCCTGGTCAACGCCGTCAACAGGTTCGACGTCGAAACCGGTTCGGACTTCGTGTCGTTCGCCGTGCCGACGATCATGGGCGAGGTCCGGCGACACTTCCGGGACAACAGCTGGTCGGTCAAGGTGCCGCGGCGACTCAAGGAACTGCACCTGCGGCTCGGAACGGCGACATCCGAACTCTCGCAACGGTTGGGCCGGGCGCCGACCGCGTCGGAACTGGCTGCGGAGTTGGATATCGACCGCGAGGAAATCGTCGAGGGACTGGTCGCGGGAAGCTCGTACAACACCCTGTCGATCGACAGCGGGGGGAGCGGAGACGAGGACGCGCCTGCCATCGTCGACACCCTCGGCGACGTCGACACGGCCCTGGAGCGGATCGAGAATCGCGAGACGCTCAGGCCGTTGCTGGCGGCGTTGCCCGAGCGGGAACGCACCGTGCTGATCCTGCGCTTCTTCGAATCGCAGACTCAGACGCAGATCGCCGAGCGCGTCGGTGTCTCGCAGATGCACGTGTCGCGTTTGCTCGCGAAATCGCTAGCGCGGTTGCGGGACCAGTTGCAGTGACGGCGCGGCCTTGGCCTCGAGTTCGGCGAGGGCCTTGGACACCGTCGGGTAGACCGGCAGCGTGGCGGTGCTGAGTCTCAGCAGACGATCGACGGCCGGGCAGGACGTGAGGCCCCAGGCGACGCTTTTGGCGCTGCACCTGCCGTCGAGGTCTTCGAGCGCCGCGAGTCCTGCGGTGCCGAAGAACTCGACGCCGGCCAGGTCGATCACCAGCCTGCGGGTGTGGAACGTGTGACGCATCGCGTACGTCGCGAACTGCGGTGCCGAGGCGGCATCCAAGTCGCCGTGGACGGTGATCACGGCCGCTGACTGAGGTAACCAGCGCGTTGCGAACGAAGCTGTGTGGCCGCTGCCGGCCGTCATGGGTGCGGTCGGTGAGGTGACGTGCATTGTGACTCCATCAGTCGGAATACATGTATTCGTTCTGTGGCGCATGTAAACGGGGAAGGACGGGAGTTCCGCCTGTTACGTCTTGGACGCCGCAGCGGCTGTGAACTCAACCTGCTTTGAACACTACGCCCCCCGGCCATGGGGCGACAACCAATCACGGCTGGGTCCAGACTGTGCGTATGAACAAACGTGGTTCAGTGGCCGCAGTGATACTCGCCGCGGGCGCCGGAACCCGGTTCGGCATGCCGAAAGTCCTTGCAGGACAAGGTGAATGGTTGCGTGTCGCGGTCGAGGCGCTCAGTGGCGGCGGATGCGACGACATCGTGGTGGTGCTGGGCGCAGCTGTGGTCGACGTGCCTGCACCCGCCCGCGCCGTGGTGGCCGTGAACTGGCGAGACGGCCTCGCGGCCTCGCTGGAGGCCGGGATCCGGGCCGTCGACGCCGGCGGGGTCGACGCCGTGATGCTGCACCTCGTCGACACCCCTGACGTCAGGGCTGACGTGGTGCGGCGGGTCCTCACCGCGGCCCCACGGTCCGGCCTGGCCCGCGCCGTCTACCACGGTCGTCCGGGGCATCCGGTGCTGATCGCGCGCAGCCATTGGCCTGCCCTGCTGGCCTCACTGCGCGGTGACGAGGGGGCCCGGGCATTTCTGCGCGGCCGCGACGACGTCGAGGCGGTGGAGTGCAGTGATCTGGCGACCGGTGTCGATATCGACGTCAGGCGGTGACGCTGAGCCGACCGGGCACACCGCACGTCACGTGTGCACCTCCAGGCCCAGCACCGCCTCCGCATACCGCCGCACGGTGTCCTCCGAGATCGCGGCAGCATCCTCGAAGCCAGGGCGGCCCCGGCTGCTCATGAACCCGGTGACGGGGTCGAGTACGACCTCGGCGAGCAGTTCGCCGGTGGTGGGCTCGCATACCGCCCACGTGTAGCGGGTGTCGTCGGCCCAGCCGTCCTCGGCGTCGTGCACGTAGTCCAGGTCCGTCTCACCGAGATCAGCGAGTGCGGGCCGGTCGTCGACGCGGTCATCGGCGCGCAGCCCGCGCAGGTACCACTGGCCGTTGTTGATCTCGACAGGTTCCATGACGTCTCTCCCTGAATGCCGAATGGCCACTTATGGCACAGGATTCACCAGAATCCGTGCCACAAGTGGCCACTCGGCGCGCGAAAGTTCTACTTGATCTCGGCGATCACGGTGCCCTGGGTGATGGCGGCACCGGACTCGACGGCCAGGCCGGTGATCACACCGTCCTTGTGCGCGGTGACCGGGTTCTCCATCTTCATGGCCTCGAGCACCACCACCAGATCGCCCGCGGAGACCTCCTGGCCTTCCTCGACGGCGACCTTGACCACGGTGCCCTGCATCGGCGCGGTCACCGCGTCACCCGAGGCGGCAGACGCGCCGCCGCCACCACGCTTGCGTGGCTTGGGCTTCTTGCGGATGACGCCGGCGGGGGCACCGCCACCGCCACCGAGCGCCAGATCACCGGGCAGAGAGACCTCGAGGCGGCGTCCGCCGACCTCGACCACGACGGTCTGCCGCGGGACGGTGTCCTCTTCCTCGATCGGGTCGCCACCGGTGAACGGCTCGACGGTGTTGTTCCACTCGGTCTCGATCCAGCGGGTGTGGACGTCGAACTTCTCGCCGTCACCGATGAAAGCCGGATCGCTGACCACCGCGCGGTGGAACGGGATGACCGTCGCGAGGCCCTCGACGTTGAACTCGGCGAGCGCACGGCGGGACCGCTCCAGCGCTTCGTCGCGGGTGGCGCCGGTGACGATCAGCTTGGCCAGCATCGAGTCGAACTGGCCACCGATGACCGAACCGGCCTCCACGCCGGAGTCCAAGCGGACACCCGGGCCGGAGGGAATGTCGTACTTGGTGACCGGGCCGGGGGCGGGCAGGAAGCCGCGGCCGGCGTCCTCGCCGTTGATCCGGAACTCGAACGAGTGGCCGCGGGGGGTCGGGTCTTCGGTGATGTCCAGCGCCTCGCCGTTGGCGATCTTGAACTGCTGGCGCACCAGGTCGATGCCCGCGGTCTCCTCGGTGACCGGGTGCTCCACCTGCAGACGGGTGTTGACCTCGAGGAAGCTGATCAGGCCGTCCTGGCCGACCAGGTACTCGACGGTGCCGGCACCGTAGTAGCCGGCCTCCTTGCAGATGCGCTTGGCCGACTCGTGGATCTCCTTGCGCTGGGCGTCGGTGAGGAACGGCGCCGGGGCCTCCTCGACCAGCTTCTGGAAGCGACGCTGCAGCGAGCAGTCACGAGTGCCTGCGACGACGACGTTGCCGTGGGTGTCTGCGATGACCTGGGCCTCGACGTGGCGGGGCTTGTCCAGGTAGCGCTCGACGAAGCACTCGCCGCGGCCGAACGCGGCGACGGCCTCACGGGTCGCCGACTCGAACAGCTCGGGGATCTCCTCGATGGTGCGGGCCACCTTCATGCCACGGCCACCGCCGCCGAACGCGGCCTTGATCGCGACCGGAACGCCGTACTCCTTGGCGAACGCCACGACCTCGTCGGCGTCCTTGACCGGGTCCGGGGTGCCGGGCACCAGCGGTGCCTGGGCGCGGGCGGCGATGTGCCGCGCGGTGACCTTGTCGCCGAGGTCGCGGATGGACTGCGGGCTGGGCCCGATCCAGATGAGCCCGGCGTCGATGACGGCCTGCGCGAAGTCGGCGTTCTCACTCAGGAAGCCGTAGCCCGGGTGGATGGCGTTGGCTCCGGACTTCGCGGCGGCGTCGAGGATCTTCTCGAAGACCAGGTAGGACTCGGCCGAGGTCTGCCCACCGAGGGCGAACGCCTCGTCGGCGAGCCGGACGTGTGGCGCGTCGGCGTCAGGCTCGGCGTACACGGCCACGCTGGCCAGTCCGGCGTCCTTGGCGGCGCGGATCACCCGTACCGCGATCTCCCCGCGATTGGCGACAAGCACCTTGGAGATCTTTGAGCTGGCGTGGTTGGCCACGGTGCCTCCTCGGCAGGTTCTCTAAGAATCGTCTTTAAGAATGTATCGCGGGAAGTTTAAGCGGCGCTCCTTATGGCTCGGTGAGCCGGTCCGGTTACCGACAAGTAAGTTTCCGCGGGGCGCAAAGACGGCCTGTCAGAACCGTAGCGCGTCGTGCCATCGGTGTGGCGACCGCCACATTTTTCATCAACCGATGAGGCCCGTACGAGTGGCCACCCACGGCAGTTCCTTGGTGAGCGCCGACCGGGCGGCGCCCCAGTCATGCCGCCCGGAAACCTCCGTGTAGTGGGTGTCCATGCCGCCGGCCCGGGTCGCCTGCAGGACGATGTGAGCGGTCGTCTTGGCGTCGTCGTCGCTGGATCCGGCCACGATGGCGCCGGCCGAACCCGCGAAGGTGCGGGTGCGCAGCAGATCGAGGGGGTCGACCCGGGCGAGTGCGGCGGCATCTCCGCCGAAGGCCGCGTCGATGGTGGTCTGCAAGTCGCCCAGGCTCGGCTCGGCGTCGCCCGAGATGTCCAGGAACGTGGGATACACCTGCGGATAGTTGGTCGCCAGCTGCAACGCGCACGTGCCTCCGTAGGAGAAGCCGCCGATCGCCCACGCGCTGGGATCGCTGTCGACGTTGAGGTGCGTCTTGACCCATGCGGGCAGATCGACGCCGAGATAGGTCGCCGACTTGCCGAGTTTGGAATCCAGGCACAACGGATTTGCGAAGTGGCTGCCGGTGGCGTCGGCGACCACCACGACAGGGGCGAGACCGCGATGCCTGGCGGCGAAATCGTCCATCAATGCCGGCAGCCGTCCGGCGGTGACCCAGTCCCGAGGGCCGCCCGGCTGGCCCGGGATCAGGACCAGCACCGGCAGGACCGGTCGTGGATCGGCGAAATATGCCGGCGGAAGGTAGATCTCAGCGGGACGGGTAGCGAATCCCGACGCCGGTGCTGGTATCACCGTCGAGGTCAGCTGCCCACGTGCTGGCGCGGGAACCCTTGGTTGCCAATACTTTTCGATGGGCCGCAGACTATGGTGCACCGGCGCGGGCGGCGGTATCTCGGCGAAGGGCACCTGATGGCGGTTGTCGATTCCGAGAGTGTCACGCACCGCGGGATACGCCTCGTAGAAACGGTTGATCTGATTGGCGCAGCAGGCTGTGACCAACACCACAGCCGTCGCCGCGGCGATCGAGGGCAACACGCGACGGTCACGGCTTACGCCGACCGCGGCGACGGCCACGGCGAGTACGGCCGTGGCGATCCACGCGTACACCGGAGGAGTCAGTTGATCCGGGAACAGGCGCAGCACGCGGCGCGCGAGATAGACCAGCACGACCGTGGCCGCCGCGGACGACACGACGCACAGCGTCAGGACCCGAAGAGGTGCGGGTCGTCGTACCCGCCACAGCAGCCAGCCACCTGAACCGGCTGCGAGCACGCCCAGCACCGGCGGAATCGGCCCTGACAACAGCGACCAGTCCAGAACTTCCACCGCTGTTGTCGACTCCGTTCCAGCCCCCATGGCGACACATCCGCGTTGACTTATAGCTAGCGGACGGCGTGATGTTACCGCCGGAAACTGTGCACAGCCTTGCGCTGAGCAAGGGTGCCGGTGCCCCCGAGGAGTTGCTGAAGAGCTGCTGTCAATCGAACAGGCGCTCAGCGCAGACGGCGCTTGATCCGGGTGAGCATCGCCGACATGCCGCGCAACCGCAGCGGACTGATCAGCGCCGCCAGGCCGAGATCGCTGTAGAAGTCGTCGGGCACCGCCAGGATGTCGGCCGCGGACTGGCCGTCGAGCCCGGTCGCGAGGATCGCCGCGAAGCCCCTGGTCGTGGGGGCCTCGGCGGGCGCACTGAAATACAGCCGGACATGTTCGCGGTCGGATGCGTCGACGTCGAGGAACAACGGTGACTGGCACTCCGGCACCGGCTCCATCGCGGCTTCTTCGAGCTCAGGCGGCAGCGACGGCAGATCATTGGCGAACTCCAGCAGCAACTGCAGCTTGTCCTGGCCGGCCACTTCCTGGAAGTCCGAAACCACCTCCGCGAGAGCGGCCGGCATGCTCACTGTGCGGACCCCGGGGCGTCACCCGCATCGGGGCCGACCGCGACCGGCACCCGCACCGCGTTGCCCCACTCGGTCCACGAGCCGTCGTAGTTACGGACCCCGGGCAGGCCGAGCAGATGCGTCAATACGAACCAGGTGTGGCTGGAGCGTTCACCGATGCGGCAGTAGACCACCGTCTCGTCCTCGGGCTTGAGGAACCCGTAGAGCTCCTCCAGTTCGGCGCGGCTGCGGAACTGACCGCTGTCCTTGGCGGCCTTGGCCCAGGGGATGGAGCGAGCGGTGGGGATGTGCCCGCCGCGCAGCGCGCCTTCCTCGGGGTAGTCGGGCATATGGGTGCGCTCACCGGTGTATTCCTGCGGCGAGCGGACGTCGATCAGCGGCTGCTTGCCGAGGATGTCGAGCACGTCCTGCTTGAACGCTCGGATCGGGGCGTCGTTGCGCTCGACCACCGGGTAGCCCGAGGTCTGCCGGTTTGGGACGTCCAGCGTCGTGTCGCGGCCGTGGGAGACCCACAGGTCGCGGCCGCCGTCGAGCAGTCGCACGTCGGGATGGCCGAACAGGGTGAACACCCACAGGGCGTAGGCCGCCCACCAGTTGCTCTTGTCGCCGTAGATCACCACGGTGTCATCGCGACCGATGCCCTTGCGGTCCATCAACTCGGCGAACTGTTCGCCCGTGATGTAGTCGCGGACATGCGGGTCGTTGAGGTCGGTGTGCCAGTCGATCTTCACCGCGCCCGGAATGTGGCCGGTGTCGTAGAGCAGCACGTCCTCGTCGGACTCGACGATGGCGAGCCCGGGCCTGCCCAGATTGCTGGCCAGCCAGTCGGCGGTGACCAAGCGTTCGGGGTGGGCGTAGTCGGTCAATGTGGGGCTGGGATCTGCAGGCAGCGGCACAACCATGAGCGTACCGCCGAGCGGGAAACTGCTGCTCGGCGGTGTGTCGGACGCCATTCTCCCGCTCGGACCGGCCAAGCCCTTGGCGGCCTCGCGGTCGGCCGCGCCTGGCAACGCCGTGCCGCACCTCAGCGCGGCTCCGCGCCGCTAGCTCTGATCGGACAGCGTTGGGTTGCAGCGTATTACGGTGTTGTCAGGCGGTGTACACGAACTCGTAGGCGACGGCGTAACGGCGCATGGCCTGGCCGGTGCGACTCGTCATCTGTGAGGACCGGGTACGGAACAGCGACCCGCCGTCCTGGCACCAGGTGACCACCCGCAGCAGGCGTTTGCCCGGTGCGAGCTGCTTGGCGATGATGTCGGCGAATGCGGCGCGCAGCCGCTCCAGATCATAGGTCCCGATGTCGCGTGTCACGCGTACGTCCCACATCGTCTCTTCGACTGGCATGCGGCCCAGTGTCGACCCGCCGGAGCGCGTATCGGAGTCAACGCCCCGGCGTGCCGCCGCCGAAAAAGGTTGCAATTTGGTCACTGCGGATCGGCGGTATCGTGCCGGTAGCGTCTGCTCGGAGCTGCTTCGCCTACCGCGGTGGTGAATGCTGTTGGTAAGCAACGTAAGTCATCTCTCCGATGTCATCGCCAAGTCTTGTCCAGATGGCGGAGTGCGAAATCGACCGCTTGGCTGTCCATCCCGTCCGACGCGTAGAGAACGTGAGCGCCGCTGTCGTTCCCGTCGACCGAACAGATGGGGTCTCCGTCTGCGGTCTTGTCCTTGTACAAGTGACCGATGGTGATCGGCGGCGCGCCAAACCGAGTCAAGAAGTCGTTGGACGGTCTGCCGAACAATGCCACCGCTGCGACATGATCGGCGACGCCGGCCGGCATCGGGCCGGTGATGCCCGGTGGCGGGATATACCCGGCGGGCACGGCATCGGAGGTGATGTAGCCGATCACCGCTGCGCCTTGGGAGTAGCCGCCGAGCACCATCTCGGTGGCCGGGCAGTTCGCCGCCATGTTCTGGGCATGCGAGCTGGCGTCGATGACGCCGTCCGCCGCGGTGGGGAAGTCCAAACTCGCGGGATAGTTCACCGCATAGACGCCGAGGGAACGGTCGCCGAGGCGCGTACGTAGCGAATTGACGAACGCCTGGCCGGTGTCTCCGACACCCGGCGGCTCATTGGTCCCCCGGGCGAACACGACCTCGACGTCGGGGCAGGGTGCCGCTGCGGCCGAGGGCATGCCGGCCGGCAGCCCCAGGATCGCCGACGACGTCGCGGTCAGCACTGCGAGGGTGCGGCCAGATCTGGTCAGCTGCGTCTTGTTCATCGTGATGCCGGTCATGTCCGTCGCACCCGCCTCATGTCACTGCTGTATCCGCTCGAAACGCAATACCCGCTGGTGAGGCAGTCGAAACCAGCTCCAGGGTGCCATTTGGAGCCATGCTGGCACCGGCCTTGTGAGGCCCGGAGTTTGACGCAGCCGGCCATGGGTATCCACGTCGCAAAAAGAGGAGAGATGCCCGATGAATGCGGCGACATCCGGTCGAGCAGGAGCCAGGGTTCGACTGTCCCACCACGTGATTCGGCTCGACGACGGACACCAGGTCGGTGTATCCGTCGGAGGCAGGGGAGTGCCGTTGGTTTTTCTGCACGGCTTGGGACTGAGCCGTCGGGCGTATGTTCGCACGCTCAGTCGTGTCGCCGGTCTGGGCTTTCTGGTTGTCGCCGTCGATACCGCAGGCCACGGTGATACGCATGATTTGCCCTGTGATGCAGGCGAACTCAGTGACCGCACCGCTCTGGTGGTCCGAACTCTGGATGCGCTCGGCATCGAGCGCGCAGTGTTCGCGGGGCATTCGATGGGGGGCAGGATGACGATCCACCTCGCGGCCACAGCGCCTGACCGGGTGTTGGCGGCCATCCTGTTCGACGCCGCCGCGGGTTCGTCCTTCGACACGGCGGTCGCGGCGGCGCTGCACTCACCCCGGCAGATATGGCGCGCGGTGTCAGGAGCGATGATCGATTTGTACCGAGACCCGTTCTGGATGCAGATCGCGTCTGCGAGCAGATACCTGCGCCTGCTGACCGCTGTCGCAATGGGCAGGTTGTTGCCGTCGACGGGCCTCACCGGTGCGGCGCGGGCGATCCTGCAGTCCGGGGAATGCACTCCGCTGCTGCGGGTCATGCGCGAGCGTCGCATTCCGACGATGGTGGTGCACGGGGACGCCGACGCGATCGTGCCCTTCGAAAGTGCTTGCGACGTAGCCGATGACGCGAACGCCACGCTCTACCGGGTGCGCGATGCCTGCCACTCCTGGCTCATCACCAATCCACGGCACGGCGCCGATTCGATGCGTCGACTGCTCGACGGGGCGTTGGGCGATGTCCTTCGTCAGACCGCCTGCGAGTTGAGCATCGACGACTGGCGCGACGTCGAGCGGTGGGATCGGGCTCTGGTCGCTCCGGACGCATGGGTACGGAAACTCAACGCGGACAACAACTTGCTGGGCATCGACGTGCGTGAGCGGGTCGAGATGGAACTGGTGCGCCGAGCCGAGCGGTCCAGCGCTGCCCGGCAGAACGTCGCGGCGGTGCGCGAGTTGCTGAGACCGCGCGACGCCCGTACCGCATGAGGTCATGGCCCCGGATCAGCTTGCGGGCGCGTCGTCTCCGTGATGGTGTTCGTGGTGCAGCGCCTCCTGCTCGCTGACCTCCTGGTCTTCGAGATCGATGAAGTCAGCCTTGGCGTCGGTGGTCGCCCGGATCAGCTCATCGAGTTTGATGAGGATTGCGGTGGTCTGCCGGTTGGTGGTGTGCTGCAGGACGAACAGCATCGGCAGAGTCACCAGCGCCGCGGCGGATGCGATGAACACCTGCCACCAGTGACCGAACCCGGTAGCGGCGCCCGCGATCAGGAACAGGACCGCCGAGCCGGCGATAACCGCAGCAGCCCAACGTGATCCGGCTACCCGGCTGGTGGTGTCGAGTACTGCCGTCAAACGCCGCGGCGTACTCGCCCGCTGCCATCGGCCTGCGCCTTTCCTGACACATCGAGCCGGCACCAACTGGCCCGCGGCAAAGGTGATACCCCGCGCGGCCCGCCCGAAACGCACGGTTTTGTTCGTGGCGGCCCGGGTATCCGCGGTCCTGATCGAGGGAAGGGTTCGCATGGGTGTTCTCGGCACACTCGCCGTGCCACTGCAATGGGGTGCGGCCATACGTCATCAGCGCCCCCGGGCACCGAGACTCACGTCAGGGATAAATGAGTCGCGTGATTTATCCCCTGAGTGAATCTCGATGTTCAGGGCCGCGAACCGCAATCAGACCGAAGCCGACGCCTTCCACAGATCCGTGACCGACACCCCGGCTGCCGCCAGCAGCCGCCGCAGCAGCGGCAGGCTCAGGCCGATCACGTTCGACGGATCACCTTCGATGCGGTCGATGAACCAGCCGCCCAGCCCGTCGAGCGTGAAACCGCCTGCCACACCGAGAGGCTCACCGGTGGCCAGGTACGCCTCCAGGTCCTCGGCTGTCGGGGTGGCGAAATGTACTGTTGTTACCGCGGTTTCGACGACCCGATGGCTGACCGATCTATCGCGCACCGCGATGACGGCGTGCCCGGTGTACAGCTGGCCCGTCTGCCCGGACATTGCCAGCCACTGCTCACGGGCGACCTCGGGTGTACCCGGTTTTCCGCACAACCGGCCGTTCAGCAACAGCATGGAATCGCAACCGATCACCACACAGTCGGTGGCGACCGCGGCGGGCAGCCGGGTCACGACATCGTCGGCCTTGGCCGCCGCCAGCTCATTCACCACCAGCCCCGGTGCGGCATCGCCCAATCCGGCGATGATCGCGTCCTCGTCGACACCCGAGACCACCACCAGCGGGGCGACGCCGGCTTGGCGTAGCACGCCCAGCCGGCCCGTCGACGCCGAACCCAGGACGACCCAGGTCATCAGTACCGTTCCTTTGTCGCGCAACCGCTCATCGGGCTGTTTGCGTCAGCGCCGGATGTGGGTCCGCTCCAACAACGTCACCCTCTGCCAGCTGAAGATCGAGTAACGCAGCTTGTCCACCGGGTGGCCCCACAGGTTGCGGTCGCGCCGCACCGGTTCGGTGCCGCCACCACCGGCGGCGCCGAGCACGGCCATCAGGGCGGCCATGTCCTCGTCGGTCGGGTTGCCGGTCAGCACCTTGATGTGGGCCTCGTGGTCGGCTTTCGCTGCGTCGGCCTGGGTTTCGTCAGTCACGGTCGCCTCGCTCACAGTGGAATGTTCCCGTGCTTCTTCGGCGGCGTCTGGACGATCTTGCGCTCCAGCAGTCGCAGGGCGGTGCCGATGTAGCCGCGCGTGTGCGACGGCGGGATCACCGCGTCGACGTAACCCCGCTCGGCAGCGATGTACGGGTTGACCAGAGTGTCCTCGTAGGTCTGCTGCAGTTCCAGGCGCAGGGCGTCGACATCCTTGCCCTCCTTGGCGGCCTCTTTGAGCTGCCCGCGGTAGACGAACCCGACCGCGCCCGACGCGCCCATGACCGCGATCTGCGCCGTCGGCCACGCCACGTTCACGTCACAGCCCATGTCCTTGGACCCCATCACGCAGTACGCGCCGCCGTAGGCCTTGCGGGTGATGACGGTGATCTTGGCGACGGTGGCCTCGCCGTAGGCGTACAGCAACTTGGCGCCGCGGCGGATGATGCCGTTGTACTCCTGGTCGGTGCCGGGCAGGAAGCCGGGCACGTCGACCAGCATGACGATCGGGATGTTGAAGCAGTCGCAGGTGCGCACGAACCGCGCCGCCTTCTCCGAGGCGTTGATGTCCAGGCAGCCGGCGAACTGGGTGGGCTGGTTGGCGACGATGCCGACCGGGCGACCCTCGATGCGACCGAAGCCGATGATGATGTTCTGCGCGTAGCCGGCCTGCACCTCGAGGAACTCGTCGTCGTCGAGGATGCGCGAGATGACCTCGTGCATGTCGTACGGCTGGTTCGGGGAATCCGGGATCAGGGTGTCGAGCTCAAGATCCTCTTCGGTGAGGTTGTCCTCGATGGCGCCCTCAGGTGCCGGAGCCGGGTAGTGCGGCGGCTCGGCGTAGTTGTTCGGGGGCAGGTAGCTCAGCAGGTCGCGGACGTAGTCGAAGGCGTCCTGCTCGCCGGACGCGACGTAGTGCGCGGTCCCCGACTTGGACTCGTGGGTGTGCGCGCCGCCCAGTTCCTCCATGGTGACGTCCTCGCCGGTGACGGTCTTGATGACGTCAGGGCCGGTGATGAACATCTGGCTGGTCTGATCGACCATGACGATGAAGTCGGTCAGCGCGGGGGAGTAGACGTGGCCACCGGCGGCGGCACCCATGATCAGCGAGATCTGCGGGATGACGCCCGAGGCCAGGATGTTGTTGCGGAAGATCTGGCTGTAGAGGCCGAGGGAGACCACACCCTCCTGGATGCGGGCGCCTGCGCCGTCGTTGATGCCGATCAGCGGCCGGCCGGTCTTGATGGCCAGCTCCTGCACCTTGACGATCTTCTCGCCGTAGACCTCACCGAGGCTGCCGCCGAACACCGTCGCGTCCTGGCTGAAGATGCACACGTCGCGGCCGTCGATCGTGCCGTAGCCGGTCACCACGCCGTCGCCCAGCGGGCGGTTCTCGGCCAGGCCGAAGTTGGTGCTGCGGTGGCGGGCCAGGGCGTCCAGCTCGACGAACGACCCCTCGTCGAGCAGCGCGTAGATGCGCTCGCGTGCCGTCAGCTTGCCCTTGGCGTGCACCTTCTCCACGGCGGCCTCGCCGACGGGGTGCAGCGTCTCTTCGGTGCGCTTGCGCAGGTCGGCAAGCTTGCCTGCGGTGGTGTGGATGTCCACCTGGTGCTCGGCTTGGGCTTCCGGCGGCTCGGTAACGCTCGTCATGGGTCACGATGCTAACGGTTTCTATAAGACACGTCTAAGAGAGGTGCGACTCACCCCAGCGGTCTCTGCGGCAGAACTGATGGCAGCAACCGTGTACCCGGGCCTCGATCCAGCCGCAGGCAAGCCGTGACCGCACGGGCCTCTGGTTGGCATGGCTTGACTGCGGCGGCACTGACGGCCCCGCGGATTTGGTTGCCGTTTCAAACAGTCGGTCGGTGCGTCCGCACGCCGGGCCAGTGCGTATACGCCCAATATGCGGATGATCGTCGCACCGTCATTTCGGAAGTTAACCCATCCTGCAGGAGGTGACGCAGACATTTCGGCCAGCAAGCAAGGTGGGCACTTGAGTGCGTCATCTGCTCACCTCGCAACACCGCCGCGAGTACATGGAATTATGGTCCAATGCAAACAGTTTGAAATTTGCTAACCGCGTCAATATTTAACCGGAACAATCCGCAAGAGGCAATTCGTGCAAACTCGAGCGGAGGCGTGGTCAAAGCGTTATCTTCTTTGCTGTTGTCGTCCAGGTGTAAGAGTCTGCCTGGGTGAGCAAAGGAGGCTCCATTGCCCGGAATTAACGCTAGCGAAGCGCCGAGCCTTGTCCTCCAGGCAGAGCAGATCCCCCGCCGCCACCGGAAGCCGCCCCCGTCTCGTGGCAGCGGCGCTCCTGCGGGTACTTGGCTCTAGGGCTGGGGGCTCTCATGTACAAGAGCAGGTCGCAGGTGGACAACTGTGTGCGGGTCGGTGTCATCGGGTACGGGTACTGGGGGTCCAAGCACGCCCGCGTGCTCGCCGGCATTCCCGGGGTTGAGCTGATGGTCATCGAATCCGAGCAGGACAAGCGCTGTGATGCGGCGACAGCCTTTCCCGCCGTCCATCGCGCGGCGTGCCTGGGCGAAGTCACGGACATGTTGGATGCCGTCGTCATCGCCACACCACCGTGGAGCCACAGCTCGATAGCGTTGCAGGCGCTCGAAGCCGGACTGCACACGCTGGTCGAAAAGCCCATGGCTACCTCGGTTGAGGACGCTGAAGCGCTCTCGGACGCAGCGGATGCACGCGGATTGACCCTCATGGTGGGCCACACCTTCGAATATCACGCCGCGGTCTGGAAAATACGGCAAATCATCACCTCTGGGGCGCTCGGTCGAATTCTCTATGTCGACACGGCACGCCTACAAAGTGGACCCGGTCCGCGTAAAGACTGCAATGTTATTTGGGATCTCGCGCCACACGACATTTCGATTGCCTCGTACTTGCTAGATGAATTTCCGGAGGCTGTCGTGGCGCGGGCGGAATACACGGTTGGTGACATACAGCCTGACGTTGCCTACTTGCGAATGGAGTTTCCACATACCGCTGCACCTGCGTTCGCTCACGTCAGCTGGCTCTCTCCGGTCAAGGTCCGCCGCATCACAGTTGTCGGCGATCAGAAGATGTTGGTTTACAACGACCTTTCCAATGATGAACCCATCAACATCTACGACGTAGATGTTGATATTGCCGATCTGGACGGCGCCCCCCTTCACCTCCTTCCGAAAATTCGAACAGACACCGTTGCTTCGGTCGAAGTGCAGTGGAAGGAGCCCTTGCTGGTACAGGATTCGCACTTCATCGACTGTGTTCGAACGGGTCGCCCGCCGGAGAGTTCCGGCGAACGTGGCATCGGGGTCGTCAGGGTGCTTGTCGCCACCGACGATGCTGTCGCGGTGGGTACCCCCGACGCAATCCGGCCGCCTTCGGTGGGTTGGATCCCACCCACCGTCGTAGACACCCAGGCGGCGTCGTGACGAGCGTCGTGGAGCGTATTCCATTCGTCGACTTGGCGTCGGTCAACGGCGCCATGCGCTGCGAATTCGAGATCGCCTGGAAAACGGTGCTCGGCCATGGGCGCTTCGTGAGCGGTCCCGAGGTGGAGGAGTTCGAATCAAGCTTCGCCGAATTTTGTGAGACAAAGGCGTGCGTCGGTGTGGCGAGCGGCACCGACGCGCTCGTGATGATCCTCGCCGGCCTGGGAATCGGACCTGGCGACGAGGTGATCGTCCCGACCAACACCTTCGTCGCCACTGCAGAAGCGGTGTGCCTGGTTGGCGCACGGCCACGGTTTGTCGATGTACTGGCGGATACGCTGCTGATCGATCCCGACGCGGTGGTGGCCGCCATAGGCCCAGCCACGGCTGCCGTCATCGCGGTTCATCTGTTCGGTCAGACGGCCGACGTCGATGCCCTGGTGCCCGTGGCGCGACGGCACGGCATCGCCCTGATCGAGGACGCCGCGCAAGCGCACGGAGCGCGACTGCGGGGGCGGCGAGCCGGCAGCCTCGGTGACGCCGCTGCATTCAGCTTCTACCCCGGTAAGAACCTGGGGGCGTTGGGCGATGGCGGAGCGGTTGTCACCGGGGACACCAATCTCGCAGCGAAGATCCGGCTGCGGCAGGACCACGGCCGGTCCGTCGCCGACCGACATCTACATGAGGTGCTCGGCTGCAACAGTCGGTTGGACACGTTGCAGGCGGCCATCTTGTCGATCAAGCTCGCGGACCTGGACAATGCGAATGCCGCACGCAGGCACGCGATGGACCAATACCGTCGGCAACTTCCGGAGTGGGTACGGCCTGTCGCGACTCATCCCGACGCCGAATCCGTTCACCACCTTGCAGTGGTTCGGGTCGAAGACCGGGCCGCCACGACGGCCGAACTTGACCGTCACGGGATCGGCTGGGGGCTTCATTACCCAATCCCATGCCACCGGCAGCCCGCTTTCCGCGAGTTCGCAGATGACTTGCCCATCGCCGAAGAGGCTGCGCGCCAGATCCTTTCGGTCCCCATGTTCGCGACGCTCACCGACGCACAAGTGAGCCGGATATGCGAAGTACTGTCGAAAGCACCGATGTGATCCACGCGAGCGGACGAGGTCCGGAGTCCGCAGATCAGCCCTACCCCAGGCGATTGTGGTTCGACTTCTGGGGACCCTTCGAGACGGTCGATTCAGACGACCGCGCCATTGCTCAACTCAGCCTTGCAGGAAATTGCCATGATTCGCTCTGATTCTCGGCCTACGTCCGTGAGCATCCGGGAGATCGCCCGGTGGTGGCCGCTGGTGGTCGCCGTGACCCTGATCGCCGTCTGCGGCGGCGTCTGGTCGTCAAGCCGACATGTCAGCACGTATACGGCGACCACCCGAGTCGTTCTCGCCACCCTTCCGCAGTGGGAGGACACCTTTATCGGCACCAGCCTGCTCCATGAGTCTGGAGATGTCGAGCGCACGACCGCCACCGCGGCGGCGATCCTGAGCTCCCGTCGAGCCGCCACCTTGGCGGCTGAATACCTGGGCGGGGACTGGACTCCCGATTCGGTGGCCGAGGCCGTCAAAGTAGCGCCCCTGCAGGATGCGAATGTCATCGAGATCGTCGCCAAAGCGCGGCAGCCTGCTCTGGCGGCGAAGATCGCCGAGGGATACGCCAAAGCGACGATGCAGGACAGGTGGCGAACGATTTCCGCCGAACTCGACAAGCGAATCGCTGCGATGAGTGCGGAAATCGCGGCCGGGCCGCCGGACAGTTCTCACGTCAGGGACGCCTACACGGCGCTACGGACAATACAGCTGATCCGCAGCGGCGACTTCGACCCGACCATGAAGATCGACTCAACCAGCGCCCCAGTAGAAGTCGCCCAAATGTCGACCATGTCGACCGCCGCGGTCGCGGCGGCCGGCGGGCTCTGTGTCGGGGTCTTCGCGGCCATAGGTGCCGCACTGTTGCGACGCCGCATGGGACAGCCGGCTGCGAGCTCGCCACAACACTCCGCGGCCGCCGCGGGACTTTCGTCCAATCGGGGTCGTTGACCTGATGGCCACCCTCGTGGCGATAGTCCACTCGCTGGAATCACCTGGGTCACGGGTGGCATGAGCGGGGTCGCCCATGAGGCACGCTCCGCGCAGATCGGGCAGAGTATAGGCAGCTCGACGTGGTGGATGACGGCGAGCAACGTAATCGCGCAAGCCTTTGCGTACGGCTCGCTGCTGCTGCTCACGCGATGGCTGTCACCGGCGAGCTTCGGCACCGTCTCGGTGGGCGCAGCGCTTGTCTATCTCGGTGTGTTGCTCGTCGACCGAGGCACATGGGGCTCGATCGTTGTGCAGCACAACCTGAGTCGAGCCGGTTTGGTGCGCGCGTTTCAGCGCTGTCTGTTGGTGGCCATCGTGTTGGCCGTCATCATGGCTGCGTCAGCCAACGCTGTGGTGGACAAGTTCGCCAGCAATGGCGATGCGAAAGCGGTTGCGGTACTGGCGCTGTGCTTACCACTACACGCAATTGCCGTCGTGCCGACGGCATTGCTGCAGAAGTCCATGCGATTTCGCCCGCTCGGCGCCCTGACCCTCGGCGCGAATGCGCTGTCAGCGGTCGTCGCCGTCGGTATGGCGCTGGGAGGTTTCGGTGTGTGGGCGCTCGTCGCGCGCCAACTCGTCCTGTTCGGAATGCTGGCCGTGCTCGCATCGGTTCTGTGCCTGCCTGCACTCAGAGCTCAGTGTTCGGGTCATGACCCCGTTCATGACGAAGAACCTGCCGAGGTCGGAAGTCGCTGGTTCTTCCTCTACTCGCTTGCGTACGTGCTGAATAGCAATATCCCGTACTTTGTGGTCGGCCGCTCCGGTGATGCGGCACTCGTGGGCCTGTACTCGGTAGCCTGCACTATCGCGTTGGCCCCGTCGACTCAAATTGCCGGACAGGTGGGCAAGGTGTTGTTTGCGGCGACAGCCTCACAGCCCGATACGTGCAGAGAACGCACAGAGCAATCGGTGCAGTTGATGTCGATAGTGATGTTGCCACTGCTGCCGATCGGGGTTTTGACCGCACCAACAATCCTGCCTGCTGCATTTGGAGCGGAGTGGAAGCCGATGGTGTCCGCATTCCAGATTCTGTTGGTAGTGGGCGTCTGTCAAGCAGTCGTCGATTGTATTGTCGAGCCGATCACGGGTACCGGCCATATATCGCTACGTGCAAAGGCGATGGTCGCGCAGTGTCTGACAACGGTATTGGCGCTCGGGATCCTTGTGCCACTCGCCGGGATCCGGGGCGCCGCTGCGGCGCAGCTGCTGGCATTCGTGCCAATCGCCGCGGTGTTGACGGTAGCCGGAACACACCGTGCGGGCACGACGCCACGGGCGTTGTGGGGCAGGCTGCGTCCCGTCGCGGCCGGCCTGAGCCTGCAGCTCATCGTGACCTTCAGTGTTCTCATCGTTCTGATCGCTTGCGGCGCCGGCAATTCCGTCTCCGCATGCGTCGCTGCGGCAGTCGGCTATCTCGCATGTGTCCCGGTGTTGCTGCCAACCCTCCTACGGATGCGGTCATGATCGCGCAGCTCGGCCCCGGCCTGGCCAAGGCGTGGCAACCCGCGACGACAGCCGTGTTGCGGTGCTACGTCGTCACTGCCTGCGTGATGGCCTTGGCGTTCGGGATCCTTCTCCCTGTCGAACCGTACGTGGCCGTCGCGTGGTTACTGACGATCCTGGTTGCGCTCGCAGGTCCGCTGTGGGTGGTCGCGGCAATTGTAGGTATCACTGTCTTGGTCCCGTTCCAGGTGCAGGACATGTTCTCGGTCGTCGGCGGACGCGGCAGCCACAGTCTGCTCATAGTGGACGCGCTGCTGCTGGTCGGTCTCCTGAGGGTCGGCTGGTGCGTTGTTCGTGGACGGCTGCGGATGGATCTACCGCTGCTCTTTGGCGTTGGCCTCGCGGGGATTTGCGCTGTCCAGTTCTTTTGGGGTGTCCGTCACGGCGCGGACGTCAGCACGGCGGGCTACGAAACCCGCCGCGCAGTGCTCGGAGTCGGTACTTTCGTCATTGCGTGGCCGCTGGTCAATGAGGAACCGGCACGCAGGCAACTTGCCCGGCTACTCGTCGCGATGGGGTTGGTCCTAGGGCTGTGGGGCCTCGCGCAGTGGCTGTTCTCCGCCGGTTTCTCGCAGGTGGGCGATTTTGGCGTGCGCATCAGCCATGTACATTCGTCGCCTCAGCTGCAGGGCGGAATGTTCGCCTATCCGGTCGCGGTGGCTCTGGCCTGGGCGGCGTTGATCTCCGGTCAGGTGCGCAGGCCCGCTGTCAAATGGCTTCTCGCGACGGTCCTCTTTCTGAACGTGGTGTGCATCGTGTTGACGTTCGAACGGACGACTTGGCTTGCGACGGGTATTGCCTGCTTGTTTGTGTCGGCGAAGTCCGGGGCGCGCGGGCGGTTACTGGCATTCAGATGGATCGGGATCGGCTTGGGTGTCATGGCCGCTGCCGCCGTCCTCAAACCGGGTGCGGCACACACCGCATTGGTGCGGTTGATGTCCGCGGACAAGTTGGCCGTTGACAAATCAGTGCTGTACCGGATCTACGAGTCGCACGCGGCTGCCCAGGCGATCGCCGCACGGCCCTTCACGGGCGGTGGATTCGGTGCCACGCTGACGTGGGGGGTCAAGGGCCGGGTGACAACGGCTACAACGCCGTTCGTGCACAACGGCTATTTCTGGCTTGCGTTGAAGGTCGGCATACCGGTCGCCGCGATCATCGTGTTGGTGGTGATCATTGCGGTTCTGCGCCGCTGCCCACGGGAAGACAGCGTGGAATGGCGGACGCTGCGGACGGGCAGCCAAGCGTCAGTGCTCACGGTCCTGATCACCCTTGTGACCTTCGCGCCCTTCAATTCCGCGTTCACAGCGGCGATCGGCCTCATGGTCGCGATCTGCTACTCGCGCACCATTCCGGCCGACGCTGTGAATACGGGCCTTGGTGCATCGGCGTGGTTGGCCGAGGACGTGACAGAACCCAGGTCTAGTCGGGAGGACGGATGCTCATGAGCCCAGCAGGCTCTTGTCGATACGAACGACCGCACGCACATGCCAGGGTGTCGCCGAGCCTCATTCCACACTCGCACGCCCAACCGATCAGGCGTCCCGGATTGCCGACGACAAATCCGTGCGCAGGCACGTCCCGTGTCACGACGGCTCCGGCCGCGATGAATGCGTGTGGGCCGATCGTGGATCCACAGACCACGACGACACCGGCTCCCAATGTGGCACCGGTCCTGACGATGGTCGGAAGGAACTCGTCGCGGCCACGCTTCATGGCCGCCCTGGGGCGCAGGTCGTTGGTGAACACGACTGCCGGTCCAAGGAATACGTCGTCTTCGACGGTCACGCCGTCGAACAACAGGACCCGGTTCTTCACCGTGACCCGATCGCCGAGCGTGACACCATATTCCACGTATGCGTGGTCGCAGATATTGCAGTCACGACCGATTTTCGCGCCGGGGAGCACATGTGCGAATGCCCAGATCCGCGTGCCTGCGCCGACATCGCCGCTCTCGCACAGCCCCTGCGGGTGGACGAAGACTGGGTTCGATACAACCGGCTTCATGTCAAGAGTATTGCCGGAATCAGCTCGTCGGGGCGACACGACCGACCAGTTGGGTCTCAGCCCGCAGATATTCGGTGAGCCCATACAGTTTTCGCTCACAAGGATCGACCATGTCCAGGCGTGACTGCTCGGGCAGCGGATGGGAGCGCCTGGCGCGCCGGACCGCTGATGTATTGATCGCGGGATCCGCTCTGATCGTTCTCTTCCCGCTGATGGTGATCATCGGCGTCGTGATCAGATTGACCAGCCCGGGTCCGGCCCTGTTCACCCAGCCTCGGGTGGGACTCGGTCGAGAGCCGTTCTGCTTCTACAAGTTCCGAACCATGCGCGTGGGCGGCGACGACACCGCACTGCGCGAGACAATCGCTCGTGACCTGCGGGGCGAAGACACTTCCAGCCGCGGCAGCCGCAAGCTCGACGGCGACCCCCGCATCACCCCGTTTGGTTCGATCTTGCGTCGGACGAGTCTGGACGAACTGCCACAGCTGATCAACGTACTGCGTGGCGACATGACTTTGGTCGGGCCACGGCCATGCCTGGTGTGGACCGCTGACATGTTCCCGAGCGAGTTCGATGCGCGGTTCGATGTTCCCCCCGGCCTGACAGGGCTGTGGCAGGTCAGCGGCCGCAGCACGCTCGGCACACTGGACATGCTTCGCCTGGACATCGACTACGTGCGGCAGCGATCGCTGCGCGGCGACGTGGCGATCCTGGCGCGGACGCTGCCCGTCATACTCCGTGGCGATGGTGCGAGGTGAGTGACATCGAGCCCGACATCAACCCCGCTTCGGTGTGCCTTGCGCCCCGTACCGACCCGACGAGGGTTGCGGTCTGCATTGCTACCTATCGTCGCTCACAGGGCCTGCGGCGCCTGCTGCGCAGCTTGAACGAGTTGTCGTTCCCTCACTCGCGCATGCTGAAAATCGAGATCGTCGTGGTCGACAACGATCCCGCCGGCTCCGCCCGCAGCCTGTGCGCCGACGCAGCCGCGTGGGTGAAGTGGCCGCTTCACTATCTGCACGAGCCGCGACGTGGCATATCGCAGGTGCGCAACTGCGCGGTGGCGTTCTCCCGAACTGTTGCGGAGTTCACCGCGTTCATCGATGACGACGAGGTCGCGACAACCAACTGGCTCGATGAGCTGCTGTACGTCCAAGCGGCATACGACGCCGATGCGGTTCTCGGGCCCGCGGTTCGAATCTTCGAGGGACCAGCGCCGGAGTGGGCGACCCGGGGGAAGTACTTCGAGGGGCAGCGCCACTCAACGGGCGATCTCATAGAGCACGGCGGAATCGGAAACGCGCTGATAAACAACCGCGTTTTTACCGATGCGCAAGCTCCTTTCGATGAACGTCTGGGGCTCTCCGGTGGCGAAGACACGCTGTTCTTCCTGCGCCTTGCACGGTTGAATCGCAAGCTGGTCTGGGCTGACGACGCTGTCATCCACGAGTTCGTTCCCTGCGACCGCACGCGTGTCAGATGGGTATTGAAGCGGGTATATCGAACCGCGAACACCTGGAGCTTCTGCGAGCGGGAGCTGCAACCGTCGACGCGCACTCTGGCGGTGCGGGCGGCGAAGGGCCTTGTCCGGGTGGGGATGGGACTGCTCATGCTCCCGCTCGGCCTGCTGCTGGGCCGGCATGTTCTGGTGAGGGCATTGTGGTACGTCAGTTACGGTCTCGGGAATCTCACCGGCCTCCTCGGTCTGCGTTATGACGCCTATCGGAACGCCGGACCGCGCTGAGCCCGCCCCTGGGCTGCAGACCGTCGGCGTCGGCGGTCCAGAGAAGGATGATGGCGAGCTCACGCCTTCCCGCCCGTTTGTCTCGGTCCTGATCGCCACCTACAACCACGCGGCTTACCTCGCCGAGACGCTCGACTCCGTTGCGCGGCAAACCTTTACCGACTACGAGATCGTGGTGGTGGACGACGGTTCGACCGACGGTACCGATGAGATCGTGTCCGCCTGGTCCGCCGAGTACGCGCGAGCGCACGACAATGCCATGCGGGTGACGCGCATCGACAACAGCGGGCAATCGGCCGCGATAGAACATGGCTTCGGTTTGTGCACAGGCGACTACATCGCACTGCTCGACTCGGATGACCGCTGGGAGCCGAACAAACTGGCCGCGGTCAACGAGGCCGTCCGCGAGTGTCCGGAAGCGGGAATGGTCGTGCATCCACTCCACGTCATCGATACGCTTGGTCGCCGAACGGGGGACACGAGGCCGCTGCGGGCCCGGTTGTCGGAGGGCGACCTGCGTGATCACGTCCGCCGGACGGGGCGTCAGATCGCCCCTGCCACTTCAGGTGTCGTCATCCGATCGGATGTCTTTGCACAACTCCTGCCGATGCCGACGCGCCGTTTTCGTAGCGCCGCCGACGCGTACCTGACGCTCGGCGCCACCCTCGCCGCTCCTGTCCGTGCGATTCACGAGCCGCTCGGCGAGTACCGGATGCATCCGGACTCGATGTACCTCCGACGCACGATTTCACCCGAAGGCCTGCGTACCACGGTGGAGATGCAACGGGCCATCGCGCGCCACCTCGGCATCGAAGCGGCCGCCGAGAAGAACCCGCACTTCATGCGGCATGCGTTCGCTCTGGCAGTCTTCGAGGAAAGTTGGTCGAACCGCTGGCGACAATTCCGCCGGTTGATCGCGGCGACGCTGACCGATCAGGCGCACCGGCCGCTCGACCGACTGATCTTCAGCGCCTACTGGACCGTCTGTTTACTCGCTCCTGCCGGCGTTTTCGCGCGGCTGTGGCGGTTTTTCCAGATCCGGCACATCGGCACGAACCGCATCCCAGACGCAGCCAGAATCTCCGTCCATGGTGAACCCAGTGCCCACTGATGTGCAGGACCGCCGCCTACGAACGGGAGCACTCATCGCCGAGAAACTGTCGCGACTCGTCGTCGCGTCTTTGCTTATCGTGCTCATTACCGGTTGGAATTCGAAACCTCTTCAACCTCCTCGCACCTACTTCGCGACCCTTGCTTCGGGCGAGTGCACGCGATTGGGTGACTGTGCCGTCGCGACCGGATTGCCGCGACCAGATGGCGATTGCACGGCCAGTGTCGCGTCGACGACATCGGAACCGCGGCCGGACAACAACACCGCCAACCACACGCCGGGGCCGGCTGACGTTGCCTGGGGGCCGTGGCAGAGTGGCGAGTACTGGGAGAACGCAAACGCCAACTTCGAGAAGGTAACTGGTGATTTCACGGGCGTCACCACGCAGATTTTTCAGTGGGCCGCCTGCAAGTGGGGTATCGATGAGGACACCATCCGGGCGGTGGCGGTCAAGGAGTCGAAATGGCATCAGAGCGCCCAGAGCGATCTCGCGAATGGCTGCTATCACTCATTCGGCGTCATGCAGATACGCGATTCCCCGAATGAGGTGTGCCCGATCAACCACTCGGGGTGGGGTGGCATGCCTGACACCATGCTGTCCACCGCGTTGAACGCCGACGTGTATGCCGCCAATATGAGAAGTTGCTACGACGGCGACTACTACGACGGCGGCCCATGGCTTTATGGCGGCAAAACGATCAGCCAGATCGCCGATGAGCACGGCTGGGACTACGCCTTCTGGGGGTGCATCGGGTCGTCCACGGGTGGGTGGTACACGGCTGACGCACAGGCCTATATCGATGACGTGAAGGCGAATCGGGCAGACCAGCCTTGGACGAAGGCCGGTTTCTGACATGCCTCCCACCAAGCGTCGACACGGTGCCCGACTCCTCCCACCCGAGATTGCCGAGGGCCGATGAAACTGCCGCCACGCGTCAACAACGTCACCACACGTCATCTGCCGGTCAAGCTGATCCGGAGTCGACTCCAGCGACCCGTCGCGAGCATCACCTTCGATGACTTCCCCAGGTCGGCGTGGATCGAAGGCTCCCGCGTGCTGCAACGGCACAATGCCCGGGCCACGTATTACACGGCCGGGCGGTTCTGTGGCCAGTTCGAGGATGGTTTGGAGTATTACACCACCGAAGATCTGCGGCAGATTCACGACACGGGACACGAGATCGGTTGTCACACCTATTCGCACCGATATGGCACCGACGTGGATTCCGCGGCGCTGCATGCGGATTCCAACCACAATCAGGCCTTCATCAACGAGGTTTTGGGGGACTACCGATTAACCAGCTTCGCCTATCCCTATGGCGACGCTTCCCCGCGGACAAAGCTGCTGTTTTCACGCCGCTTTGCAACCACCCGGGGGATCCGGCCTGGGGTGAATGCGGGACTGGTCGACCTCGCCCAGCTCAAGGCCATCGGGGTGGAGTACCGGAGTTGGGATCGTGCTGCCATCGAAAGCGCAGTCGCGCAGGCGGTCCGGCGAATTGGCTGGATTGTTTTCTTCACCCACGATGTCAGTGACAGCCCGACTCCATACGGTGCGACGCCCGACATGTTGGACTATGCGCTGAGCTGCGTGCGCGCTGTCGGCATTGACATATTGCCGGTCAAGGATGCGCTCGCCAGAACCGCTTTCGGGTGAGTTCACGTCCGGCGCGGCCAGGCCGGGACGACTGTTGGAGCCGGAACGGCGGGGCGGTGCCGATCCGCTCGACCCTGCTGCAGGCCGCTGCGTGCAAGATGTGCGCATCGAGGTCATCGACTGTGGCCGTGATGGCGACCCCGAGGCGACAGAGGTCGCGGGCCAGTTGGTGCTGGTGGTCGTCGACGCACTCGCCGTGGGCGGCCTCCCGCGGCACCAACACGGGCAGTCGGCCGGCGTCGAGCGAGGCCAGGGCGGTGCCGACACCGCAATGGCCGATGACGAGGTCGGCTCGGGCGATGGCGGCGGCCAGCTCCGGCGCAGGCACTTCGGTCCGAGCACGGATCGGAAGTCCCGTCACGTCGGTGCAGCCGGTCTGCCACAGCACGTCGGCGTCGGCGGGGAGAATCGTCACCAGACGTTCCAGCAGTCGTCGAAACGAGTAGAGCCGTGTGGTGCCCAGCGTCACCACCACATTGCGGATGGGTGTCGGCTCACCGCAGGCCTGCGCGGGTAGGGCGCGGAAACCCTCGAACACCGAGCCGCGGTACATCCAGCGACCGGTGGCCCGTTGCGGGTACTGCGTGTAGAGGTGAACGCCGGGGAAGTGTTGCAAGACCCGGCCGGTGAGGCCCGCTCCCGAGACGTGGGCGGCCGATTCGATGAAGTGACACGGGATCCCATGGGCGGCGGCGATCGGGATGACGCCGAGCGCGATCCCCGAGCCGGTGGTTACGACGGCGGTGACGCGATGCCGACGGAGGATGCGCCAGGTCTCCCGACCCGTCCGGATGACGCCACGCCAGTCGCGGGGGTGTACCGGACTGACCCAGATGACGCGTTCGCCCTCGAGTACGGAAGCCGTTTGCGCATTGCACCACGTCATCCACAGGGGCTCGGCATCGAGCCCGGCTCGCTGCGCGATCAGATGCAGCTCGACAAGGTGCCCGCCGACTGTCGTCGGCAGGAGCACTGTCACCGGCCGTCTCCCGGTGCACATCGGTGATGCCGGTGGCGCTCGGCGTCGGTTGTTTGCCCGAACAAACGAGTGCTCCAGCCATATTCACGCACCGCGATACCCACGGTCATGAACGAGCCGCACGAGTACACGCGTAGTGGTAGTAGGGCGTGAACCACATCGGCTTCGGATCCGGCCGCGCTCCGCTGATGATGTCGGCAACCTCGAACCCGGCCGCGGACAGTTGGGGTTTCAGCGTCGCAGGTGTGGAGACATAGGTCCAGATGCCCCCGTACTCCGGATCCCACGTGTAGCCCTCGCCCGTCCTGAAACAGCCCGCCCGCATCGTCCTCGCGGCCAACGGCACTGACCGCACACCCGCCCGTCCGATGCGCAAGACGCCTCGAAATACGCTCGCGTCTCTCAGTCTTGGCGCGAAGGCGAGGTGTCGTGCGTTGTGGGACGAAAAGATGAACTTGCCGCCAGCGACGAGGACCCGGGCAACTTCGGACAAGCAGCGCGACCGTCCCTCGGCAGTGAGGTAATCGATGCCGTTGAACGAAAAGACCACCGCGTCGAAGTCTTCGTCAGGAAAGCGGCTCAAATCGGAGGCGTCGCAGAGTTCGAAGCGCTCGTTGGGGTAGCGCGCCATGCAAGCGCGGACCATGGCCTCGGAGATGTCGACGCCGACGTACCGAGCAGCCGACTCCGCAAGGTAGGCGGTGGTTCTGCCGCCGCCGACACCCAAGTCGAGGATCGACATGCCAGGGATCAAATGACGACCGAACAGGTCACGCTCCGCCTCGCGCAATTCGAAGTCACGCGAATACTGGCTGACCACGCTCGGCTCGCTGAAACGATCGATGTCGCCAATTTTGCTGATTTGTCGAAGTTTGATCGCGCACCTCCCGGGAGTTCGGCGACTCGTGGTTTCTTTGGTCTACCGTGTGCCAAGACGCTGAGCCACGCGCAGTCCGTCGCGCACGCGGCGAACTGCAGCGTGAGCCTGGGAGTGGCGGCGGAGCCACGGTTTGAGCTGATGGTCTGGCAGATACCGGACGCGCTGCAATGCTCCCATCGCGAATGACCGGTCAACAGAACCTTCGGCAATTGCGATCTCGCCGTTTGCGAGCGAATCCTTGTAGCGCATTTCCCCCTTCCCGAGATCGATATGGCGAATGCCGTCGCCGGCCGCCGCCTCGGCCATGAGGAAGAACATCAGTATCCCCGGAGAGTGCTTGGTGAACTCCGGGTCATACGCGGGAAACCATGATGTGAGCACCGAGCCGGAGCGCATTCCAAAGTGCCCGGCGATGGGGTTACCGTCCGCGCGCAGGACTGACAGTGTGCCGACACAACCAGGCTCACGGGTTGCGAACAAGTCGCTCATGAGACCGGTCATCGGCGCATCGGCAAACTTGTCGGGCTGCCCGGTCCGAAGCCACTGAGCTGACTTCCAACGCATGACCTTTCGGAGCAAGGCCGGATCCCGGCTGTCGTACACGAAATCGAGCGCGCCGATTTCGCGTTCCAGCTTTCGGCGCTTCCGCCACGTGGTCTGAACCACGTTGCATCGCTCCGATTTTCGCCGGGACAGATAATCCTCGTAGCCGTGGCTCAAGTCGATGATCGGCGACCGGACCGCGCGGTGGTGAAACGGCGCGAAGGGACGTTGATCCGCCAGCAGGTGATCGAACTGCCACACGGTGAGATCTGATTTTCCGAGTAACTCTCGCGCGTCCCACACAAGATCCGGTTCGTGGATCAAGCCCTGACAGTCGGAGAATCCCATGCCGATGGCCGAGCCGATTCCCAGTGCTCGCCGCTCATGGGGGAAAAACCCCACGATGCGCTGCCCGTCTCGGAGTACTGCCACGCGGGCGCCGGCTCGCATCGTGGCCACCGCGATTGTGAAGTCGGGTGAGAGGAAGGGGCTTTGCAGGGCCGGGGTTCGCGCCTGCATATCGCGCCAGGCCGAAATCTCACAGGGGCCGAGTTCGTCGGGACGAATCACCGTAATGCGCGTCATGGCTGCACCGGTCGGCCTGGCGCGGCATCGGAGATTGCCCGGTTACCAGCCAAAGCCGATCAGCCTCAATCCTGATTCACTGAAGTTGGCTTCGGACAGGAAGTTTCGGCCGTCGACCACGAGGTTGCCGCGCATGACCCGGCGCAGGCCGGCCGGGTCTATCAGGCGGAACTCCGGCCACTCCGTGGTAACCACAACCGCGTCCGCCCTGTCTGCCGCGTCGTAGGCGTCGCGCATCAAGCGTACCGCCGAGAGGTCTTCCGGCAGTACCTTCACCACGGGGTCAAACGCGGATACTTTGGCTCCGGCAGCCAGGAGTCGCCGGGCAATGTCGAGCGCAGGCGCGTCGCGTAGATCGTCGGTCCCTGGCTTGAATGTCAGACCGAGTATCCCGATCCGTCGCCCCTTCAGCATGTGGAGCTCGCGTTGCAGCTTGCGCACGACGCTCGCCCGCTGAGCCTTGTTGATGTCGACAGTCGCCTGCAGCATCGAGGGCGTGTATCCGTACTCCTGGCCGGTCGCGATCAGAGCAGCGACATCCTTGCCGAAGCACGAACCACCCCACCCGACACCGGAATTCAGGAACGCACCGCCTACCCGGTGATCGGCGCCGATTGCGGGAAGAACCTGACGTACGTCGGCGCCGAACAGTTCACACATCTGCGCCATCTCATTGGCAAAGCTGATCTTCGTCGCCAGGAACGCGTTGGCCGCATACTTGATCATTTCCGCCGAAGCCAGGCCCGTCGTGATCAGAGCGGGCCGAACTTTTCGACGGCCGCCTGCGAATGTCTGCTGCAGCACTGGCCGGTAGAGCTCGGCGACACGGCTGACGTCCACGTCGGCGCCACCGAGCACTATCCGGTCCGGGTAGAGGAAGTCGTCGATGGCGGAGCCTTCCCGCAGGAACTCCGGGTTGGAGACGACATGGAAGGCCAGGTCCCGGTTTCCTTCCAATGCGTCCTCGAGCATCGCGCGGGTCCAATTGCCCGAGCCCACAGGCACCGTGGACTTGTTGACGATGACCGCCTCGGCGCGCAGGTGTGGAGCCACGGACTGGATGGCACTTTCGAGCTGCGTGAGATCCGGTGAGCCGTCGGGGCCTGGCGGCGTCCCTACACAGAGGAAGACGAAGTCCGCGTCGGGTAAGGCCTCACACGGGTTGTCGGTGAATCGCAGCCTGCCTGTCGCAAGCGTCGACTTCAGCAGCTCCGGTAGTCCCGGCTCGTGAAACGGTGCCTGACCGTTGTTGAGCTGACCGGCGCGCGCCGAATCGGTGTCGAAACCACACACATCGTGACCGAGTGAGGCCAAGCATGTGGACGTGACTGCGCCGACATAACCCGTGCCGATAACCGCGACCTTGTGGCGGTATGGTTGCCCGGCCTGACGTCCGACCGTCCCCGATGAGCCGCCGTGCGAGGCTTGATCATGCCCATCGCGGAACCAAGCGATCGCGTCGGACAGACCCGCGCGGATGTCGACCTTCGGTTCCCAGTCCAGTTCGGTGCGCGCGACAGTGATGTCGGGTTGACGCTGCGACGGATCATCCTTCGCACGATCGACGAACACGATCCGTGAGTCAGATCCTGCGAGGTCGCGCACGAGGTTCGCCAGTTCCAGGATCGTCATCTCGTGCGGGTTACCGATGTTCACCGGGCCGGAGAGATCCGAAAACAGAAGCCGCAGCGCCCCTTCGACCAGGTCGTCGACGTGGCACAGCGACCGTGTCTGACTACCGTCGCCCTGAACGGTGATCGAAGAGCCGGACAAGGCCTGGTTGATGAAATTCGGGATCACGCGACCGTCGTTCGGGCGCATCCGGGGGCCGTATGTGTTGAAGATCCGCATGATCGCGGTGTTCACGCCGTGCTTCGTCCGGTACGAAGTGGTCAACGCCTCTGCAAAGCGTTTCGCCTCGTCGTAGCACGATCGAGGACCGACCGGATTGACGTTGCCCCAATAAGATTCGGTTTGGGGATGAACCAGTGGGTCACCATAGGTCTCCGAGGTCGACGCCAGTAGGTAGCGCGCGCCTTTCTGCTTCGCCAACCCCAAGGTGCGCAGCGTTCCCAACGAGCCGACCTTCATCGTTTGGATGGGGAGCTCTGCGTAGTCGACCGGCGAAGCCGGCGACGCAAAATGCAGAACGTAGTCGACTGGGCCAGGAATGGAGATGTAGTCGCTGACATCGGCTTCGATCAGCTGAAAACCCTCATGGCTCTGGAGGTGCGCGACATTCTCGGCCGCACCCGTGACGAAGTTGTCCACGCACACCACGTCAATGCCGTGTGCCAACAGCTGCTCCGCAAGGTGGGAGCCCACGAATCCGGCGCCACCCGTCAGCACTGCTCGCCGTCGCATGGCCCGTCACCTACCCAGGTATGAGATAGGTGCGGTCGCGGCCCGCTCCGTGCTGAGCCGCAGTCGGCCGCAGGTTAGAGTCAGCAAACAATTGATCGAATCGGCCGCCACGTCCGGCGGGCTGTTCTGCGGTACCCCTGAGACCATCACGTGTACCTTCCCACGCGCCAGTACCAACTGCCTTGCGGCTCGCCCGCCTCGCATTTGCCATACCGTGAAGGCGCTGACGTCACAATCGCAGAGTTTTCGCCGGGCGTCAACGCTTTTAGCAAAGTTATTGAGGCGGATTCCCAGAATTGGCAGTGAATATTGTTTCAATTGCAAACAGGAGCTGTCCTAGTCAAGTTTCCATCGCAGTCAGCCGTGAAAGACACGCAGGTAAACGCGGGTTATTGACGCCGTGACACGCCGGAGCGGCCCAGGCGTCCAGACCGTTAATTGACGCGTTAATTCAATTTCAGCAACGTCATCTAAAGCTGTTTTGCGCGGCGGAATTTAATTATCGCAAACGTAAGAGGGCTAGCTGTTCACGGCGTTGTGGCGTCGAAACAGAGGCGGTTGCGCGGCCGGATCACCCGTCGGCAAACCGTGGGTGCCGGCACCGTTCGGCAACCCGTGCCGACCCCTGTTCGCACCTGCTCGGCGGTTTGTCGATTCTGTTGACGAGTTGACGTCGATGTGCGATTCTGGCAAAAGGATTTTGACAGGAAAGGCAGGTGGGGCGATGACCACGGTCGCTACGAAGTTTGGAGTCGCCGTTGCGGGATGCGCCATCGCGGCCGCAGCGAGTCTGACGTCGGTCACGCCCGCCGTGGCCGCACCGACTGTGCCCGCGCCGGCTGCGCCGGCGGTCCTTGGGCCCGGCGGTGCACCGCAATGGTTCTTCGGGTCGGGTTCCCATGATCTGTTGCGGGTGTTCAGGCCGTCGTCTGATCAGTGGTTCTTCCCGAACATCTTCCATTTCGGGTGCTACGGCCATAAGTGGTAGTACGCCCTCTGTATCGAGGGTTTGGCCATACCTCTGTATTTCAAGGTCATTGGTCCTGCCGGGGCATGTTTGACCTGACCCGAATGTGGGATCCTGCCTGAGCGCACGCATTCCCGCGATATTCGTTTGGGGATGAACCTTGGGTAGAGATCACCGTGATTCCGTCGATACGGATGATGACGGGTCGAGGCGGCGACCGAGGTCCCGAAGTTGGCGTCGCGCCATATTTGTCGGATTGCCACTGGTAGTCGTTGCATTCGTGTGCTGGCTGGGTTTCGAAGCCGTCCAGGCGAAATCGAGCCTTGAGGGAGCCCGCCTCGACGCCAAGCAGGCGAAAGAAGCGCTCCTGGCGGGCAACCTCGAGGACGCAGTGAAGCGTGTGGACGACGCCAATGCCAATGCTCAGGCGGCGCGGGACGCGACTCATTCGTTGCCGTGGGATATCGCATCGGTCGTTCCGTGGTTGGGCGGCCCGTTCCGGACCGGTCAGCAGATATCCGATGTCGTCCTCGGCACTGTGGTCGAAGTCTTGCAGCCGGGTGTGCATGTCGGACAGGCATTGTCGCCGAGTCGGCTGCTTGCCGACGGCGGACGCCTGAATGTGCAACTGCTGCGTGACGCGGCACCTCAATTGGATGCGATATCGACGGCGGCCACGAAACTCAGTGCCCAGGCCGACGCAATCTCCGACCCCAACTACGTGTCGGTCATCCGCGACGCTCGTGCGGAACTTCAGACACAAACCGCTGACGTGTCGAGGCTGCTCCGGAATACGGCATTGGCGGCACACGTAGCTCCCTCGATGATGGGCGCGGACGGTCCCCGCACCTACTTCATGGGGTTCCAGACCAATGCCGAAGCCAGGGGAACGGGCGGCCTATTGGGCGCATTCGGCATTGTCCGATTCGACAACGGCACTGCGAGCGTGGATACGCTCGCCCGAAACTCTGCCCTGGACAAGGAGTTCACTCCCATCGACCTGGGCCCAGATTTCGATGCGCAGTATGGATTCGACGCCCCGACAACGGATTTTCGCAACAGCAATCTGAGTGCTCATTTCCCCTACGCGGCCCAGATCTGGAAGTCCATGTGGGAGCAGCAATCCGGAATGGGTGTTGACGGTGTCATCGCGATCGACCCGGTGGTGCTGAGCTACATACTCGGTGCAGTGGGGCCCGTGACCACAGCGGACGGCGAGCTGGTGACCAAGGACAATGTGGTCGAGCTGACCGAGTCGACTGCGTACTCTCGCTTTGCCGCTGACAACAACGCACGAAAGCAATATCTTCAAGATATCGCCGGCGAAGTTGTCAAGAAGATGACCGGACACGTCCAGTCGCCACGTGAGCTGTTACAAGCCTTGGGCAAGGCGGTCAGTGAAGGCCGCGTTGCGGTGTGGAGCGCCTCACCGAACGAACAGCAGGTGCTCGAGCAGACCGCCCTGGCGCACATCGTGCCGGACGACCCCGCGCCGTACGCGGCGGTGGTGATCAACAACCTCGGCGGAAACAAGATCGATTACTACCTGACGCGCCACATCGAATATGCAGCAGAGTCCTGCGATGGCAAGACCAGGAAATCGACAGTCACAGTCCAGTTGACCAACAAGGCGCCTGGCACCGGGCTGCCCGACTACGTTGTCGGCGTGTACGGGCTCCCGAAGGATATGCCACCACCGGCCGACATGCCGGTCGGTACCAATCTGCTGTGGATCTCACTCATCGCGACGAGGAATGCGCAGCTGACCAACGCCACCATCGACGGCGTGCCATTGACGATCTTTCCCGGCGCGGAACGCGATCACCCAGTGTTCCACGCGCAGTTGGGTATTGAACCAGGACACACCGTCGAATTGCGGTATGAGCTCACCGAGCCGACAGCTCCGGGTGCGCCTCGCGTTCCGGTGCAGCCGTTGCTGGACAACGTCACCCCGGTGGTATCGGTGCCCGCATGTTCGGGATGAGCCGTGAGCAGTAACCTCGCTCGATGGGCGAGGGTCAGGTACACATAGCTGAATTGGGCCTCGACGCGGCTTCGGTACTGCGCATCACCGCGGTGTTCGACCACCTCATCGAGTCGAAGGCCGGCGCCGACCGAATGCTGGCGACTGCGGCGGCGATCGCGGGGTGCGCCGTCGGCGCGCGCTGGGTATCCGGGGAGGTGCTGCGGTGCGACGCCGAAGGCCGGATGCCTCCGACGCGCCACGTGCCGGACGCCGTGTCAGGCGTCGACCCGGAAGTGTGGCTGGAGCGGGACGGTGCGGGATACCCGCTGGATCCGGTCCTGTTGGACCGGCTGCGCCATGCCCTGCGCGTCCGGGCGGCAGGTGCGGTGGCTCTGCACATCGATGATCCGGCGCTGCTGGAGGTGGTGCTCTCGGCCAAGGAGTACCGCGAAGAGCGGGCCCGCGCGATACGTCTGCTGGGGCTCGACGAGAACCGGCCGGTATGCGTCCTGGCCGTGTCGGCAGCCTCGCCTCCGGCGGCGTTGCGGATCATCACCGACCAGCTCGGCGACCGCAGCGTGCGCTCGGTGACGATCGGGTCGGCCATTGCCGTCTTGTGCCAAGGCGCGCTGGACACCCGAGACCTTGCCGAGGCATTGGAAGCCGCGATCGTCACGGCCTTCCCAGCTCCACTGACCACCGAATCCGATCGCGGACCGTGGGTCGGTATCGGTTCCTGCACAGGAGTGTTCGCAGCCGCCACCTCCTGGCATCAGGCGTTGCGGGCCTTGCGGTTTGCGTCGTCGACCGGATTCGGCAGGCGTGCCATCGCCTACGACCGGCTCAGCGCGTTGGAGCTGCTGGCAGAGCTGCCGCGTGAACAGGTTCTGCAAAATCCAGATGTGGCCCGTATCAACAAGTTTGCCGCGACTCCGGCGGGGGCATCCGCGATCGATACGTTCGAGGCGTTCTGCGTGTTCGGTTCGCTGCGGGCCGCGGCCGCCGAGCTGCACGTGCACCACAGCACGGTGGCGGCGCGCATTGCCGCGGTGGAAGAGGAAATGGGCTGGCACCTCGACGACCCCATAGACCGATTCCTTGCGACGCTCACCCTGATGGTCCGCCGGATCACGTTGTCGTCGTCCGAGCTGGGCGACCCTGACGTCATCTGATGCGATCCGACACTTGTCGGGCAGGTAGGGAGAACCCTTCGACATGTGTCTGGTGACGCACGTCACCGTATTGACCAAGATTGCGGTGCAGCCCAGTACAGCTCACCCCGACAAGGAGGCCTCGTGGCCATCATCGATCCGACCCGCACCTGGCAACCCCTGGAAAAGCGTCTCGCCGCCACCACCAACGAACGCCACCGCGTCGTCCTGCAGACCGTCATCGACCACATGAAGGCCGAGCGCGACGCCGACCTCGATGCGCTGATGGCGACCGTCGCCCCGAACCCCGAATACCACTTCTGGAGTTCCGGCACCGACGATTTCGGCCCCAAGGGCTTCGACGTGGTCCGCGGGTACTACGCCGATTTCGTCGCCGGCCGCACCAATGTCCTGGAGTTCGAGGTGACCCGGCTGATCGTCGACGACAATGCCCTGGTGACCGAGGGCCTACTCAAGCAGATCTACCCGGGCGCCGCGGCGGCGGCCATCGGCATCCCCGTCGACGACGAATCCGCCGATTACCTCGTGGTGTTCCGCCAACTGCTGGTGTGGCCGATCGATGAGAACGGCCTGGTGCTCGGCGAGGACTCCTACTGTCCGGGTGTGATCAGCGTGACCAAGCTCTCCACCGAAGATCTGCCGCAGGCCTATGTCGACATGATGGCTGCCCCGGCCTGATGGCAGAGCCGATGCGTGACAACGTGGCGGCCATGCTGCTCGACCGGGTCGGCGACGAGCGGCTCGGCCTGCGCACCCGTGATCAGGACTGGACCTGGGACCAGGTGGTTGCCGAGTCGGCCGCCCGCGGCGCCTTGGCCCAGTCGCTGCGCCGCGACGGGCCCTTTCATATCGGGGTGCTGTTGGAGAACGTGCCCGACTTCCTGTTCTGGCTGGGTGGTGCCGCGCTGGTCGGGGCCACCGTCGTCGGTATCAACCCGACCCGCGGAGCCGCCGAGCTGGAAGCCGAAATCCGGTTTGCCGATTGCCAATTGATCGTCACGGACACCGCGGGCGCGCAGCGGCTCGGTGGGCTGAGCCTCGGCGTGGACACCGGCCGGTTCCTGGTCGTCGACACCGACGAGTACCGCGAAGCCGTCGCCGCCCACCACGTGGTGCCCACGGTCGCCGCAGGCGTCGATGCAGGAACGCTGATGCTGTTGCTGTTCACCTCCGGCACCACTGGGGCGTCCAAGGCGGTCAAGTGCAGCCAGGGCAGGCTGGCGATGATCGCTCACGCCGCAGCCGACAAGTTCGGCCATGTCCGCGACGACGTCGAATACTGCTGCATGCCGCTGTTCCACGGCAACGCGATCATGGCGTTGTGGGCGCCTGCGCTGTCCGTGGGCGCCACGGTGTGCCTGACCCGGACGTTCTCGGCATCGGGATTCCTGCCCGACGTCCGGTACTTCGGTGCCACGTTCTTCACCTACGTCGGCAAGGCCCTTGGCTACCTGATGGCGACCCCGGAAAAGCCCGACGATGCGGACAACACGCTGCAGCGCGGGTTCGGCACCGAGGCGTCACCCGACGACCAGGCCGAGTTCCGCAGGCGCTTCAACGCCGAACTTTTCGAGGGATACGGATCGAGCGAGGGCGGCGGCGCGGTCGCGGTCGCTCCCGACGCGCCCACCGCGGCGTTGGGCAGGCCTGCGCATCCCGGTGTCGCGATCGTCGATCCCGAAACGCTCAAAGATTGCGCGCCAGCGGTTTTCGACGAACACGGCCGAGTGCTCAATCCGGACGACGCGGTCGGCGAGATCGTCGACAAATTCGGCACCCGCACCTTCGAGGGCTACTACAAGAACGACGAAGCCAACGCCGAACGCATCCGCAACGGCTGGTACTGGACCGGCGACCTCGGGTATCTCGACGAGCAGGGCTTCATCTACTTCGCAGGCAGGCGCGGTGACTGGATCCGGGTCGACGGCGAGAACACCTCGGCGCTGACCATCGAGCGGGTGCTGCGCCGGCACCCCGAGGTGGTGGCCGCCGGTGTGTACGCCGTGCCGGATCCGCGCTCGGGAGACCAGGTGATGGCGGCGGTCGAGGTGGCCGATCCGTCGACGTTCGACACCGCCGAATTCGCCGCGTACCTCGCCGGGCAGGCCGACCTCGGGGCCAAGGGCGTGCCGCGGTTCCTGCGGCTGTCGAAAAACCTGCCCGTCACGGGATCCAACAAGGTGCTCAAACGCGAACTGCAACAACAGCGTTGGCACACCGACGAGCCGGTGTACCGGTGGGTGGGACGCGGCACGCCGGTATACGAGGCCATGGACGACGATGCCAAGCATGCGCTGGACGCCGAGTTCGCGCAGTACGGAAGGCAGCGTTACCTATGACGACGTGGGACGAAGACTGTGACGTGCTGGTCGCCGGATCCGGTGGCGGAGGGGTGACCGGCGCGTATACCGCCGCGCGCGAGGGCCTCGACGTGGTCCTCGTGGAGGCCACCGACAAGTTCGGCGGCACCACAGCGTATTCCGGCGGCGGGGGAGTCTGGTTCCCGTGCAACCCGGTGTTGCAGCGGGAAGACATCGACGACACCATCGAGGACGCGCTGGAGTACTACCACGCCGTCGTGGGCGACCGCACCCCACGGGAACTGCAGGATGCCTACGTGCGTGGCGGCGCCGGCCTCATCGAATACCTCGAGGCCGACGACAACCTGAAATTCGCGGCGTTGCCATGGCCGGACTACTTCGGCAAGGCACCCAAGGCACGCGCCGACGGCCTGCGGCACATCGCGGCACGCCCACTGGCGGTGGCCAAGGCGCCGCATCTGCGGGAGTTGGTACGCGGCCCGCTGGACGCCGACCGGCTGGGCGCCGAGCAGCCCGATGACTATTTCATCGGTGGCCGCGCCCTGATCGCCCGGTTCCTGAAAGCCATCGAGCAGTACCCGAACGCGGCGCTGCGGCTCAACACGGCCCTGATCGAACTGATCCGGTCCGACGGCCGCGTGACCGGCGCCATCGTCGAGTCCGACGGCGTGCGCCGGGCCATCCGGGCGCGCCGCGGTGTGTTGCTCGCCGCGGGCGGATTCGAGAGCAACGACGCTCTGCGAGCCCGCTACGGGGTGCCCGGTGCCGCGCGGGACACCATGGGGCCGTGGGGAAATCGCGGCCAGGCCCACGAAGCAGGTATCGCCGTGGGCGCCGACGTCGACCTGATGGACCAGGCCTGGTGGTCGCCCGGACTGACCCACCCCGACGGCAGGTCGGCGTTCGCGCTGTGGTTCACCGGAGGCGTCTTCGTCGACCAGAGCGGGCGTCGGTTCGTCAACGAGTCGGCGGCCTATGACCGGATCGGTCGCGCCGTGCTGCAGCGGCTCGCCGACGGTGCGATGAAGCTGCCGTTCTGGATGGTCTACGACGACAAAGAAGGACTCGTGCCGCCCGTAAAGGCCACCAATGTCTCACTGCTGCACCAGGATCGCTACGTCGAGGCCGGGCTGTGGCGCACCGCGGACACCCTCGAAGAGCTCGCAGGCAAGATCGGCGTCCCGGCCGAGGCGCTCAACGCCACCGTGGACCGGTTCAACACGTTCGTCGCAAGTGGCGTCGACGAGGACTTCGGCCGCGGCGACGAACCGTATGACCGGGCCTTCTCCGGCGGCGCCTCGCCTCTGGCCAGTATCGATCAGCCCCCGTTCCATGCCGCCGCGTTCGGGGTTTCGGATCTCGGCACCAAGGGCGGATTGCGTACCGACGCCGCCGCGCGGGTGCTCGACACCACGGGCGCTGTCATCGACGGTCTGTACGCGGCGGGCAACACCATGGCCGCTCCCAGTGGCACCGCATACCCGGGCGGCGGAAATCCGATCGGCACCAGCATGCTGTTCAGCCACCTGGCGGTCAGAGACATGCTAGGCAGGAACGTGGGGGAGATGTGATGGGCGCTTGCGCGAAGAACCGAGGAATCTGCCATGAGTGATATCCGTGAAATCGATGCAGGCACACCGATGACCCGGTTCGCCCGAGGCTGGCACTGCCTGGGCCTGGCCGAGCACTTCCGCGACGGGCAGCCGCACGGCATCGAGGCATTCGGCACCAAACTCGTGGTGTACGCCGACTCGACCGGTGCACTGCACGTACTCGATTCGTACTGCAGGCACATGGGCGGTGACCTGTCGATGGGATCGATCAAGGACGACAACCTGGCCTGTCCGTTCCACGACTGGCGGTGGGGTGGCGACGGCAAGTGCAAGCTGGTGCCCTACGCCAAACGCACGCCACGGCTGGCACGCACCCGCACGTGGCCGGTTCACGAGGTCAACGGTCAGTTGCTCGTCTGGCACGACCCCGAGGGTTCGACGCCGCCGCCGGAGCTGCTTCCGCCGACCATCGAGGGTTACCACGAGGGCATCTGGTCGCCATGGCAATGGAATTCGATCCTCATCGAGGGGTCGAACTGTCGCGAGATCGTGGACAACAACGTCGACATGGCCCACTTCTTCTACATCCACCACGCGTACCCGACGTTCTTCAAGAACGTCATCGAAGGCCACACTGCCAGTCAGTTCATGGAATCGAAGCCGCGACCCGACTACGCCACCCGGGAACTCTGGGATGGCACCTATTTACGTTCTGAGGCAACGTATTTCGGGCCTGCCTACATGATCAACTGGCTGCACAACGATCTCGCTCCGCAATTCACGGTCGAGATCGCGCTCATCAACTGTCACTACCCGGTCACGCACGACTCGTTCGTGCTGCAGTGGGGTGTCGCGGTCCAGCGGAATCCCGGACTGCCACCGGAGAAGGCCGAGAAGCTCGCGGCGACGATGAGCCGTACCTTCGGCGACGGCTTCATGGAGGACGTCGAGATCTGGAAGAACAAGACGCGCATCGAGAATCCACTGCTCACCGAGGAGGACGGCCCGGTTTATCAGCATCGCCGTTGGTACGAGCAGTTTTACGTCGACCTCGCCGACGTCCAGCCGGACATGACGGCGCGCTTCGAGCAGGAGGTCGACACCACCCACGCCAACGACCTCTGGCAACAGGAAGTCGCCGAGAACATGGCGGCGAAGGCGAGTACCACCGCCGGTTGACGCCGGCTTGGCCGTAAGCTGACCGCGATGAACACCAGGCCACCACTGGACGTGACGGTGCTGCGCGACGGGCTGTCCGGCCTGCCGTGGCGGCGCGTCGACGTCGTCGAGGAAACCGGATCGACCAACGCCGACCTGCTGGCCAGGGCGGCCGCCGGTGAGGACATCGCCGGCGACGTGCTGTTCGCCGAGTACCAGAGCGAAGGCCGCGGCAGGCACGGCAGACAGTGGTCGGCGCCGGCGCGCTCACAGCTGTCGGTGTCGATCGGCGTGGACGCCTCCGCCGTCCCCGTCGAAACCTGGGGCTGGCTCCCGCTGGCCACCGGCGTCGCCGTCGTCGACGCGGTCGCAGAGGTCACCGGCGTGCGCGTCGGCCTCAAGTGGCCCAACGATGTGCTGGTCGGTCCGGACGGCGGCAAGCTGGCAGGCATCCTGTCCGAGGTGGCGTCGCCGTCCAAGGTCATCGTGGTCGGACTTGGCCTGAACGCGACCATGACCGCCGAAGAGGCCCCCGATCCGCGGGCCACGTCGCTGACCCAACTCGGTGCCGCCACGGTGGACCGCAATCCCTTGGCACAGGTGTTGCTGCGACACCTGGCTGCACGCATCGATGCGTGGCGCCGTGGCGACTCCGCGTTGGCCGCCGACTATCTGAATCGCAGCGTGACCGTCGGCACCCGGGTTCGGGCCATCATGCCCGGCGATCAGACCGTGGTCGGTATCGCCGAGGCGATCGACGAGCTGGGCCGTCTGGTCATCGACACGGGCAGCGAACAGGTGACGGTGTCCGCCGGTGACATCACCCATCTCCGTCCCGACGAACCGTAAGGTGCCGCCGTGGGTTACCCGCAGAACGTGCTGGCCAACGACGAGCAGGTGGTCCTGCACCGGCACCCGCACTGGAAGCGCCTGATCGGCGCGGTGGTGGTGCTGGTGCTCGCCAGCGCGGTCGCGGCGTTCGCCGCGGCGGTGGTCAACACCACCGACTGGCAGTCGACCGCCAAGAATGTGTTGTTCATCGTGATCGGCGCGATCTGGTTGATTGTCGTCGGCTGGCTGACGGTCTGGCCGTTCCTGAACTGGTGGACCACCCACTTCGTCATCACCGACCGACGGGTCATGTACCGCCACGGTGTGCTGACCCGCGCCGGCATCGACATTCCGCTGGCACGGATCAACAGCGTCGAATTCCGGCACGGGCTGAGCGATCGGCTGCTGCGCACCGGGACGCTGATCATCGAATCGGCGTCACAGGATCCGCTGGAGTTCCACGACATTCCCCGCGTGGAGCGGGTGCACTCACTGCTTTATCACGAAGTTTTCGACACCCTGGGCTCCGAGGAGTCCCCGAGCTGACGGTTGCGCCGGCCGGGCCGGCGTAACGGAGTGACAGTGCCGGTCTGGCGCTGATGCTCGGCGTGATCCTCGAACGCTTCGGCGATGCCGCCACCGGTGAACGTGGACTCCAGCGCCAGTTCGGGGTTGTCGACGAACTCGTCAGGGAAGACCCAGCGTCGGAATGCCCAGAAACGGAAGGCCATCTGCAGCAGGTTGCCCAGGATGTAGGCCGAGATGAAGTCGGCGATGTTCTCGACCGTCAACGAGACTTCCGGCACCCGCAGCCCCAGCACGTAACTGGAGAAGTACAGCGGGAGCATCGACAGCAGGACGCCGACCCCGCTGAACGCGAAGAACAGCAGCGCCTCGTGGTGGCGTTCGCGGCCGCCGCGGTTCTGGAAGCTCCATTCGCGGTTGAGAATGTAGGACGCGATCACCGCGACGATGCCCGCGATGATCTTGGCGGTCACCGGTTTGGGCTCCAACACCGTGAGCTTGAGGGTGTAGAAGATCGCCGAGTCGATGACGAACGTCGTCGCCCCGACGATCGCGAACTTGATCAGTTCGTGATGACGTTCGGCGAACGGACGGACGAATCGCGGTAGTCGTGCGATCGTCGCATCGGCAAAGGACACAACTCCGCAGTGTACGTAAACAACCTGTCACTTGCCGCATCGTTGCCTGCCGCCAGGCCTTAACAGCAGGTCAATGCGGTGGCCGTGACGAACTCATGAATGCCACATGACACGATGTACACCGTGCCGAATACACCTAACAGCCCGGTCGTCGTGATGATCGGCGGTGGCCAGCTAGCCCGGATGACACACCAGGCGGCCATCGCGCTGGGCCAGACCCTGCGGGTGCTGGCCCACGGGACCGACGATCCCGCCGCCCAGGTCACCCCCGACGTCGTCCTCGGGTCGCACACAGACCTCGATGCGCTGCGCCAGGCCGCCAAGGGCGCCTCGGTGCTGACCTTCGACCACGAGCATGTGCCCACCGAGCACCTGGAAAAACTGGTTGCCGAGGGAGTCACCGTGGCGCCGCCGCCACAGGCGCTGGTCCATGCACAGGACAAGTTGTTGATGCGTCGCCGCCTCGAGGCCCTCGGCGCCCCGGTCCCGCGGTACACCGAGATCACCTCGGTCGAGGACGTCGAGGCGTTCGTGCAGCGGATCGACGGTGCTGTGGTGATCAAGACCATCCGCGGCGGCTACGACGGCAAGGGCGTGTCGATGGCCGACGACCTGGAGCAAGCCCGCGAGATCGTGGCCGGCTACCTGGCCGACGGGGTTCCGGTGCTGGCCGAGGAACGCGTGGATATGCGCCGGGAGCTCGCTGCGCTGGTCGCGCGTTCTCCGTTCGGGCAAGGTGCTGCATGGCCGGTCGTCGAGACCGTGCAGCGCAACGGCATCTGTGTCGAGGCCTACGCCCCGGCACCCGGCTTGTCCGAGGAACTGGGCGCCGAGGCGCAACAACTCGCGCTGCGACTGGCCAACGAACTCGGTGTCGTCGGCGTGCTGGCAGTCGAGTTGTTCGAGACGGTCGACGGCAAGCTGCTGGTCAACGAGTTGGCGATGCGACCGCACAACTCCGGGCACTGGACCATGGACGGCGCGGTGACCAGCCAGTTCGAGCAGCATCTGCGTGCGGTACTGGACTATCCGCTGGGCGACACCTCGGCCATCGCACCCGTCACGGTGATGGCCAACGTGCTCGGCGCCCCCGAGACGCCGGCCATGTCGATGGACGAGCGCATGCATCACCTGTTCGCCCGGATGCCCGAGGCCAAGGTGCACCTGTACGGCAAGGGGGAGCGGCCCGGTCGCAAGATCGGACACGTCAACATGCTCGGTTCCGACGTGACCGAGCTCCGGGAGCGGGCGGTCCGCGCGGCGCATTGGCTTTCGCACGCGGAATGGACGGACGGCTGGGACTCACATGCCGAGTGAGGCGAATCAGCCCCGGGTCGGGCTCATCATGGGCAGTGACAGCGACTGGTCGGTGATGTCCGACGCGGCCACCGCGCTGGCCGAGTTCGAGGTGCCGTTCGAGGTCGGGGTCGTCTCGGCACATCGCACGCCCGCGCGGATGCTCGACTACGCCAAGGGCGCGGCCGACCGCGGCATCGAGGTGATCATCGCAGGCGCGGGCGGGGCAGCTCATCTGCCCGGCATGGTGGCCTCGGCCACGCCGCTGCCCGTGATCGGTGTGCCGGTGCCGCTGGCGCGGCTCGACGGGATGGATTCGCTGCTGTCGATCGTCCAGATGCCCGCCGGTGTGCCGGTCGCCACGGTCTCGATCGGCGGCGCCCGCAACGCGGGACTGCTTGCGGTGCGCATCCTCGGTGCCGCCGACACCGCGCTGCGGGCGCGCATGTCGGCATTCCAGGCCGATCTGGAGGCCATGGTGTTGGCCAAAGACGCTGCCCTGCGGGATCGCCTGCTGGGCGAGCACTGACCAAGGCGCGGGGGATTGAGCCCCGCGCCGGGAGTCAGTCGCTGATCAGCCCGCGGATGCGGGGGGTCAGAGACTCGATCGGTTCATCGGTCGACATCACCACGACCGCGGTGCGGCCGTTGCCGCCCCGGTAGATCGGCCATGTCGCGGCGAGCGCCTCGGCCAGGTCCGACCTCGGGTTGGGCACGTCGCCGCGCAGCCATCGGCGCAGCACGTGGTTGTGTGCGGCGACCACGGCGTTGGCGAACAGCTCGGCGCGCAGGTCCGCCGTCCAGTCCCCGGTTTGCGCGGCCCGCAGGTGCTTGGTGAACAGCCGGGCATACCGTGAGACCACGGCCGTTTCGAAGTCGCGCAGGGCAGGTACCGAGCGAGTGAGCCGGTACCGCGTCCGCGCCCGATCGCCCTCGGCGAGATAGTGCTCGAATACCGAGGTGGCCACCGCGACGACTTCGGCGGGCAGCGCTTCGGCATGCGTGTTCGACAATCTCTCGTCGGCGCGGCGCAGCAGCGCCTCGTGATCGGGAAAGATCAACGCTTCTTTCGAGCCGAACTGGCGAAACGCGGTGGTGCGTCCCACCTGCGCCCGTGCGGCGATCTCATCGACGCTGGCGGCCTCGTACCCGCGTTCGGAGAACAGCTCGAATGCCGCGCTCACCAGGCGCTCCCGGGTGTTGGGCTGACCGGCCATACGCGCACCTCTTTCAGGTACTGAGTTCCGATGCTATGGTACTGAGTACCGAAAGTAGCAGGGCGATGTACTCGCTGCACAGCCCGGGCAACGATGGAATCAAGAGAGCCAAGGGCTGAAAACGAAGGAGAAGATCATGGCTGCATGGGGCGGTAACCCGTCGTTTGATCTGTTTCAGCTGCCGGAGGAGCATCAGGAGCTTCGCGCGGCGATCAGGGCGCTGGCGGAGAAGGAAATTGCCCCGCACGCTGCCGACGTCGACGAGAACGCGCGCTTCCCGCAGGAGGCGTTGGACGCGCTGAACGCCTCGGGGTTCAACGCTGTGCATGTGCCCGAGGAGTACGGCGGGCAGGGCGCGGATTCGGTGGCGGCGTGCATCGTCATCGAGGAAGTCGCCCGGGTGGACTGTTCGGCCTCGCTGATCCCCGCGGTCAACAAGCTGGGCACCATGGGGCTGATCCTGCGCGGGTCGGATGAGTTGAAGAAGAAGGTGTTGCCGTCGTTGGCCGACGGGTCGGCGATGGCGTCCTACGCGTTGTCCGAGCGGGAGGCCGGCTCGGATGCGGCGTCGATGCGCACCCGCGCCAAGGCCGACGGTGACGACTGGATTCTCAACGGAACGAAGTGCTGGATCACCAACGGCGGCAAGTCGACCTGGTACACGGTGATGGCGGTGACCGATCCGGACAAGGGTGCCAACGGTATTTCGGCGTTCATCGTGCACAAGGACGATGAGGGCTTCAGCGTGGGCCCGAAGGAACGCAAGTTGGGCATCAAGGGATCCCCGACGACGGAGCTGTATTTCGAGAACTGCCGGATCCCGGGTGACCGCATCATCGGGGAACCGGGTACCGGGTTCAAGACGGCGTTGGCGACGCTGGATCACACGCGGCCGACCATCGGCGCGCAGGCCGTCGGTATCGCCCAGGGCGCGTTGGACGCGGCGATCGCCTACACCAAGGACCGCAAGCAGTTCGGCCGGCCGATCAGTGACAACCAGGGTGTGCAGTTCATGCTCGCCGACATGGCGATGAAGGTGGAAGCCGCTCGGCTGATGGTGTATTCGGCCGCGGCACGGGCTGAGCGCGGCGAAGGCAACCTCGGTTTCATCTCGGCGGCGAGCAAGTGCTTGGCCTCGGATGTGGCCATGGAGGTCACCACCGACGCGGTGCAGCTGTTCGGCGGCGCCGGTTACACGGTGGACTTCCCGGTCGAGCGGATGATGCGCGACGCCAAGATCACCCAGATCTACGAAGGCACCAACCAGATTCAGCGCGTGGTCATGAGCCGCGCCCTGCTCAAGTAGTTCACGCGCCACTTTCTCTGCGCGAGCAGTCACAAAGGTCCGGGACACGCCGCGGTTCCGGGCCTTTTGTGTCTGCTCGGCAGGGGAACTCAGCCCCGGGTGACCTTCTCCATCGCACGGCGACGCTCCAGCGCGGCCGGATCGGGATTGGCGACCTGCACCAGCGACGCGCCCGCCACGAACACCGCCAGCAGGTGATCCACGAGATCGTCGCCGGTGTCCCAGGCCGCGGCGTCGAGCACCCGGTCCCGAGCGGTGAAACCCTGTGCGGCCGCGGCTTTCCGGGCGGCGTCGAGAACCTCGGCGACGGACCGGCCGGCCAGCGCCGGGCCGGGATGCCGTTCCGGCACGATCTGGTCGCCGTGCACCCGCACCGCGGTCGCGTAATCGGTCACGCCGATCGGCAGATCCGCGGCGGGCTTGCCGAACGGGTCGAGCGAGAGCACCGCCACCTCACCGCCGCCCACGGCGTCGTCGGCCTCGTCGAGCCGGTCCCGGGTGCACAGGGCGACGTCGGCGGGATGGTCCGAACCACCGTTCAATACCACTTCACTGCCGATCCACCAGGCGCCGAACAGCACCGCAGCGGTCTGCCAGTGCGCGGGCAGCAGCACCGCGACCCGAGTCCCCGGACCCGCGCCCAGCTCGTCGCGTAACAGGTTGGCGGTCTTGGCCGCCCAGTTGGCCAGAGTCACCGCGGACAACTCGATGCGCTCACCGGTGGCGTCGTCGTAATACGTGATCCGCGGGCCCGCCGGATCGGACGCCAGCAGGGGATCGAGGACGGCCGCGCTGAGGGTGCTCAATTCACGCACGCCGGATCATCCGAACCCGCGGTGAGGATGGGCGAGGGTGGCGGTGGTGCGTCACCGGTGTCGGTGCTGCTGGTGGAAGCCGAACCGGTGGTGGCCGATTCGGCGTCGAGGGTGGCATCGCGACCGTCGAGACCGGAGCCGGGCCCGGTGTAGTCCGCCGTCAGCACCACGCGCACCGTACCGGGCGGGACCGAGGCGTCCTCGGTGACCGGGAGCCCGCCGAGGTCCTTCGAAACCGCTTGGGCACCAAGGTCATCGGTCTTGGCGGCCTGCACCTGACTGCCGGAAACCGTTCCGCCCTGGTGATTTCCCGTATCGCCGGGAGTGAAGCCCTTGGTGGTCAACACATGTGACACCGCGGCGGCCAGCCCGTTGATGTCGCTCGCGTTGACCACCTGCACGGTGGTCTTGTCCGGCGAATACGCGACCTGTTCGGTCTTGCCCTCACTCTGGTCCTGCAACAGGCTGGACACCCACTCGTGCACCTGGGCCGGGTCGACCCGAACCACGCTCTGCATACCGTCGTCGCTCCAGCCGTCCTCCTGCAGCACGGGAATGGTCGCGAACGCCACGTTGCCTGCCGCCAGCTTCTGCAGCTGATCGATGAAATCCATGACGTCCCAACCACTGGACATCACCACCGAGCGCTGCACGGCTTCGCGCAGCTTGCTCAGCGTGGACGGGCTGGACAGGGTCTTGCCCGAGATCACGTCGTGGGCCAGTGCGGCCATCACGGCCTGCTGTCGGGTGACGCGGTCCAGGTCGCCGCGCGGCAGGTCATGGCGTTGCCGCACGAAACTCAACGCCTGCGGGCCGTTGAGCTTCTGCCAGCCTGCCGGGAAATCCGCACCCGAAAGCGGTTCGTCGACGGCATTTTTCAGGCATACGTTCACGCCGCCGAGCGCGTCGGTGATCAACGCGAAGCCCAGCAACCCGATTTCGGCGTAGTGGTCGACGGTGACACCGGTCAGATTGGCGACCGTCTTGATCAGCTCTTCGCGTCCGGCCTCGACGGCCTGCGGCTCGGCGACGGCGGGATCTTCGCCCTGGACCTCGACGAGTTGTTTCATCTTGTCGAGCTTGACGTCGCCGAACACGCCGTTGATCTTCATCTTTCCCCAACCCGGCGCCTCGACATAGGAGTCACGAGGGATGGAGATCGCGGTGGCGGACTTCCCGTTGTTCGGGATGCGCACCAGGATGATCGTGTCGGTGTTGGTCGACACGTCGTCGCCTGCGCGCAACGTCTCCAGTTCCTGCTCGGACAACGGGTTGCCGTGCGCATCGGTGCGGCTGTCCATCCCGACCAGCAGGATGTCGATCGCACCGTCGTCGCCACCCCCGCCCAGCGCGGCGGAACTGATGTGGTTGATGCCCGATTCGAACGAACGGATCTGGCTCCAGGCCACTCCCGTCCCGAGGACCACGGCGGACGCTGTGGTCACAGCGAGCGCGCGGATGAGGCGGTTAGGCACCTGCCCAGGCTACTTGCGGGGTACGCGTGAGCCGGGTAACGCCGACCGGCGTGCCAGACTCGGCGTATGTCGCAGCGCATTGTCGTCACCGGGGCCGGTGGCATGCTTGGCCGTGTTTTGACTGATCAGGCCCGTCGCGCCGGGCGTCAGGTGCTGGCGCTGACGTCCTCGGAATGTGACATCACCGATCTCGAATCGGTGCGTCGGCACGTCGTGACCGGCGACGTGGTGATCAACTGCGCGGCATACACCCAGGTCGATGCCGCGGAAGCCGACGAGGACCGCGCCTACGAGGTCAACGCGGTGGGCGCGGGCAATATCGCGCAGGTCTGCGCGCAGACCGGCGCCGACCTGGTCCACGTCTCGACCGACTACGTGTTCGACGGCGTGTTCGACGGGGATCGCCGCCCCTACGAGATCGACGACGACACCAAGCCGATCAACGCCTACGGTCGGACCAAACTGGCAGGTGAGCAGGCCGTGCTGGCCGCCAAACCGGATGCCCACGTGGTCCGCACGGCCTGGGTGTACAAAGGCGGCGACGGCACCGACTTCGTCGCCACCATGCGGCGGCTGGCCGCGGGGGACAAGGCGATCGACGTCGTGGACGATCAGATCGGCTCGCCGACATATGTGGACGACCTGGCGACGGCGTTGCTGGAGATTGCCGACGGCAGGATCGGCGCACCTGTGCTGCATGCCGTCAACTCCGGCGTGGCCAGCCGTTTCGAGCTCGCCCAGGCGACATTCGCCGCCGTGGGCGCCGATCCCGAGCGGGTGCGCCCCGTGGGCAGTGACCGGCATCCGCGCCCGGCGACCCGCCCCAACTACACGGTGCTCGCCCAGGAGCGTTCGGTGGCGGCCGGGATGACCGGGCTGCGGGACTGGCGCGATGCGTTGGTTGCTGCGATCAGCGCGTACGAGGGGAAAACCACGGCCGCCGGGAAGGGCGCCGCCGGACAGCTACCCTCTACGCCGTGACACAGGAAGCCCTGCGCCCACTTGTCGTGGTGACGGTGACGTACTCGCCGGGGCCGCACCTGGAGCGGTTCTTGGCGTCGCTCTCGCTGGCCACCGACCGCCCTGTGACCGTGGTGATGGCCGACAACGGTTCCGTCGACGGCGCACCCGAAGAGGCCGAGCAGCGGTACCCGAACGTGCGACTGCTGCGGATCGGCGCCAATCTCGGCTATGGCAGCGCGGTGAACCGCGGCGTGGCGGCCTACCACACCGACGACTTCGATCCCGAGTTCTTCGTGGTGGCCAACCCGGATGTGCAGTGGGGTCCCGGCTCGATCGACGTGCTGCTGGAGGCCGCGGCGCGCTGGCCCAAAGCCGGGGCGCTCGGCCCACTGATCCGCGATCCCGACGGCTCGGTGTATCCGTCGGCGCGCCAGCAGCCCAGCCTGGTCCGCGGTGGCATGCACGCCGTCGTCGGGCCGTTCTGGAAATCCAACCCGTGGACCGCGACCTACCGGCAGGATCACGAGCAGCCCAGCGAACGCCCCGTCGGGTGGTTGTCGGGTTCGTGCCTGTTGCTGCGCCACGCGGCATTCGATCAGATCAACGGCTTCGACGAGCGCTACTTCATGTATATGGAGGACGTCGACCTGGGAGATCGGCTCGGGAGGTCGGGTTGGCAGAACATCTACGTGCCTGCCGCCGAGGTGTTGCACTACAAGGGCCACTCGACCGGGCGCGACCCGGCCCGCAATTTGGCCGCCCATCACCGCAGTACCTACACTTTTCTGGCCGATCGATACCCAGCGTCCTGGCAGGCTCCGTTACGGTGGACGATCCGGGGCGCGCTCGCGGTGCGTGCGGGCCTGGTGGTCGGCAGTTCTCGGCGTAAACAGGCGAAAGGGCGGCGTTGAGGTGACCAATCCTGCGGAGGTCGATGCCGTCATCCTGGTCGGCGGGCAAGGTACCCGGCTGCGTCCGTTGACGCTCTCGGCGCCGAAACCCATGCTGCCGACCGCGGGATTGCCGTTTCTGACGCATCTGCTGTCGCGCATCGCCGCGGCTGGGGTCACCCATGTGGTGATGGGCACCTCATACAAGGCCGAGGTGTTCGAGTCCGAGTTCGGCGACGGATCCAAGCTGGGCCTGCAGATCGACTACGTCACCGAAACCGATGCGCTCGGCACCGGCGGCGCCATCGCCAACGTCGCCGGGCACCTGCGCCACGACACCGCGCTGGTGTTCAACGGTGACGTGCTCTCGGGAGCCGACCTGGGTGCGCTGCTGGAATCGCACGACAACCATCAGGCAGATGTGACGTTGCATCTGGTCCGCGTCGGGGATCCGCGTGCCTTCGGCTGCGTGCCGACCGACCCCGACGGCGTCGTGACTGCATTCCTGGAGAAGACGCAGGATCCGCCGACCGATCAGATCAACGCCGGCTGCTACGTGTTCAAGCGGGACGTGATCGACCGCATCCCGAAGGGCCGCGCCCTGTCGGTGGAGCGGGAGGTGTTCCCCGGTCTGCTTGCCGACGGGCACCGCGTGTGCGGATACGTCGACGCCTCGTACTGGCGGGACATGGGTACGCCCGAAGACTTCGTCCGCGGCTCGGCAGACCTGGTCCGCGGCATTGCCCCGTCACCCGCGCTGCACGGCCAGCGCGGCGAGTCACTCGTGCACGACGGTGCCGGGGTGGCGCCGGGCGCGCTGCTGATCGGCGGCACGGTGGTGGGCCGCGGGGCCGAGATCGGTGCAGGCGCCCGACTGGACGGCGCAGTGATCTTTGACGGCGTGCGGGTCGAGGCCGGTGCGGTGATCGAACGCTCGATCATCGGCTTCGGCGCCCGCATCGGCCCGCGGGCCCTGATCCGCGACGGCGTCATCGGCGACGGAGCCGACATCGGGGCACGCTGCGAACTGCTGCGTGGGGCCCGGGTGTGGCCCGGGGTGTCGATTCCCGACGGCGGTCTGCGCTTCTCGACCGACGTCTGAGGCGTCAGGCCCCGCCGAGACTACGCTTTGTGGCGCGAATCGGCGGGAACTGCAACAGAAACCGTAGTTTCGGCGAGTTGGCGCAAGCCGAAGTCGGTGCCTTCCGGTAGCCCGTCGAGCGGCCACCACTGCAGATCCAGAGACTCGTCGCTGCAGGCGATCTCGGCGTTCGCCGGGGCCCGCACCACGAATTGCAGGTCCAGATGGCGGGTCGGGACTCCCAGCGAGCAGGTCACCGGATGTACATGCAGCGCAGCAAGTTCCGGGTCGATGGTGAGCCCGGCGATGCCCGACTCCTCGGTGGCCTCGCGCAGTGCGGCCGAGCGGATGTCGGGATCGGTGTCCTCGCAATGGCCGCCGAGCTGCAGCCACCGGCCGAAGCGCGGATGCAGGGTGAGCAGGGTCCGGGTGCCGGTGTGGTCGAGCACCAGGGCCGACGCGGTGATATGGCCTGGGACACAGGCGCGTTGGCAGGCGTCGGGCCGGGCCGCCAGGAACGCCAGCACTGCGTGCCGCAGCGTGTCCTGAGCGGGATCGGTTGTCTGCCAATCTGTGAGAATCTCCACAGCGGAGGCGTGCAGAGTCATCGTGTCAACAGCAGATCGGTGGTGGGCACCGGGCCACGCGGCGGCTGTGGGTCCTCTGGATAGCCGATCGCGATGGCGCCCAACGGCTCCCAATCGGCCGGCAGATCCAGCTCGGTACGCACGAGGTCGGCGGCGAATATCGTGGAACCGATCCAGCAGCTACCCAGGTCGCGCACGGCCAGCGCGACCAGCAGAGCCTGTACGGCGGCGCCGACGGCCACGGTGAACATGGTGTGCTCTGCCGCGGTGCGAGCAGCGTCAGGGTAGCTGTGCGCGCCGTCGGGAACCATGAAGGGAATCACCAGTTCCGGTGCGGCGTAGAGGATGTCGCCGCGGGCCACCCGCCGTTCGACGGAGTCGGGGGGGGGGGGGGGGGGCCCCCCGGGGGGGCCCCCCCGCGCGGGGGGGGGGGGGGGCCGGCCCCCCCCCCGGGGCCGGGGGGGGGCCCCGCCCCGCCGCCCCCCG
>NZ_MVHF01000046.1 GCF_002086485.1 Mycobacterium aquaticum | reverse complement strand
ACCCCACGCCCGGCTACCCACCACCACCACCACCAAAACTCGCCGCGCCAACCACCTACCAATTTCGCAACAGCCCGCTCCCGCGAAAATGCGTGCAATAACCGGCCACTCGGCGACAGAATGAGAGCCATGCGCTTTGGACTCTTCATTCCGCAGGGCTGGCGACTCGACCTGGTAGGCATACCCACCGAACAACATTGGCCGGTGATGCGCGATCTGGCGGCGTACGCCGACGCGGGCGAATGGGATTCGCTGTGGGTGTACGACCATTTCCACACCGTGCCGGTGCCCACCGACGAAGCCACCCATGAGGCATGGACGCTGATGGCGGCGTATGCCGCGACCACCTCACGCATCAAGCTCGGGCAGATGTGCACGGCCATGAGTTACCGCAACCCCGCGTATCTGGCGAAGGTCGCGGCAACGGTCGACGTCATCTCGGGTGGCCGGGCGCAGATGGGTATCGGCGGTGGCTGGTACGAGCACGAGTGGCGGGCCTACGGTTACGGTTTCCCGTCCGCGGGCGTGCGGCTGGGCAGGCTCGACGAGGGCGTGCAGATCATGCGCGACGCGTGGCGCGACGGCCGGGTCAGCATCGACGGCAAGCACTATCAGGTCGACGGTGCGATCGTGGCACCGAAGCCGCTGCAGGAGGACGGTATTCCGCTGTGGATCGCCGGAGGTGGCGAGAAGGTGACGTTGCGGATCGCGGCCAAGTATGCGCAGTACACGAATTTCACGTCCGAGCCGGACGGATTCGCGCACAAGTCGCAGATCCTCGCCGAGCACTGCAAAGATGTCGGCACCGACTACGGCGCGATCGTGCGGTCGGCCAACTTCAACGCCGTCGTCGGCACTTCGGAATCCGACGTCGCCGAGCGCCTCGCGCGTATCAGGGCACGTCAGGTCCCGGTGGCCGGTGAGCCCGCCGTCGACGCCATGCTGGCCAATGTGGCCTCATCGGACTCCGCGACCGGCACCCCCGAACAGGTCGTCGATCGGCTCAAGCGGTTGCGCGACCTCGGGTGTGAGTACGCGATCGTGTACTTCCCCGAAGCCGCGTACGACCGGTCCGGTATCGAGCTGTTCGAGCGTGAGGTCATTCCTGCGCTGGGCTGACCTGGTAGAAGGCGATCCGCCAGCCCGCAGGGGTCTCGGTTGCCAGCACGCTGAGATTCAGTGGGATGGGCGTCCCGTCGGGAAGGGTGAAGTCCGCCCGTAGGTAACCCAGTGCGACGTCGGCGGCGGGTCTGCGGGTTTCGTGGAACCGGTAGTTCACCGTCAGCCCGTCGGGCTGCGAGTCGTAGTAGGCGTACACGCCCGCCCGGCCCACGCTGTGCGGGCGCAACCCCTGGAAGATCGCGCCCTCGGTGAACACCGCGGCGACCCGGCCCGGATCGTGACCGTCGACCCCGGCCTTCCACTCATCGAGGAGCCCACGAAGGATCGACTCAGTGTCCGGCACTTTGGCCTCCGTCGACATGCAGGATCTCGCCGGTGACGAACTTGGCGTTCTCCAAGTACAGCACGGCCTCGACCACATCGTCGATATCGCCCATGTGACCGACCGGGTGCAGTTTGTTCAGGTATTCGTAGGTGGAAGGATCATGCATCGGCGTCCGGATGGTGCCCAGAGCTACTGCGTTGGAACGGATTCCGCGAGTCGCGTACTCGATGGCCAGAGCTTTGGTGGCTGCGTTCAACCCACCCTTGGTCAGGGATGCCAGCGCCGAGGGCACCCGGGCGTCGGCCTGATCGACCAGGCTCGTGGAGATCGTGACGACGTGGCCACCGTCGCCGTGCGCCTCGACGGCGGCGATCCCGGCGCGGGTCAGTTCGAAGAAACCGCGCAGGTTCACCCCGGTGATGGCGTCGTAGTCGTCGTCGGTGTAGTCGGTGAACGATTTGGAGATGAAGATGCCTGCGTTGTTGACGATGGTGTCGACGCGGCCGAACCTCTCGATGGCGGCATCGACGACGCGCTGCCCGACGCCCGGCTGTCCGATGTCGCCGGCAACCGTCAGCACCATCGGGTCGTCGCTCGCCGCGATGCTGCGGGAGTTGGCGACGACGGCATAGCCCAGCTTGCGGTAGCCCGCGACCAGCGCCTGGCCGATGCCCTGGGATGCCCCGGTGATGATGGCTACCTTTGGTGTGTTGCTCATGGTCGTGGTCCTTTCCGTGGTCCGTCGCCGGATACAACAGAGCGTCGGGGTCGGTGACTCCCGCAGGTCACGACGGGTTTGCTCCCTGCTGGGAGGCAGTGCCTACTAGTCTGCAACGGTGGAACTGCGCCAGTTGCGGTACTTCGTGGTGGTCGCCGAGGAGTTGAACTTCGGCCGGGCCGCGGAGCGCCTGCACATCGCGGGCCCGTCACTGTCTCAGCAGATCAAGGCGCTCGAGCGCGACCTCAAGGTCAGTCTCTTCGATCGGGACCGGCGGTCGGTGGCCCTCACCCCGGCCGGTGCGGCGCTGCTGCCCGACGCTCGCGCGCTGGTCCGGCATGCCGATGAATTCCGCAGAAAGGCAACGGGATTGGCGGTCTCCGACCCGGTCCGGATCGGCTACGTCAATTGGCGTCCCGCCGATCTGGCCGATCGGGCGGCCGGCGTCGCCCAGTTGCGGGTGGACACCTGGGTGATGCCGTCGCACACCCAGGCGGCCAGGGTCGCCGACGGCAGCCTCGATCTGGCGATCTGCTGGGTGCCCACAGATGACCTGGCCGAACTGTCGCTTCAGGCCCACCTCATCGGCGTGGATCGGCTGTACGCGCTGTGCGTCGGCACCGATGACAGCCCGGTCGCGGCCAAGGACGTGGTGGTGCTGGTCGACGCCGACGTGGCCAGCTGGTCGTCCTGGAATCGCTACGCCGAGGAGTTTGCCGCGGACACGGGGGCACGGTTGATGCGCACCGACGACGGGGGTGTCACCGGACCGACGTTCTTCGAGCACGTCCGTCGGCTGGGCCGGCCGGTGCTCAACAATCCCAAGGGCCAAGACGCCCCACTGCCCCGGGACCTGGTGCGGCGCCCGATCGTCGCCCCGACGCCGCTGTGGACCTGGTCGCTGGTGTGGCGCCGCGCCGAGGACAACGCTGCGGTGCGCGCGTTGATCGATGTATTCACCTGTGATGTAGGCGATCTAGGCGTCCACGGGGACGGCGTGTGGTTGCCGCCCGACGATCCCCATCGCGGTCGCGGTCAGGGCGGCCAGCACGACGATGACCGACCCGGCGACCAACGCGAGCTGAAACCCATTGTGCAGCAACGGTGACACGGCGACCGGCCCGATGATCTGACCGATCGAATAGCCCACGGTCAGCAGCGCGACGGCGCCAGGGAACTGCAGCAGCCGCCCGGCCGCCAGCGCCAGGACGCTGACGCCGATGAACGTGCCGCCGAACAGGATTGCCCCGATGAGCGCGCCACTGCCAGAACCGGTGCAGGCCAGCGCTATTCCGGCGGCCTGCAGCATGAGCGCCGCGGTGAGCAGCACGGGATGCGAATAGCGCGAGCTCAACCGGGCCCACAGCACCGCCGACGGGATCACCGCGAGACCGACCAGCAGCCAGGTGCCGTTGCCGAGCCGTCCTGGGGAATGCTGCGCGACCGCGGCGACCAGGAACGTGCCTGCGATGATGTAACCCACCCCTTCAAGGGTGTAGCTGATGAGCAGCAGGGCAAAAGGCGTGTGCCGCTTCGTGGGTTGGTGTTCAGCGGCTTTCGTCACCGCCGCGGTCGCCTGGGGCGCGGGCGGCATGAACCACGCCGACACGCTCAACAGCGCGGCCAACGCAGCTGCCGCCCACCAGGCGGTCCGCCAGTCCGCGGGAAGCGCGAACACCAGCACAGCCGAGACCGCGATACCGACACCGACGCCACCGAAGGCCCAGCCCGCCAAATGCGCCGGATGGTCGTGCAACCGGTCCAGCAGAGTGTTGACGGCGATGACGAACACCAGCGCGCTGGCGAAACCGGCCAAGGTGCGCAACGCAACCCACGCAATGACGTTGGTGGTCAACGCCATTGCCACCAGGCTCCCCACCAGCACCAGCAGCGACGCTCGGCAGGCGGACACCGACCGGGCCAGCCGGGGCGAGAACGTCCCCGCGAGCGCACCGAGCAGGTAGCCCACGTAGTTGGCCGTCGCCAATTGACCGGCTGCCTGCGGGGACAACTGAGCATGTGCGGTCATCAACGGCAGGATCGGCGTGTACGCGAAGCGCCCGATGCCCATCGCCGCGCCCAGCACGGCCGCAGTTCGAACGATCTGCGCCCAGGGGTGTTTCGGCATTGCCCCATGGTGGGCCCGAAGCTGCCCGGCGGGCCACGTCCAATTTGCTTGTAGCTGAAAGGCAAAGCCTCACACGCTTCTCAAATCGTGAGAACTCCCCGATAGCGGGCCCGCCCCTCGGCCATCGCGGCGTAGGCGTCCGCCGCGTCTTCCAGCGGAAACTCCTGGATCTGGGCCCGAACATTGTTGAGCAGCGCGAAATGCATGGTGTCCTCGATCTGCGATGCCGTGCCCGACGGGTGGCCGGTGACCCGCAGCGCCGGGGTGATCAGGTGCAGCGGACTGATCGGCAGCGGGTCGGCGGACACGCCGATCACAATGAGTTCGCCCTGGGGCGCCAGGCCGCCGATCGTCTGGCCGATCGCATCGGAATTCGCGGCGGTCGCCAGCACGACGCTCACGCCACCGAGCTTCTGCAGCGCCTCGCTGACATCCCCTGCCGTCGAGTCGATGTAGTGGTGCGCGCCGAATCGTTCGGCGTCGGCTGCTTTGTCGGCGCCGCGCGCAATGGCGACGGTCTCGAATCCCATGGCGCGGGCGAATTGGATGCCCAGGTGGCCCAAGCCACCCACGCCCAGCACCGCCACCCGGTCGCCCGCGACCGCCTCGCTGCTCCGCAGCGCCTGGAACGTCGTCACACCGGCGCACCCCATCGGAGCGGCTTCGGTGAAGGACAGCCCGGCGGGGATCCGGGCCAACGCGGTGGCGGGTACGGTCACCGAAGCGGCATAGCCACCCGGGTACTGCCAGCTGGGAACCTGACCATTGAGACAGTGCATGAACTGGCCCTTGCGGCACTGCGCGCAGTGATTGCAGTTGCCGCCGAACCAGCCGACGGCAACCGAGTCACCGACACCGAACTCCTCGACGCCGCTGCCGAGTTCGGCGATGGTGCCCGCGATTTCGTGCCCAGGCGTCAGCGGCCAGGTCATGGCCGGGAAGTGGCCGCTGACGAACTCGCGGTCGGTGCCACACACACCGCAGGCCCGCACGTCGATGCGGACATGGCCCGGTGGCGGGGGAGTGGTCTCGACTTCGGTCAGCTGCAGCGGGGCGCCTGCCGTGTCGACGTGGACTGCGCGGTGGGTGGCCATGGTGGGTCTCCTGTCGTGGGCGGACCAAGGAATGAGTCCACTCTGGCAGGGAGGCCGTCGCCAATGTGAATCGTCTGCGATTTCTGGGCCAATTTTTCGCAGGGGACGCACACTCGCGACAGCGGCGGCCTGTTGCGGCCTGGCTCGTCTGCCCTCGGTCAGGGCACCAGGCCGGCGAGTATCTGGGCGGTGGGCTGGCGACGGGCATGCCGGTATCCGGTGCCGGCCCACAGGTGCACGAGTTCCGGTTCACCGGCGGCCGCGGCGGCCTTGCGCAGTGGGCTGGTGAGGAAGTGGATGGCGGGATAGCCCAGCGGGGCCGAGGCTTCGTAGGTGTCGATGAACCGGTTGCGAAGCCCCCGGGCCGGCCGGCCGGTGAACGCCTTGGTGACAACGGTTTCGGTACGCTCGGGATCCTCAAGTGCCGCTTGATGGGTCGCCGACGCTCCGCTTTCGTCGGCCAGCAGCAGCACGGTGCCCACGGCCGCCGCCTCGGCGCCTGCCTGTAGCACCCCGGCTACATCGGCGGTCGTGCCGAGCCCGCCTGCGGCGACGACCGGCAGCCCGACGGTCGAGGTGATCCCCGCCACCAGCTCACCGATGGGCAGGGCCTTCGGCGGATTGTCCGGCGTGAGAGTGCCCGAGTGCCCGCCCGCCACGCTGGCCTGCACGGCGAGGGCGTCGACGCCTGCGGCTGCGGCAGCCTCGGCTTCGGCCCGCGACGTCACCGTCTGCATCACGGCGCTGCCTGCCCGCTGGAGGGTCCGGATCACGTCTTGTGGGGGTATGCCGAAAGTGAAGCTCACCAGCGGGACCGGGTTGGCGCGTAGCAGGTCCACCTTGGCGGCGAAGTGGTCGTCGCTGTCGTTCGGGGCGTCGGGCAGGGTGAGCCCGAATCGGTCGGCCTCGCGCTGCATGGCCTGCGCGTACTCGGCGTAGCGCTCAGGTGAGATCGGAACCGGGTTGGGTGCGAAGACGTTGACGCCGAAGGGTATTCCCGCGTCACGCACAGTGCGCAGCTCAGCCTCGACGGCCTCGGGAGTCTTGTAGCCGGCGGCCAGGAAACCGAAGCTGCCTGCGCTGTGCGCGGCGATCACCATGGCCGCTGTGGTGGGACCGCCCGCCATGGGTGCGGCGATGACAGGAATGCTCAGACCGAGATCAGCTATCGGTGAGCTCATGATGGCCTCCTGGAATCCACTGTGGACAGTAGTGCGGTCAGTTCCGGCACGTCGACCGTATCGAGCCGGTCGACGGTGTCGACAATCGAGTCGCACAGCGCCGCGTCGGCGTGGCCGGCGGCCAGCCAGTGCAACTTCTCGACGGTGCGGTCCCAGCTGAACGGCCGGCTGGGCGCTCCCTCGAAGTCGTCCTGGGCGCGCGTGACGCGCCGGCCGTCGCGCAGTGTGGCAGTGATCCGCACCGGCGTGGCGTGCGGGTACCGCGACGTCAACTCGTCGTCAGGATGAACGGTGATGCGCTGCAGCAACTCTCGGACATCGGGTCGACGGATGCGTTCGGTCTGCAGTTGGGCCGGTCCGACCTCGCCGTCGATCAGGGCGGCGGCCAGCAGATACTTCAAGTTGTAGTCGGCCTGCTCCTTGGTCTCGGGTGCTCCCTTGGCGCCGAAGGCGCCGCCACCGGCGATGTCGTAGGCCGTCTGGAACACCGCCACATCGAGGGCTGCGACCTCGCTGTGGTCGATGCCGTATTCGGCGGCCAGGGTCAACACGGTTTCGATCGGCGCCTGTCCGTGGATCAGTGAGCAGTACTTCTTCAGGTAGGTCTGCTCGACCACGCCGAGGCTGCGGTCATCGAGTCGCAGGTCGATCCGTTGGCCGAAAAGTTGGTGAAGCCCGTTGGGGCCCTCGAAGATTCCCCGCGGTCCGGTGATACCGCGCTGCGCCAGCTGGGTGACGTACACCGCGCGCTGCGCAGTGATGCCGGGCGAGATGCCCTTCCAATTCGACACCGGTTCGGAGTGCACAGCGGCCAGCGACACGTTGTCGGCCGCGGCGGCAGCCATGGCATCGGCAGTCTGGCCCTTGGTCAGGCCCAGCAGTTTGGCGCTGCCGGCGGCGACGGAAATGGCCAGTTGCAAAGCATGATTCAAGCCGCGGGCCATCACCGGAACCGAGGCCGAAAAACGGCTCTGTACTTCGTAGGCCACCGCCAGTGCCAGTATGAAGTCCTCTCCGCCTGCTCCGACGCTCTCGGCAACCGCGAGGACGGCCCCGAAGTTGTCCGCAGGGTGACACAGGCCGCCGGGCGTCAGGTAGGTGTCCAGGAGGTCGACGTAGCGGACCGCCACCGAGTTGAACAGGGCTGCCTGGTCGACACTGGTGGTGCCGCCGCCGATCAACGAGGCTTGAGCCGCGCCGCCGACCGCTGCCACTTGGGCCCTGATCGACCGGACCGTGTCGCCGTCGAGCGCGGCTACGGCGCAGGCGATGCTATCGAGAACGTTGCGGCGCAACAACTTTGTGTCCGTGATATCGGAGAAGCGAGCGGCCAGCACGAACTCGGCCAGCTCTTCGACGAGGAGCGCGGTCATGCGGCGGCCCTGCGTGCCGGATCGCTCGGGTGCACCGACAGCGGTGTGATTTCGGCAGACATCCACGCGTACAGCGGCAGTGATTGCAGAGTCGAGGTCAGCTCGGCCTCGTCGGCTCCGGCCCATAAGCCCAGCGTGCGCCGCTGCCCGGGTTCGGCCGTCAGCCGCCACAGCCGCACCAGGCGGCCCTGACGGGCGAGTTCAGCTGCGCGGACCGCTTCGCCTGCGGTGCGGTCGACGACCTCGTCGGCGCTGATGCCCGGCGGTACAGCGATGGTCAGCGTCGTCAGGAATTCCGTGAGCTCCGGCGATGCCGATCCGCCGCCTGGATCGTTGGGATGGGCAGGCAGCGGCGTCACGACGTCGGTGCGCCAGATGCGCAACGGCATCGACGCGAGTTTCTGCTCGAGTTGGTCGGCGTCGTCGGCGGCGAACAACCCGAAGGTGCGCCATTCGCCGGGCGCCAGCGGCGGGCGCCACAGCCGCAGCAGATGTCCCTCGGCCACCAGCTCACGAGCGCGCGCCGCCTCGCGGGCACGGACGTCGTCGACATGCTGCGGGGTGGTCCCGGCCGGGACGTGAGTCGTCATGTCTACCAGAAATTCCATGGCGGAGCCTTTCGGACGATCAGTACGACCTGTTCAACAATCGTGGCGCGCAGATGCTCGAGCCGACTATGACCGGATTTTTCGTTGCTGAGAGGCACTTCCTCCTACCGCTGGTTTGAACGCCTGTCGGCACCGGGACAGGCGCGATACCCTCGCGTCGACCGAGGGAGCCGGTAATGACAGATGCGTATGTGCTCGGCGGTGTCCGCACTCCGTTCGCCCGCTACGGCAGTTCGTTGTCGCACATCCGTGTCGACGACCTGCTCGGAATGACCATGAAGGGCGCGTGCGCACGGGTCGGGGTCGAGCTCGATCAGATCGAGGACGTCGTAGCCGGGTGCGTCAACCCGGCACATGAAGGCATGGGAGACCTGGCGCGGTGGGCCGCGCTGGCCGCGGGATTTCCCGACAGCGTGCCCGGGATGACGATCAACCGGTTCTGCGCGTCGTCGCTCAGCGCGACGATCAGTGTCGCGCACGCGATCCGGGCCGGGGACCTCGGTGTCGGGATGGCCTGCGGCGTCGAATCGATGTCGCGGTCGGGTTGGGCGTACATGAAGGGCGATGCGCCGTTCGCCCCGCGTGGGCCGGTCTTTCTGCTCGACACCATGTGGGCAGGTGCCGGTGGACCGCCCAACCCGGCGCTGCTGGCCCGCAACGCCTACATCGGCATGATCGAAACTGCGCAGAACGTGGCCGACCGCTATGGGCTCACCCGCGAGGAGATCGACGCCTTTGCGCTGCGTACTCAGCGAAATGCCAAGGCCGCCCGTGACTCTGGCCGGCTGGCCAAGGAGATCATGCCGGTCGAGATCTCGGCGACCAAGACGACGCAGGCCCGCACCTTCGAACACGACGAGTTCATCCGCGACGACACCACCGCCGAGCAATTGGCGAAGCTCAAGCCGCAGCCGGGCACCACGCAGATGACCGCCGCGAACTCGACACCGCTGACCGACGGAGCCAGTGCACTCGTGTTGGCGTCGGGGGACCGGGCGGCCGAGCTGGGCATCGAGCCGCTGGCCCGTGTGGTGTCCTCGGCGGTGTACGGCATCGATCCGTTGGTCATGGGTCTCGCTCCGGCGTGGGCGATGCCGACTGCCATCCGCCGAGCCGGCTTGACCCCCGAGCAGATCGACGTGTGGGAGGTGCACGAGGCGTTCAGCGCGCAGGCCCTCGGCGTACTGCGTGAGCTTCCGAACCAGTTGGACGGCTTCGTCGTTCCCGACGAGAAGCTCACGCCGAACGGGGGCGCCGTGGCGATTGGGCATCCGTTCGGCGCCACCGGGGCGCGCTATGTGCTGACGTTGGCAACCGAACTGCGGGAGCGCGGCGCCCGGTACGGCGTGATCGGGGTATGTGTCGGGTCCGGGCAGGGGGTGGCCGTCGTCTTGGAGAACCCCGCCGCACGCTGACGATCAGCTGAACCGGATGTCGCTGAGATCTATGGCGACCATGAGCTCGCCGGGCATGATCTCGCCGTTTGCATCGCAGCGGTACGCACGGCGTTTCGTCGGCACCTTGATGCCGTCGAATTCGACGACGTCGTCGGTGTAGTGCTTGGTGGCGAACCCGCCGGCCACATCCACCCGGTAGTCGTGACGCCGGATCAGGTGGTCGGCGTCGAAGTAGAACTCCTCTGTCCGACTATGACTGGCGACGTTCGACGGATAGCGCACCTGCAGGCCCAGCCACGTCTCGCCCCGGTCGGTGACCGGGTCGATCTCGCGGACGGAGAAGCCCGGCAACGACATCAGAAACGGCGCGGTCAGATAGTTCCACAGCGCATAGCCGTTGAAGTACGCACGTTGCAACGGATTCCACGGGGATTCGAGTTGGTGGCCGGCGAACGAGTCACGCGGGCTGGGTAACTCGGCGACGACGCGACCGTCGAGTTTCTCGATGGCGACCCGAGCGGGCGTGAAGTCGGTCAACTGGTCGGGGGCACCGAATGGTTGTACCGAGGCCCATTGCCGTTGGAGGGTCACTGTCATCCGGCGGGGTGTGGCGTCCTGCGGCTGACCCTTGAGGGCCCAGAGCTTGCCGCCGGTCAGGATCGTCGCCTCAACCCGGGAAAACCTGTTCCACTGCGGCAGACCGCCGTGGGCTTGCAGAACGTCCGCCAGCAAGTCGGTCATCTCAACCTCGTCCATCGGAAGGGAACAGGGTGATCGCCGCGCCCCACAGCGCACCGGCATTGATCCGGTTCGGGTGCAGGGCCAGCATGGCGCGGTAGAAATCCTCGGCACCAGAGGATGTTTCGAGCAGCTCGCGCGCGTCCGTCAGGTATTTCCGGGTGGCCTCGAGCTGTGAGGGATCGTCGGGTGCGTCGGGATTCTTGTGGCCGGCGATCACGGCGGTCGGCCCTAGACCTTCGGCGACGTCGACGGCGGCAAGCCACTCGTCGAGACCTGCCACGCCACCGGATTCGGTGAGATACAGATGCACGCCGTTGTAGACGACATCGCCCGCCACGAGCAGCCCGGTGCTGGGCACGGACAGCATGGTGGTGGCGTCGGTGTCGGTGTGGCCCACCTCGACCGGCAGTAATCGCTCACCCTCGAGTTCGAAGCCGTCCTCGTCGACCACGCTGACCGGGACCTCACCGGTCGGCAGTTCACCGGGAAACACCTTGTCCCAGAAAGAAGCCCGAAACTCCGGTGAGTTCTGTGCCGCCATGTGGCCCACCGTGCCCGCGGTGGCGTGGACCACCGCATCCGGGAACCGTTGCAGCAGCGGGATCGCCCCGAACCAGTGGTCACCGTGGCCGTGGGTGATGTAGATCGCGGTCAGTCGCCGGCCAGATTCCGCGACCCAGTCGCCCACATCGACGGCCTGCGCGGTGGTCAGCGGCGGGTCCACCAGCACCGCGTCGCGGCAACCCGTGACCAGTGTCGAGGTGATCGGCGACCACATCCGCCGGCTGCCGTCGGGTAGCGGGCCGCGGCCCGACTGCGGGAGTTGCCCGGTGACGAATACCTGGTGTGACAATGCGCTCATCGCGTCTCCTGGATGAAGTGAATGGCCGGAATGGCTTCCGCGAGCCGATCGCGGATCTCGGCGGCGAACCGCAGCACCGCGCCCAGCGGTCGGTGGTGAATCGCGGCGGAGACGATCTGGCCATCGGCGCCGCGTTCCAGGATTGTGATGCCCCGAATTGCCATGCCGCCGAAGGCCGTCGCCCGCCACTGGACGTAGCTGGTCGACCCGTCGGTGGCCTCGGCAGTGAACTCCAGGGTCTCGTAGATGGAGCTTGCGGCGGCGAGCACGGTGGACACCGCTTCCCGCCCGACGACGGGTTCCATCAGCGTGGTGGCATCGAGCACGATGTCGTCGGCGAAGGCATCGGCGAAGCCGGCCTTCGACTGCTCGGCGAACGCCTGCCGCCAGCCGGCCGCCGCCGCACCGCCGCCGATGTTGTCGGCGAAGGCCACGATCGCGGAAGCGACCTGGTCGGCGAACTCGACATGCACCCAATGCCCACCGGCGTCGATCACCTCCTCGTGGGCGTGCCGGAAGCGTGGCTTGATCCTGTCGGTCAGCTCGGTGGTGACGAACGGGTCGGCGCCGCCGCGGACGATCAACACGGGACCGGTGAATGAGCTGACCGGCGGAGCGTCCGGGACTCCGTCGTTCCAGACGTCGACGTAGCGGCTCACCACATCCGGGCGCGCCGATTCACCGGCGCGGGTCAGCCGGTCAAGCTGCTTGTCGGTCAAGGCCGGCGACAGGGCGGCCCGGGCGGCATGCTGCGCGGCGGGATCGCCACCCAACGCACGGAACGGGGCAAGGGCCTCTGCGGGAAGCCGGGTGCCGCCCAGCGGAACCGGGGTGACCAGCACCAGGCCGGTGACTTTCCCGGCGTGACCGGCGGCGACCAGTTCGGCGATCTGTGACCCGAGGCTCTGCCCGACCACGATGGTGTCGCCTGCGACGCCGTCGAGGAGGCACCCGGCCTCGTCCGCAAGCGCTTCCAGGGTCGGCTCGGGTGTGGTGTCGCCGGTTCTCGTCCCGAAGCCCGGCAGCTGATAGCGGATGACATGCACGTCGTCGGACAGTGCGGACACGACGTCGTCCCAGACCTCGACGTCGTCGAGGAAGCCGTGAATGAGTAACAGCGTGCTCACTTCGCCGTCTCCTTGGTAGCGCCGGACGGTGACCATGCGGCGGTGTCGATGGGTGAATAGTCAGAGGCCTTGCCGTCCAGGCGTTCCGCGCGCTGGGAGGCCAGCTGTGCGGCAAGGCCGTCTGGCAGCGGCGTGGTGAAGATGTTGTTGACCATCGTGTATTCGGCGGCCAGGCGCCCGAAGGCGTTGAGCGCACCGACGTCGATGCGGCCCCGGGACAGGTACAGGTCGTCGCGTACGTGGATGCGCTTGACCCGGCCCCACACCACATGGTCCGGCAGCGGCGGCATTGGGATGATGCGGTCCACGACACATTCGAACGAGATCGGAGCCTCGGCGATCCGCGGCGCCGCAATGGCTTCCGACGGGGCCTTGGTCAGCCCCAAGGCCTCGAATTCATCCACGCCGGAATCGAATTCGAACGCCGACCGGTGCACGGCGTCGGCCTGATCGATCGAGGCGATGTTGACCACGAACTCCCCGGTGTCGCGGATGTTGACGAAGGTGTCCTTGAGGGTGACACCGTCGGAGCGCGGCTGCAGAGAGACCGACAGGATGGGCGGAATGCGGCCGACCACGGTGAAGAAGGACACCGGCGCGATGTTGCCGACCCCGGTCGCCGAGGCGGTGCTGATCCAGGCGATGGCCCGCGGCAACACACTGCCGATGAGAAGCTTGTAGCTCGACGTGGCATCGAGATCGTCTGCATCGATGATCATTTCAGGATTCCTTTCCAGACAGCAGCGCCACGGCGCTGTACCAGACCGGACCGACGTTGAGCCGGTTGGGGTAGAGGCGGGTCATGTAGTCGAAAAACTCTCGGGGACTGGGGCTTCCAGCGAGGAGGCGCTGCGCGTCGAGCAGATAGTCGCGGGTTTCGGCGAGGATCCTCGGATCGTCGGGCAGATCCTTGTTCTTGTGTCCGGCCACCACTGCGCGGGGCTGAAGGGCCGTGACCGTGTTCAGTGCGTGCAGCCAGGACTTGATGCCGCCGTGGTCGCTCTCCAACAGGTACTGGTGCACGCCGTTGTAGGCGACGTCGCCCGCGACGACCAGCCCGATCGAGGGCACGTACAGCACCGTGGTGTCGTCGGTGTCGGTGTGGCCGACCTCGACAGCGAGGAGGCGCTCGCCGTCGAGCTCCAAACCGTCGGCGGGGATGGGTTGGTACACAACGGGGCTCGCGGGGATCTGGCCCGGGAAGTCGACATCCCACATCTGGGCGCGACCGGCGACGGCCTGTTCGTGCATCTTCGCGATGGTGCCTTCGGTGGCATAGGCGACCGCGTCTGGGAATCGTTGCAGCAGCAGATCGGTGCCGAACCAGTGATCCCCGTGGCCGTGCGTCGCGTAGACGTATTTGAGCGTGCGGCCGGAGTTTTCGATCCAGTCCCCGGTGCGACGGACCTGGTCGTGGGTGAACGGCGGGTCCACCAGCACGGCGTCGTGCTCGCCGAGGATGAGGGTGGATGACACAGGGGACGACACGATGGGGCTGCCGTCGGGCAGTCGCTGTTCGCGGTGGCGGGGCAGGCCGTCGTGGACCAGCACCTCGTAGCGCAGCTCGGACATGATGTTTCCCTTCACAATTCGGACTGGATGAGGTGCTCGATGAACCAGTCTCTGGCCGCGCCCGCGGCCTGGTCGAACCGGTCCAGGTACGGGTTGAAGTGGCCGCCGGAGATGGTCACCAGCTTTTTGGGCTCCAGGGCGCGCTCGTATGCCCCCAGTGCCAGATCGGTGACCGTGACGGTGTCCTGCAGGCCGACGATCATCAGCAGCGGGGTGGGCGAGATCCGGTCGATCCAGGTGCCGGGCTCGTACATGCGTGCTGCTCGTGACGAGCGGACCGTCATGACGTTGTGCCACACGTTGTCTGGCGTCGGTTGGGTATAGAACGCGATCGCGTCGGGGGACCGGTAGGCGGCGGGGATCGCCGGGTCGTCGCTCACCACGGCCTGCACGGCCGGAGGTTCGCCCCGGAACTGGGCCCGGTCGTCGGCGATGAACTGGGCCTCCAGCGTCGCCACCTGATCGGGTGGTACGCGCCGCAGGCTCTGCTGGTAGCCGCTTATGGTCGGTACTTGGGCGACCACGGCGCGCAGCCGGCGGTCGGTGGCGCCCAGCACGATGGCGTGTCCACCGGCGTAGCTGCTACCCCACAGTCCGATCCGCTGCGGATCGACCTCCGGGCGGCTCTCCAGGTACGAGATGGCGCGGCGCCAGTCGGCGATCTGCACCCACGGATCGATGTCGAACCGAGGCGTGCCGTCGCTGGCCCCGAAACCCCGGTGATCGTGGACCAGCACCACGAACCCGGCCTCGGCGAAGAACCGGGCGAACCGCTCCAGGCCGTGCTCCTTCACCCCGGCGAAACCGTGTGCCATGGTGATCGCGGGATGCGGGCCTGGCCCCTGCGGCCGGAACAGCCAGCCCCGCAGTGTCACTGGTCCCTCGGCGGGGAACTCGATGTCGCGTCGTTCGGTCATGCCTCCACCTTCTGGTCTGCGCGGGCGACATGGGAACGCCGCGCTGATCCTGGTATTGGCAGGGACAGGATCAGGCGAACGCGTATCTGTTCTCCAGGCTTTCGCCGACGAGGTTCGCCAGGTGGATTCGCTGCGGTAGCGTCATTGAGTGGTGATGGGAGGAGCCCTATGAAGCTCTGCGTCGTCGGTGGACTGGCCGTGGTGTTGATCGCTGGAGGTCTGGTCGCCGCTGCACCGCCTGCCAGCGCCGGGTGCCTGTACGGCGGACCGGTCATCAGCAAGTGCGACGGGCCCATCCAGCCCGACGGCACGTGGCAGCGTTGCACGGCGGTGTACAACTATGTGCCCAGTGGTTTGAGTTCCCACTTGGTGCCCGTGAAGCGCTGCGATCTGATGGGCCCTGGCCACGACTATCCGTTTGATTGGACGTTCACCGATCCGCCGGCTCATATCGACGACTGACGTGGTGAAGGGCAACGCGCTCGGGGACTACCTGCGGTCGCGGCGTGAGCAGGTCCGTCCTACCGACGTGGGACTGGTGGCCGGCTCGCGGCGACGGGTCGCCGGGCTGCGCCGGGAAGAGTTGGCGTTGTTGGCCGGGATCAGTTCTGATTACTACCTGCGGCTGGAGCAAGGGCGGGACAAGAATCCGTCGGCCCAGGTGCTCGACGCCCTGGCGCGGGTACTGCAGCTGGACATCAAGGGCACCGAGTACCTGCACCAGTTGGCGGGGCAGACCGGAACCCGTTGGGAACAGGGTGATCTGGAGGAAGTGGCTGACGGTCTGGATGAGCTGATCGACCAGTTCCCGATGCCCGCCATTGTCGCCAACAGGTATCAGGACGTGTTGGCGGCCAACGCCGTCGCACAGGCACTGGCTCCGGCGTTCCGACCCGGTGAGAACTTCCTGAAGTGGCGCCTGCTGGACCCGGCGGCCCGCGAGTTCTTCGTCGACTGGGACGACGCGACCGATATCGCCGTGAGCGGGCTGCGGGAAGTCGCGGGAAGTACCCCCGACGACCCCCGGCTACGCCGGATGATCGACGAATTATCCTCGGCAAGTGAACGTTTCCGCGAATTGTGGGCACGCGCGGATGTCGGCTATCGCCCCGGCGTCACCCACGTACGGCACCCTGTGGTCGGCGAGATGCGCCTACGGCGCAACCGGTTGCACGTGCCACACTCGGGCGGTCAGCATCTGATCATCTTCCGCGCCGAACCGGGTAGCGACTCCGCCGCGGCGTTGGATGCTCTTCGCGCCATGTAGGCGCTCGTCATCCGTGGAAATTCGGATCCGGGTGCGGTGGGATCGGGCACCAGAACAGGCCGCAGTTCACCGGTTCCGGCACAGGAGGGTCTTCCCCGTCCCACGCACTCGAGCCCTGCAGGGTCTGTTGTCCGTTGATGTCGCGGGGAACGTTGCCGAACCCGTACGACACGCGGTACCAGGTGTGGCACCGGCTCATGTCCCAAACATATTGATTGCCATATCGATTCGGACCGCTCGGGTCCTCCATGGACTGGCCCGGGCACCAGGTGTATGGGCCGCCGTTGGCGTGGGCGACGCCAGTCGTCAACCCGACGCCGACGATTGCGACTCCCGCCGACAGCAGTGGGCCGGCGGCAGTGCGCAGCAGTCGTCGGATCATCGCTGATCCACGTGATCGGTGTCGGATGCGCTGCCCTTGGCGTAGTGGGTCAGGAATGCGGTGGCCGCGATCCCCGCGACGGCGCCGATGACGGCCCACAGCGCGATCGGGAAGACCAGCGATCCGAAGATGAAGTCGTAGGTGAGCGCAAGGTAGAGAGCCCAGATCACGCGATAGGCGGACCAGAACGCCAGCAGGCCGCAGCTGATCCCGATGAGCAGGCTGCGCTGACGGTCGACACGGTTGATCTGTTGCTCGATGCCGGCGGGCAGGATCTTCATGAGCGGTGTTCCTTGTCTCTTGTGCGGCCCCGTCTCATCGGCGCCGCGATGACAGCAAGCACACTGCGTGCGGCCGGCTACCGATCCCAAGAATCTGGTCCGCGGCGGCCTCATCGGTTAGCTGGACCGGGTTCGCGGCTGCCGAAAGGTGGCGGAGAGGTGAATCCCCGATGAACCTGTGGAGTCGCTGAGGGAAGCAAATTGCGTCACGATACGTCCGTGCTGTCACAGCGACGCGAGTCCAAGGCGAATGCGATGCCGTCCCGGTCGCCACACGTCGACACGTGGTCCCGGCCACCGCATCCGGCCGATGTGGCGCAATCGCGCCTGTTCGAAGAGATGATGCAGGCGGAGGTTGCGGAGCTTCATGGGCTCGCCGCCCTTGCCGAACGGGCCTGGCGTGATCGATCGGAGCGGCATACCGCGGCGCCCACCAGGCTGCCCGAAGCCGTCCTTCGGGTGCATGCCCGCATTGCGGAGGTCGAGCGGATGCTGGCCGCGTTGCGGGGCAGGTTTCCCGGAAATGAGATCCGCTCGGCCTGATCCGAATCCGCTGCCCACCCGGTGGATGGGCGACGCGCAGTTTGCCGGCCGACCGGCGGCGCGCCGCGGGCGGTCACGATTTCGACGTTTCTTCCATTGTTCCCGACCGACCGCCGGAATCCGTCGAACCCGAGTGGCACGATCCGGTTATGGAGAAGATCTCGCTCACTGCCCTTGCCCGTCAGCAGCTGACCACAGCCCGGTCGGCCAGCAGCGGTCGCAGTGCGCATACCGTCTACGGCGGGCACGAACACACGCTGCGGCAGACCCTCATCGCTCTCACCGCGGGCAGTGCTCTCGACGAACACGAGAGCCCGGGCGAGGCCACGCTGCAGGTGATCGAGGGCAGGGTGTCGCTGGGGAACTCAGAGGCCAGCTGGGAAGGGTCGCCCGGCGACCACATCGTGGTCCCGCGCAGTAGGCACAGTCTGCGTGCGCTCGAGGATTCCGTCGTGTTGTTGACGGTGGTCAAGGCGGTCGGGCCGCACGCGTAGCGACATCTGGCCAAAACCCGATACCGCCGGTACTGTATACCGGGAGTCCGAGCTTGGGGTGCTCGGACTCCGACCGGGAGGTGGTCAGATGTCCCAGCCCGCCACGAAAGACGCCGTCGGCACCTGCCCCGTCCACGCCTCGCTGCATCCACCACGGTGGGCGCCGACCCCGATTCGCTGGCAGCACACCGACATTGGATATCTCAAATCATGGTGGTTGGCGCTCAAGGCCATCCGGGCCGGCTACCGGCACACCATCTACGAATACGCGACAGAGCTTCCCGGACAGGACGACATCGTCGTCGCCCGCGCCCCGCTGGCGAAGTTCGTCGTCGTACGCAATCCCGACATCGCACGCCACGTGTTGGTCACCAACCAGGACAACTACACCAAGAACGCCGAGTACGACCTGCTGGCGGTCGCGTTCGGCCGGGGGCTGGTGACCGACCTCAACGACGAACTGTGGCAACGTAATCGGCGACTGGTTCAACCGATCTTCGCCAAACGCCACGTGGATTCCTTCGCGCCGCAGATGGTGGCCGCGGCGAGCGCGGCAGCCGACCGGTGGGAGCAGAACAGCGGGCCCATCGACGTCGCCGCCGAGATGAATTACGTGACACTGGACATCATCGCCCGCACCATGTTCGGCATCGAACTCGACGGGCGCCTCGCCGAGCAGATGCGTACCGATTTCGCGCGTCTGCTAACCCTTTTCGGCTACGGATTCCTGCTCGGCGTGGCCCGGCCGCTGCGGTGGCGCGCCGATCAGTTGTCCAGGCGCGGCCCGCGGTGGCTGGCTGCGCGTGCACCCCGCATGGCGATCAACGAACTGCGGCGCGGTGCATGGGTGATCGCGCCGCGGGCGACGCGGACTGGGCCGCATCGAACGATTCATCGATGAAATGATCGCCGACCACCGCAACGGCAAGATCGCGGGCACCGACAACCTGCTGGCCCTCTTGATGTCTGCCGAAGATCCCGAAACGGGTTACCGTTACACCGATCTGGAGATCCGCGACGAGGTGATGACGTTCCTCGGCGCGGGATTCGAGACGACGGCCGCCGCGCTGGCCTGGACGTGGTTCCTGCTGTCGCAACACCCGCAGGCCCGCCGTCGACTCGGAGAGGAGCTCGACGAGGTGCTCGGCGGGCGTGAACCCACCGCTGCCGACATCGACGACCTGCCCTGGACGCAGGCCGTGGTGGCCGAGGCCATGCGGGTGTTCCCGCCGATCATGGGCGTGGCCCGCACCGCCAAGGCCAACGACGTGCTGGGGGACTATCCGATCAAGGCCGGCACCAGCGTTGCCGTTCTGATGCACAGCGTGCACCACAACCGGCGCGTCTGGGAGAACGCCTACGACTTCGACCCGTCACGGTTCCGCAAAGAGAACCTCGACGGACCCCAGCGGCGCGCCCACATCCCGTTCGGTGCCGGCAAAAGGATGTGCATCGCATCGGGTTTCGCCAACCAGGAGGCCACGCTGATCGTCGCCCGCCTTGCCCAGCGCTACGAACTCGACCTGGTGCCCGGTCAGCGCTTGCGGCGTGAGTTGACGTTCACCGGCGGCCCCGACGGCAAGATGCTGATGGCGGTGCGGCGCCGGGCTATATCGCCGGGCCCAGCAGATCGTCGGCGTCTTTGATGATGTAGCCGTAACCCTGCTCGGCGAGGAACCGCTGCCGGTGCGCGGCATACTCCGCGTCGAGCGAATCGCGTGACACCACCGAGTAGAACACCGCGCCACCGCCGCCGGCCTTCGGCCGCAACAGCCGGCCCAGCCGCTGCGCCTCCTCCTGACGCGACCCGAAGGTGCCCGAAACCTGAACGGCCACAGACGCTTCGGGCAGATCGATGGAGAAGTTCGCCACCTTGCTGACCACCAGCGTCGAGATGTCGCCGCGGCGGAACGCGTCGAACAGCTCCTCGCGTTCGGAGTTCTTCGTCGAGCCCTGGATCACCGGGGCGTCGAGCTCCTGGCCCAGTTCCTCGAGCTGATCCAGGTAGGCGCCGATGACCAGCGTCTGTTCGTTCGGGTGGCGTTCCAGGATCGAGCGGACCACCGCGATCTTGCTGTGCACGGTCGAGCACAGCTTGTAACGCTCGTCCGGCTCGGAAGTCGCGTAGATCATGCGCTCGTTGTCGGTCATGGTCACCCGGACCTCGATGCACTCGGCCGGGGCGATCCAGCCTTGGGCCTCGATGTCCTTCCATGGGGCGTCGTAGCGCTTCGGCCCGATCAGCGAGAACACGTCGCCCTCGCGGCCGTCCTCACGGATCAGGGTCGCTGTCAGCCCGAGCCTGCGCCGGGACTGCAGGTCTGCGGTCATCCGGAACACCGGCGCAGGCAGCAGGTGCACCTCGTCATAGATGATCAGCCCCCAGTCGCGGCTGTCGAACAGCTCCAGATGCTTGTACTCACCCTTGGTGCGTCGGGTGATCACCTGGTAGGTCGCGATGGTGACCGGGCGGATCTCCTTCTTCTCCCCGGAGTACTCGCCGATCTCGTCTTCGGTCAGCGACGTGCGGGCGACCAGTTCACGCTTCCACTGCCGGCCCGCCACGGTGTTGGTGACCAGGATCAGCGTCGTCGCACCCGCCTTGGCCATCGCCGCCGCCCCGACGAGCGTCTTACCCGCGCCACACGGCAGCACCACGACACCGGAACCACCTGCCCAGAACGAGTCGGCGGCCATCTCCTGGTAGTCCCGCAGCTGCCAGCCGTCCTGCGCGAGTGCGATCGGATGGGCCTCGCCGTCGACGTAACCGGCCAGGTCCTCGGCGGGCCAGCCGATCTTGAGCAGCATCTGCTTGACGCGGCCGCGCTCACTGGCGTGAACGATCACGGTGTCGTCGTCGATGCGAGCCCCCAGCATCGGCGCGATCTTCTTGTTGCGCAGCACTTCCTCGAGCACGGCCCGGTCGAAGCTCACCAGGGTCAACCCGTGGGCCGGATGCTTGACAAGCTGCAGGCGGCCGTAGCGGGCCATGGTGTCGACGATGTCGACCAGCAGCGGCTGGGGCACCGCGTAGCGGGAGAACGAGACCAGCGCGTCGACCACCTGCTCGGCGTCGTGGCCGGCCGCGCGGGCGTTCCACAACGCCAGCGGCGTGATGCGGTAGGTGTGTACGTGTTCGGGCGCGCGCTCCAGTTCGGCGAACGGGGCGATGGCCGCACGTGCCGCGCCGGCCTGTTCGTGGTCGATCTCCAGCAGCACCGTCTTGTCGGACTGCACGATCAGCGGGCCGTCGGTCATTTGTCCCATTATCCAGAGTGCGCCGACAACGGCAGTGCGTGCATGGCTCAGTGGGTGGCGGCCTGTAGCGAGACACCTGCCGGTGCGCGACCGTGCCCGTCGCCGGGCAATGGCACCTTCGCGACGCCCGGGGTGCCGACCTGGCCGGCCAGCCAGGGCAGCGAGGCTTTGAACACATCCATCGCGAACGGCCAGTCATGCTTGCCCGGGCTGGCGACGACGGCACAGGTGATGCCGTGGGTTCTGCCGAGCGTGCACAACGAGTTGGCGGCGTCGGTCTGATCACCGGGGTTGCCCGCCGCGTCCTGCCCGCCGAGGCCGACCGCGTTCGGGTTCCCGTACCCACCCTTGTGTTGCTGCGGGGCATCCGAGGAGATCGCGAACCAACCCGAAACGCCCTGGTACGGGCCGTGCTTGTTGATGACCGTGGTGGGGTCGTAGACGGGCCACTGCGACGCGTCGCCCCCGTAGATCCTGGCGACGGTCTGATCCTTGGTGCCCGCATTGGGGCCCATGTCCCCGGCGATGTCGACGAACGAGCTGAACAGTTCGGGGTGCATCACGGTCAGGTCGACCGCGCAGGTGCCACCCATCGACCAGCCGACCACACCCCAGTTCGCCTGCTGGACGTCGAAGGTGTCGGCGACATACGGCGGGACGTCCTTGGTGAGGTGATCGGCCACGTTGCCGCGCGGACCGTTGACGCATTCGGTGTCGTTGTTGAACGACCCGCCGACGTCGACGAACACGAACACCGGGGCATTGCCGCCGTGTGCCGCGGCGAAGCTGTCGATCGTGGCGATGGCGTTGCCGGTGCGCGGCCAGTCGGAGGGGGTGTTGAACTCACCGGCGATCATCATCACCACCGGCAGCTTCGGTGCATCGGTCGCGAACCAGGCCGGCGGCAGATAGACCAGCTCGGTGCGGTGCTTGAATCCCGACGCATCCTGCGGGATGTCCACCGGAACGAGGGCCCCATGCGCGGGCGCGCCCTTGCCGCGCATGCCCTGGACCGTGGCCAGGTCGGTCTCGTCGGGCAACGGCCCGGCCGTCAATTCGTTCCAGGCGGCGGGAACCGTCGGGAAGTAACCGACCCAGAGATTGAGGGCCAGCCCAGCGCTCAACAGACACAGCGGCACGGCGACGACGGAAACTGCGCGGCGCCACCAGTGGCTGCCCCGCCACCCCAGCACTGCGACGGCTGCCGCCAGTCCGGTCAGGCCGACCCACACCCACAGCGAGTCCGGGGCGGGATCGCCCGCCAGCCCTTGCGCATCGATGTACCAGTGGGTCCACCCCGCGAGAATCAGACCGATCACGATCGCCACCGGCAGCCAGATCAGCCGCCACCGCCGGTTGCGCCAACCGATCGCGAGCACCAAAACGATCGCGGCCACGGCCCATACCGTCGGGGGCAGCCAGCCGTGCAGCAGCGACACGCCGCGTCGTGCCGGAGCCACGGCAGCCTCGCTCAACAGGGTCGTCACGACAGACATGGTCGTGAATGGTTCTGTGGATGAGCTGTGCCGGAGCTGTTCGCCGGGTTAGTCGCGAACCGCGATCAGTCGTCGTTGGCCGACACGACCGAGGTGACCCGGTGAATCGCGAACTCCCGCACGCGTCCCGCGGCGGGATCGTAAGCGGTCAGCTGGCCTCCGCGAATGTTGATGGGGGCCACCACACGCTGGGTCGCCACGCCCGCCGGGTCCACATACCCGATGAGCACCGAGGTCTGGGCGATCGCGGCATCCTGCAGTTGGGTGATGGCCACCGCGGGATCCAGCCGGACGTTGGCGAACGGTCCGCTGGAGACCTTGCGCAGCACCGCGATGATGGCCGAAAGCGTCTGCGTGGTCGGGGGTGTCGCGGGCCGATGCACGCGGCGCCTGGTGGGGGCGGCGACGCGGTGGCCGAAAGCTTGGATGTCGACGATGGTGCCCGACGAGTCCTCGGCCGCCGGGGCGAATCCCGCGTCGCGCAGGCCGGCCAGCACGTCGGAGATCGGGGCCTGCGACACCGCGACGGTGGGGGCCAGCAGGCGCAGCTCGAGGCGCTCGGTGGCCGACGATGCCACCGCCTGCGCCAGCAGCGCGGCATCCTCACACCGCACGAACGACGACGCCATCCCGACCCGCAGCTGCCCGTGCCTGCGGGCGACGTCGTCGATCAGATACGTCAAGCCTTGCGGCACAGGGGTTTTGGAGTGCTTCTCGAAGAGGCTGTGCAGTTCACCCGCAGTGCGCCCCGCATCCAGCGCGTGCCGCACCGACGCCTCGGTGATGCGGTAAACCATGGCCGCGCCTGCCGATTCGACGGTGGCCACCGTCGCCAACTTCTCGGCCAGGTCACGCTCCAGCGGCCCCGGCACGATCACCGTGAGATCGGCCTGCAGCAGGAAGTGGTCGAGCGGCTTGGGCAGCACCTTGGCCATCGTCGCCAGGACGTCGTCGGCCGGATCGTCGGCCAGCAGCCCGCGTCCCGGTGTGCTGATCGCGCCGCGCCCGGCCAGGCCCACTGCGTGCGCCTCGTCGAGCAGGTTGCCGACCGTGGCCGGCTGCAGGCGCGCCGACCAGCGGGGCCGATGCCAGATCATGGCCCGCGATGCCTCGGCCGCGTCGACGCCGGTGCCCGGCGGCAGCTCGCCGAGCACCGTGAGCAGGAGCCTGCGATCCAGCGGCGCCGCGGTGGAGAACAGTGAATCCGACAGTGCCGCAAAGGGTTTTCCATCAGGGCCGCGGGAGCCGATCAATGCCGGGCGGGCCTGCAGGTCCAGCCAGGTCGAGGCGATCAGCTGCCAGCGCGCCGCCGTCGACGATTCCACGAAGCGGTCGGCGGTCACCGTCGGCGCCCAGTACGGACCCGTGCCGTCGCCCGGGTCGGGATCGGGCATGCCGACCGCAATCAGCCCCGCCGTCGCCGCCAGCTCCAGGATGAGTCCCAGCCTCGGCTCGTCGATACCGGTCGTCTTGGCCAGTCGTTTCACGTCGCGCACCCCGAGCCCGCCGTTGCGCAGCTCGGGAACCGGTGTGGCGCTGAGGGTTTCGATCAGTAACTCGATCTCACGCAGCAGGTCGATGGCGGCGCCTGCGGCCACGGCGTCCACGTCGGCGGTTGTCGTGGTCGTCGACTGCAGCGCCGGAACCGCCAACTCCGTGGGACCGGGCACCTCGCCCCGCAGAGACTGGGCCACCAGCCGCGGCAGGATCACGGTCTCGTCGTCGATCCGCCGCAGCAGACCGGCTTCCAGAAGCCTTGGCACCGGCCGATCCGGCGGCGTGTCGGGAGCGGCATCGCGGGTACGACCCACCGGCGAACCCTCCACCAGCCGGGCCAGCAGTTCCTTCTGCGGGTCGTCGAGATCGGCCAGCTGCTCGGCGATCTCGTCGGCACTGCGATCAGATGCCTCCAACGCGGCCTGGCCCGGGTACCACGGCAGCGACCCGGTCGCCTCGGGGGCCACCCGCACTTCGTCGGCGCCCCACACCAGGGCCCGCTCGCGCAGATCGTCCACCGCGGCACGGATCGCGTCGGGATCGCCGCGGTCGCCCAGTAGCTCGATCACCTCGGTGACCGCGACGGCCCCGGAGTCGGCGTGCAACACCAGCAACGCGTCGAGCACCGCGAGATGCAGGAAGTCCAGGCTGTCGGTGGCCGCCTTGACCGACTGCCGGGACAGGGCCCGGGCAGCCAGCGCCGCCAGGCTGGCCGGAGGCGGTTGGGTCAGGTCCCCCCGCAGCTGCAGAATCCGCAGGAGTCCCTCGTCGGGGAGCTCGGCCAGCCAGGCGCCCAGCGGGATCCCGGCACTCGGCCGGGTTGCGGCGCTCCTGTCCTCCGAAGGAGTCTTCGCGGTCATATCCTGACCAGCGTAAAGCAGCGCACTGGTGCCATGCCGGTCTCGCCTCCGGATGTCTGGCCTGCCACAATGTGGGGCGTGGCTGACAACAAGAAGAATCAGTACGTCGACAACGGCTGGCCGGTACTGAGCGACGGCGACGATCACGCCGTGAGCGAACTGGCGACCGACCGCACCGGCGCCCTGTCTCCGTTCGGGGATGTCATCTTCCCCGTACCGGCAGACACCCTGCCGTTCATTCAGTCGGTCACCGTCGTCAACCGGTAACAGTGGGCCTGTCGCACCTCGACGAGACCGGGGCGGCGCACATGGTCGACGTCACTGCCAAGGACGTCACCAAGCGCACCGCCGTGGCTGCGGGCACCCTGCTGACGACCGCCGAGGTGGTCACGCTGATCGCCTCGGGCGGGCTGCCCAAGGGTGATGCGCTCGCCACCGCCCGCGTTGCCGGCATCCTTGCGGCCAAGCGCACTTCCGACCTGATCCCGCTGTGCCACCAGCTGGCCCTCACCGGTGTCGACGTCGATTTCGACATCGGTACCGACCGCGTGGACATCACCGCGACCGTGCGCAGCACCGACCGTACCGGCGTGGAGATGGAGGCGCTGACCGCTGTCAGCGTGGCCGGGTTGACGCTCTACGACATGATCAAGGCCGTCGATCCGGCGGCTCGCCTCGACCAGATCCGGGTACTGCGCAAAGAGGGCGGTAAAACGGGTCTATGGACTCCAGACACTCCACCGGCGTAACCCGTTCGGCGCGCGTCGTGATCGCCTCGACGCGCGCGGCAGCCGGGGTATATGACGACCGCACCGGCCCCATGATCGTCGGCTGGCTCGCGGACCGCGGCTATGACGTGACCGAGCAGATGGTCGTCGCCGACGGCGCCGCGGTGGGCGCCGCGCTGCGCTCAGCTCTGGCCGAACACATCGATCTGATCATCACGTCCGGTGGCACCGGCATCTCGCCGACCGACCGCACTCCCGAAGCCACGATGGCGGTGCTGGACTATCAGGTGGTCGGCCTGGCCGACGCCATCCGCCGCTCAGGCGGCCACAAAGTTCCCACGTCTGTGCTGTCGCGGGGCGTGTGCGGCGTCTCCGGACGCACCCTGATCGTGAACCTGCCGGGCTCGCCAGGCGGGGTGAAGGACGGCCTGGGCGTGCTCGATCATGTGTTGGAGCACGCGTTGGATCAGTTGAGCGGCCAGGATCACACCCGATGAGCGCTTGCGCGAAGAGGAGGCACAACAAATGAGCGCTGTAGTCGCCCGGGTGGCACTCACCGAGGATCCCATCGAGCTGGCCGAACATGAGGCGCTGGTGGCCCACGAGGCCGCAGGCGCCGTCGTGGGGTTCTCCGGCGTGGTTCGTGACCACGACGGAGGCCGGTCGGTGACGCGGCTGGAGTACTCGGCCCATCCGACCGCCCTGCAGACGTTGCAGGCCGTTGCCGCCGAAATCGCCGCGGACAGTGTTGGAGTCCGGGCCATTGCGGTCAGTCACCGCATCGGAGCCCTGAAAATAGGCGACGCCGCCCTGGTGGCCGTTGTGGCAGCGGACCATCGCAGGGCGGCGTTCGAAACCTGTTCCCGCCTCGTGGATACCGTCAAAGAACGTCTACCGGTGTGGAAGCACCAGCACTTCGTCGACGGCACCGACGAGTGGGTCAACTCGGCCTGAGCGAGCTCAGCCGATGAGAACGTTGCCGTTCAGGCCTTGCTTTTCGATGGCCTGCTGGATCTGCTCCGAGTAGGAGACGGGCTGGGCGTCCACGGGAGCGGGCGCCTCGGCCGGAGGAGCTTCGGGGGCAGGAGCCTGCAGGGCAGCGTCGGTGACCGGCGCGGCGGGCGGCGGGACGTCAGCCGGGGCCGGGGCCTCGGGAGCCGGGGGTAGGTCCTGCGGAGCAGGCGGGGGAGCGTCGGGTGCCGGGGCTGCGGCGGGATCGAACGCAGCGGGCTCGACGGCCGGAGCCGGAGCATCGGGGGCGTTGACGGACGCGTTGTCCAGCGGCTGCGGCTGATTCACCACGTTGCGCGGGGTCGCGCTCGACAGGCCGTGGCCGCACACGGGCCAGGCGCCCTTGCCCTGGCTCGCCAGGACGCGCTCGGCGACGGCGATCTGCTGATCCTTGGTGGCCATGTTCGCCGCCGGGGCGTACTGGCCGCCACCGTGAGCCGACCAGGTGCTCGGCGAGAACTGCAGCCCGCCCTGGTAGCCGTTGCCGGTGTTGATGGCCCAGTTGCCGCCTGACTCGCAGCGGGCCACGGTGTCCCATTCGCCGTCGGTGGCGGCGGACGCCTGGCTTGCCAGGGCGAGGCTGCCTCCGGCGAGCGCGACGCCGGTTACGGCGATCTTGGCGACGTTCTTGGCTGATGAAGACGTAGTGGGCTTGCGATGCCGTCCACTCATGAGCGTGCAGGTCCTCTCGTATGCGCCCACGAGGTCAGCTGTCGGGTTCGGGCTGGAGAGGTAGCCCGGCCGGCGACGTCGAAACGACGACGGCTTCACCCCAAGGGGCCGCAAGCGGCTCCTGGTCCTTGTAGCTCGGTGGACCGGTGGGTCCCCCGCCTCCATCCATGTTGTGTTCGTCGTTAACCACCCGCCCGATGGATGGAGCTCGGCGCAATCGGGGGTGGCAGGTCATCCGATAGAGAGTCAGTTGACTTGGGAATGAAGGTAACGGCTCGCCGCGGTCTCGTCATCTTTTGCCGGTTCGGGCGTTTTTCGCCTCGGCAAAATTTAAAAGAGCATTAAAGGTCCAGGTTGCTGAAGCGTTTCCGCAGGTCGCGGCTCCGGTAAACGCGCTCGTAGCCAGCTCGTGACCATTTCGTTATGTGATGCAAATCACGTTACCCGCCGGCGAATGGGGGTAACACATCAAGGGTCTGCGGCGTTGTCACAGCGCTCGATGTGTCACGCACCGCGACGCCATCGCACAGGTAGGAGCACCGTTTCAGCACTCGCGCGAGCTCCGCGTTGCCTTCGCCGAGCTGTCCGATGAGTTCCTCGATGGTCGTTCCCGATTTGAGACCTAACGTTTCGGTCTCGACGCCGGCAGCGGCCGCCGCGGCGGCGAAATAACGGACCGTCACCTCAACCGTGGCTGTCACCGTCACCCTCCGATCGCGCTCATCGGGCGCTGCGGTTGCACGAAGCTCGGATCGTTGATGCCGTGGCCCGCGGGCTTGGCCCACATGGCGCCGCGCCACGCGGCCTCGATCGCAGCGTCGTCCGCGCCGGCGCGCAGCAGACCCCGCAGATCGGTCTCTTCGGTGGAGAACAGGCAGCTGCGGATCTGGCCGTCGGCGGTCAGCCGGGTGCGGTCGCAGGCCGAGCAGAAGGCGTGCGACACCGAGGCGATCACGCCGACCGTGCCGCCGGGATGCGTCGCTCCCGGCCCCACCTGCCACAGCTCTGCGGGCGCCGAGCCGCGAGGTCGGGGGTCGGGCTGCAGGTCGAAGTGCTGGCGCAGGGTCTGCAGGATCCGGTCGGCGTCGATCACCGCGTCCCGCTTCCAGCTGTGCCCGGCGTCCAGCGGCATCTGCTCGATGATGCGCAGTTGGTAACCGTGCTCGAGGCAGTACCGCAGCAGATCGACCACGTCGTCGAGCCCGGACACCGGGTCGAGCACGGCGTTCACCTTCACCGGTTGCAGTCCGGCGGCCTTGGCTGCCGCCAGGCCCGCGAGTACGTCGGCGAGCCGGTCCCGGCGGGTGATCCGGGCGAAATGCGCCGCGTCAACGCTGTCCAGCGAGACGTTGATGCGGTCCAGCCCGGCTTGGCGCAGCCCGGCCGCGCGGCGTTGCAGCCCGATGCCGTTGGTGGTCAGGGTGATCTCCGGGCGGGGCGTCAACGCCGCCGCTGCGGCCACCACGTCTTCCAGATGCCGGGTCACCAGCGGTTCGCCGCCGGTGAAGCGCACGCTGGTGACGCCGAGGCGGGTCACCGCGATGCGCAGCAGGCGGGCCAGCTCGTCCGCGGTGAGCAGGGCCTGCCCGGGCAGCCAGTCCAGGCCTTCGGCGGGCATGCAGTACGTGCAGCGCAGGTTGCACCGGTCGGTCAGTGAGACGCGCAGGTCGGTGGCCACCCGCCCGTAGGTGTCGATCAGCGGGCCGCTGGCCGGAGCCGGCTCCGCGGGCCCGCCACGGTTCACGGTGGGCAATCCGAGCGCGGTGACGGTCATGCCGGAGTCCTCGCCGAGTCCACCGGCACGATCTCCTTGCCGAGCGGCATCAGCGACACCGGGATCAGCTTGAGGTTGGCCAGCGCCAGTGGGATGCCGATGATGGTGATCGCCATCGCGACGGCGCTGACCAGGTGGCCGATGGCCAGCCAGATGCCGCACAACAGGATCCAGATGATGTTGCCGATCAGCGCGCCCGGCCGGGTGCCCGGTTTGTCGACGATGGTGCGGCCGAACGGCCACAGCGCGTAGGACGCGATGCGCAGCGAGGCGAACCCGAACGGGATGGTGACGATCAGGATGAAGCAGATCAGCGCTGCCAGCAGGTATCCCAGCGCCAGGTACAGGCCGCCGAAGATCAACCAGATGACATTGAGTATCACTCGCATATAGGGCGCATCTCCTCCAGCGGTGGCACAAGCCTACCGAGTAATGGGGATGAAGGAGCGAACCGGCTCAGAGTAGGATCTGCACATCGCGTTCCGGCGCAAACCGGGACGCGAACTTTGTGTGTCTCCAGTAGTGCAACCAACGACGAGCAGGTGAGTCCAGTGCCGACCGGCAGGGTTAAGTGGTACGACGCCGAAAAGGGCTTCGGGTTTTTGTCCCAGGAGGAGGGCGAGGACGTCTACGTCCGGTCTTCGGCGTTGCCTTCGGGCATCGAGGCCCTCAAGGCCGGCCAGCGCGTCGAGTTCGGGGTCGCCGCAGGTCGTCGTGGCCCTCAGGCATTGAGCCTCAAGCTGATTGACCCGCCGCCGAGCCTGAGTAAAGCTCGCCGCGAAGCCGAGCGTCCCGAGCACAAGCACACCCCCGACGAGCTGCACGGCATGGTTTCGGACATGATCACGCTGCTGGAGGACACGGTGCAGCCGGAACTGCGCAAGGGCCGGTATCCCGATCGCAAGGTCGCCCGGCGGGTGTCAGAGGTGGTCAAGGCCGTCGCTCGGGAACTCGACGCCTGACGCCGTGCGGCGGGGCAGACTGGGTGTATGACCCAGGGTTCATACGTCGCCGACAAGTCCTCGTCCGGAGGCGAATTCAACCGCGACACCAGCTACATCACCACCCGGATCACGCGCAACGGCCTCGACGGCTATCCCGTCGAGGCCGGCCGCTATCGGTTGGTGGTGGCGCGGGCCTGTCCGTGGGCCAACCGGGCGATCATCGTGCGCAGGCTGCTGGGGCTGGAGGACGCGCTGTCCATCGGCTTCTGCGGCCCGACGCATGATGCACGCAGCTGGACCTTCGACCTGGACCCCGGCGGGCTCGACCCGGTGCTGAAGATCCCGCGGCTGCAGGACGCCTATTTCGCGCGTGATCCCAACTATCCCAAGGGCATTACGGTGCCCGCCGTCGTCGATGTGCCGACGGGTGCGGTGGTGACCAACGACTTCGCCCAGATGACGCTGGACTTCTCCACCGAGTGGACCGAGTTCCACCGTGACGGTGCGCCTCAGCTGTACCCCGAGCCGCTGCGCGACGAGATCGACACAGTCGCCAAGCGCATCTACACCGAGGTCAACAACGGCGTGTACCGGTGCGGTTTCGCCGGCTCACAGGAGGCGTACGACGCTGCCTACGACCGGTTGTTCACCGCGCTCGACTGGCTCTCCGAACGGTTGGCGACTCAGCGATATCTGGTGGGCGACACCATCACCGAAGCCGACGTGCGACTGTTCACCACGCTGGCGCGGTTCGACCCCGTGTACCACGGCCACTTCAAGTGCAACCGGTCCAAGCTCACCGAGATGCCGGTGCTGTGGGCTTATGCCCGCGACCTGTTCCAGACCCCGGGGTTCGGCGACACCATCGATTTCGTGCAGATCAAGCAGCACTACTACATCGTGCATGCCGACATCAACCCGACGCGGATCGTCCCGAAAGGGCCGGAGCTGGCCAACTGGCTCACCCCGCACGGCCGGGAGTCATTGGGCGGCAGGCCGTTCGGTGATGGCACGCCGCCCGGGCCGACGCGCGAGTCCGAACGGGTACCGCGCACGCATGGCGCAGTTCAAGATCCCTCAGATCACGGCGCCGGCTGAGCCTTGTCGGGCCAATTGGTGCGCACGGACCATTCCGCGTGCGGCAGGTCGAAAACGTCGCCGTTCTGATCCTGCACCAACGTAAGCAGCTGCACCGCGATGCCGGTGAGCCGCCCGCGCTGCGGGTCGACCGTCGGAATCGTCACGGCCAGAGTGGTATTCGGGCGGTAGAGCGACAACGTCGTGTCGATCGGGTTTTCGTAAACGCGGAGCAGGCGCCAGGGCGCGCGGGCGATCTCCGCGGGCACCGACAGCTGCACAGGGTGTTCCTTGTTGACGCGCAATTCGCCCTGGCTGCCTGACTGCGTGCAGTCGTTGAGGTTGAGCACCGGGCAGTAACGGAACGGCCCGACGCGCGTCAGATGCCCGTTGCTGTATGCGCTGATCTTCGGCAGCTTGTCGTGTCCGTGGCTCAGCTGCGTCACCGCCACGGCCGTGCCCGCAGCCGCCACCACGACGATCACCGCGAGAATGGCCAAGAAACGCCTCATCGCGGCATGTCCGTCGTGCTCGCCATCGCGGGCCCTCCGCCTTCCTGTTGCGCCAGCACCGGGCGGTTACCGCCGAGGCCGGGGATCAGTGACTCGCCGCGGTAGCTCACGATGGTCTGCGCGAGGCCGAGTATCAGCACGGCGGTGATGGTAGTGAACCCGACCGTGAGGTCGGTGTAGATCAGCACGCCCGTCGCGCCACCGGCCACCCAGGCCAGCTGCAGAACCGATTCGGAGCGTCCGAAGGCCGAGGCGCGCGATTCTTCGGGCAGATCGTCCTGCAGCGACGCGTCCAGCGATGCCTTGGCGATGGCGCTGGCAGCCGAGGTCACCAGCGTGGCGCCCGCCGCGACGAGAAGGTTGCCGGTCAGTGCGGTGGCCAGCGCGACGGCGGTGACGGCGACGGAGGCGCGCACGACCAGTTGGGCGGGGTGGCCCAGTTTGAGCCGGGCAGCCGCGATGTTGCCGCCGAAGTTGCCGATGCCCGCGGCCGCCCCGATCAGGCCGAGCATCAGCAGCTGTTGCCAACCGGTGGCGTCGTGCGATTTGGCCACGAAGGCCGGGTACAGGAACAGGAACCCGACCATCACCTTGATGGTGCAGTTGCCCCACAGCGCGGTGATGGTGTTGCGGCCCATGGGTTGGCGCGCCGCCTTGGTCTTGCCGGGACGCCGCAGGTCACCCGGGCCGCCGTGATAGCTCAGCGTCGTCGGCACCTCGCCCTCGGTGACCTCGACCCACTTCGGGATCCGCATGGCCAGCACCGCACCGGCCGCCGAGACGGCGGCGACGACATACAGCGCACCGGGCAGGTGCACGACGTTGAGCAGATATTCGGCGCCCGCGGCTATACCGCCGCCCACCACGGTTCCGCCGAGCAGGCCGAAGGTGGTCAGCCGGGAGTTCACCCGGACCAGGTCGATGCTCGGTGGCAGCACGCGGGGCGTGACGGCGCTGCGCAGCACCGAGAACGATTTGGAGAGCACCATCATGCCCAGCGCGCACGGGTAGAGCACCCACGACGGGTAGCTGCCCGAATCCCCGTCGTAGTTCGCGATCAGGACCACGATGAGCACCGTGCGCAGCGCGAACGACGCGGCCAGCGCCACCCGGCGGCCGTGCTGCAACCGGTCGAGGGCGGGCCCGATCAGCGGTGCGATCACCGCGAACGGCGCAATGGTGATCAGCAGGTACAGCGCCACCTTGCTCTTGGATTCACCGCTGGCGGCGGCGAAGAACAGCGTGTTGGCCAGGGCGACGGCCATGGCCGCATCGACGGCGAAGTTGGCCACCACCGGCCAGGTCAGCGCGGTCAGGCCGGATTTGTCGGCGCCGTCGGCAGTGGCCGCGCGGTGCACGAACCCGTACATCCGCGAACCCATCTCGCGGCTGCGCGCTGCCGCGGCACGGGTCACCGTGACCTTTTCACCGCCCGCAGAGCCGACGCGCGACTGCGGGTCGGAGCGATCCGCGCGATAGCTGCCTGCGTGCTCGTCGTCCAGCGGCGGCAACCAGCGATTGGAGCTCGGGCCTGACGGTCGGCGGGGACGTCGGGGCGTCTCGTCGCTGGGGTAATTGGCCATGCCGGGATGCTCCGCGCCACGATCGGCCGGCGGCCGCGGCGGGTAGTAGGTCACCCCTCGATTCTCGCTTATCCGCGCCCCGCAGGGCGCACCGGCGACCGGTGTGGCTTTCGACCGAACCGGTCAGGCACTATGGATGGCGATGGAAAGCGTGACCGAACCTGTCGAGCAAGCCACCGAGCCGGTTTCCGAGCCGGCCGAGGTTGCTGATCAGGCCGAAACTCCTGAGCAGGCCGCGGAATCCGAGCAGGCTACCGAGCCTGAGCAGGCTACCGAGGCCGATGCGGCGACGGATGCTGTGCCGGAGCCGGGCCTTGAGGCGTTGCTGATGGGTGCCGTCGACCAGGCGCGCGCGGCGTTGGCCGAGTTCAGCGGCGCGGAGACGGTCGGGGAGTACCTCGGTGCCACGTTCGAGGACCCCAGTTCGGCGACGCATCGCTTCCTGGCGAACCTGACGGGCTACCGCGGTTGGCAGTGGGCTGTCGTGATGGCGGCCTACCCGGGCGCCGACCACGCCACCATCAGTGAACTGGTCCTCGTGCCGGGGCCAACGGCGCTGCTGGCGCCGCAATGGGTGCCGTGGCAGGAACGGGTCCGGCCGGGCGATCTGGGACCTGGTGACCTGTTGGCTCCGCCGCCCGACGATCCCCGGTTGACTCCCGGTTTCATGGCGACGGGCGACCCGCTGATCGACGACACCGCCGTGGAGTTGGGACTCGGACGCCGTCAGGTGCTCAGCCCCTTCGGTCGCGCCGAGGCCGCCCAGCGCTGGCATGACGGCGACTTCGGCCCGGGTTCTGCGATGGCACGTTCGACCCGCAGGGCGTGTCGCGACTGTGCCTTCTATCTTCCGCTCGGCGGCGCGCTCGGCCTGATGTTCGGTGTGTGCGCCAACGAACTCTCCGCCGACGGCCATGTCGTCGAAGCCAACTACGGGTGCGGGGCCCACTCGGATACCCCGCAACCGCCGGGGACGGGTTCGCCACTGTACGAGCCCTTCGACGACGGGGTCCTCGACCTCGCCGATTAGCGCTCGGCGGCCGCTTTGATGCGGGCCAGCGACGCGTTCATGCCGTCGACGAGTTCGTCCTCGAAATTCGGAACCCCGCCCATGAACGCGTCGACCAGCGCGTTGGAGATGGCTTTCACGCCGTTCTCGGCGTGGCGGCTCTCGATGACCCGGGTGCCCGATTCGGTGGGCTGCAGCTCATAGGACCAGATGGTGTTGTTGAGGTCGACCTTGAAGGCCAGCTTCTGCGCAGGGATGACCTCGGTGATGGTGCAGGTGGTGGGCCAGTAGGTGAACTTGCGCTTGTTGAGGTTGAAGGTGCGCGCACCCGGCCGCAGCGGCCCGCGCAGCTTCATCACCCGGCATTGCGGGCTCCATTCCGGCATCCGGCTCAGATCCGAGATCAGCGCCCACACGGTGTCGACCGGCGCATCGATGTCGATCTGGGCCTGCAGCAGTGGCGCAGCCATGGTTCTCCTCAGGTCAATCCGCGTTGGGCACCGCGCGCTCCGCGCCGCACGGCGTGACGTTGCCACAGGAAGATCGACGTGCCCAGCAGGCCGATGGCCAACCCGGCCAGCGACAGTGGCCGCCAACTGTGCAGACTCGGCACCGTGAAGGCCAGGACGGTCGCGATCAGCCATCCTGCCGCGATCACCACGATCACCGGCCACGGCTCAAGCAGCGCGGCGGGCAGCGGCGGCGGTTGCGGCTCGTCGGTCATCGCTGACCAACGTACTCGAGCACCCGCGGTCCGGGCACTCAGTACTATTTGCCGTGTGAAAGACCCGAATGCTCGGCTGGCGAGTGACCTGGCACTGGCCGTCATGCGGTTCACCCGGCAACTGCGGGTCCGGCGCTCTGACTCGGCGGTCTCGCTGACCCAGCTCTCGGCCCTGTCGACATTGGCCAAAGAGGGTTCCATGACACCGGGAGAATTAGCTGTACGCGAGCAGGTCCGCCCGCCGTCGATGACCAGGGTGATCGCCGCGCTGGCCGAGCAGGGCCTGGTGGAGCGCACTGCCCATCCGGTCGACGGACGTCAGGTCATGGTCTCGGCCCTGCCCGCGGGCGTCAGCCTGATCGAGGCCGAACGACGGGCCACCCAGGACTGGCTCAAGGATCGATTGGCTCGGCTCGACCCCGACGAACGCGAAACACTGGTTGCGGCGGCCGATCTGATCTCGGCGATGGTCGACGACGGCGCGTGAGCGCATTGCAGGTCATCGATATCGAGGATCCCGCCGACCCGCGTATCGACGATTTCCGCGACCTCAACAGCGTGGATCGCCGGCCGGATCTGCCCAGCGGCAAGGGCCTGGTGATCGCCGAGGGAGTGCTGGTGGTGCAGCGCATGCTGGCCTCGCGGTTCGTGCCGCGTGCGCTGCTCGGCACCGACCGGCGGCTCGGCGAGCTTGCCGACGACCTCGCCGGTGTGGAGGTCCCGTTCTACCGGGCCAGCGCGGAGGTGATGGCCACCGCCATCGGCTTCCACCTCAACCGCGGCGTGCTGGCCTCGGCGTCGCGGCCACCGGAACTGTCGGTGGCCGACGTGATCTCGGAGGCCAGAACCGTGGTGGCGCTGGAGGGCGTCAACGACCACGAGAACCTCGGTTCGATCTTCCGCAACGCGGCGGGGCTCGCGGTGGACGCGGTGGTGTTCGGCGCGGGATGTGCCGACCCGCTGTACCGCCGCGCGGTGCGGGTGTCGATGGGCCATGCCCTGCTGGTGCCGTTTGCCCGGGCCCAGTCCTGGCCCGCTGACCTGAAGATATTGCAGGACAACGGCTTTCGTGTTCTTGCCATGACACCGGATGCGGCCGCGGCGACGCTGCCCGAGGCCATGGCGAAGCTGCAATCCGAGCGGGTGGCGATCCTGGTGGGCGCCGAGGGCCCCGGGCTCACCGAGCACACCATGCGGACCAGTGATGTACGGGTCCGGATCCCGATGTCGCGCGGCACCGATTCCCTCAATGTCGCCACGGCCGCCGCCCTGGCGTTCTACGAGCGGGCCAGGCTCTCGGAGCCGACGTAGATTGAACCCGTGACCGACGATTCGACACCGTGGGGGACCGGGCTGACCGTTGCCGGATTCGTGGCCGCGGTGCTCGCGGCGGCCATCGTGGTCCTCGGCCTGGGCCTCACCCGGGTGCACCCGCTGCTGGCGATCGGCCTGAACATGGTGGCCGTCGGCGGCCTCGCACCGACCGTGTGGGGATGGCGGCACCGACCCGTGTGGCGATGGTTCGTCCTCGGCGCCGGGGTGGGAGTGGCCGTCGGTTGGTTGGCCCTGCTCGCGGCGGTCCTGTCGCAGTGACGCGTCACGCCGGCGCGGCGGTCAGAGTCGCAGCGGTGTAGTTGGCATCGACCAGCCCGGCCACGACGTCGTCGCGGCGGAACCGGACACCGTGGACGGCGAACATCCGCTCGGCCGTGGTGGTTTCGGGCAGCCAGCCGCTGTCGGTCAGGTACTGCGCGACGGCATTGCGCTCACCGGTGAAGATCAGGTCCGAGAGATCGTCGAGCTCCATGCCCTGTTCCCGCTGATGGTCGGCCAGCGCCCGCACGCGGTCGTTGTCGAGCTGCGACTGTTCGTCGATCCAGTCGGTGGCGATGCGGCTGCCCGGCGCGCTGAGTGTGGTGATGTTGTCGAACAGCCGGTCCTGGGCGTCGGGCGGCAGGTAGCCGAGCAGCCCTTCGGCGATCCAGGCGGTCGGCGCGTGTGGGTCGAAGCCCTGGGCGCGCAGCGCGGCGGGCCAGTCATGCCGCAGGTCGACGCCGATGGTGCGCAGGTCGGCGGTCGGTGTCGCGCCCAGACCGGCCAACGTGCGGGTCTTGAATTCGACGACGGCGGGCTGGTCGAGTTCGAACACCGTCATGCCGGCGGGCCACGACAGGCGGTAGGCGCGGGCATCGAGCCCAGAGGCCAGGATGACGGCCTGGCGGATGCCCGCGTCGACCGCGGCGAGTAGGAAGTCGTCGAAATAGCGGGTGCGGATGGCCATGCCGTCGGCGATCACATGGGGATCGAGCGTGTCGGCGTCGTCGGTGTCGAGGCGTCCCTCGGCCAGCCGCATGTAGTAGTCCACCCCGACGGCATCCACCAGCGGTTGCGCGAACGGGTCGCAGATCAGTGGATCGGGGACGCGTGATGCCAGTGCCCGCGACGCCGCCACACCGGTGGCGGTGGCGCCGACGCTGCTGGCCAGGTCCCAGGTGTCGTTCTCGGTGCGCGGCATGACCCCTCCAGATGCATAGCTCAACTAGTTATTAGTCACTATAACTAACTGATGAGCGTGTCGGCGAGTCGCGTACGCCACACCGCCAGGTCGTCGACGCCCAGGATTCGCAGGACCACCTGATCGGCCCCTGCCGCCTGGTACTCGGCGATGCGCTCGGCGATGCGTCCCGGCGAACCCCAGGCCGCGATGCCGTCGAGCAGCCGGTCGCTGACGGTGTCGATGTCGGCCTCGGTGAACCCCTGTCGCAGCAGGTTGCGGCGGTACCCGCCCTGTGCGGTCAGGAACTCCAGCGGTCCGGCGGCCGCCCGCCGGGCCGTCTCGCGGTCGGTGACCGGGATGACCATCAGCAGGACCGCCAGCGTCCTGTCGGGCCCCAGCGTGCTCCGGGCGGCGGTGACATAGGACGGCGTCACCAGGTACGGGTACGCGCCCCGGGCCCGGTCTCGCGCGAGGGCCAGCATGTTCGGTCCCAGCGCGGCGAGCACCCGGTTGTCGATGCCGACGGCGTCCAGTTCGTCGAGGTAGGCGTTGAGCGTGGCGATCGGATGGGGTCCGTGGGCACCGCCAAGGCCGACGACGAAGCGGCCGGGGTCGGTGTCTTCGAGTTCGGTGTGCACGGCGATGACGTCGGCGGCAGGCACCCGCACCACCGGGATGATGCCAGTGGCGATTGAGATGGTCCTGGTCGCGCGTACCGCCACGGGGACCATCGGCAGGTTTCCGGAACGCCACAGCATGGCGTAGCCGAGGCTTTCGGCGTGTCGGGCTTCATCGGCGACGAGGGCCGCGTCGTCGGTGAACGGTGTGCTGGTCGCCAGGCCGATCGAGGTCATGCGCCGACGCTATGACCTCAAGAACGGTTCAGGTCAACCTCAGCGCTGGCCGCCGGACGAGCGCACACCCAGCAGCACGTCCTCCCAGGCCGGCACGGCAGGTCGCGCCTTGCGCGACCGGGCGGGCTTCGGCGGTGCGGGCTCGGCGACCACGGGCTCGGGTTCCTGCGGCGGCGCGAGGACCGGCTCGGGTACGGGTACGGGTGCGGGCGCATCGAAGTCGAGCTGCGGCAGTGATGCCACGGGACGCAACGGCCGGTTGAAGTCCGGATTGATCAGTTCGTGCGCGGTGTCGTCGGCTGCGGTGACCGTTCCACCGTGCGCGCCCGGGGTGAACCGGAAGTGCGCGACGTTGTCAGAGCGTCCCGCCTTCCACGACAACTGCACGGTCCACCGGCTGTCCTCGTTGCGCCAGGCGTCCCAGCTGGTGGCGTCCGGGTCGAGCCCGCGAGCGACCAGAGCCGTGGTCACCGTCTCCAGCAGGGTCAGCACCGCGGGCCCGTCGGCGAGCACGGGGTGCGCGGCGGTGGCCAGCTCCGCAGCCCGGGCCCGCTCCAGCAACACCGGGTGGGCGAACCGTTCCACGCGTTCGATCGGCACGCCGGCAGCGGCTGCCAGCTGCTCCACCGAGGCGCCTGCGCGGATCTTGGCTTGAATCTCCTTGGGACGCAGCACGCTGTGCACCTCTAGATCCATCTGGGTTTGATTCGAGGCGACTCGGTCACCACGCGCCGCAGCACGCAGCCGGTCATCTACGCGCACACTGAACAACTCCGAGGAGTCGTCGGTTTCGCAGATGATGCGCTTGCCGTCGACATCGAGCCCGACGACTTTGAGTTCTCGCATTACCGACCTCCTTGGCGCACCATACTGCGTTATCAGCCCGTAACCGTGCTGACACGCGGTAGCGGCGTCAGAGGCGTTCGACGACCCAGTCCACGCAGCGGGTCAGCGCACTGACATCGTCAGGGTCGACCGCGGGGAACATGCCGATGCGCAGCTGGTTGCGGCCAAGCTTGCGGTACGGCTCGGTGTCGACAATGCCGTTGGCCCGCAACGTCTTCGCCACGGCAGCGGCATCGACGGAATCGTCGAAGTCGATGGTGCCGACCACCTGCGAGCGCAGCGCCGGATCGGTGACGAACGGGGTGGCGAACGAGGTGCTCTCCGCCCATGAGTACAGCCGCTGCGACGAATCGGCCGTGCGCTTGACGGCCCAGTCCAGCCCGCCGTTGCCATTGAGCCAATCGATCTGCTCGGCCAGCAGCACGAGCGTGGCGATGGCAGGGGTGTTGTAGGTCTGGTTCTTGACGCTGTTGTCCACCGCGATCGGCAGCGACAGGAAGTCGGGCACCCAGCGGTCGGTGGCGGCGATGGCCTCGATGCGGGCCAGGGCGGCGGGGGAGAGCACCGCGATCCACAGGCCGCCGTCGCTGGCGAAAGTCTTCTGCGGGGCGAAGTAGTAGGCGTCCACATCGGTGATGTCCACCGGCAGACCGCCTGCCGCCGACGTGGCGTCGATGAGCACGAGCGCGTCGCCGTCGGGACGCTGGACCGGCACCGCGACACCCGTCGAGGTCTCGTTGTGCGCCCACGCGACGACGTCGACCGAGGGATCCGAGGTCGGTGCGGGCGCGCTGCCCGGATCTGCCTTGATGATGATCGGGTCGCCGACGAACGGGTTCTTCGCGACGCACGAGGCGAACTTCGAGCTGAACTCGCCGTAGGTCAGGTGCAGCGATCGCTTGTCGACGAGACCGAACGCCGCGGCGTCCCAGAACGCCGTCGAGCCACCGTTGCCAAGGACCACCTCGTAGCCGTCGGGCAACGAGAACAGCTGACGCAATCCCTCACGCACCCGGCCGACCAGATTCTTCACCGGTGCCTGCCGGTGGCTGGTGCCGAACAGGTCACCGGCCGCGACCAGCGCAGTCAGCTGCTCAGGGCGCACCTTGGACGGTCCACAGCCGAAACGGCCGTCGCGGGGCTTGAGGTCGGCGGGGATCGTCAGTTCAGCCATGGGACCAGCTTAAAGTGTCAGAATCTGCGCTCCATTGGGGGTGACGGCGACGGTGTGCTCGCTGTGGGCGGCGCGTGCGCCGGTCGCGGTGCGCAGCGTCCAGCCGTCGGAGTCGTGCACGTAGTCGTCGGTGCCGTCGGCGATCAGCATCGGCTCGATGGCGATCACCAGCCCGGACCGCAGTTTGAGGCCCTTGCCGCGCCTGCCTTCGTTGGGCACGTGCGGCGCCTCGTGCATCGTGCGGCCGATGCCGTGACCACCGTGGTCGGCCAACAGGCCATAGCCGGCCTGGCGCGCCACGGCTGAGATGGCGTGGCCGACATCACCGAGGGTGTTGCCGGGCCGGGCCGCGGCGATGCCCGCTGCGAGCGCCGCGTCGGTGGCCTTGATCAGCGCGGTGTCGGCCGGCCGCGGTGTGCCGACGACGAAGCTGCGGGCGGCGTCGCCGCACCAGCCGTTCAAGATTGCCCCGAAGTCCACCGAGACCAGGTCCCCGTCGGCGAGCACGGTGTCGTTGGGCACGCCGTGGACGACGGCGTCGTTGACGCTCACACACAGCACCGCGGGGAACGGGCTGGGAGCCCAGCGGGGGTGGTAGTTGAGGAAGGGCGAGGTGGCGCCGTGGGCGGCCAGCACGTCGGCGGCAACACGGTCCAGATCGGCTGTCGTACGCCCGGGAGCGGCCTCGGCCACCACCGCTCGCAATGCCTCTGCGACGACAGAACCGGCGGCTGCCATGGCTGCTATCTCGGACTCTGTCTTCAGTGCGGCCACGTCATCCACCCTCTCGGCAAACTTTTGAAATCCGACGTAGACATTTAGTCGATACCTGCGGTACCGTTATACACAAGGCAGGTAGATGTAAACCTCATAGGAGAGGGAGAGGTCTGCAACATGGCTCGGACCAAGATGATCAGGCGCTGGCGCAAGAACATGGACGTCACCGACGACACTGAGTACGTCGACATGCTCACCACACTGTCCGAGGGGTCGGTGCGGCGCAACTTCAACCCCTATGTCGACATCGAGTGGGATTCGCCGGAGTTTGCTGTCACCCCCAACGATCCGCGCTGGGTGCTGCCGGCGACCGACCCGATCGGTGGCCACCCGTGGTACCAGGCCCAGCCGTTGCAGCGGCAGATCGAGATCGGCATGTGGCGGCAGGCCAACGTCGCCAAGGTGGGCCTGCACTTCGAGAACATCCTGATCCGCGGCCTCATGGAGTACTCGTTCTGGGTGCCCAACGGCTCGCCGGAGTACCGGTACTGCTTGCACGAATCCGTCGAGGAGTGCAACCACACCCTGATGTTCCAGGAGATGGTCAACCGCATCGGCAAGGACGTGCCGGGCATGCCGCGGCTGCTCAAGTGGCTGCAGCCGCTGATCCCGCTCGCCGCGGGTCCGCTGCCCATCCCGTTCTTCTTCGGCGTGCTGGCCGGCGAGGAGCCCATCGACCACACGCAGAAGAACGTGCTGCGCGAGGGCAAGGAACTGCACCCGATCATGGAGCGGGTGATGGCCATCCACGTTGCCGAGGAGGCCCGCCACATCTCGTTCGCGCACCAGTACCTGCACAAGCGGGTGCCGCACCTGCGCCGCAGGCAGCGCTGGCTGCTGTCGTTGTTCGTGCCGCTGACCATGCGCATCCTGTGCTCGGCCATCATCGTGCCGCCGCGCGCGTTCTGGAAGGAATTCGACATCCCGCGCTCGGTGCGCAAGGACCTGTTCTTCGATGCGCCGGAGTCCCGCAAGATGCTGCGCGACATGTTCGGTGACGTGCGGATGCTGTGCACCGACACCGGGTTGATGAACCCGATCGCCAAGCTCATGTGGAAGATCTGCAAGATCGACGGGCCGCCGAGCCGCTACCGCAGCGAGCCGCAGCGCGAGCACCTCGTCGCTGTCGCCTAACCGACGAGAGCCGCACTGTGCCCCATGTGATCACCCAGTCGTGTTGCAGCGACGGGTCCTGTGTCTACGCGTGTCCGGTCAACTGCATCCATCCGTCACCGGATGAGCCGGGCTTCGCGACCGCCGAGATGCTCTACATCGATCCCGATGCATGCGTCGACTGCGGTGCGTGCGTCAGCGCGTGCCCGGTCGGCGCCATCGCGGCGGACACCCGGCTGACCGACAAGCAGCTGCCGTTCATCGAACTCAATGCCGCGTTCTATCCCAAGCGGGAAGGCAAGCTGCCGCCGACTTCCAAATTGGCGCCGGTACTCGAGGCGCCGAAGATCGACCGGCGCTCCGGCGGGCCGCTGACCGTGGCCATCGTGGGTTCAGGGCCTGCAGCGATGTACGCCGCCGACGAGCTGCTGACGCAAAAAGGCGTGCGGGTCAACGTCTTCGAGAAGCTGCCGACGCCGTACGGTCTGGTGCGCGCCGGCGTAGCACCGGACCATCAGAGCACCAAACGGGTGACCAAGCTGTTCGACACCATCGGCAAGCAGCGCAACTTCCGGTTCTTCCTCAACGTCGAGGTCGGCAAGCACCTGACCCACGCCGAGCTGCTGGAACACCATCATGCCGTGCTGTACGCCGTTGGTGCGCCCAACGATCGGCGGCTGGACATCGAGGGCATGGACCGCCCGGGTACCGGAACCGCCACCGAGATGGTGGCCTGGATCAACGGGCATCCCGAGTTCACCGATCTGCCGGTCGATCTCACGCACGAGCGAGTGGTGATCGTGGGCAACGGCAACGTCGCGTTCGACGTCGCCCGCATTCTGACCACCGATCCGGATGTGTTGGCGCGCACCGATATTTCCGATCACGCGCTGACCGCCCTGCGTGGCTCGCGCGTGCAGGAGGTGGTGATCGCCGCCCGCCGTGGCCCGGCGTTCTCGGCATTCACCCTGCCCGAGCTGATCGGGCTGACCTCGGCGTGCGAGGTCGTGCTCGATGCGGCCGACCATGCGCGCGTGGTCGCCGATCTCGCGTCCGAGAAGGATCCGCTGACCCGCGGCAAGCTCGAGATCCTCGCCAAGCTGGGCGACGCGTCCGCGCCGATCACCACGCCGCGAATTCGGCTGGCCTACCAGCTGACGCCGCAGCGGGTGGTGGGTGAAACCCGCACGAGCGGTATCGAATTCGGGGTCACCGGCACCGACGAGACGCGGACGCTCGACGCGGGCCTGGTGCTCACCTCGATCGGCTACCGCGGCAAGGCCATCGACGCGTTGCCGTTCGACGACGACGCCGCCGTCGTCCCGAACGACGGCGGCCGGGTGCGTGGCGCCACCGGTGCGTATGTGGCGGGCTGGATCAAGCGCGGGCCTACCGGTTTCATCGGCACCAACAAGTCGTGTGCGTCGGAGACCGTGCACAACCTCGTCGCCGACTACAACGACGGGGTGCTGGCAGCTCCGGTGCGCAAGCCGGGGGAGCTCGAGAAGCTCGTGCGCAGCCGTCAGCCCGATGTCGTGGACGCCGCGGGATGGCACGCCATCGACGAGGCGGAGATCGCGCGCGGCGGCGACGAGCGTCCCCGCGACAAGTTCACCACCGTCGAGGCCATGCTGGCCGTGGCGGCGACGGCGCCGAAACCGACTGTGCGCCAACGTCTTGCCGCGAGCCTGCAGGCGCACTGAGCGTCGGGCGATCCTCACTCGAAGCCCGGACCGTGCAGCGGTTCGCCGAAGCTCATCGCGAGGCTCAGCAACGGGTCGACGGTGCGCACGGCGAGGTCGACACGCTCGGCCAACGATCCCGTCAAGAGCACCCACGAGTGCCCCGCGGCGGTGAGTGCGTCGGCGAACCAGCCGGTCATGGCCGCCCGGATCTCCAGGTCGCCCTCACGCATCCCGTCGTCGTGCCAGGGCACGTCCGTGTGGTCGGTGAGCAGATATACCGCGCGCCGCGGTACCCGCGTCCACGCCTGGTCGCTGCGTGCGGCCGTGCCGAGGTAACGACGCTCCCACACCGCGGTGGCGAACGCGTCGGTGTCGCACAGCAGGATCGGGGAACCGGTGCGGGCCGCGGCCTCCTCCCGGCGATTCTGTTCGATCCCGATGGCATCGAAATCGGAGTGGCTCCAGGCTAATTCGGTGATCGCCCGGTCCGGTTGCCGCTGCCACACCACCTCGGTGTGTTCCCGGCCGTATTCCTCGACGTTGCCGGTGATGGCCCACACCCCGCCGCGCGCCGAGTAGTGCTGCTGCAGCAGAATGGCGACGCTCGTCGTCCCGGTCGACTCGGCGCCGAGCACGACGACGCGCGTGGTGAGCCCGGCGCGGGTGGCCGGCGCCAGCTCGAGCCAGCATCCCGCGAGGTCGCGGCGCACGGCCGAGGCGCTGACCGGGCTGCGGGTGATCCGCACACACGCGGCGCCGAACCAGCGCGCCAGCTCGTCGCCGTAGTCGTCGCCGCAGAACACCGCGTCGACCTCGGTTGGGCAGCCCGCGGCTCGCAATCCGGCCCGCATGGCCGCCACCTGCGCCGCCCACACATGTTGGTCGGTGACGTCCAGCGGTGCGTCGCAAGGAATTCCGGCAACCGTGACGTTGCTCTGGGCGCTGTGGGTGTCGCGCAACCAGGCCACCCGGTCGGCCAGCGGTACGGTTTCCGGCGCGGCAGCCATCACCAGCACGCTCACGCGGTCACAGCGGGCGGCGGCGGCCTCGATCACGGCGTGGTGCCCGCGGTGCGGCGGATAGAACTTGCCGATGAACAGGCCGTGCCCGAACTCGCTCATGAGACGCGCACCTTGCGCCAGGACTGCAACCCGGACAGGCACAGTGCCAGGAATACGACGTAGATCGCCGCGGTCAGGTTGAGATCGCGGCTCAGATAGAGCGGCACGTAGATGCAGTCCGCGGCGATCCAGAAGTACCAGGTCTGCAGGTACTTGCCGTTCAGCAGCCACTGCGCCACCAGCGACAGGCACGTGGTGAGCGCGTCGAGGAACGGGGCCGAATCGTGGGCGGCCCGCAGGATGACGGTCAGTGCCGCCGTTCCGGCCACCACAACGCCGATGCACCAACCGATTTGGTCCGGGCGGGCCCGGGTGACCACCAGCGGCGTGCGGCCCGTGTTGCCGTACAACCACTGCCACCACCCGGCGAACCCCAGCGCGATGTAGAGCACTTGCAGGCCGGCGTCGGCCCACAGCCGGGCCGAGGCGAACAGCACCAGGAAGAACACGCAATTGGCGATGCCGACCGGAAAATTGGCGATGTGCCGGCGCACAGTCAGCGCCACGCACAGCCCGCCGGTGACGAACCCCAGCAGCTCGGCCCAACTGACGGCATCACCGCCCAAGACGAACAGCGTGGCATTGAGCGGCTGCACCACCCGCGCCAGCCAGTCCAGCATCGACCCTCCCCCCGGTTGCCCGCGTCGAGACTAACCGGGCTTGCTGGGACGGCCGATGCTGGTGAGGCCGCAGCGTTGTACTACTGCTTCTGCATGGCCGCGGCGATCTCCTCGGGGCTCACCTCGCGCACCGGCTGACCCAGCGACCACTGGTGTCCGAACGGATCACGCACCATGCCGTAGCGGTCGCCCCAGAACTGGTCCTCCAGCGGCATGATGACCTCGGCGCCGGCGTCGACCGCCTGCGCGAACTTGGACTCGACGTCGGTGACGGTCAGATGGATGGTGACAGGCGTGCCGCCGAGTGCCTTCGGCGTCGTCGACTTGCCGCCGTTGAACTCGGGGAAATCGTCGTTGAGCATCACGGTGGAGCCGTTGATGGTGAGTGCGGCGTGGATGAGCTTGCCGTCGGGACCGGGTACGCGGCCCAGCTCGGTGGCACCGAATGCCTTGACGTAGAAGTCGATGGCGGCTGCGGCGTCGTCGACGACGAGGTGCGGCAACACTGCGGGAGTTACTTCGATGGCCATAGTGTGGACTCCTGTCTCATTGTGGGCGGACCTCAATGCAGACCCGCCGGGCGGACGGATCTCATCGCGGCTACCCCCATGCAAGCACGGGAGTCTGACATTCAGGTGACGGAGAAGGGTTGGGGCAGCGGGGCCCGGCCGGTCAACGCCAGCAGCACCGTGTCGCCCTCGCCCAGTGCCACTGCGATGCGGGTGGCCAGCACCGCGGCCGCCTCCAGCGCCTCGGCCGGCAGATCTGCCGTCACGCCGGCCGCGGCGGCGATGTCGAGGCTGTGCACGGTCAGTTCGAAGACGCGGGTCTGTAGGTAGGCGCTCAACCGGATGCCCAGACCCCCGATCACCGCGATCACGGGGTCGCCTGCGCCGTCGACGTCGGCGAGGGCCCGGGCCGACAGCTGCTCGATGGCGGCCACCGGGTCATCGCCCAGATCTCGGCCCGCCTGCCTGCCACGCTCCACGATGGCCGCGGCGCCACTGCTGGACATGTAATCGCGGATCTTCACGTAGTACTCGACCGCGTTGGACACGTCCTCGTGGGCGGCGGGGGTACCCAGGTACGTGCTGACCGTGACGAACGATCGTGAGGTGTGGCCGATCAGCGCCCGCATGTCCCACTCGCCGAGGCCCGGCCCGTCCCATGCGGCGGCCGGGAGTGACTGCACCAGCCGCGTGAAAGCCTGTGCCGCCGAAGCGAAGACGTCGGCGGTCACACCGAGGCCGCTCGCGCCGCGGCCAGCTCGTCCCAGCCGGGGACGTCCTGCACGCTGCGCGGATCGGGACCGACGTAGATGGCCGCAGGCCGCACCAGCTTGCCGAGACGCTTCTGTTCGAGGATGTGCGCACACCAGCCCGCGGTACGCCCGCAGGTGAACATCGCGGGCATCATCTTCGCCGGTACCCGGGCGAAGTCCAGGATCACCGCGGCCCAGAACTCGACGTTGGTCTCGATGGCCCGATCCGGTCTGCGTTCGCGCAACTCGGCAAGCGCGGCCTGTTCGAGTGCGGCGGCGACTTCGAAGCGCGGCGCCTCCAGACGCTTGGCGGTGGCCCGCAGCACCCGGGCGCGCGGGTCCTCGGCGCGGTACACCCGGTGGCCGAAGCCCATGAGCTTGCCGCCGCTGTCGAGGATCGACTTCACCACCGCGCGGGCGTCGCCGGTGCGCTCGACCTCCTCGATCATCGGCAGCACGCGTGCCGGGGCCCCGCCGTGCAGCGGGCCGCTCATGGCGCCGACCGCGCCGGACAGCGCCGCGGCCACGTCGGCCCCGGTCGATGCGATCACCCGGGCGGTGAACGTCGAGGCGTTCATGCCGTGCTCGGCCGCGGTCACCCAGTAGGCGTCGATGGCCTCGACGTGTCGAGGATCCGGTTCGCCCTGCCAGCGGGTCATGAAACGCGCTGTGACAGTGGCGCATTCATCGATCTGGCGCTGCGGCACCGCGGGCTGGTAGATGCCCCTTGCGGATTGCGCGACGTAGGAGAGGGCCATCACCGATGCACGGGCCAGTTGATCGCGCGCGATCTGATCGTCGATGTCGAGCAGCGGTGCGTAGCCCCAGATCGGCGCCAGCATCGCCAGCCCGGCCTGGACGTCGACCCGCACGTCGCCGCTGTGGATGGGCAGCGGGAACGGCTCGGCGGGCGGTAGGCCCGTGCCGAATCGGCCGTCGACCAACAGTCCCCATACGTCGCCGAAGGTGACCTGTCGGCTGACCAGCTCTTCGATGTCCACGCCGCGGTAGCGCAGCGCACCACCGTCCTTGTCCGGTTCGGCGATCTCGGTGGTGAAGGCGACGACGCCTTCCAGGCCGGCGACGAACTCTTCCGGTACGGCTGCCATGGCCCGATTCTCGCACCCCGGGCGGGCGTAGCGTGGGCGCGGTGGCAACTCCGGACAATCATGATCTGGCGGCGATGCGTGTCGAGTACGTGGAGAAGGACGGCTGCGGTGACCTCGACGCCGACTGGCTCGGCGACGACCCCGCAACGGGCTGGCTGACGCTGCTGCGCACCTGGCTGGGCGATGCCCAGCGGGCCGGGCTGGCCGAGCCGAACGCCATGGTGGTCGGCACCGTCGACGCGCAGGGAAGGCCCGTGACCCGCACGGTGTTGTGCAAGGGCGTGGACGAATCCGGCATCACCTTCTTCACCAATTACGACTCCGCCAAGGGCGAGCAGCTGGCCGCCAACCCCTACGCGTCGGCCACCTTCCCGTGGTTCGGCCTGGGCAGGCAGGTGCATGTACGTGGTCCGGTGAGCAAGGTGTCGGCCGACGCGACCGCCGAATACTGGTCCAAGCGGCCCCGCGGATCGCAGCTCGGCGCATGGGCGTCGCACCAGTCTTTCCCCATCGGATCGCGCGCCGAGCTCATGGACCAACTGGCCGAGGTCACCGAGCGGTTCGCCGAACTCGACCACGTCCCGGTCCCGCCGAACTGGGGCGGTTATCTGATCAGCCCGGAGGTGGTCGAGTTCTGGCAGGGCCGGGAGAACCGGGTACACAACCGGATTCGCGTCCAGGACGGCCGCGCGCAACGCCTCCAACCGTAGTGCGAAAGTTCTTCGCCGACACCACCCCGCTGCGCAACCCCGACTTCCGGCGCTTGTGGGTGGCAGGCATACCGACCGTCATCGGCGCCAACCTGACGATTTTCGCGGTGCCGGTGCAGCTCTACGTGCTCACTCAGAATTCGGCCTATGTCGGGCTGGCCGGGTTGTTCGCCCTGGTGCCGCTGGTGGTGTTCGGGCTGTGGGGCGGAGCCTGGGCCGATGCGATGGACCGCAGGCTGCTGCTCATCATCGCCTCGGTCGGACTGGCCGTCGCGTCGGTGCTGCTGTGGGTGCAGGCCGCGCTGGCCATGAACAACGTGTGGGTGGTGCTCGGCCTGCTCTCGGTGCAGCAGGCGTTCTTCGCGATCAACAGCCCGACCCGCTCGGCGGCGATCCCGCGGATGCTGCCCGGCGAACAGCTGCCCGCCGCGAACTCACTGAACATGACGGTCTTCCAGTTCGGCGCGATCGTGGGTCCGCTGCTGGCCGGGCTGCTGCTGAACTGGGTGGACCTGTCCACGCTGTACCTCATCGATGCGCTGACGTGTCTTGCGCCCATCTGGGCCACGTTCCGGCTCGCGCCGATACCGGCCACGAGCACCGAGCAGGGTTCGGCGCGCTGGGGATTCGCTGCCGTGCTGGACGGCTTGCGGTATCTGGCGGGCAACCGGGTGGTGCTGATGTCGTTCGTCGTCGACCTCATCGCGATGATCTTCGGCATGCCCCGGGCACTGTTCCCGCAGATGGCACACGAGAGCTTCGGCGGCCCGGTGGAGGGCGGCACCGTGATGGCGCTGTTGGCCGCGGCGATGTCCGGCGGCGCGGTGCTCGGCGGCGTGTTCTCGGGGTGGCTGCCGCGGATCCGCAGGCAGGGTCTGGCTGTCGTGTGGTCGATCGTGGGTTGGGGCCTGGCGATGGTCGGTTTCGGTGTGGCCGGTGGCATGGCCCACGGCCACGCCGGTGTGCTGTTGTGGATTGCGTTGGCGTTCTTGGCGATTGGCGGGGCGGCTGACATGGTGTCGGCGGCGTTCCGGTCGACGATCCTGCAGCAGGCGGCTTCTGACGATGTACGGGGGCGGCTGCAGGGCGTCTTCACGGTCGTGGTCGCCGGTGGGCCGCGGCTCGCCGACGCGGCCCACGGTGGCGTCGCGGCGATGGTCGGCACCACGGTGGCCGCGGCGGGCGGCGGTGCGCTCGTCGTCGTCGGCGTCGTCGTCGCTGCATTGGCCGTACCGGCGTTCGTGCGGTACCGGGTGGCGCCCGTCTGGGCGCCCGATGACCTGCGAGATCCCGACAAGGTGTGAACAGTCGGCAGCGGTTGTCATTTATTTGCGAAATCATCGACTTCGGGGCGATAACATGCCGGACGTGGCAGAACTGGTCGGGACGGCCTATGTCGGTTTACGAGAACGTAAGAAACAGCGCACCAGGGCGACATTGATCGACGCGGCGATCGAGCTGTGTCACCGGCAGGGGTTCGAGGCGACCACCGTCGACCAGATCGCCGCCGCGGCCGATGTGTCGCCTCGGACGTTCAGCCGCTACTTCGCGACCAAGGACGCTGTGATGCTGGCGTTCATCGACGAGGTGGTCGAGATGATCGCAGTCGAACTGGCCCGCCAGCCGGACGGTATCAGCGATATCGAGGCGCTGTACCGAGCGCACGTGAAGGCGTTCGCGGACACCAAAACCGCGCCACCGAACCGGCTCACAGCCGAGCGGCTGCTGGCCTCGGCGCGCATCCTCACATCGTCGGCCGCGTTGATGCACGCCGCGTCCCAGTTCCGGTTCGACGCGGTCAACGCGGAGCTGGCCAGGCGCATGGGGGTGCCGCGCGACGACCAACGGTTGATGCTGACCGCGGCGGTGTGGACGTCGATCATCATGTCCGGCCTGGCACGGCTGGGCGCGACGGTCGACTGGGACACCGTCACGGTCGACGACGTCATCGGCGCCGTGCATTCCACGTACGCCGAGTTTCTCGAGGTGACGGCGGGCGTGCAGCGCCCGGCGTGACTGGTTGGTAACCCCCCGCGGGCAACGCCGACCGAATGCGACTACCTTTTGGTAGAGCAGTCGTAGGTTCGCAACGACTTCCCAAACGAGGACGAAGGGAATCCCGTGGCCGAAAACCCGTCGAGTGGGCAGGAGCACGCCACCCTCAAGTACCCCGGTGGCGAGCTTGATCTGGAAATCGTCAAGGCCACCGAGGGGTCGGATGGCATCGCGTTGGGGCCTTTGCTGTCGAAGACTGGGTACACCACCTTCGACGGGGGCTTCGTCAACACCGCCTCCACCAAGTCGGCCATCACCTACATCGACGGTGACGCCGGCATCCTGCGGTACCGGGGTATCCCGATCGAGCAGTTGGCGGAGAAGTCGAATTTCATCGAGGTCAGCTACCTGTTGATCTACGGCGAGCTGCCGACGGCCGAGGAGTTGGAGCAGTTCACCAACCGGATCCAGCGGCACACGCTGCTGCACGAGGATCTCAAGCGGTTCTTCGACGGATTCCCGCGCAACGCGCATCCGATGCCGGTGCTGTCCAGCGCGGTCAACGCGTTGAGCGCGTACTACCAGGATTCGTTGGATCCGCTGGACAAGAAGCAGGTGGAGCTCTCCACGATCCGGCTGCTGGCGAAGCTGCCGACCATTGCCGCCTACGCGTACAAGAAGTCCGAGGGGCAGCCGTTCCTGTACCCGGACAACTCGCTGAGCCTGGTGGAGAACTTCCTGCGGATGACGTTCGGCTTCCCGGCCGAGCCGTATGAGGTGGATCCTGAGCTTGTCCGGGCGCTGGACATGCTGCTGATCCTGCATGCCGATCATGAGCAGAACTGCTCGACATCGACTGTGCGCCTGGTTGGTTCGTCGCAGGCCAACCTGTTCACGTCGATCTCCGGTGGCATCAATGCGCTGTGGGGCCCGCTGCACGGCGGCGCCAACCAGGCCGTGCTGGAGATGCTGGAGAAGATCCGTACCGAGCACGGTGACGTCCGCGATTTCGTCAAGAAGGTCAAGAACCGCGAGGACGGCGTGAAGCTGATGGGCTTCGGGCATCGCGTGTACAAGAATTACGATCCGCGGGCGCGCATCGTCAAGGAGCAGGCCGACAAGATCCTGGGCAAGCTCGGTGGCGACGATGAGCTGCTGGCCATCGCCAAGTCGCTCGAAGAGGTCGCGTTGACCGACGAGTTCTTCATCGAGCGCAAGCTCTACCCGAACGTCGATTTCTACACCGGTGTGATCTATCGGGCCATGGGCTTCCCGACGCGCATGTTCACCGTGCTGTTCGCGCTGGGCCGGCTGCCGGGCTGGATCGCGCACTGGCGGGAGATGCACAGTGAGCCCAACAAGATCGGCCGTCCGCGCCAGGTCTACACGGGCTACACCGAGCGCGACTACATCGACATCGGCACCCGCTGATTTCCTTCGCCGAGCAGACACGCGGGTACGCCAAACGCGGCGTGTCGCGAACTTTGACGTCTGTTCGCGCAAGGTCGGTCAGCGCACGGGCAGCGCGACACCTCCGGTGAGCGCCAGCAACTGCGGATAGGTCAGCGGCATCACCGAGTCGGCGGTGCCCGCGGCGGTCCACACCACCGGGTAGCCGGCCAGGGTTTCGTCGACGACGGTCCGCAGCTGCATCGGATGCCCGGTGGGGGCGACGCCGCCGATCACCTGACCGGTCGCCGTGAGCACGAGCTTCGGGTTCGCCTTGCTGATGGTCGTGGCGCCGAGGTGGCGGGCCAGCACATCGGTGTCCACCCGGGCCGCGCCGCTGGCCATGACCAGCAGCGGCTCGCCGTCGCAGTCGAACACCAGGCTGTTGGCGATCGCGCCGACCTCGCAGCCCAGCTGCTCGGCCGCGGCGGCGGCGGTCTTTGCGTCGGCGGCCAGGATTCGGATGGCTGGTTCGATGCCTGCGGCGGCGACGGCCGCGGCGACCCGGGTATTCCGTTCGTTCACGGTGACGATTGTCTCTGACGACGATCTTGCCCGCGATATAGTTGTAGTTTCACAATGGTTGTGTGAATGAAACTGTCGTCCGGTCGCTGAGCCCTCGGCGCAAGGCCATCATCCTGGTCTCCTGCTGCCTCAGCCTGCTGATCGTGTCGATGGACGCCACCATCGTCAACGTCGCCATCCCGAGCATCCGGTCCGATTTCGACGCCTCACCCTCGCAGCTGCAATGGGTGATCGACGTGTACACCCTGGTTCTCGCGTCGCTGCTGCTGTTGTCCGGTGCTACGGCTGACCGGTTCGGCCGTCGGCGCACCTTCCAGCTGGGACTGACCGTCTTCGCGCTGGCCTCTCTGCTGTGCAGTCTGGCGCCCAACATCGAACTGCTCATCGCAGCCCGGTTGCTGCAGGCCATCGGTGGCTCGATGCTCAACCCCGTCGCCATGTCGATCATCACGCAGGTGTTCACCGGCCGCGTCGAACGGGCCCGAGCCGTCGGCGTGTGGGGCGGCGTGGTCGGCATCTCGATGGCGCTGGGCCCCATCGTCGGTGGCGCGCTCATCGAGTACGTCAACTGGCGCTCGGTGTTCTGGATCAACCTGCCCATCTGCGCGCTGGCCGTCCTGCTGACCGCGATCTTCGTGCCGGAGTCCAAGTCCTCGACGATGCGCGACGTCGATCCGATCGGCCAGGCTCTGGGTGTGGCGTTCCTGTTCGGTGTCGTCTTCGTGCTGATCGAGGGCCCGGGCTACGGCTGGACCGATCCCCGCACGCTCGGTGTCGCCGCGGTCGCCCTGATCGCCTTCGCCGGCTTCCTGCGCTACGAGGCACGCCGCCGCGACCCGTTCATCGACCTCCGTTTCTTCCGAAGCGTCCCGTTCGCATCGGCCACAGTGGTCGCGGTGTGCGCGTTCGCGGCCTACGGTGCGTTCCTGTTCATGATGTCGCTGTATCTGCAGGGGGAGCGGGGCTATTCGGCCATGCACACCGGTCTGATCTATCTCCCGGTCGCCGTTGGCGCCCTGGTCTTTTCGCCCCTGTCGGGGCGGCTGGTTGGCCGGTTCGGCAGTCGGCCGTCGCTACTCGTGGCCGGCACGATGATCACCGCGGCGACGCTCATGCTGACCCGCCTGACGGCGCACACCCCGGTGTGGCAGCTGCTCGTCATCTTCGCGGTCTTCGGCATCGGCTTCTCGACCGTCAACGCACCCATCACCACAACCGCCGTCAGCGGTATGCCGCTGGACCGGGCCGGCGCGGCTTCTGCGGTCGCCTCCACCAGCCGCCAGGTCGGCGTCAGTATCGGTGTGGCACTGTGCGGTTCGGTGGCGGGCACGGCACTGGCGACCGCAGGCGGGGACTTCGCGGTCGCCGCCCGGCCGCTGTGGTTCGTCTGCGCCGCACTGGGTTTGGTGATCGTGGGGCTCGGCATCGTATCGACCACGACGTGGGCGCTGCGGTCAGCCGAAAAACTGGCCCCACTGATCGGTGAACATCACCGTCCGTCGGAGGTGGCACATGTCGGCTGAACAGGTGCCGACGGTAGGCACGCAGACCGCCGCGGACGAGGTGTGGCGGGCGTTGACGGCCCTGGTGTTCGACAACCGCGACAGTTGGAAACGTGCGGTGATCGAGCGTAGCGGCCTGCCGTTCAGCCGCATCCGGATCCTGCGCCGGCTGGCCCGTCAACCTATGACGGTCAAGCAGGTCGCCCACGCCGCGACCGTCGATGCGCCGGCAGCGACCGTCGCGGTCAACGATCTCGAAGAACGCGGCCTGGTGGTCCGCACCATCGACCCGGCCAACCGGCGCTGCAAGACAGTGTCACTGACCGACGCGGGCCGCGCCGTCCTTGAGCAGATCGAGGCGGTCGACGACCCGGCGCCGGACGCGCTGGCCGGCCTCGGCGCCGACGACCTCGACGCCCTGCTGACGATCCTGGCGAAGATCACGCCGCGCTGATCAGACCGGTACCCGCAACGCGGTGCGCAACACTCCGATTCGGCCCTGCAGCGTGCGTTGAGCTGTCAGGGCCTGGCGGCCGGTCGCGATGAACTCGGCATCGATCCGCACCCGTTCGGTAGCCGGGACGGTGAATGACAACGCCGTGATGGTGATACGCCGCCGATGCAGATCGGCGGCGAACCGCAGCAAGGTCTGCGTGTGATCGCTCGAGTCGAACTCCACGGTCAACGCGTGTGGCTCACAACGTTCCATGTCACGTCTCAGAACCGGCCGCGCGCATACGTTCCCGCACGATGTCCCGGGCCGACTGGCCGGCCGACATGTTGAGCAGGCGGGTGCGGCCGAGGATCTCACGAACGGTGTCCCCGATCGCGACGACCTGGGCCGTCGCCTGCTCTCTGGTGACCCGGCGGATCTCACCTGCGACCTGAATCAGTCCGCCACCGTTGGCGACATAGTCTGGGACCCAGGTGATTCCGCGGTCGTTCAGGAGTTGTTCGACACCGTCATGCGCGAGTTGGTTGTTGGCCGCTCCGCACACGATGCGGGCCGAGAGCGCGGGTACGGACGCATCGTTGAGGGTTGCCCCCAATGCGCACGGCGCGTAGATGTCGACGGGTGCGTCGATGACCCGGTCGAGCACCGTCACGCCGTCGAACTCAGAACGGATCCGGTCCAGTGCCGCGGTGTCGACGTCGCAGACCGATACGTCGGCGTCGGCCTCGGTGAGAAGACCCACCAGGTGGTAGCCGACCTTGCCGGTGCCCTCCACTCCGACCCGGCGCCCGCGCAGATCACTGCTGCCCCAAACGGATTCGGCTGCAGCCAGGATCGAGTGAAAAACTCCGAGTGCGGTCAGTGGCGCGCTGTCGCCAGACCCGCCGTGCGCGGCGGTCCGTGAGGCGACATGGCTGGTGCGGCGCCCGATGATGTCCATGTCCTCGGACGTGGTGCCCACATCGCCTGCGGTGATGTAGCGGCCGCCGAGGCTGTCGACGAACCGTCCATGTGCTTCCAGCAATTCGGGCGTCTTGATCCGCTTGGGATCTCCGATGATGACGGACTTACCGCCCCCAAGACCGAGCCCCGCGATCGCGGCCTTGTAGGTCATACCCCGCGACAGCCGCAGCACGTCGGTCAGTGCGGCGCCCTCGTCGGGATAGGGGTAGAACCGGGTGCCGCCCAGGGACGGGCCCAGTGCGGTGGAATGGATCGCGATGATCGCCTTCAGGCCGCTGCGCTCGTCACGGCAGAAGATCACCTGCTCATGTGAGACGTCGTCGGCAAAATCGGGGCGGTCGAACACACGGCTGGTCTGCATGGTCAATCCTCTCGGTGGCTCTCTGTCGCGGCAGGTGGGACGGGGTGACACCGAACTCGTTGCGCCGGCGTCATATCGGCAACCCGGGCCGCTCGACGCCGACGATGCGGGCACCGCGGAAGAAGCGGAGAAGCTCGGCGTCACCGTGGGCGCCGACACCGCTGGCGCCCCAGAAACCCTGGGTCGACTCAGGAACCAGATCCAACACACTGGTGCCGTTGATCTTGACTTCGCCGCAGTCCAATTCGGCGCCGAGCGCCATCGCCTGCTCGATATCGCTGCTGAACACGTAGCCGGCCAAGCCGGTGCTGCGCGAGTTCGCCAGCGCCAGGGCGGCGGCGTCGTCGCTCACCCGGTGCAGGGTCAGCACCGGCCCGAAGATCTCGTCCCGCGTCATTTCGGCAGGCGCGTGGTCGACGACGACGGGGGCGTGGAAGAAGCCCGCCGCATCCGGCACCGGTGTGACACTGTGCACCACCCCGCCGCCCGCGGCGAGTCTGGCCACCGCGTTCGAAACCTGCTGATACTGACTGGGATGCGCCTGCGGCCCCATCTCGGCGGTCGGGTCGAGGCAGTGCCCCATGCGCACGGTGCGGAGCCGGTCGAGCAGCGCATCGAGCAGCGCGTCGCACCGGGAACCCACCACTGCCACGCTGCCCGGGCTCTCGCACCACTGACCGTTCAGTTTGGTGAACCCGCTGACCAGTGCATCGGCGGTGGCGTCGACGTCGGCGTCCGTGCGCACGATAACCGGGTTGTTGCTGCCGAGTTCCAGTTGCAGCGCTTTGCAATCCGGCGCTGCGGCCTGGGCCACGGCCACCCCCGCAGTCCGTCCGCCGGTGAACGACAGCGCACGGATGCGCGGATCACCGGCCAGTTGCCGCCCCACGTCGGCGCCGCCGTGCACCAACTGGAAGATCTCCAGCGGCAGACCGGCCTCGGTGAGCGCCTGCTCGATGGCTTCGGCCACCAGTGCGGAACTCGCCGGGGCCCAATTCGACGGTTTCGCGATCACCGGTGCTCCGGCGGCGAGTGCGAACGCGGTCTTCTTGGCGACGATGAAGCTCGGCGCATTCCATGGCGCGATCACCGCCGCAGGACCCCACGGTAGGTATCTCAGCTGTACGGGCCGGCCCGCGTCGGCCGGATCGTGCCTGCCGGGGTCCGCCTCAAGGTGGTCGGCGGCCGCGCGCAACGCATCCGAAAGGCCTTGCGCGAACATCTCGGTCACCGACACCACGACACCGGTGTTGATGGCGTCGCAGCGGGCGATATCACCGGCCCGATCGGCCAGCAGGTCTGCGGTGCGGCGCAGCAGCGCGGCACGCTCGGTCACCGGCGTGCCCCGCCAGGTACCCGCGGCGTGCAGGGCGTCGGCGGCGGCAACCGCCCGGTCGACCTCGCCGGGATCGGTCTGCAGCTGCCGCTGGAGAACGGTGGCGGTGTTGGGATCGACCAGGTCGGCGCCGAGGTCGTGCGTGGGCATCGACCAGCTACCGCAGACGAAGTCTCGCTGCGTCGCGAGTTCCGGTGCGGCCACGGCATTTCCAGTCATGTACGGTCACCTTTCTTGGGCCGGGCAGCCCGCCGCGCGGTGGCACTGCCTCGGCAATGCCACCGGCGTGCGGGCGGATCAGATGGTTTCGAAGTACCGGTCGCGGTCCCAGTCGCTGACCGAGCGGAGGAACTGCAGCCACTCGTGGCGGGCCACTACGGCGTAGTGACCGACCACTTCCTTGTCGAATGTGGTTGCGGCGAACAGGCTTTGCTCCAGATGCTGGGCCGCATCTGCGAGCGTGAGGGGCAGCTCACCGTGCGCTTCGGCGTATCCGTCACCCGTGCACGGAGGCCCGGGATCGATCTGGCGGGCCATGCCGTCGCGCATGCTCCCGAGTATCGCCGCGGTTGCCAGATACGGGTTGACGTCGGCGCCCGGCAACCGCAACTCCAGCCGGTTGGCGTCCGGCCCGCCGGTGATCAACCGGCATGTGGTGGTGCGGTTGTCGAATCCCCACGTCAACCCGTTGCCGGCGAAGTCATGGCTGATGATGCGGCGCATCGAGTTGACCGTCGGCGCATAGAACAGCATGAGGTCGCAGGCGCGGTCGAGCACCCCGGCGACCGCGTGGCGAAGCGGCGCGCTTGCGGTGCGGTCGGCCTGGGCATCGTAGAACGGCCTGCTGCCGTCCGATCCGCGTACCGAGGCATGGATGTGGCAGGACGATCCCATGCCGTCGGTCAGCGGCCGCGGCATGAAGGTGGCGGTCATCCCGTGTGCCCGGGCCAGATCGGCGATCGCGCTCTTGAACAACACATGGCGGTCCGCGGTCTCGATCGCCTCGGCGTACTCGAGGTTGATCTCCCACTGGCCCAGGCCGTATTCGGCCTGGGCCACCTCGACCGGTATGCCGCTGTCCTCCAGGGCGTTACGGACCTGGCGGAAGAACGGCTCCATGGCGTTGCCCGCACCGATCGCGTAGTCCGATCGGGCCAGCGTGGTGGGGTCGAGGTCACGGTATCCGTTGCGCCGCAGCTCGTCTGGTGTCCCGCGGTACAGGTGGAACTCGAGTTCGGTTGCGGTGTGCGCGGTGAGCTGCTGGTCGGCAAGGCCCTGTACCTGGCGCCGCAGGATGGCTCGCGGTGCCACCGGCAGTGGGTTGCCGGATTCCTCGTCGACGGAATCGGCCAGGCAGATCGCGGTGCTCTCCAGCCAGGCCGCCCGGCGCAGTGTGGTCAGGTCCGGTAGCAGCCGGAAGTCGTGCCACCCGGTGTGCGCACCGGCGAATTCCACCTTCAGGGTGTCCATGTCCTGGTTGACGTCCCAGGCGTACACGCACGTGCAGACATGCAGGCCCTCGCCGAGCACGCGCTGAAAAGACCGCACCGGCATGCGTTTCCCGAACAGCCGCCCGTACATGTCGACGCCCGCGACGATCACGGTGTCGATGCCCTGGCCGCGCAGGTCCGTGATGTCGAGCAGCCCGGTCATCGGGTCAGCCACCCGCCGTCGACGGGAAGCTGCACGCCGCTGATGTAGGACGCGTCATCGGAGAGCAGGAAGGACACCGCCGCAGCCATGTCGTCGGGCCTGCCGAGGCGCTTGACCAGCAGCCGGGAGTCCATCACGGCCAACACCTCAGGGCTGTTCAAATCCACGCCGGGCAGGAAATTCGTGGGGACCGGGCCCGGGGCGATGGCGTTGACCCGGACGTTGTAGCGCGACAGCTCCACCGCCAGGGCCTTGGTCAGCATCTTCACGCCGCCTTTGGAGGCGTTGTAATGCACCTGGGCGAACCCCTGTGACGACACCACCACGTCGGCCTCGACTGTCGAAAGATTCACCACGGCACCGCGATTGGCCTTGCGGAAGTACGGCACTGCCAGCTGCGTGGTGATGTAGACGCCCTTGAGGTTGACGTCGAGCACCAGATCCCACTCGTCGTCTGTCAGGTCTTCCAGCGATGACATCGTGATCAGCCCGGCGTTGTTGACGAGGTAGTCGAAGCGTTGCCATTCGGTGGCGGTGGCTTCGAGCGCGGCCGCGACCGCCTCGCGGTCGCGCACGTCAGCGGCCAGAGCCAGCGATTGGCCGCCGGATTCAGCGATGCTGTCGGCGGTTTCCTTGGCCCGGACGTGGTCGACGTCCACACACGCAACCCTTGCGCCCTGGCCTGCGAGTCGCTCGGCGATGGCCCGACCGATACCTGACCCGGCACCGGTCACCAGCGCGACGCGGTTCTCATGCGATGACGACATCTTCCTCCTGCTTTCTGTTGGTGGTGCTGTGCTGCCTGGCGCTGTCGACCAACCAGCCGAACAACGGGTCTGTCCCGTCGAGCATTTCGGGATGCCACTGCACCCCGACGACGGGTGCGTCGAGAGCTTCGATCGATTCGACGACACCGTCGGGGGCGCGCCCGGTGACCGCCAGCCCGGTGCCCACCTCATCCACTGCCTGGTGGTGCAGGCTGTTCACGCGCAGTCGCCTGCCATAGAGCGCGTGCGGTACCGAGCCGTCGACGAATTCCACGGGGTGCGAGCGGTGGTTGCGCGGGTAGCCCAAGAAACTGTGGGACTCACCGGAATCCGCGGGCAGATGCGCGACGAGAGTGCCGCCGCGGTGGATGTTGATCACCTGGTTGCCGCGGCAGATGCCGAGAACCGGGATGCCGCGCAGCCATGCGGCGTCGAGAACGGCGTGTTCGAACTCGTCGCGCAGCGGCTCTGCCGGCGTGGCGTGCGGGCCGGGGGTGGCGCCGTAGCGCCGCGGATCGACATCGGCTCCGCCGGACAGCACCAAGCCGTCGATCCGGGCGGTCACCTCGACCGGGTCACATTCCATGGTGAGCAGCACCGGAAGACCTCCGGCGGCGGCCACGGCGGCCGAATAATCGACGAAGAACGTCTCGACCAACGCGTCCCGAACCACCGGCACGGCAAGCGGGCCCGCGGGCTGTCTGCGTCCGGTTATGCCGATCACCGGACGATGTGTGTCGTGATCCACATCTCGTTGGGTCATTGGACTGAGGTTAGAACCATTGAGGAGTTTCGTCAATGCCATCGCCTAACGTTCTAACTTGATACCTATGGACCTTGACCTCGGAGCGCCGACCGTGACCGCCGACATCGCTCGGCGACTGCGCGCACGCATCCGCGCGGGTGAACTCAGCCCGGGCGACCGGTTGCCTGCTGAGCGCGATCTCGCCAAGCAGATGGGCGTGGGGCGCGTGAGCGTTCGGGAAGCCCTTCGCCTGCTGCAGGCGGGGGGCTATGTCGAGGTGCGGCGGGGTGCCACCGGCGGCACCTTCGTGACGCAGCTCGATCTGCCGTACCGAAACTGGCTCAGCGAGATCCGCAGCGGGGTGGGTGATGTCACGGACATCCTGGAGCTGCGGATCGGTCTGGAAGGCCAGGCGGCCAAGCTCGCGGCCACCCGTCGCACCGACGCGGAACTCGAGGCCATGGCAGCGGCGATCGACGAGATGTCGACATCGGATTCGCGAGTGTCGTTCCGCAACAGCGATGCCCGTTTCCACGCGGCATTGGCCCAGGCCGCTCGCAATCCGCGGCTGGAGTCGGCCATCGCAGGCGCTCGCGGGGAGATGTTCGCGCCACTGGATGCGCTGGTCTACACCGAGGTCGTCGAATCGAGCCGGGCCGGGCATCTGGCGGTCTACGAGGCGGTTCGCGACGGCGATGCCGAACGGGCTCGCCGTGCCATGGAGGACCACCTCGAGCAGACGCGCCAGGAGCTGGAGCAACTGATCTTCGGCAAGGACGCAGTGGATGCGGTGGGGCAGCATCCACTGCGCAGCGCCGATTAGAGCTCGCCCAGCGATGGCGAGACACGCTCCGGGTTCTCCTGCGGCGCTTCGGCGATCGTGCCGGTGCCGAAGACGTCGAGGTTGGTGCGCAGCGGCCGCACCGCGCCGACGATGTAGCCGATGACCGCGACGGCCACCAGCAGCCACGGCATCGCGTTGACGATCGCCGAATCGCTGCCGGTCAGCAGTGGGTAGTTGTCGATGATCAGGTAGCAACCGCAGAACAGGCCTCCGGCTGCCAGTGCCGGCGCGACCAGATGGGTCCACCAGTGCCGATCGGGGCGCCGCAGGAAGAAGCCGATCACGGCAATCGAGGTGGTCCCCATCAAGGCGATCACGCCAAGCGCGCCGAGTCCGGCGGTTTGATTTCCGAGGTCGAGATACGGATCGGCCCCGGCCAGTGAGTAGCCGACGACCGCGAGCGCGACGATCACTGCCTGGGTACACGCGGCGACATGCGGTGTGCGATACCGCGAATGGGTGCGGCCCAGCGGCCGCGGCAGCACGCCTTCGCGGCCGAATGCCATCAGATACCGCGTGGCCATGCCGTGTAAGGCGAACAGCACGGCGATCAGGCTGGTCAGCAGCAGCCAGCTCATGACGTGTGTGGCCCAGCCACCCAAGACATTGTGGGCGGCGTTGAACACGAAGTTGCCGGGATCGGCTGCGGCCGCCGCAGGCGCTTGGGTACCGCCGGACGCCGCGATCAGAGACCACGACGACAGCAGGTACACGATGCCGATGAAGGCGATCGCGAGCTTGGTCGCACGCGGCACTGTGCGGCGAGGGTCGCGCGCTTCTTCACCGAAAATCGCGGTCGCCTCGAAGCCGATGAACGAGATGAACACGAACATGAATCCGATTCCGACTGCTCCGCTGAAGATCTCGGTGGGGCTCAGTGAGCTGATGGGATAGGCACCCGGGCCTTTCACGACCAGCGTCGCGATATCGACGAGCAACAGCAGCCCGGTCTCGAGAATCAGCAGTACCCCCAGCACGCGGGCGTTCACCTCGACCCCGCGGATTCCGACCACCAGGGCCACCGCAAGCAGTCCGAAGGAAAACACCTGCCACGGAACGTGAATCCCGAGTTCCGTCGCAAAGATGTTGTCGGCGAAGTAGCCGACCAGCCCGACGACATAGAGCACGAGCAGGTTGTAGGCCAGGACGGCGACGAACCCGGCGGCCATGCCGAGCCGGCGTCCCAGTCCCACCGTGACGTAGGCGAAAAAGGCCCCGGCGTTGGTCACGTGCCGGCTCATCGCCGCGTACCCGACGGCAAACAGGGCCAGGATCAAGGCCACGACGACGTAGGTTCCGGGTGCGCCGACGCCGTTGCCCAGGGCGACGGCGAGGGGGAACGCGCTGGCCATGGCCGTCAGCGGTGCCGCTGTCGCGACCACCATGAAGACGATCGAGCGGACGCCCATCGCCCCCGTCTTGAGCTGGCTGCCGGCTTCGCCCGGGCTCTGGTTGCCTGGTAATGCCACTGGTCACTCCATTCTGCACCGCATGGTTCTAAGGTAGGGCCATTGCAGAATAGGAGCATCGCCTGCGGTCGGCGAGGTGAATCGCAAACTTTCTGATCAGCGCTCGACCGTCTGATGCGCACAGCAAAGTCACGCCGCCCCCCCCCCCCCCCCCCCCCCCCCCCCCCGCCCCCCCCCCCCCCCCCCCCCCGCCCGCCCCGGTGGGGGAAACCCCCGCGCCGGCCCGCGCACCCCCCCCCCCCCCCCC
>NZ_MVHF01000045.1 GCF_002086485.1 Mycobacterium aquaticum | reverse complement strand
GTCCCCAGCGCCGCCGACCGCCAACCCCGCCCCGACACCACAACCGCGGGCGCCGACCGTCGCCCCGCCGGCCACGATCGCAACACCGGCACCCATACCGCCTGCCGCCCCGCCCGCCGAACCCGGCCCGATCAACACCGCACCGCCACCCAAACCCAGTGCCAGCCACCGACCGCCGCCGACCAGTCAGGCACCGCACAGTGTGCATCCGAGCACCCACCGCGCGTTCCCCCAAGAAACCACGGATTTCCCCGGCCCGCCGGGAACCAACAACTGATCGATCCGCCCACCGACGCGAATCGTTCAGCCGCACAACGCTGCTCGTGCTATCTGGGATCTGACGAATGCCTGATGGCACCGCTGTGGCTCGACATGGCGAAAGACGCAGCGCGCCAAGTTTTTCTGGACCAAAGCGTGCCGCCTGACCAGATCGAGCAGCGCCTCGACGCCACGGTGGCCGACGCGCAGAAGCCGCTCGTGCCGTGTGCGTCGCCGAAAGATCAGGGTCTCAGCCACGAAACTCCCTCGCGTCTGCCACCCGGCCCGTGCCACCCTGGGCCGATGATCGAGATCGGCTCCAGGAAGCGGAACCTCCCCGCGCCGCCGCACGTCGTCTTCCACGACTTGGTGTCTCCGCGGAGCGCCGGTGTTCGTTCGTGGCTACACCTGCTCGACGACGAGGTGGCGCCCGACGTCCTGGAGCGCCAAGAGTCGGGCCACGTGGTGTGGTCCTCGCTGTGGCCCCGACGTGTGGACGCGCGGATCACCTTCGAGCTACGGCAAGGCGGACCCGGCGGTGGTACTGACCTGCGGTGGACGTTGACGGTCGATGAGCCGGCGCCCGACGAGAGCTTAACCGGCCACATGCGCAAGCGGATAAACACCTTGATCCACGCGAAGCTGCGGTACACATACGGCCAGTAGTGCTGCCGGCAAACCGGTCGCCGCCGGTATCCGGGCACGTGCACCACAACGCGCTCGGGAACCCATAGGCCACCGCGAAAGGTTTGCCAGTGAGCGTTCGCGGGTCATGATGGTTCGGATGGACACGCTGCAGGATGCTTCGACGTCAGCGAACTCAGTTCAGGTACCGAACCCGCGCGCCCAGCTGCGACTACTCTTGCTCGGCGTGGCGGTGGCTGGCACGGTTGTCGTCGCGTTGGTTGCGGCCGTCGTGATGCTTGCTCTGCCGATATTCCAGAAACCGCCGGAGCGCGGTGCCGCGCGCCTCGCAAGTCCGGTGCCTCCGGACCGCGAATTCGCCTACATCAACCCTGTTTCGCAATGGCCGTCCGACTGGACGGCGGCGGTGTGCCATTCGCTGCCCTATGAAGTGCGAATGCCCTACGCGCGCCTTCCCAACGCCACCGCCACAGCGGTATGCAGGGCGCGAATCCGGCCCAACGGTGACGTTGTCAACGTGACGATTGCCCGCTTTCCCGCGGAACTGCCCATGCAGATCGATCTGCTTAACGACGGCTACAAGTGGTACGCATTCGCCTACGACCACGGCCAGATGATGGCCTTCGCAACCTACTCAGAGGTCACTGTCACCGACCCGAAGACCAACCTCGGGGAGTCACCAGTACTGCAACCACTCAAGCAGTTTGGCTTCAATGTCTATTCGGGTCCTGGACCGTAGACCATGGTCAACCAACAAAAACCCCGACCAAAGGCCGGGTGCTCTGGAACCCAGAGTCGAGCTCGCGCAAGAGCGGTGGCGGAGGGATTTGAACCCCCGGACGGTGTTAGCCGTCTCTCGCTTTCAAGACGCCCCCAACTGGGTAAACGGAATCGTAGCTGACAAACCCTAGGTGTACTGACGTGCACTGAGTTGCCCGTGTCGGCGTTCCCGCAGGACCGATTAGTGGCAGGTTTGTGGCAAGTTTCGCGGCCGTGACCTGCACCAATACCCGGAGGACGTGACACGACTTTAGCGTGCCTGGGCGTGGCCCCGTGACACTGCGGCGGTACGCCGTTACTCGGCGTGTCGTGAAAGTTCTGGGTGCAATGTCGGGTAGCTGCGGGAGCATAGAAGCATGAGCGAGAACGAAGCGGCCACCGAACCGCCGCTGCTGTACACGATGGAAGAGGCGGCCGATCGGCTCCGGGTGAGCCGTGAGTACCTGTATCGGATGCGCCAGCGCGGCGAGTTGGTCGTGGTGAAGTTCGGCAGACGCACGCTGGTTGAGGCAACTGAGATCGACCGCGTGATCGCCGCAGCGCGGGCGGCGTAGCCCACCGGCAACGGAGTCTGCAGCAGACCGGCAACGGGTTATCCCGTTGCCGGTATTGCTATTTGGGCGCGTGTCTCCCGAAATCGCTACGAAAGCGCTATGCCAGTTTGGTTCATTTACATTCATGTCTGGGCATAGCATCGCGTGCCATGGGGGAAACCACAGCGGAGTTCGACGACCACCTGTACACCATCCCGGAGGCGATCGAAGCTCTTCGGATCGGGAGCAGCCACTTCTACAAACTGATGCAGACGCAGGTGATACGCCCACTGCGGTTGGGCTCGCGCACCCTGATTCCGAGGCGTGAGATCAGTCGCCTGATCCGCGAGGCCACGGGCCGGTGACGACTCCCCAGCGCGCGCTGCTCAGCATCCCTGAAGCGATCGCCGAGCTGCGGATCAGCAGGACCCAGCTCTACAGGATGCGGGCACAGGGGCGGATCCGGGTGCTCCGCCTCGGCCACCGCGTTCTGGTGCCGTACCGCGAGATTCAGCGCCTGATCGACGAGGCGCTGGCCGGCACCCCATCAGAAGCGCACGGCGGTTGATGACCAGTCCTGATCCAGTCGCCGCTGCGGTGGCCGCGCTCGTCACAGCATTGCAGGCGGCGCAGCCTCCAACTCAGACGGTCGCGCCGCAGCGGATGCTGACGGTGAAGGAGACGGCCGAGTGCCTCCGGTGTTCCGAGAGCCTGATCTACGCGCAGCTCAAAGACGGACGGTTGAGGGGCGTACGGGTCGGGCGCCGGCGGCTGATCGCGATGTCGGAGATCCAGCGCGTCACTGAGCAGTAACCGGAGGACGACGGTCATCGTCGGGAGGGAGCGCCACCTCGCGCACATGTGTGATCTCGCTTGCGGAGCGCGGCCGAATGGAATCGGCCTCAAGCGTCTTCACCGCTACGGTCGTACCGTTGGTGGTCATGAACTCCGCTTCGTACGCGAGGTGATCGCTGTAGACGCCCACGACTGTTCCAACGTCTCCCGCGGCCAGGCCATCCTCTGGCAGATCGTGGACCAGCACCGCCAGCTCGTGCTCTTGGAAGATCATCGCGCCGGCTCGTGGATCACAGTCGTGTTCTCTGGCGTCCATCCGCAGGAGCCGTCGCAGCGTCCGTCGACGACGTGCTCGTATAGGGCGTCGGGCGCGAGGTCCAGGATCGTTCCGTCAGGCATGCGGAATCCGATCGTGTCGCCGTCCACGACCGTCGCGGCAGCAATGATCTCGGGTGTCAGCGCTGCGAACACGCCGCTCTTCCCTAGCAGATACGCCATGTCCGTCTCGTGCACGGTTCCGTCGCGGTGTGAGATGCGAAGGACGGTCCCACCGCACGACTCGACCGCCACGATCGGCCATGGCAAGCCGCTCATCAGCGTCCCTCCCGCATCAAGATCGCGGCCTGAAACGGCTCGCCGACGAGCAACGGCGGCTCCCCGCCCACCATGTACCGCCAGACGCCACCGCGGCCGTCGAGCTCCTCCGCAGCTACGTCGGGGGTGACGTACTGGCCGAGGTAGTCGGACCCGTCGGTGCGATCCAGCTCTTGCACGTCGAGCACGCTGAGGGTGCACGGAGCGAATCCGCCCTCGTAGCCGGTCACCAGTACCGGTGTGCCAGGGTCGAGCTTGACCAGCTGGGCGATCAGCTCTCCGGCGGTCATCGCTTCCTCTCGATCGCCGCGATGAGACCGCTCTCGATCTCGGTGCCGTCTGTCAGCCGGATGCGCCACGTCCGAAGCACACTCGGCAGTGCCAGCACCTCAATGTCGCGATGACAAGTGTCGTCGACGGTGACCTCGCCGCGGTACATGTCCCAGTAGCTCGGTTCGCCGTCGCCGTACACCGTCACCTTCCAGATTCCGCGACTGTCACGGGCAAGGTCGTTGACCAGCTCGCCTATCGGGCTGTACCCCTCCCTCGCCGCGCAGTCGGAACACACGGTCTTGAGCCACGAGCGCCCGTTGGTGTGCTGAGCCCCCGGCTGCCCGCAGAGCTCACACGTTGCGTCACACTGCGTCTCAGCCTGGCGAATCAGCGCCCACATCCGGTCGCGTGCCTCGTCTCCGAGCTCGGTGTGGACGTAGTAGCGCAAACCCCCGAACTTCTCCTTGCACTGATGCAGCTCATACGCGGGGTCGAGCTCGGCGAGCTGCTGGTCGAGCTCGACGATGATGGGGTACCAGCCCTTGCTGCAGCTGATCCACCGGCCCCAGTTCGGCGGGATGCGGCGCATGATCCGGATCAGACCATCGCGGTACTCGCCGGCGTCGTCAGGCACGTGCAACTTGTCACGGGTCGCGTCGAAGTCGGCGTTGCTCAGAGTCTGCATCAACTGACCGAACGCAGCGCGGCGCTCGTCGGGGTCACCGGAGTCGAGCGCGCTGCGAAGGTCCGCGGACGCGGCGCGAGCCGCTCGCAGCTGTGCATGTTCTGTCTCGGTGAGCAGGTCCGGGCTCGGGTTCGCAACCTCGGAGAACCACCAGCGCGTGCACTTGTACCCGCTGCGGGCGTCCACCTCAGCGGCTTCTACGCCCCAGAGCGTCGGTGCCCAGGTGGCCACCGCGGCGTCGACGGCACCTGGCTCTCCCAGCACGGCACGGACACCTGCGACCTGCCCGTTGCTCCAGGTGTTCTGGAACGGCGCCCAGCCGTCACGGCGTACGAGGGCGGCGCGCTCACGCAGGTCGGCGGCGCGGCGATCTCGGTCTTCTGCAGTCGGCATAACTGCCAGTGTGGACGGCCCCACTGACAGGTGGCGAGGGATTTCTGCGTTGCATGTTCCGTTGCAGATGCAACGTAACCAGCAACACTGCCGGTACCAGCGGTGACTCAGCGTTGTGTTGCAGGTACAGCGAGAGTTCTTGAGGGGCTGGAGATTTCGCAGGTTCATGCGTCGGTACGCCGTGGCACGATTCGGACATGAGCAACCTCATCTCTACCCGCCCCGTGATCCGTACCAGCGTCCGCGACGTCGCCCGCACCGCCGAGTTCCTGTCCCTGCTGTTCGACGCGCCGGTCGCGATCACGGCCTCGTCCGACCCGGTGGACGCACCCGACGGCCACCACCTCGTCATGATCGTCGCGGAGGCGGCGGCGGCGGAAGAAGGTGCAGCGTGATCACCGAGATCCGCCTCGTCTCGAACGACGGCGCGAGCACCGCGCGCTTCTGGTCGGCGATCTTCAACGTTCCCGCCGAGGACTTGGGCGACGGCCGCTGGCGCGTCACTCCGGTAGCCGGGCCGACCGTCACAGTGAACACGGCGTCGGTGGTAGAAGTGATCAGCCGGTACAGCGACATGACCGTATCGGTGGACTCGGGCGCGCTGGATCGGTTGCGAGCGTTAGGTTTCGACGTCTCTGCGCCGGGTGAGCCGATGCAGGCAGTGGATGTGAACGGCTGCGACAACACGGTGCACATGGTGGTGCGCAGCTGGGACGGGGTGACTGACGTCGATTGGGAGGAACCGAGCGACGCCGAGAAGGAGCGGATCCGGGCGCTGCCGACCACCGCGACCACCGGTGAGGTGCGGCTCATCGAGACGGCCGCAGTCGATGACGTAGCCGCGTTCCTCGGCGTGTGGTTCGACGTGACACCCGAGCTCGCGCTGCCCAGCGGCGTGGTGCGGATCATCGTTGGCGACACCCTGTTCCGGGTCGAACCCGCCGAGGCGGCGGATCGGCAGTGGATACCGCTGGGGGCGCGTGACTACGCCGCGGTGGTCGAGCGTTGCGAGGAAGCGGGATTCACGGCCATTCCGTCACCGACGCATCCGCAGACAGCCGGCCACATTGATATCGACAACGTGACATTCCTGCTGGCGGCCACGGGCCGCGGACCGGAACCCGCAATGCGTGACGACGCGTACTACCAGCAGTTCAGCGCCGCCGTCGAGGCTGGCGACTACACGGTGGCGGGGCCGTTGGAACTGGGGCCAGCGGCTCGTCAGTCCGACCTGGAGTGGCTGGACCCTGACGACCCCGACAACATCGTGGAGCGTCCGTAGCCACGGTCCGACAGGTGGCGGGTATGTAGTCGCTTACGCGACCACTTACCTGCGCGGCCGTAGCCGCGCCCCGCACCACTAAGACTGGGCCTCCGCGGTGATGATCCCGCCATGACCAGTCGCGAGCCCTTCCAGCACGCCATTGCCAACCCCGCTGCCAGGCGAGACATCGCCCTCGCCGTGCAGAGCGGCATCCCCGCCGAGCAGTTAGCGGAGGAGTTCGGTATCTCTGGCAGCACCGTCCGTGCGTACGCCCGGGAGTTCGAGAACGTGCAGCGCACGATCCGCCGGCTGGACCCTTGGGAGCGCGAGAGCATCGTGAACGCCTGCCGCCGCGGGGCACGTCGCAGGTGGGAGCGAGAGCTGGGGCCTGAGGTGGTGCGGGAGCTGCTCGGCGAGAGCTGAGGCCCTGACACAGCAGAGCACCCCGTCACCGAGAAGGTGATGGGGTGCTCCTGGCTTCTGCCTCCGGGGTCATAGCTCCTTCGGGTCCAGGGGTCGGGGCTCGGCGGTGAGCTTCGCGGCGAGGGCCCTCACGTCAGCTTCCCGCACCAGGACCTGCCCGTCCTGCTCGTAGGCGGGAAGCGCGCCGCGCTTGATGGCCGCGGTCACACGTTGCGGGTACCAGCCCAGCTCGGCTGCGGCGGCGGTGCGGGACATGTAGCCGGAAGGGGTTGGCGAGGCGCTCATGCGGGAATCAGTACACGTCACGCAGCTGCCGAGGCGACCGCGGCGCGCAGGTGACCGCGGATGTCAGCGCCGAAGACCGTGAGCACCCCCTCCTGGGTGGACAGCAGCGTCACGGGGGTGGCCGGCATCTGACCGGGGCGATGGGAGGCGTAGAGGTCGCGCACGGTCTGCTCGGCGGCTGCGTCTTCGGTGACGTCCAGCTCCGTGAACGGAACGCCGTGCTGCTCCAGCGTGCGCTTCACCCAGAGGCAGGGGGCGCAGCTGGGCTTGCTGTAGACGATGGCGGACAGGGGCATGTGAACTCCTTCGTGGAGGGGTGGAGCCGGTGCGCCGCTGGACATCTGGGCCGGCAACGGCGCACCGGAGATTGCGGCCTCAGATCGTCGCAGTGCGCTCGATCCGCTTCTTGCGCTCGATCTGCGGCATGCACTCGCGCGACAAGGCAAGCGCGGCAGTAAGTACCTCCGGGCAGGCGACCGCGATCGAGCTGTAGCCGGCCGGACGCACGACGGTCTCGCCCGCCGCCTCCGCCGCCTCCAGCGCGTGGATGACGACGCGCAAGTCATCGTCGTCACTACCGGCGAACGATTCCCCTCCCAGATTGAGGATCCAGTTACCACGGCTAGTGGCGTTCAGGCTGATCTCGACGGTCGTCATCACGGCGTCCTCCGTGTTTGCTGTAGAGTGATTATGATGACTCCGATGATACGGATGATATCGGCAGCATGCCACGTATTGATCTGGTACAGCGGTTATTTCGGATCGTGAACCGGTTTGACGAGTGACACCCATGGCGCTGGTGAAGTAGTTGCTCCAGAGTCGCGTCACCACGCCTAGCGAAGGCGGTTTTGCAGAGAGAATGGGTGCATGAACGAAGAGGGGCGGGCCGAAGCCCGACGGCAGTTCGACGCGATCCAGTGGCCGAAGGGCGCCGCTGCCCTGTACCGTCGCGCGGCCCGAGAACTAGCACGCGAGCAAGGCCAGGACTCGGCTGGGGTGGTCGCCGCTGGTACCGCCGCGGAGTACCTGTATCGGTGGCGCGTGGGCGAGCACCACGTGGACAGCCCCGGTGAACTGCACCTGGAGGTGTTGCATACCGACGCTCTCGCTGCCTGCGCCGCGGAGACTGTGGGCACCGCGCGCTCGCTGCAGATCGTCGAGTGGATCAGCCAGCTGGGCGTGGTCATGACTGAGCGGGTGCAGCGATGGCTTCTTGAACCGCCGCTCGATACCGACACGCCGCTGGAGGCCGCGTACCGCAGCGTGGCCACCGAAAAGGTGGTGCTCACCGCTGATTGCCACCGCGTTGCTCTGGGCGTCGTAGCTGGTGCCGCAGCAGTGGCCAGGCTCCGCCGGCACAACCGCTCCGATGTAGAGGGCTCGACAGAGGATCAGATCGTTGAGATGGCCTGCTCAGACCCTCTGCTGGCCGTCGCGTGGGGTGAACTCGACGAGACACAGCGGCGCGGTCCGGGCTCGTGGGTGGTCAGTCAGTGGAACGAGATCAGTGAGGCTGCTGAGGAGTTGGCCGCGCTGACCGCTGCCGTAAACGCCCCGGCCACCGTGGAGCAGCGGATCGCGATCGCCCGCCATGAGGTGACGCACGGGCTTCTGTGGCGCGCACGAGACACTGAGGATGAAGGACTGCAGCAGGGGTACCGGTCGATCAGTGTGTACGGAGAAGCTCTCGCCGAGGGCCTGGCGCGGTGGGAAGACGCCGACGGCTCTCCCGAAGGTGCCCAGGAGGCGATGCGGCTCCACGCGGACGCGGCTGCCGATGCGGCAGGTGTCATGCTCTCGGACGACTCGCGGAACGCTCTCCTCAACGCGGTGCATGAACGGTGGCCGCAGCTTGCCCCACCCCTGCCGAGGAACTGACACCCGGACACGAATCGGCCCCGGCACCTTCGCGGAGACCGGGGCCGTGTGCTGCTTGCGGGCTACTTCATGCGGAAGGCCGGCGGCACACTCAGATCGGGCGTCAACGGGTTGGCCGGCTTGGCCGGAGCCGGAGTAGGTGCCGGCGTACTGGGCTTCGGGTCCGCCGGCTTGGGAGTGCTCCCGCCAGCTCCCTCCACCGCCGTAGCGCCCTCGCCGTCGATCACCTCAAGCCGGTTCACCCAGGTCTCCCAGCTGTCCGCCAACGTGCCCAGCGAGGCGGCCGCGGAATCGGCCCGCGCCTTCGCAGAGGCTCCGAGGCCGGTGGGCACCCCACCCTCAGCGCTCTCACCATCGACGGTGATCCCGAGAGCTGTGATCAAGGCGTCGAACTCGGCCTGCAGGTCGGTTCCAATGCTGGTGACGGCCTCTTTCTGCGTGCGGAAGTCCTTAGCGCCAGAGGTGACGGTGGCCTTGTCCTTCACGCTGATCTTGTCGGTCACGGTTCAGTCCTCTCGTTACGCCGGGTCCGGCCGGTTCTGCGCGATAGTGCCGCCACGGACCGCCTGCGAGACCTCGTCCTCGCCATGGCGTCCGACCTCACCGTCCTGGTATCGCACCACGCCCGGCTTTGCCTCGCCGTCACCGCTCCTACCACCTCCGCCAGCGGGAGCAGCGCCGCCCATCGGCACCATAGGCATCATCGGCATGCCGGCACCCCGCTGCCCTGCCTGCTGTTGAGCGGCCTGCTGCTGGGCGGTGTTTCCGTGTGCGCCGCTAGTTTTCGTCTCCGCGCCGGCCGGGTTTGGTGAGAATGCCTGCGCCGGAGGCGTAGAGCGGCCAGTGACGTCGCTGGTCGTCTGCAGTCCGGCCTGGCTAGTGCCGCTGACAACCGGAGCCTGCGTGTTCACGGCCGGTGCACCGCCCAGACCCACACCGGGGAGCGGGGTTCCAGGTCCGCGGAAGGTGGTGCTGTTGCCGTTCGTGCTGGCAGCGGGCGTCGCTGTGACCGGGTTCCCACCGCCGGCGCCAGAGAGGGTGGCAGTCGCAGCGCTGGCCGGGAGGATACCCTCGCGGATCAGGTCGTCGACGTCGATCGCATCGGCAGTCTTCTTGCTCGGGTCGCCCTTGTCCTTGTCGCCCTGGTTCTGCTGCTGCTGAGGTTGGGTTGCGGCTGCGGGCTGCGCTTGCGGCTGCCCTTGCCCCTGGCCCTGCTGATTCTGCTGCTGAGCAGCGGCGAGCACAGTAGCCAGATCGGCCTCGGTGGTGTCCTTGCCCTTGCCGCCAGGAGTCTCGGTGGGCTTACCTCCAGGCGTTGGAGCGGGTGTACCAGCAGGCTTACCTCCAGGAGTGCCGGCAGGCTTGCCTCCCGGTGTTCCGCCAGGTGTACCCCCTGCGGGGGCGCCGTTGCCGGCGCCGTTGCCGGTTTGGCCTGGGAGGGTTACGCCGTTGCCGTAGCCCCCACCCGCGCCGACCACCTTCTCGGCTCCGGTGATCCGCTTCGCCTTCACGATCGCGCGCCCGATCGCCTCGAGCAGCGCCTTGTTGGCGGCCTTGCGCCTGGCCTCCAGGTCGATGAGGCGCAGCTTGGCGGCGATCGACGCCTCACCCGCCTTCTCGGCCTTGTCGGCGAGGTCCTTGTCATCAGGGGCGGCGTTGGCCTTATCGTTCGCAGCGGTCGCCGCTAAATGAGCGTCGGCGACCTCTTTCTCCGCGGCGTTCATCACCTCGGCAGTCGGCGCGGCCGCCTTCCAGGCGTCGGCGGCTTTCTTCAGATCGCCCCACACATCAGTGGCGATCGCGGCGTCGGTTGCCAGCGCCGAGAGGGTCTTCCCGATCTCGGCGGCGTCGCCCGTGAACTTCTCCGGCCCCTTGCCGGAGGTGGCGCTGGTGAGTTTGCCGGTTGCGGCGGAAACCTGCCCCGCGGTGTCGTTGACGCGCGCGGAATTCCCCGCCCCCGATGCGCGGGCGTAGATAGCAGAGAAGTCCGGGTCCGTGTACGTCATGGGGCCAGCCTACCGGTGTTTGTGCTGGTAGAGCTGGCGTGGCGCGGAATCAGCCGACTGTGCGCCTAGAGAAGTCCACGCCCTTGAACGGGGCAACTTTCGAGTCGAGGAACACCGCGGCGTTCATCTTTGAGAGCGCGGAGTCGAGATAGCTGGCCCAGCCGATCCCCTCACCGACACGCTCCGAGAGAAGCCCCACCAGCGCGGCGCGGCCCTGGCTGTCTAGGACGAACACCGGCGCACCGCTGTCGCCAGGGCTGATGAACGGCGCGGGGGCGCCCGGCTCGCGACTGAATCCGAGCACGCCACCGGTATCGCCGGTGACCACCCCACAGCGAACGCCCGACACCGCACCGTCGAAACAGATTGGGGTCTTCGGCGCCAGCTCCTTCGCCGCGGTCGCGGTGAGCATGCCCGCGATCCGGTACCTGCTGGCGATCACCGTCGCGGCGGGGTTGAGGCCCGAGAGTGGGACCAACGCAGAGTCGTTGACGACGCCCGTGTCTGGGTCGGGCTTGCCGTCGGTGTCGGTCACATCGGTGTACGGCTTCGGCAGGTGGACGGTGTCCACGCCGGAGATGTCTGCGGACGGGTACAGCCACAGCTGGTTTCCGGGGCGCTCGTCGCAGTGGCCAGCCGTGATGAAGGCCGGGGCGCCCTCAGCGGTGCGCACCGCTGCGCCGAGAGTGCAGCGGCTTGGGGAGCTTTCGCCATTTGCCTGCGCGATCGTGATGCCTGGAACAGGTGTGCCGCCGAACTGGTCGCCGGCCTTGTTCTCGTTCACCTTGCCGGTCCACGGGGCGGTGACCCACACCGGCTTCTCCATCGTCCCATTCGCGGGAGCCGCCGCCGCGCTCGTCGGTGCTGGCGCGCTGGAGCTCGCCGCCTGGTTCGGCCACGGCTTCGGCTCGGCGGGTGCGGTACCCGAGCACGCCGACAGCACCACCGCAGCAGCTGCGGTGGCGCTGATCAGCGCATATCGTCTCGTGCTCATGCGTTCGATTTTCGCACGCTGAGTCGGTCGAGCGGTACACCGACTTTTCACGGCTCGGCAGATACGCTCCTGGGCCGCAACGAGTTACGCGAAAAGTGGGCGGCGCCATGTGTTCGAGAGACGGTGGAAGTTGCTGTGCCAGTTGATGATTCGATGCATGAATGGGCTGTATCCGTTCTCTAAAACAGAGAATGACCTTAAGGGACAGGCGCTTACAACACCGGGTCACACCGGTAGGTCGAGATGACCGGACCGCTTCCGGGAGGGGCTACCGCTTGCTAGACGCCGCGGTCGCCCGCTTCGTTCGGCAGCTCATCGAGAGCCCAGAACACGCCGGCACGGAATGCCTTCAGGAGAGCGTCATATTCGTTGCGAGATCGGTGGTCGTCAGGAAGCGGCTCGAGCGGATTCAGCTCAAGTACTTCGTAGACGTACGAGTGGGCCCTGGCCTCAGCCGCGTCTCGGTGCTCGAAATAGCTCACCGTGATGCCTCCTTACGTGTGCGATCGCGCAGCACATTATTCAGCGTGCGAGCAGTGGGAGCAGAGCCAGACGCTACGCCGCCCGGCGTCCCACGTCTTCGGGCCGGATCAGCCACGCCCCGGGTATTGGGGTGGCGGCGCCGGCCCGTACCGCTACCTGCGTGCCTCTTTTGATCCGCACCTGCAACGCTTGCGGGGTGAGCCCCAGTTCAGCAGCAGCTTCGGCCACGGACAGCCAATCATGCTCGCGGCGCCACTCCGCGGCGTCCTTACGGCTGCGTGGCGCAGCGGCCACCCAGTCCGGCCGCGTCACCGTGCGGTCATCGATGCGTGTGGCGTGGAGACGGCCGTCACGAATCATCGAGCTTACGGTGTCGCGGTGCACGGAGAGCAGGGCCGCAGCGGCGTCGATGGTGAGGTAGCCCTCGGCGTGCAGCTGCTCCTCTTCCCGGGCGAACCGGGCGCGCAGCGCTTCGGCGGCACGTTCGTGGGCGGTGGTCATGCCGCGTTCTCCTTCGCCTCTGCGTTGGCGAGCACCCGGTACACCGTCGGTCGCGATACCGCGAACAGCTCAGCGAGGTCGCTGATGCTGTGCTCACCGCTGCGGTGCATCTTCACCAGCTCGGCGCGTTGCTTCGGCGTGAGCTTCGGCTGCCGGCCCTTCAACTTGCCCTTGGCGCGGGCCACCGCCATGCCCTCCCGGGTGCGCAGCCGCAGCAGGTCCACCTCGAACTCCGCGAAGACGGCGAGGATGGAGAAGAACATCTTCCCCATGGGGTCGGTCGGGTCGTACACCTGCCCGCCGAGGGACAGCCGCACGCCGCGGGTGGTCAGCTCGTCAGCGATGGCCCGCGCGTCGGGCACCGACCGGGCGAGCCGGTCCAGCTTCGGCACCACGAGGGTGTCTCCCTCGCGCACGGCGGCGAGGGCCTGGGCGAGGCCGGGGCGGTCGCGGTTCGTTCCGGTGAGCCCGTGGTCGACGTAGATGCGATCCTCGGGCACGCCGAGCTCACGCAGCCGCTCGCGTTGCGCGGTGAGGTCCTGCTCGTCGGTGGAGCAGCGGGCGTAGCCGATCAGGGTGGCGGTCATGGCGTCGACCGTACGGATAGGCCCCGACAGCTGAGACGATTTGCGTACCAGTCATCTGAGACTGTGACGAACTGGGCAAACGCCGCGATGAGGCTTTGCTCGGCGGGCGTCCGGTTGTCGGTCCCTTATCGGACGCCCACCCTCAGTGGTTCCGCGGGTACTTCAACCCGTCCAGCAGGTTCGCGTTCGCGTCGAGGAACGCGTTGAGGTCGTCCGAGTACCGGGCATCGCCGTGGATCCGGTCCACCATGTGGCGCACCATCACGACCCACCCCCATGGGGTCTGCTGATAGATGCCGTGCGACTCGACCTTCAACGGTTTCAGGACCGGGCACGCGATGTCGGGTATCCGGTTCCACACCCTCCCGTGGTGAGCGCAGGTGTTCCGCAGCGTGACGAGGGATCGGATGATCGACTCCATAAGTCGGTAGCTCGACACCTCGAAGGACTTCGACACCTTCGTCCGGACCGCAGTGTCGGCGAGCAGCGCGTACATCTTCGAGACGGTGCCGAACGACAGCGCCTCGACGGCGGCCCACACCGGCACTGTCTCGCCGGCGTTGACGTGGTGGGCGATGAAGCGCTCCTTCGAGCGATCCAGATCCCTGCCGATGTCGTCGAGCAGTTGATCACGGAGCCGGTCACCCGAGGCCTTGTGCACCTGGTCGATGTAGGTGGCCGCGTCGAGATAAGCATCAGGGCCGAGTTCCGTGGCGACGAAGTAGGCGAGCCGCGACCGGAAGGTCACCTCGATCACCGCGAGCCCCTCGCTCAGGTACGACCGCAGTCCAGTGTCGAAGTCGTAAGCAGCGCGGACCTCTGCCACCGAGCCGTCCACGAACCAGTTCTCTCCCGCGTGCGGATTCTTCTGGTGGTAGCGCCAGTAGCCGGACAGCCGGTAGTAGCTGTTGTTCATCAGCCAGCGCATGAGGTCGCGGTGTTCGGCGGAACCTGCCGTGGCGTCGGCGCCTGTAAACCCCCGGACCTTCAGCAGCTCGATCTGCTCAAGGATGTTCTTCGCGGGCTTCGGCACCGGCAGAAGGTAACAAAAAGCCCCGCCGGTTTGGGGAAGCTCGCGCTCTAGCCCTGGCGGGGTCTGTTGAGTACAAGTTAGCACCACTGGATGACAAGTGCCACGTCCGCCACATCACACCTGCTGGCGAACGGCGGGTCGGTCAGCCCAACTCCTCGCTGTACACGTCACTCTCTGGGGTGCCCGGCAGGCGATCCGCCAACAGGTTCGCCACCATCCGGCGCGCGCCCCGTTCGGACACGTGCGGAACGGTGAAGCTGCTCTGCCGGCCGCGTTCAGTCACGGTGTAAGCGACCACCCACAGCAGTGTGCCGGCCGGGGCGATGCGGTCGTCGGGGCCGGCGGTGCGGGTGCTGAGGCGGATACGGGTCGCGTGCCGGGTGATGCCCACGCGGCGAAGGTACGCGCGGCGGGTGACAGAAGCGGCCGACCATCTTCGTGCTGTCACGAAGATGGTCCGGGCGAGGCACGACGGTTCCGCTCAGGACCATTTCACCGACAGCAGTAAGAAGGTCCAGCTGGAAGGCCCGGCGGTGTGGCGACCTACTCCCTCTTCCGTTTCTTCGTCGGCGGCTTCGGCCGCAACAGCGACCAGTCCACCTTCACCCACCGCCTGCCCGTGTCCTCGACCGGCGGCGGTGGGACGCGGAAGACGACGTAACCGTCTACGCCCTTCGGATTCGGGCGGCTGTCTCGTTGGAGCTCGACTCGGTGCGGGCGGCCGGAGGGCGGCCACTTCTCGGTCAGGTATGGGATGAAGCCGTCAGGATCAGAAAGTGGGATCGACTCGGCGGGGGTGAGTTCGTCGAAACAGAACGGGATCCAGACTTCGCTGGCGCGCGGCGGCATGGCTGCATTCTCTAAAACAGAGAACGCGGGAGGAAGGTGGGTCCTTGCCGGCTGCGTGGAGCACCCCACAGGGCGGGAGAATCGCTCCCGGTGCGGGAGCGATAAACATGCAGGTCAACCCAGCGGGAGCGACGGGAGCGATTTCTCCCGCTCCGGACCCTCACCCCACCGCCGTGTCTCTACATGCGCAACCTAAATAGTTAGGTTAACTAATCAAAATATACGCGATAGAGCCAGCTGAGAGGGCCTGCGGGGCTGAAGCGGGAGAAATCGCTCCCGTCGCTCCCGCCCACCTGAGCAGGGCTTTTATCGCTCCCGCACCGGGAGCGATTCTCCCGCTCGGATTCGGAATCTTCCACCATGCGGAACATGAGTCGACCCGCAGAAGGCACAGACAGCAGAGCACCCGCTGGACACTCCCAGCGGGTGCTCTGGCAGATGGGTTACGCGGCTTTCTTGGTCCCGTCGAATCTCACGTAGGTGCCGTCGTCGATCACTGAGGGGGACGCCTGCACCGCGGCCAGAGCCGCGCGGCCGTAGAGTTCCCGGTCGCTGCGGCCGCTCGCCAGCTTCTTGCCGGACAGGACGCGGATCGCCGCCTGGTAGGTCCGAGCTCTCTTGCCTTCCGCGGCGTCGGCCACCAGTGCCTTCATGATCTTTGCTGCGCAGCGGGCTACGTGATGATCCCGCTCGGCTTCACGGGCGGCATCGGAGGATGCCCGGGCGATGCCGTTGTAAGCACCTTCCACGCGCTTACCCTCGGCCTTGGCCTCGTCGGTCTCAGCCACCAGGCGCGAGATCATCTCGCGGCGCACCTCCATGACGGCACCGGCCGCGAACCAGTGCGTGTCCTGCGGTTGCGCCAGCCCGTCCAGCGCCGCCAGCAGCACGCTGATCTTGAGCTGGTTGAGCACCGCGTGTCGGCTGGCGATCGCCTCGGCGCGATCTGCCTCCTTTGCCACTGCTGTGGGATCACTGGAGGCCGCACGCCACCGGTCCCGCTCCAGCTGCTCCGTCGCGGCCGCCGGTGGGGAGATCCATACCGGAGGCCGCGGCACCGATCCGGGGATCATCGACGGCCCTGCGCCGAACCAGTGCACCTCTGCGGTCTTGAGCCGCCGCGGGTAGGTCCCGCGTCGCACGCTCTGCTGGGCGGGCAACCACACGAACCGCTGAGGGGTGCCGCGGCCGTTCTCCGCGAACAGCGGAACCACCGCATCCGGCTGAGCTCCGAGCAGGATCCCGAACCGATAGGAGTGGGCCGCGATGAAGGATCGCCGGTCCTTGTCGGACACCGTGTTGCCGACCTCGCCGCCCATCCACATCGACCGGTACCAGCCCGAGGTCCTCGAACCCTGCCGCATCATCTCTCCGACGAAGATGTCGATCTCGTCGGACTCGAGCAGGATCGAGGAGCCGTCACCGCCGACCGAGCCGATAGTCGGGGCGCCGGCGTCGGCGGGGCTCCCACCATCGTCGTCAGCCGCGTACGGGCGGGGGAACTCCTTGAGCAGGCCCTCACCGGTCCCCGGCGGGAGGGTGCGCACACCTGCCACTGCACTGGGGATCAGCCCAGCCGCCGCCGTCATCGTGTTCGTCTTGCCAGAGCTGGGGCCTCCGACCAGGACGCTGTACACGTTGATCGAGGTGCCCTCGCCCTCGCCGTCCTCGGATGTGTCGTCGGACCCGTCGTCCTCGTACCCCTCGGCGGCGGGTGGGACCAGGCGCACGGCAGAAGGGATCGCGCCGGCCACCCTGGGTAACAGCCCACCGAGCAGACCCCAGCGGGTGACACCGCGAGCGTCAGCAGCCGCGGCGACATGGCTGAGGCCGGGGGTGGCCGAGAAGATCCACTCGTGCGCGACGAAATCGTGCGTGCGGAAGTTGGCCAGCGGCGGCAATACCTCTCGCCATGACGTGGTCGCACCCGCCACCGGCTGAACATGCGCGGGGATGTCGGGCATGGGGTACTGCAGGATCTCCTTCTCACGCGGCGGAGTCCCGGCGTACTCGCGCACGACCCTGGCCGGCTCGACCTCAGGCTCGTCGTCGGCTCCATCCGAGGCGTCGCCTTTGTCCGGAGCACCGTTGCCGTTGTCGGGCTTGTCCTCGTCGTCGGTGTTGTCGTTGACGGCGCGGTCCGCTGCCCCCTCGTCCTCCTCAGCGGTCTCCATGCCGATCATCACCTCACTGATGAAGGTCGCATCGGACATCGGCGTCGCAGCGGGCTGATTGGCGGTCATCACCGCGGCGGCCTCGCGGCAGCGCTGCGCGCGCTGGAGCAGACCGTCGACGCCCACCTCCACGTAGACGATGTCGGCACCCGCCGGCGCTGGCGGTCCCGGCACGGTGGTTTCGCCAGCCGCGGCGCGGGCCTCCAGCTCATCGGCCTCGTCCTCGAGGCCCTCGGCGGTCACGCCGCCGAAGTCACGGGGCTTCACCAGGCCCAAGCGAGCCATCTCAGCACCACGGTGCTCCGCGATGTCGCGCCCGGTGAGGCCAATGAAGGCATCGAGACGGCTGTGTCCACCCTGCGGCAACGTCGGGATGCCGGTAGTCCACACCTGGACCCACCTTCCGTGCTCACCGCAGTCGTGCACGGTGATGCTCTTCTCGGCATCGGACCCGGCACGCAGCCAATTTTCGCACGGCCCACATGTGAAGAAGCCGCGGCGCTCACCGGCGACCCCGGCCTCTTCAAGCATGGTCAGCAGGTCTAGTTCGCCGATCGCCTCGGTCAGCTCGTCGCTGCCCTCACCAGAGGTGTACGTCTTCTTCTCCGCCTGTCGCCAGATCGACACCGTCCCGGCGAGCGCCTCCAACCCGGCGGGTGGCTCCCCGACGACTGTGCCCTCGGGCGCGTAGGCCAGGATCTCAGCGGACAGTGCCCACAGCGGCAGTTCCAGGCTCTCGCCCTGGTCCTCGAGCAGCCACCCATCCCGCTCGGCAGCGCAGTACCCAGCTCCACTGCCGGTCATGTAACTGCCCGTGTAGCCGTCCAGGTCGCGGTACGTGACCACGCTGAGCGGTAGCACGACCTGGTGGTGTCCGGCGAGCACGTCGACCTTGCCGCCGTTCGCCAGCGTCACCGCGGTGGTGGGTCCGGTGAGGCGCACATCAGGCACCCAGTGCGGCAGCCGATGCAGCGCGGTGCAGCCACCCGCGTGGTCGTGCTGGGGGTGCAGCGAGCCCGGGGAGACAATGTGCACGTGCACACCCGCGGCGTTGAACGCTGCGGTGCCGTCAGCGTTGTCGGCATCCCATGCCACCCGGCGGCTTGCGCCGAGGTGCAAGCCCCAGTTCGCGGTGCTGGCGACCCGCTGCGCGAGCTCGTCCAGGTCCACGGCATCGGCGGTGAGCTGCTGCCAGGCCCGAGTGACCGGGGCTTTCCAGCTCGACACCAGCTGGATGATGGTGTCGTCGCCATCGTTCTCGAAGCGCTCGATCCAGTTCGCGATCAGGGGTCGTCGGGCGTCGAGGTGCTCGCGCACCAAGCCCTGCTGGGCGGTGACGCGGTCGAGCTCCTCCTGCGAGAAGCCGTGGCTGGTGGTCGACTCCGCGGCGCTCATGCGGCCACCGCCTTCCGCACCGGGTACGCGGCGCGCATCGTGCCCTGCCAGTAACGGGGCACCGCCCCGCACGCCCGCACCGCACCCGCGACGGACAGGGGGTCGGTGGGGTCGCACGCAGCCCATTCGCCGCCGGACTCGCACTCGACGAGCACACCGGCTCCGTCGGGCGCGGCCGCGTACGTGAACAGCGTCCAGTCGTCGGGCGTGGCGTGCGAGGTGTTTGCAGAATTCTGCGGATATGCCATGATGTAGCTACTACTTTCGGACTTCGGTTCGAGCGGACGCCCCGGCTGCTACCGGGGCTTTCGTGTTTTCTGGGGCGGGTCAGGCGACGCGACTGTGGATCGTCGACGCCACCTGGTTGACGACTTCCTGGGACAGGATCCCGGCGGTGACCATGCGCCCGTCGGTGTCAGTCAGGTGGTCGAAGTACATCCACATCCCGTCCCCAGGGTCCTGCGCGCTGACGAACTTCGACCACGCTTCCTCCTGTGCCTCGGAGGGGGTGTGGCCGATGAGCTCGGCGCGGGCCATGAGGATTGCGGCCCTACGGCAGATGGTGTTGCGGGCGTTGCGCCACCGCTCGGCGTCGGCGCGGGCCGTGGGTCGGAGGGCATGCAGCTGCTCCGCGGTCAGGGACTTCAGGTAGGGCTCGGTGTGGTCCTCGAAGACGATGAAGGTGTCAGTCAGCGCCTCGATGGCTCGGCGGCTGGCCTCCTGGCTGAGCCAGGTGGGTTCGGTGCTCAACAGGAACTCACCGCCTGCCGCCGCGGCGTGCCCAGAAACTCGTCGAGCGCGCGTCGGCTCACTCGCCACTGCCGGCCGACTTTGGCAGCAGGGATGACGTCCTCGCGCAGCAGCTTGAGCGCCGTGTTCAAGCTGACGCGCAGGTAATCGGCGGTCTCTTCGGCGGTGAGCACCAGGTCGCTGTCGACCTCGATCTCCGCGGTGGTCATGGTCTCGGTCATCGGTGTGGTCCCTTCGTAGCCAGTGGCAGTTGGCGGCTGTTGGTGTTTGCTGCGCCCCCTACCGTACACGCCATATGGGTCGCGGTCGAGAACAAACGTGCAGCTAGATGCATATTTCTCCTAGAGCTGAGGCGATAACAGATCGTTAGCTGAGTCAAGTGAATCGGCACGACACGCCGAAGTTGCTCGCATATCCGCAGGTAGGCAACTTGGCGGCATATCCGCTGTAGGACAGGCGATTCTCGGATACAGAGAATGGGCGGCCGCCGCCCTGATACCCGGTGGAACCGTTCCCCCGTGGCGTGCGTCTAACCCGGTGTGAACGAGTACTCCGAAGACCTCGACGTGCCGGAGCTGCCGGCGTGGGCGGAGGCCTACCTCGCCCGGGAGCGGGCATGGTGGCGGCTGCTGCGCGGGACGGGTGCGGTCACGCCGGAGGAGGCCACCGCGGAGCTGCTCCGGTGGGTGCAGCCTCGTAGGCGACCTCGCGGGGTGTGATGCGCGGGAGGCCAGCCGGGAAACCGGGTTGGGCCGGCAGCCACCGCTCTGTCGGCGTCGATCGCTAGCCTGCTGCGATGGCAGCCAGCACCGTCGCACCGTTCGGCCACGGATCGATCGAGAACATCGCCCGAATCATCGGAGAGCTGTACAGCGGACCCGAGCTGACGCGCATCCTCGCGTCGGTGGGAATGCCGGACCCACTCGGCGAGGGTCAGACGAAGTGGAAGCGCCTCGCCGCCAGCATGCAGGAGAAGCAGTACTCACAGCGGGACGGCCGGCCAGTCCTCGCTGTCATCACCGCCGCGATGAAGCCGGACATGATCTGGGATCGGCAAGCAAAGGCCGCGGTGGCCCGCGACGAGCTGACCCAGGTGCTGTCACTGTCGGGCTACCGGGTGCGCGAGGACGGGCGCATCGGAGCTGCCAAGAAGGCGGCCACCGCCTCCGAAGCGTCTGCCCGCAGCGAGCGTCTACGCAGCCGTCTGACCGAACGCGGAGCGCACCCGGAAGTCATTCGCCACTGCCGGGAGGAGCTGCTGCGCACGGACTGCTACGAGGCCGTCTTCGAGGCGGTCAAGGGCCTCGGTGCCCGGCTGCGGGAGAAGTCGGGACTCGACAAAGATGGCCGCGCACTGGTGCAGGCGACGCTCCGGGGCAAACCGCCGCGCGTGCTGATCACGGACTGCGCCACCGTGACCGAGTGCAACGAACAAGAGGGGGTCGCTCTCTTGGCCGAGGGCGTGTTCGCGGCGTTCCGGAATCCCGCCGCGCACGAGCCTCGGCTGGTGTGGGAGGTGTCCGAGCAGGACGCGCTCGACGTGCTGGGAACCCTGTCGATGATCCACCGCCGCCTCGACTCAGCGCGCTGATGGCGGTACCGGTAGAGGTCAGCTCGGCTTGACGTCGAGCATGAGCGGTGTGATCGCGTCCAGCGAAACGGCGTGCAGTCCGTCCCGCTGGCTCTGAACCCGGCTGTTCACCACGACGGTCTTGCGCTCCCGAGCCCACTGCCACGCTTCGTCGAGCACCGCGGGTGACACGTTCACCGACACTCGGGTGGTGCGGCCCCTGTGGGCGACCTCGACCGACACTCTGCCGGTGTCGGCGTCATGATCGCGCTCCACACCGCGGATCGGACCGACGAACTGCTCCTCGACCCGTGGCGCCTTGCGAGACTTGAGCCGCTTGGCCACCGCCTCGATGCGCTTGCTCGCAGTGGTGGGAATCGACGTGCCGCTCAGGCCTTTCGGCGCTGGTCCTCCCAGCGGTGACCATTCGAAGGCGGCGCTGAACTCATCGACCGAGTCCTGCTCCAGCACCCGGTGCAAGGCAGAGACGAACTGGTGGCTGACACCCGCGCGGACGAGTTCGACGTCGACATCAGCGCGCGGTTCCCGCTCCGGCTGAACCACGGTCTTGTCGAGCGTGGCCAATGCTTCCGCGAACGTGCGCATCACCCGCCGCTCCGGCGGTTCGGGCACCGCCGTGATGCTCATGCTTGGGAACGACTCTTCCTTGTTGGACTCCTTGTCTGGCGCCGCCTCCGTGATCGGCAGCAGGATCGGGATGATGAACGACCCCTTGCGGGTGTGAGCCATCCGCGCGGCCTTGATCAAATCGTCGCCGGCCTCGCTGTACTTGCGGATCAGCGCCCGCTGGCCCAGCGCTGTGGTGGCGGACGACCGCAGCATCGTCCAACTCGACTCCACGAGGGCGACACCGGCCAGGTAGGGGATCGTGTCGTCGATGACGATGTCCTTGGCCGCGCGTAGGTTGGCGATGTCCACTGCCCTGCCTCGCAGACGAGCGGCAACGTCGGCCACCTTCGCGCCTTCGTGCATCGCCACACGCTCGGTGATGACCTGCCAGTCGATGCCGTCCTCGACCAGCTGGTTCGGGACCGGCAGCAGATTATGTGAGGACGGATGCCGCCACAGCCCGCCGAGCTCACCGACTTCTTCCGGGGCCAACCAGCCCGTCGCGGCGAGGTAGCGGGCAACTCGGTCGTGCAGTCCCGATGTCACGCGCTCGCCGCCTTTCCCCATGCTCGCTTGAACTCTTCGCTCCAGGTGTCGAAGGTTGCGGCGGTAAGCCGATTCTGCGCCGGGAGTCTGACACTCTGCCCCTTCACCGCGTTGACCTTCGCCCACAGTGCCCGGGCGTGCACCACGGTGTGTGCGTCCTCATGCGCGATCCAGTCCAGCGGCGGCTTCTTCTCCAGGTGGACGTAGACGAGGAACACGGGCACGAGCGCTTCCGACCACTTCGCCTTCCACGCGTTCTTCACCGGCACGGTCAAGCTGCCGTCCTTGTTCAGCGCCTTGGTGCCGGTCTTTATCTGTACCCGAACACCTCCCGTCACCAGCTCTACCGTCACATCGACGGCCAGGTGGTCCTCGCCGCCGGAGAACTCCCCGTGGGCAACACCGGCTTGGGCCAGCAGGGACCGGAAGTACATCACGCCGAGACGACCGATCTGGTCGGCCCCCTTGATCGACTGTGCCCCCGCCACGGCGTCAGGCTAGGTCGACGCCAACACGTGCGGACACCCTCACCGCCCTTTGTGCCGAATCTGTGATCTTGCTGGGCGTGATGAGCTACAGCGGGTTCCGAAGAGCGCCAGCCGGCTGGATGAACAGGGTGCGGTACCCACCCGCCGGGTGTACGAACGGCTCCCAGCCGAGCCTCGCCCAGAACTTGTCCGCTCCCTCGCTGTATGCGAACAGCCGCCGATCCGGATGCCGGGCAGTCAGCTCCCGCACCACCTGCGTTCCAACGCCGCGCCCACGAGCCGCGGTGGCCACCTCGATGAACTGAATCTCCAGCCGGTCGTCGTCCAAGCCCGGGACATTCGTTTACTCCGGGTTGATGCCACCGGGGTCGTCGAGTTCGACGCGTGCTACCTCGGCCCCGCCCGCCAAGACCTGCACGAGCCACGGGTCATCGCCCAGCTGACGGTTCCACCAGTGCGGGTGCTCGTATTCCACGGCCTGGTCGAACGGCGGCGTCCACCAGCGGCCGGCGGCGTTCCCGGGTCGGAGATCGATGAGTTGCAGGGGCATCCCAAACCTGTATCACGACTCGGTTGCCTCCGACCCGAATACGCGTCTCACACCGCACCGTGCCCCCACCCAACGTCGGGCAGGGGCACGGTGCGGTTCAGCTAGCTGTCCTCGGTCCCGCCGTTGGCGGTGGCCGCGTCGGCCCACATGCGGCGCTCTTCCTCCGTGACCGGGCCGCTGCCATCGGGCACGGACACAGTGGGCTGGTTCTCGTTGGGATCAGACATTGCTCTCTCCTTGTTCTGGTCCGGCGGACCGGCCGCCCCGCGTCACCGTGTACGCGGCACAGCCCCGCTCGTCGGATCAGCGGTTCAGCTTCCGTACCAGCCACCAGTCCCTGATGCGCTGCCACCAGCTGCGGTGCGGGTGCTGGGCCGGCCCCGTGTACTCGCCGGTCATCGCGACTCTCCCGTCACCCACGCGACCGCCACCACGCTCAGCCCTGTCTCCGCTGCGATGCCCATATCCGAGACGCCGTCGGCGTAGAGATCCAACGCGTCGATCACCTGCTCCGGCGTTCCGGCGACCTGACCGGACGCTGTCACCCTCCGCGCCCACTGCTCCAACGGCTCGTCCCGTTCGGCGGCCTCCTGCAATCCCGCCCACCGCGCGTTCACCGCCCAGATGATGTCGGCGGTGCCGCCGGTTCCCAGCTCGGCCGACGCGGTACGCGCCAGAGGATCAGGTGCGATGAGATCCGCCAGATACGCGGGCAGTTCGTCGTCAGGGGAACCGGCGCTGATCCACTGCCAGCGGGCATCTGCGTAAGCGGCCGCGTATACCTGTGCGGCCGTTGATCCGGGGCGGAGCGCATGGGCCACCTCGTAGGCGGCGGTCGTGAGGCTGGTCATCACCGGTCACCTTCGAGTTGTGGTGCGCCATCCGCCACCACCCGGTGGACATCGGGTACTGCACAGGCAGGCACCGTCGCGGTCCAAGGCACCGACGGTTCCGTCTCGTCTGTCATCCATGACTCCTATCTCGAAACCTCACTACGGATGATGTAGCAATGTTTTTAGATCCACTAAGTGGCTACTCCGAGCGTACCCACCTGATGAACCGTCCACAAGGAGTCGCCGCCCATCCTCTATCTCGACAGCTGACCTATTCTCCATTTCAGAGAATGGGCGCCAGTACGTTTGTAGTGCGCCGTCTACCTGTATAGACAGCGTCAACGCCATTTCAATTCTCTATTTCAGAGAATTACCTAAACCGTGAGGAAGTTGATTCGATAGGCAACGTCGCGTCGCACCTTGTGAACGGTGCATTAGGAGTGGTACAACGTCGACATGAAGCGAATCAGCAAACTGTCGAGCGTCGCCGCCGGAATGGCGGCCCTCGCACTCACGACCCTCACCGCTGCTCCCGCCAACGCCGACCCCATGCTCTGCTATGCGGATTCGGCGAACTACAACCCGGGGCTCTGCGAACAGTGGCGGCGCAGTGACCACGGCGGCAGGATCGCACTGCAGCGGACCCCTGCGTTCGCGGAGCCTGGCTCGCCTATGTACGAGCGGACCCAGGGCCGATCCGGCGGTGGCGGCATCGGCGGCTGGCTCTCGGAGCATGCCGGTCTCGTTGTACTAGTGATCGCCGGCCTGATCGCCTGGGTCGTGATCGCCAAGGTCCGGAGGGCGAAGGCCGAAGAGGAGAAGAAACAGACCGCCCGCGAATCCGCCGCCCTCGCCCGCGGCCGCCGCATCGCAGAGGAGTGGCACGCCGAGCAGGTGGCCAAGGCACACGCCGATGCCGCCGCGATGGTTCCTGACCGCAGCGTCTATGACCCGCACGAGATCGGGCTCGCGCCTCCGCCGCCTCCACCTGCCGTGATGCCCGAGCGCCCGCCGATGAAAAACGCCGACTTGCGCCGCTACGCGGCGTTCGGTGCGGTCGTCCCGCGGGAGCCCGGCACGGCTTTCGCGCAGGCAGTGACCCGTAGCGGTGATGACGCCCCGATCCGCAGTGCGTGGTTCCAGGCGTGTCAGCTTGCTGGGGTGGGCGAGACCGATCCTGAGACGGGTGAGTTCACGCCCGCGGCCGCGGTGGTGAGGGTCGACCCCGTTAGGGACGGGGATGTGGAGATCAGCGTCAACACCCGCGACTACACCATCGGTGAGCAGCAACTCAACCGTGTGCTCCGGCATCTTGAGCGCACCGCCCGGGTGGCGACCGCCTCCCCGTTCGAGCGCAACCCCGCCAAGGACTGGTTCGTGACGCGCCTGTCGATGGAGCAGCGGTCGCCCCAGCAGCAGGCTCCCGCTCCCGCGCAGCCCCTGCCCGCCCCCACACAGCCGGCCGCCGCACAGGTCGACCCCGACGATCCTTGGAGCTGATCACCGTGACGAATCCGCTGGCCGCAGCTGCGGCAGCGCGCGCAAGGGCTCAGGCCGAACCTCCGCGCGAGACCGGGGAGCAGGTGCCGCCGCGGCTTCACGTCGTCACCGATGCCGACCCCGCCGACGACGCAGCGGAGGCTCAGGTGGCCGCTGCCAACGCCGAAGCACAGGAGCGTGCGCTGCAGGCAGCCGTCGATCGGTACATCGCGATGCTCCCCGAGATCGAGGCTGCACAGCCGATACCGGCGCAGGTGAAGGCCGACACCGCCGAGCCGCGACTCACCGGTGCGGCCTGGGTCGCGGACGGTGTGCGACGGATGCTGACGCCCCCGCTGGGCAAGGTGGCCGCCGTCGATGTGCGCACCCGCGACGGTGACGTGAAGGCGGTGCTGACGTTCCACACCGGCGTCGACGAGGACAACCGTCTCCGCGTCGGCAGCCAGCTCGCCGAGATGCTGCACCGCCGCGGAAACCTCGGCGAATTCTCCGTGGGGCGCGGCCACGACGAGACCGTTCTGCTCTACCGCGTCGGTATCGACGGCGTCGGTCCGTGGCGGTCGCACGGGGCGCGCGCGGCTGAATTCAACTCCAGCCGAGCCGAGCAGAAGAGGCTCTTCGCGCTCGCCGGTGTTGTGCAGAAGAACCCCGACACCGGCAACCCACAGACCCCGACGATCAGCGCTTGGGGTGAGGACGATCGCGGCGGCACCTGCCAGCTGAGCCTTCCGCCGGGGATGGTTCTCGATCAGGTGCGCCGCGCCGAGCCGGGACTTCGGCAGGTACTCAACGCGCCCGAGCTCACCGTCACCGCGAAGGGCGTCCACCCGGTCCTGCACCTGAACACGAAGAAGATCGTGAACGAGTTCCCGAAGCAGAATCCGATGCGCCCCGGCCTGTTCGTCCGTCCCCGCACCCCCGCTGAGCGGCACGCCGCAGCGGGTGACTTCGTGATCCCGCTCGGTGTCCGCGCCGACGGTAGCCCGATTCTCGTCCAGCAGTCCGTCGCACCGCACATGGGCATCTTCGGCGGTACCGGCATGGGAAAGACGGTGCTGCTGTCTCAACTGGTGCAGGCCGCCGTGCTGCAGGGCGCGGAGGTGCTGCTGGTCGATGCGAAGAACGGCAAGGACCTTCGGCGGATCGCGATGCAGAACTTGCCCGGAGTCGTTCACTACTCCTCCGGCAGTGAGGCGACTCTGCATCGCGCGGTGAGATACGTGCGCGACGAGTTCGAGCGGCGGAAGGCGCTCGCGGCGCGGCTGCAGCAGGACGGGATCGAATACCTGCCCACGCCGCTGCTGCTCGTCTTCGACGAAGCGCCAGCATGGCTGGACGACCAGATGTCGGGCAGCGACAAGGAGGCGCGCAAGGCAGCCGAGCAGACGATCGCGAACCTGTCCTGGATCGCGTCGCAAGCCCGGGAGCAGAAGTGCTTCATCCTCACCGCTGGGCAGTACGCCTACGCGTCGGCGTTCGCCGGCCGCTGGAAGAGCAACACGCAGACGCTGGTGGTGCTCGGGCCGCCCAGCGAGATCAACCGTCAGGCGCTGTTCGCCGCCGGCGAGCCACGGGAGCAGGTGAAGGTGCTCGGCGCTCAGCTCACCAAGTCCATGAAGGGCCGCGGGATCATGGCCGACACCGAGACGGGAGAGATCCAGCTGTTCCAAGGCTTCTTCAACGCCGGAGCCGATGCGGACACGTTCACCGCCGCGCTCGCCAGCACACCGCGTCTGCGCAGATTCGCGTGGCGCTTCCCCACAGGATCCGATCCCGGCGGAGACGGCAGCTGGCAGGACTGGACCCCGACCAGCGAACCCAGCTCCGATGACCTGCCGGTGCTGCACCTCGACGGACCCGACGGCCGTCCTGATCCAGCCTCTGCGATGTACGACCCGATCGGTAAGTCGTACGCGCCGGGATCGAAGCCACTGCGTGCCGCACACGCACCCGTCAACTGAACCCAACAGAAGGAGACTCCACATGGCTAAGTACGACATGCACCTCAAGGCCAGCCCAACCCCCGCCAACCTCCAGGCCGCAGCCGAGCTGGCCCCGGCCCTCGTCGCCGAGCTGAGCGAAGCGCTTGGCGAGGCGCAGCTGCCGCTGTACGAGCTCACCCAGCGGTCGGACCCGCCGACCCCCGCTGAGTTGGTGGACGCGATCGCCACCCTGCGCGGCGAGGCGGACCGCATCCGCCGGCTCGAGTACAAGGTGCTCGGCGTCGCGGTGCTGGGCGGGGCGGCCGTGACGACCACCGCGCGGGCGATCGGTGTTCGGCCCACCACCCTCTCCGACAATCTGGCCGGTACCCGCGCTCAGGGCCGTGGAAAGCCCATGACCAAGCTCGACGACGGCACCTGGATCAACGCATGACCGGGTGCAGCGCTCTGACCAGTCGATTCATGTCGGCGGGAACCGCTCGTCACGATGCGGACATGCCTCTCGTCACGGTCGGGACACGCGTTTGGTCACGGGCGGTACATGTCTCGTCACGGTCGGGACACGTGGCTCGTCACGGTGCGTACATGCCGCGAACCGAGGCGAAGGCAGGAGTCTGATGTTCACCGAACCCACCGACGCACAGAAGCTGGCCGCCGCCGCGCAGCTGCCACGAGCCCTTCCACATCTGTCCGGTCTCTACGCGGAGGCCCTGAAGGACCTGCACGCCGTTATCGATCACGGCACCGCCGACCCCGACCGCACCCTCGCCGCGATCGCCACCTGGCGCGAGAAGCAGCGGCGGAAGGACATCCGATCCACCGAACGCCAGCTGGCGCAGGTGCTGATCGCGGCGGGAGAGCCCGGTGGCGCGGTGTGCCGGGGCCTGGGCATCAGCCGCACGCGTCTTCAGCAGGAGATGCGCACGCTCACCGAGTTCGCGCCGCTGGTGCCGAAGGGCGATCCGCCGATCCGGAAGCCGATCGGGGAGGTGCGCGATGCGGTCGCGTGACACCACCCCGCAGGGCCGCCTCGCCGCGAGCACCATCTCGGTCCGGCTCCTGCGCCAGATCAGCGACAAGGGCCGCGACATCGCGCAGGAACTGCAGGACGCCGCCGGGACTGATCCGGCGGCCGCTCGGGAGGCGGTGACGCGAGCGCATGCGCTCGCAGCCGAGATCGATGCGCTCGTGGTCGAGCTCGCCGGCGCGACCATGCTGGCCGGTAAGACCGCGGCGGAGGTGCGTAGCGTGACGGGGATCGGCACGGCGACTCTCACCCGCCGCGTGCCCAAGACTCTCGCCGCGCTGCGCGGGCACGTCGTGGAGAGGGATGCGGCCGCCCCGCACGGGTACCGCGTAGCTGACTGAGGTGGTCTACAGACACTCCCACCGACGCCAGCTGACGAGGACGGGCTCTCACGCCAAATCCGGCGCGGGAGCCCGTTTTTCGCTTCTACCACGGAATTCTTCGGCTATCGATCATCCGGCCACCCTGATTCGATCAGCGGGCCAGTGCCTGCCGATCATCCGGCCACTTTCGCCGATCACAGGGCCACCCCCTGGCCGGTGGATCGGTTTCGCTACAAGAGACGCTACAGGGGGCGCCACGGAATCCAGCCGTACCCAAACCCGTTGGCAATACGCTGCGTATCGCGATACACAGCGTATTGCGTTGCCGCTCAAGGTGATAGGAACACGCCGTCTGCCTATCAATTTTCTGAGGCGCACCCATCCTGACCTGCATTGTCTCTGCTTTAGAGAACGCATCTTGTTGGCGCTCAAGGTGTTTCGGGTGCATAGTGGCTGTAGGCGCATATGCAGCGTATCGACAACACGCCGCGCCGGCTCCCGCTGACCGAAACCGAGAGGAACCGCACCATGGCCCGCTTCACCCCCGCTGACCCCGTACGCGCAGCCGAGGCCGTCGCCGCTCTGCCCGCCGCCGCCCGGGAGGTGGCCGCTGCGGCCGCCAACTCCGTGGTGGCCCTCGCCGAGGTGCCCGCCGACCCACAGGCCGCACTCGACGCCTACGCGACCATGCGCCGCGGTGCAGATGCGATCCGTGCTGCGGAGGACCTCCTCATCCTGCGGCTGCACGAGGCCGGCGCCTCGGTGGCCGGACTCGCGAACGCGCTGAGCATCAACCGGCTGACCATCGAGCGGCGCATCGCGGCGGCCAAGGCCGCCCGCAACGCCTGACCCCGCACCACCCGTTCCGAGGAGGAACAGACAGATGAGCGACACCACCTACTGGCGCACCGTGCTGGTGACCTTCGTGGCGATCAGCGTCGCCGGCAACACTGGCCACGTCCTGCTGGTCGACGCGGACCACCGCTGGGCCGCCGCCGCCCTGGCTGCGGTGCCTCCGCTCGGCCTGGTGCTGATCACTCATGGCCTCACCGCGCACGCCGGTAAGGGCCGAGGTGCCATGTATTGGTCCGGCGTCGCCGGAGCTGTGGCGATCGCCGCGATGGCCTTCGTCGCGTCGTTCGTGACGCTGCGCGACCTCGCGGTTCAGCTGTTGCACTGCCCGCCGCTCATCGCGGCTCTGCTGCCACTGGTGATCGACGCCGTGATCGCGGTGGCCTCCGCACTCGCCGTGGCCACGCACCGCGCCGAGGCTGCGGTGTATGACGCGGCCCTACAGCTGCACCACAAGCCGGTGCACCGGCCGGAGCAGGCCACGGTGCACCGGGAGCCCGACACCGCGGTGCACTCCACCGAGGAGCCCGCCGGCGACGTGGAGCAGCCGGTGCATCAGCGCGACCAGAGTGCACCGGAGCCGCCGGTGCACTGGGCTGCACCGGCTGTGACCAGCGACGATGAGCCGGTGCAGACCGCGGAGCAGGCAGTGCACCCGGAGCCCGAGACCGATCCGGTGCAGTCCCCGGAGCGTCCCCGCCTCGTGGCGGTGCACCGCACTGATGCACCGGTGAGCGTGCGCCGGAGAAAGCCCACTACTCCGGTGCAGCCGGTGCACACCCCGCAGGCCGAAGTGGCGGTGCAGTCCAACGACGGTGCACCGCCGGTGCAGCCGGTGCACACCGCGCAGGCTGAGGCGGTGGTGCAGGCCGGCGGTGTCGAGCTACCGGTCGAGCGCGTCGCGGAGGTGTTCGCCCGCCGGGACGCCGGCCAGTCGCAGAACGTGATCGCGAACGCGAAGGTCGCCAACAAGCGCACTGTCGCGAAGCTCCTCGCCGCGCGCGAGGCGGTCGCCGACGCCGACGACCCCGACCGAGCCAGCGTCACGGCCTAACCCACAGACCCCGCCCTCCAACCGACTACGCGGAGTGCCCACCCCACCAGAAAGGACACCCCAACCATGAAGAAGATCCCGATCACCGTCGCCGCCGCGAACGCGGTGGCCACCGTCGCCCTGGCGGGTTGCTCGCCCGCCCCGGCACCGCAGTCTGCGGCCCCGAGCAGCCCGACCGTCGCCGCTCCCGCCCTCGCTCCACAGCAGATCGGCCTCGAAGACCTGCCCACGTGGGTGGACACCGTCGGCGCCCGCGATGCGGCCGCGTCCGGCGCACCGTTCGTCTTTCCCGAGCGTGAAGCAGGCGGTGGGAGTGCGGCGTGCTTCACCTACATGCGGACGCCGAGCGGCGACATCTGGATCCTGAACCGCCCCGACACCGCGCCGGTCGCGGGTATGGCGCTGAGCCCGCGGCGCGAGCTCTACGGTTGCGGAGATCGCGGGTTCGGCTGGTCCAGCTGGGAAGCCCGCCACGGCGGAGAGCAGGTGCGCACCTCCGCGCCATCGGCACCGGCGGTGTCCCGCCCCGAGGGCGTCCCGGACCTCGCATGGATCAGCAACGAGGTGGATCTGGACGCGGCGCAGCGGGCGATGAAGCAGGGGCACCCGTTCATGTTCGCCGTGCCAAGCGCAGGCGTCACCGCGTGCCACAGCGCGGTGCTGATGCCCACCGGGAAGCTCTGGTTCCTCAACGAGACCGGCGTGGTGCCGATCGGCGGTGCCCAGCTGAGCGAGACGATGAGGGCGTACGGCTGCCGCGCCGAGGGAGGTGCGCGATGACCGCGAACGACGAGACTCCCACCCGCACGAAGCGTCACCGCCGTTTCGTCGCAGCCGCCCTGCTGGCTGTGCTCGGCGTCGGTGGGTACTCGCTGCACCAGCAGGGCGTCGCGCACGGTGAGGAGAAGGGACGTGCGCAGGTCTTCGCCGCTCCGTCGAAGCCCGCCGAGGCGGTGCCCGATCCGGCTGCCCTGCTCGCCGCTGCACCGCCCGACACGCGGCACTACCTGAGCTGGGCGATCCAGAAGCGCCAGCCCTATATCTTCCTCGCGCACAACGGTCAGGGCCGCACCTGCATGACGTGGGTGCTGCAGAGCACCGGCCAAGTTGTCGGGTTCTCGGGCGACGGACCGTACCGCGGCGGGCTGCTGCCCGCGGATCGTCTGATCGACATCCCGCAGTCCAAGTGGGCGGAAACGCTGCAGTGCACGATGCCCGACGGCTGGGTGAGTGTTGGCCCCATCCCGGCGTCGGAGGTTCCGCGGTAACCGCCGCACCCCAACGAGAACAGCCCCAGCACTTCGTCGAGGTGCTGGGGCTGTTCCGTGTTCGGACGTTACTCCCAGGCGGCTGCGAAGCCCGCGCACCAGTCGCAGTCGGGCGTCGGCTCGGCATGCGCGATGGGGCAGCGCAGGTAGCCATCGCCCGGGCTCCAGTCACCATCGGCGTCGCGGTCCTCGTCGGTGGAGGTGCGGCGCTCAGCTCCTGCGAGGTAGCCGGCAGTGAACTCGTTGTTGCTCACGTCCACGCCGACCGCCAGCCGCGCACCCAGGCTGCGGTGTCGTTGGCGTGCATGCCGCGCGGGCATACGCTGGGCCCGCTGTCGCGGGTGCAGACGACGCCTTCGCGACGGTAGGCGCGGGCGGTGTCGCGGCCGGCGAGGAAGGCTTCGGTGGATGCGAGGTCGTCGTAGTTGCTCATGACGTGGAGGGTGCCGTAACCCCTTGAGCGACAGCGGGTGCGGCGCGGCCGGTCACTTCGCCGCCCCCTGACTCAGCAGCGCGGCTGGTCCGGTCAAGACCGCGCCGGGGGTGTGAACGTAGACCCGCATCGCCAGCACGCCGCCGTCAGCGTGGCCGAGCCAGGCAGCGATCATCGGCACGGGGCAGCCCCGCAGCGCGAGGAGGCTCGCGGCTGTGTGCCTGCTTGCATGGAGGCGACGGTGCGTCAGTCCCGCATCGCTCAGACCCTTGTTCCACCAAGCGTTTAACGTGCGCGGCGAGAGTGCCTTGCCGAAGTCGTGGCACATGATGTGCCAGTCGTCGCCGCCCTCCCACCGCTTCCCCAACCGGACCTTCGCGTGCACCTGCTCATGCCGGATTCGGCGCAGGATCGGGATGAGATGTGGCGGGATCGGCAACGTACGGCGCGAGCTGATCGTCTTGGCATCGTCCTGGCTGACGATGCCGGCCGCGGTCGCGACGCGAGTCGCGCGCACGGAGATCGTGGGCACCTCTGCGCCGAGATCGGCGGCGCTCCAGCGCATCCCGGCAAGTTCCGCCCGCCTGAGTCCGAGCAATGCCAGATGCACAAAGAGTTCTCTGCGGCGGGCGTACTCGTCGGCGCCTTCGGCGTGCGCGGCGACGAGCTGTTCCACCTCGGCTTCGCTGAGCGAGTCGTCGATCTTCATGTCCAGTTCGCCGCTCGGCTTCCGCAGAGGTTCGACGAGCGCCACGACGTTGCGCGCCAGGATCCCTTGCGCGTGAAGGTCGGCCCACACGGTGCGCCACCGCGCAAGCATGGGATTGATACTCGTACGTTTCCAGGCGCCGCGATCCGTGGAACCTGTTCGCAGCTCAGTGATTAACGTCTCGACATCGAGCTTCGTGATCGCCTGCGCCTTCGCGTTCCCGTAGCGGTCGACCACCGGGGCCAACGCGGCGGTGTAGGCGTCAGCCGTCGTGGGCTTCACACGCGCGCTCTTGGCGGCGAGCCACTGCTCCACCGCTTCGCGCACCGTGATGTCGCTGGGTGCAGTGAAGGTTCCAGCGGCCAGCTCAGCAGTGGTGGCCGCGTGCCAGTCCTTCGCCTCGTCGACCGTTGTGAACCGCTTGCGGTTCTGCAACCGCTTGCCGCCGGGCAGAGTCGCGTTGATGCGCGCCTCGTAGGTGGGACCGCGCTTGCCCTCGATGCGCGTGATGTAACGGGGGAGCCGTGCCATGTGTGAAATCCCATCGCGAGAACCGGTTAAGGCCCAGTCGATGGGGACGACACGCCGCCACAGCTCAGGATCATTCCCCGAGCGATAGTGGCAAACTGTGGCAGGTTTCGAGGGTGGTCGGCGCCTGGCTTGACGCCGAAACCACCTCTGACCTGCGGTGGCGGAGGGATTTGAACCCCCGGTGGGGATTAACCCACTCTCGCTTTCAAGGCGAGTGCATTAGGCCGCTCTGCCACGCCACCGCCGACAAGCGTAAACGGTCTACACGCGGCCCAGCTTGGCGGGCGGCGCTCCGGACTGCAGGGCGACACTGATCCGGCGGCAGTTCTCGCCCATCGCGGCGATCTGGGGCCGGGACAGCCTGCCCAGGAAGTGCGCACGGACGCACTGCCCGTAGGTGACCATCGCACCCCGGACCGCCATCCGACCGTCGTCGGTGATGGTCGCGACCACGCCGCGGCCGTCGTCGGGGCTGGCACACCGCGTGACGAGGTTCTGCACCTCCAATCGACGGATCTGCCGCGTGACCCGGCTGGGCAGGGACATGAGGCGCTCCGCCAGGTCCCCCATCCGTGCCGAGCCGGTGGCGGACTTATCGAGCATGTCGAGAAGCCGGACATCGTTGAGCGTGAGGTGATGCTCGTCGACGAGCGACCGGTTCAGAGTCGCGTACAACCGCAAGGCCGAGTCGAGATAGTGCTGCCACGATCTCTGCTCGGCAATATCCAGGCCCGGCATATCACCCGCCGTGCGCCCGGCAATCATGCCTGACATGGGCGCAATCGTAAGGGACGTCAGTATTGCTGGGTGCCCGAAATCCAAGGGTTGTAGCGTTCAAGAAATGCATGCAATTTCCGCCGCCGCAGACGGCTCGCTGACCTGGGAAAACGTCGCTGACATCAGTCCCGGCAAAGGTGAGGTTTTGATCCGCGTCCGTGTCGCCGGCGTCAATCGCGCGGACTTGCTGCAAGCCGCGGGTAAGTACCCGCCCCCGCCGGGCGCCAGCAGCATCATCGGACTGGAGGTCTCCGGCGTCATCGCAGCCCTCGGCGAAGGCGTCTCCGAGTGGGCCGTTGACCAGCCTGTGTGTGCCCTGTTGGCGGGCGGCGGGTACGCCGAATACGTCGCGGTGCCCGCCGCACAAGTGATGCCTGTGCCCGACGGCACCACCCTCGACGAGGCTGCCGCCCTCCCCGAGGTGGCGTGCACGGTGTGGTCGAACCTGGTAAATACGGCAGGTTTGGCCGCGGGACATCTCGTCCTGCTGCACGGGGGCGCCAGCGGCATCGGAACCCACGCCATCCAGGTCGCCCATGCGCTCGGCGCCAGGGTCGCAGTGACCGCCGGATCAGCCGAGAAGCTGGCCCTGTGCCGCAGCCTCGGAGCCGACATCACGATCAACTACCGCGACGAGGATTTCGTGGCAGTCGTGCAGGCCGAAGGCGGCGCCGACGTGATCCTCGACATCATGGGAGCGGCCTACCTGGACCGCAACGTCGACGCCCTGGCCGTCGGCGGACGGATGGCCATCATCGGCATGCAAGGAGGCGTCAAGGGCGAGCTGAACATCGGCAAGCTGATCTCCAAGCGGGCCGGTGTGATCGGAACATCACTGCGGCCACGGCCGGTCGACGGTCCGGGCGGTAAGGCCGAGATCGTGGCGGCGGTCGTGGACAACGTGTGGCCGATGGTCGCCGACGGGCGGGTGCGCCCGATCATCGGCGCCGAACTCCCGATCCAGCAGGCCCAGCGGGCCCATCAGCTGCTGGCTTCCGGCGAAGTAGCTGGGAAAGTGCTGTTGCGGGTGTAGGCGAGGAGCACCAAATCAGCCTGCGGACGCGAGGAGCACCAACTAACCCAGCGAGGCCAGGGCCCGCACCAGCTGGTCGACTTCGGCGATGGTCGAGTAGTGCGAGAGCCCCACGGTCACCGCGCCACCGATGTCGTTGACGCCGATGACGTCGAGCACGCGTGAGTTCACGTTGGAGACAGCCAGGATGCCGTTGTCGGCCAGCCGCTGCACCACCCGCTCGGCGGGCACGTCGCGCACCGCGAAACTCAATACGGGAATGTGGGCCTCGGGCCTGCCGATCACCATCACCAAGGGCAGCGAACGCAGCGACGACAGCAGGTAGTCGAACAGCCGGCTCAAGTACGACGATGCGGATTGCATTGACACGGCGAGTCTTTCGCGCCGGGTACCCATCGCGGCCTCGTCGAGGTTGGACAGGTACTCGATGCTCGCGACCACTCCGGCCAGCAGACCGTACTGATGCACGCCCATCTCGAGGCGCTCCGGCCCGGTCGCGTACGGGTTCAGCGACACCGAACCGAACGAATCGATGATGGACGGGTCGCGGAAGACCAGGGCGCCGATCGGCGGACCACCCCATTCGACGGCGTTGAGCGCGACCACGTCGGCGTCGGTCTCGTCGAGATCGAACAGCCGGTACGGCGCGGCGGCCGTGTGGTCGACCACGACGAGCCCGCCGACCTCGTGGGTCAGTTTGGTCACTTCCCCCAGGTCGGTGATGGTGCCCAGGGTCGACGATGCCGATGCGATGGCCACCAGTCGGGTGGGCTTGTCGATGAGCCCCTCCCACTGCCAGGACGGCAGCTCGCCGGTCTCGATGTCGACCTCGGCCCACTTGACCTTGGCGCCATAACGATTCGCGGCCCGCAGCCACGGCGCGATGTTCGCCTCGTCGTCGAGGCGTGTCACCACCACCTCGTAACCCAGGCCGACCCGGGCCGACGATGCCTCGGCAAGGGCGGTCAGCAGGTGTGACCGGTCGGGGCCGAGCACCACACCGCGGGGGTCGCCGTTGACCAGATCTGCGACCGCTTGGCGGGCCGCGATGAGAACGGCCGCGCTGCGGCGAGCCGAAGGGTGGGGTCCGACCGCTGTGGGCATGGAGCCACGGAACGCGGTCGAGACGGTCGTCGCGACCGCGTCCGGAACCAACATGCCGTTCTGGGTATCGAAGTGCACCCACCCATCGCCCAACGACGGATGCAGACCACGCACCCGGGCGACGTCGTATGCCATGCCAGCCACCTTAGAGCGTTCGCAAACAACACAAGCTGAGACGATCGGGGTGAGCGCCCGACCGCGTGTTTCCGCCGGATAGGCCGCGCCGGACCAGGTCGCCCTGGGCAGCCATACTAGTCCAGTGGGCTTCGGGTTCGGAGTGCTAATCGCACTGTTGTTGCTAGTGATACCCGGGGCGCTGACCGCACGTGCGGGTGGCCTCACCCTGCCGGCGGCCGTGGCGATAGGCCCGGCCTTGACCTACGGCATCGTTGCGCTGTTCATCGTCCCGTTCGGCGCCATTGGCGTGCCCTGGAACGGCTGGTCGGCACTGTTTGCTGTGGCCCTCACGACCGCGGTTGCGGCGGGGTTGCACAGACTGCTGGGGCGGTATCGGGACCGCGACGCCGAACAGCTGACACCGTCACGGGGGCCGGTTCTGATCGCGGCGGCCGGCGTTGTGCTCGGCGCTCTGCTGATCATGTGGGCGGCCGCGGCCGGGCTGGTCCACTGGCAGTCCGCCCCCAGCACGTGGGACTCCGTGTGGCACGCCAACACCGTGCGGTTCATCCTCGACACCGGGCAGGCCTCCCCCACCCACATGGGTGAGCTGCGCAACGTGGAGACCCACGCCCTCCTGTACTACCCGTCGGCGTTTCACGCGCTGGCCGCGGTGTACAGCCAGATCACCGGGGCCGCGGCGACCACCGCGTACACGGTCGGCACGGTGGCGGCATCGGTGTGGCTGTTCCCGCTCAGCGCCGCGATGCTGGCCTGGAAGATGGTGCGTCCGCTCACCTGCCCGACGCGCACGGCCATCGTCGCCGCGACGGCAGCCGCACTGTCGGCATCCTTCACGGCGGTGCCCTACGTCGAGTTCGAGGTGGCGGCCGTACCGAACCTGGTGGCCTACGGACTCGCTGTGCCTGCGTTCGTACTCGTCACCTCCGCGCTGCGGCACCGAGACCGCATACCGCTGGCGATCCTGGCCCTCGTCGGGGTGTTCTCGGTGCACATCACCGGCGGTGTCGTCACCGCGCTGCTGGTGGCAGCGTGGTGGCTGTTGGAATGCCTACGCAATCCGGTGCGGGGACGGGTGTCCGATGCCGGGACGCTGCTCGTGGTGGGCATACCTGCCTTGCTGATCATGCTGCCGCAGTTCCTCAGCGTGGCCGACCAGGCCGATATCATCGCCGGGCACGCATTCGTCAACCATCTGGGCCGCAAGCGCTCGCTGTTCGCCGCAGTGGTGCAGCACACGCGTCATCTCAACGACTTCCCGATCCAGAACATGCTGATCGCGCTCGCCGCCATCGGCGGGCTGGTCATGCTGATCAAGAAGATCTGGTGGCCGTTGGCGGTCTGGGCCCTGATGATGGTGGCGATCGTGCATTCCGGCGCGCCGTTCGGCGGCCCGATCGGGGCCGTCACCGGCAAGTTCAGCGACCTGTTCTACAGCGATCCGCGTCGACTCTCCGCGGTGGTCACCATGCTGTACGCACCGATGGCGGCCATCGGGTTGTGCACCCTGGTAGTGGGCCTGACGATGCTGCTGGCCCGCGTCACCCAGCGGCAGACAGTGATCCGGGCCACCGCAGGCGTCGTGCTGGTCGCCACCACGGTCGGACTGGCCTGGCACTACTTCCCGCGACACCGGTTCCTGTTCGGCGACAAGTACGACTCGGTGATGGTCGCCGACCACAAACTACGCGCATTCGCGTATCTGGCCGGCCTGCCCGATGCGCACAGCACGGTGATCGGCGACGCCAATACCGACGGCAGCGCCTGGATGTACGCGATCGCCGGGCTGCACCCGCTGTGGACCCACTACGACTACCCGGTGCAGCAGGGCCCTGGGTATAACCGGTTCATTTTCTGGGCATACGCCGATGATGCTGACACCGATCCGCGGGTTGCCGAGGCCGTCAAGGCCCTCAACATCAAGTACGTACTGACCAGCACACCGGTGGTGCGCGGGTTCACCATGCCCGACGGGCTAGTGTCGCTAGACAAGTCGAAGTCGTGGGAGAAGATCTACGACGACGGCAAAGACCGCATCTACCGCTGGCGCGGAGACCAACAGACGACGGGAAGGTCATGAGCATCAACCCCGATGACGACAACATCGAGATCCTGCCCGGCGACGTCGATCAGGACGCGGACGCCGAAGCCGACGGCAAATCGCTGACCGACCTCGTCGAGCAGCCGGCCAAGGTGATGCGCATCGGCACGATGATCAAGCAGCTGCTCGAGGAGGTGCGCGCCGCTCCGCTGGACGACGCCAGCCGCAACCGGCTGCGCGACATCCACCGGACCAGCATCCGGGAGCTCGAGGATGGACTGGCCCCTGAGCTGCGTGAGGAACTGGAGCGGCTGACGCTGCCGTTCACCGAGGACTCGATTCCGTCGGACGCCGAGCTGCGCATCGCGCAGGCCCAGCTGGTCGGCTGGCTGGAGGGACTCTTCCACGGCATCCAGACCGCACTGTTCGCCCAGCAGATGGCCGCCCGCGCGCAGCTCGAACAGATGCGCCAGGGTGCACTGCCCCCGGGCATGGCCGGACCGGGCGGACCGCGCGGCGGGGCGGCACACCCGGGCACCGGACAGTATCTCTAGGTTGCGCTGTTGTCTGATCCACACATTTCCACGCGCGACGCCTGGGTCGAGTTCCCCATCTTCGACGCGAAGACGCGGTCGCTGAAGAAGGCGTTCCTCGGTAAGGCCGGCGGTGCCATCGGTCGCAACCAGTCCAACGTCGTCGTCATCGAGGCGCTGCGGGACATCACCATGTCGCTGGAGATGGGCGACCGGGTGGGCCTGGTCGGCCACAACGGCGCCGGGAAATCGACCCTGCTGCGCCTGCTTTCGGGCATCTACGAGCCCACCCGGGGTTCGGCCACGGTCCGTGGCCGCGTGGCACCGGTCTTCGACCTGGGCGTCGGCATGGACCCGGAGATCTCCGGCTACGAGAACATCATCATCCGCGGCCTGTTCCTGGGGCAGACCCGCAAGCAGATGCTGGCCAAGGTCGACGAGATCGCCGAGTTCACCGAGCTGGGTGAATACCTGTCGATGCCGTTGCGCACGTACTCGACGGGTATGCGGGTCAGGCTGGCGATGGGTGTGGTCACGAGCATCGACCCGGAGATCCTGCTGCTCGACGAGGGCATCGGCGCGGTCGACGCGGACTTCTTGAAGAAGGCCCAGTCGCGGCTGCAGAGCCTGGTCGAGCGTTCCGGAATCCTGGTGTTCGCAAGCCATTCCAACGAGTTCCTGGCCCGGTTGTGCAAGACCGCGATGTGGATCGACCACGGCACCATCAAGATGACCGGTGGTATCGAAGAGGTGGTCCGCGCCTACGAGGGCGAGGATGCCGCGCGCACGGTGCGTGAGGTGTTGGAGGAATCCGCGCGTGGCACCACCTGAGATGGTGACGGCGGTGATCGTCACCCACCGGCGACGCGAACTGCTGGCCAAGTCGCTGGACGCGGTGGTGACGCAGGAGCGTCGTCCGGACCATCTGATCGTCGTCGACAACGACGACGACCCCGCCGTGCGCGAGCTGGTGAGCGGGCAGCCGGTGCCGTCAACCTACCTCGGCTCCCGCCGGAACCTCGGTGGCGCAGGCGGTTTCGCGCTCGGCATGCTGCATGCGCTGGCACTGGGGTCCGATTGGATCTGGCTGGCCGACGACGACGGCCGCCCCGCCGACGCCACGGTGTTGGCCACGCTGCTGGCCTGCGCCGAGCAGCACTGCCTTGCCGAGGTGTCCCCGATGGTGTGCAACCTCGACGATCCCCGGCGGCTGGCCTTCCCGCTGCGCCGCGGCTTGGTGTGGCGCAGGCTAGTCTCGGAGCTGCAGAGCGAAGACTCGTCCGTCTCCGGGGATCTGCTGCCGGGTATCGCGTCGCTGTTCAACGGTGCCCTGTTCCGGGCCGCCACCGTGGAGGCCGTCGGCGTCCCGGATCTGCGGCTGTTCGTCCGCGGCGACGAGGTGGAACTGCACCGCAGGCTGGTGCGTTCCGGATTGCCGTTCGGAACCTGTTTGACGGCAAGCTATTTGCACCCCTGCGGCACCGAGGAGTTCAAACCGATCCTCGGCGGCCGGATGCACACCCAGTATCCCGACGACGAGACCAAGCGTTTTTTCACCTACCGCAACCGCGGCTATCTGCTCGCCCAGCCGGGGCTGCGCAAACTGCTCCCACAGGAATGGGTGAGGTTCGGCTGGTACTTTCTGGTGTCCCGCCGCGATCCCGCAGGCCTGCGTGAATGGATCCGCCTGCGGCGCTTGGGCAGACGCGAGAAATTCGGAAGGACCGGACAATGACCTTCACTGACGCGGCCTCACAGTCAAGGACGATGACCCGGGCCTGGCGAGATCTGACCGAAGGGTTCGGCAAGCGGGAGCTGTGGCTGCACCTGGGTTGGCAGGACATCAAGCAGCGCTACCGCCGTAGCGTGCTGGGCCCGTTCTGGATCACGATCGCCACCGGCACCACCGCGGTGGCGATGGGCCTGCTGTACTCGAAACTGTTCAAGCTGCCGCTTGAGGAGCACCTGCCCTACGTCACGCTGGGGCTGATCATCTGGAACCTGATCAACGCGTCCATCCTCGAAGGCTCAGAGGTGTTCATCGCCAATGAGGGTCTGATCAAACAGCTTCCGACCCCGCTGTCGGTGCACGTCTACCGGCTGGTGTGGCGGCAGATGATCCTGTTCGCCCACAACATCGTCATCTTCGTGGTGATCGCGATCATCTATCCCAAGCCATGGAAGTGGATTGATCTGGCAGTCATCCCCGCACTGGGTCTGATAGTGCTCAACTGTGTCTGGGTGTCACTGTGTTTCGGCATCCTGGCCACGCGCTATCGCGACATCGGACCGCTGCTGGCATCGGTGGTGCAGTTGCTGTTCTTCATGACACCGATCATCTGGAACGAGTCGACGCTGCGGCAGCAGGGCGCCGGATCATGGGCCAAGATCGTCGAATTGAACCCGCTGCTGCACTATCTCGACATCGTGCGGGCCCCGCTGCTTGGCGCCGACCAGGAAGTGCGCCACTGGGTGGTGGTGCTGGTGCTCACAGCGGTCGGCTGGGGTTTCGCGGCAATTGCCATGCGCCAGTACCGAGCCCGCGTGCCGTACTGGGTGTAGCCGCCGGTCAGTCCGGCTGAGTGCCGAATTCGAAATAACGCCCGGAGATCTCGCTCGGCGTGATCCGCACGTAGCGACGTTTCACGGTGGCGGTCCAGGGCAGCAGCTGTGCTCGCTCGGCTGCGGCGATGTCCTCGGGCGTCTCCAACAGCTCGGCGGTGCCGCGCACAATCACGCTCCAGCCGTTCATCAGGTTGTGGTCGTCGGCTTCGAAGAGCACGCGATCGCTGAGGATGGAAGTGATCAGCTTGGTGCCCTCCGCGGTGCGGAACAGCACGGTGCGCCGCTGCACGACGTAGTTGACCGGGAAGATCTCGATTCTGGTGCCGATCGTGGTGACGAGGCGACCGAGCGCCACACTGGCCAGCAGTCGCCAGCTTTCGTCTACACCGAGGACCGACACCGGATGCTCGGGCGCCATGCCCAAACCCTAGCGACTGTCGTCGCCGACCGCAGGCGCCGCGCAGCACATCGGCAATGTCCTTTTCCGACTTCCGGTTCATTGCGGTTTGCCGGGCGAATTCCCGGGTACGCATCCAGGTTGAGGAGAAGGACACGTCGATGGCGTACTCAGAAAGTGGCTGGGAGGACGACGACCCGCTGACGCGGGCGATCGAACAAGCGTTTTGCGCCGGGAAACGAGCCGCGCAGGCATCGCGAGCCGCGCAGGCGGCTCAGCGCTCCGCAGCCGACACCGTGGAGAAATCCGCGGACAGTCACGAGCGATGCGCGACGACGTACGACGAAGCAGCTCGACATTGCGGTCCTGCCGGTCGGAGGGACAACCGGGAGCACGCCGCTCGCCACCGCCAGTTCGCGCGACAGGATCGTGAGATGGCCGAGCAGCTACGCCAGATGGCGGAAAGCTACTCGGCCGGCTATTACGCCCCACCACCGAGCCTGCTCTGACGGTTCGCCATGAGCCGTGCCTGCAGCAAACGCAGGTGCGGGAGAGCCCGCCTACACCATTTGCACCATTCGGTCACGCCATAGACGCATTTTTCACCCGATGCCGGGGTGTTCGTGAGGGCCATAACTTTGCCTTCAAGCCGGTCAGCAAGCCGGCAAAACACCTGAAAGGAAAGGGAATTCATGAGCACCATCAGCACCGTCAAGAAACTCACCGCCTCTGGCGCCATGGCAGGCGTCCTCGGCCTGGCGGCCCTCGGCCTCGGCAGCGGCTTGGCTGCCGCGGCACCAGCAGCACACACGAACTCCGGACCGGCCTCGTCGAACAGCCGGAACTCCGCACGCAACAGCTGGGAGCCGGACAGCCCGGAGATCACCGGCGACGAGGCTCATCCCACGGCGCACCTGGTGTTTCCGAGCCGCCCGGCCAGCCCCCACGCAAGCCACGGGCACAAGGGAATGAACGAGCCGGTCGCCCCGGTGGGCATCCAGGACACCTTCACGTCGGGCAAGGACATGACGATGCAGACGGCCAGCCCGTCGACCACGGGTGACAAGTCCGGGCCCAAGAAGCTCGAAACGTTCCCGGTTCAGCTCGGCGACATGACGTTCAACTAAGCGATGTTGAAGTCCGAACGGGCGCTAGTACAGTCCGTTCGGACAGGTGACGTCGACATAGACGGTGTCGCCTGGCAGCGGTTCCGGACTGGACGAAGGATTGTTGACCCTCACCACGGTGCAATCCGACAGCTGCTGATTGGCCCCGTTCACCCAGTTGATGTTGACGTTGTACCCCTCGGCCTGCAGATCGGCGATGACAGCGTCGGCTCCGTGGGCGGCGGCGACCGGCGCGCCGACGCCGGCACCGACAAAGGCGGTACCGGCCACGGCGAACACCGCAACGGACCTGGCTCCCAGTGACATATCGCGATGATGACTGACGGCGCCGTCAGCCGTCCGGTTTCGACCAAGTCCGCCGTCGATGGATCAGCGCCGCGGAGGCGGCATCTTCACCGCGGCATTGATCCGGTTCCACGCGTTGATGGTGACGGCCATCGAAATCACCTGTCCGAGTTCACGTTCGGTGAATGCTGCGGCGGCCCGGGCGTAGACCGCATCGGAGACCGGTCCGTGGCTCAGATCGGTGATGGCCTCGGTCAGCGCGAGGGCTGCCTGCTCCTGCTCGGTGAACAGGTCGCCTGCCTCTTCCCAGGCCGCGACCAACGCCAGGCGCTGCTCGGTCTCGCCCTGCTTGCGCGCGTCGTGCACGTGCATGTCAAGGCAGAAGGCGCACCGGTTGAGCTGTGAGGCGCGGATCTTGATCAGCTCGGCGATGGTCGGGTCGACGTCCTTCTTCGAGGCATTCGACAGCGTCATCATCGCGTCGTACAGCTCGGGTGAGGCCTTGTAGATCTTGACGCGTCCGGTGGTGTGGGCGGGTTCGAGTGTCTGTGTCATGTCTCCAACGCTAACGGCGAAAGACCCGTCCAGATGGTTCAATCTGATAGTGATTTCGCGGGCCAATTCGGGTAGTCGAGACCTTCACCTGGACCTGCGGGCCGTCATCGAACCGGGTAGTCGCACCGCCCGTGAGCAGCTGATCAACGCTCTGCGCGACGGCATCCGCTCGGGCCGGCTCGCCACCGGCGCGCCACTGCCCCCATCCCGCGCCCTGGCCGGCGACCTCGGGCTGGCGCGCAACACCGTCGCCGAGGCCTACGCCGAGCTTGTCGCCGAAGGTTGGCTGGCCTCGCGTCAGGGCGCGGGCACCTGGGTGGCCCGGGCCAGCACACCCGGGCGGGCCCCGCGGCCGCGCCGCATCCCCGTCACGCCACGGCACAACCTGATGCCCGGCTCGCCCGACCTTTCGGAGTTTCCGCGCAGCGCATGGCTGGCATCGGCTCGGCGCGCACTCACCGACGCGCCGGTGGCCGCGTTGCGGATGGGTGATCCACGCGGTCCGCTCGCGTTACGGGAGGCGCTCACCGAATATCTGGGGCGGGTCCGGGGCGTGCGGACCACGCCGGAATCCATCGTGATCTGCGCCGGGGTCCGCGACGGCGTCGAGCTGCTCGCGCGGGCCTTCCGATCCGGGCGCCCCATCGCGGTGGAAGCCCACGGCCTCTTCATCTTTCGCGACGCGATCACCGCGACGGGAGTGCCGACCGTGCCGATCGGGCTGGACGACGACGGCGCCGTCATCGACGACCTGGACGCGCTCGACACCCCAGCGGTATTGCTGACCCCGGCCCACCACAATCCGTTTGGCATGGCCCTGCATCCCAAACGGCGCAGCGCCGCCGTGACATGGGCGCAGCGCACCGACGGCTACGTGCTCGACGACGACTACGACGGCGAGTTCCGGTACGACCGCCAACCGGTCGGCGCGTTGCAGGCGCTGGACCCTGAACGGGTCGCCTATCTGGGCTCGACGAGCAAGAGCATGGCGCAGACCCTGCGCCTGGGTTGGATGGTGTTGCCCGAGGCCTTGATCGACCCGGTGATCGACGCGGCAGGCGGGCAGCAGTACCACGTCGATGTCATCAGCGCCCTGACCCTGGCCGACTTCATCGCCACCGGCGGCTACGACCGGCACATCCGACGCATGCGCAACCGGTACCGGCGCCGGCGCGACGCCCTGGTCGCCGCGCTGGACGGTTTCGACGTCGGTATCCGTGGCCTGGCCGCGGGCGTCAACGTCACCCTCACCCTTCCTGACGGCGCGGAACCCGAGGTGCTGCGCCGGTGCGGGGAGGCAGGCATCCAGCTGCAGGGGCTCTCGATCATGCGTCATCCGGAGGCAGGCCCGCAGATCCCCGATCCGGACGGCATCATCGTCGGCTTCGGCGCGCCCGCCGAGCATGCATTCGGCCCGGCCGTCGAGGCGCTGCGGGCGGTGCTCGCCGAGGTGTTGCGCTAGGAGCGCTCGCTAAGCTGCCGGGGTGGACACCGCACCCGCGAACCCGCGCCTGAGCCTGCGAACCCAGGTGTTCCGGTTCATCGTCACCGGCGGAATCTCCGCGGTTGTCGACTTCGGCCTCTACGTGCTGCTCTACAAGGCCATCGGGCTGCCGCCCGACATCGCCAAGGCGATCAGCTTCGTCGCAGGCACCACCACCGCCTACCTGCTCAACCGCCGCTGGACGTTCCAGGCACCGCCGAGCACGGCCCGGTTGATCGCGGTGTGGGTGCTCTACCTGGTCACCTTCGTCGTCCAGGTCGGCCTCAACCACCTCTTCCTGCATCTGCTGAACTACACGCCGGTCGCGGTGGTGGTGGCCTTCGTCATCGCCCAGGGCACGGCGACCGTCATCAACTTCGTCGTGCAGCGGGCGGTCATCTTCCGCTTGCACTGAGTGCCCACTGAGTGCCCAGCCGCGCGAATTCGACGAAAACGTCGCGTTCGCGCCTGCGCAGCGGCATCTGTGTCGAACTCGGCGCGTGGTTCGAAACTCGACTGCGCCGGAGTGGACGCCTGGGCGCGGTACCCTCCTTAGCGATGTCGACCACCGATTTCCCGACCACGGACAAGCGCCTGATGGGCTGGGGCCGCACCGCACCGACCGTCGCGCAGGTGCTCTCCACACCTGATCCCGAGGTCATCGTCAAGGCTGTCACGCGGGCCGCTGAGCAGGGCGGACGCGGCGTGATCGCGCGCGGGCTCGGCCGCTCCTACGGCGACAACGCGCAGAACGGCGGCGGCCTGGTCATCGACATGCCCGCGCTGAACCGCATCCACTCGATCGACGCCGAGACCCGGATCGTCGACGTGGACGCCGGCGTGAACCTCGACCAGCTGATGAAGGCCGCCCTGCCGTTCGGGCTGTGGGTTCCGGTGCTGCCAGGCACGCGTCAGGTCACCATCGGCGGGGCCATCGGCTGTGACATCCACGGCAAGAACCACCACAGCGCGGGCAGCTTCGGCAACCACGTGCGCTCGATGGACCTGCTGACCGCGGGCGGCGAGGTGCGCAAGCTCACGCCGGACGGGCCGGAGGCCGAACTGTTCTGGGCGACCGTGGGCGGCAACGGGCTGACGGGCATCATCCTGCGCGCCACCATCGAGATGACGCCGACGGAGACTGCGTATTTCATCGCCGACGGCGACGTGACACACACCCTCGACGAGACCATCGCCTTCCACAGCGACGGCAGTGAGGACAACTACACGTACTCGTCGGCCTGGTTCGACGCGATCAGTGCCCCGCCGAAGCTGGGCCGCGCCGCGATCTCCCGCGGATCGCTGGCCAAGCTCGACCAGCTGCCCACCAAGCTGCAGAAGAACCCGCTGAAATTCGATGCGCCGCAACTACTTACGTTGCCCGACGTGTTCCCCAACGGGCTGGCCAACAAGTACACCTTCGGCCCCATCGGCGAACTCTGGTACCGCAAGTCCGGGACGTACCGCAACAAGGTGCAGAACCTGACGCAGTTCTACCACCCACTGGACATGTTCGGTGAGTGGAACCGCGCCTACGGCCCTGCCGGGTTCGCGCAGTACCAGTTCGTGGTGCCGACCGAGGCCGTCGAAGAGTTCAAGGGCATCATCTACGACATCCAGCGCTCCGGGCACTACTCGTTCCTCAACGTCTTCAAGCTGTTCGGCAAGGGCAATCAGGCGCCGCTGAGCTTCCCGATCCCGGGCTGGAACGTCTGTGTCGACTTCCCGGTCAAGCCGGGCGTCGGCGAGTTCCTCACCGACCTGGATCGCCGCGTGCTGGAGTTCGGCGGGCGGCTCTACACCGCCAAGGATTCGCGCACCACGGCCGAGACCTTCCACGCCATGTACCCGCGCATCGACGAGTGGATCGCGGTGCGCCGCAAGGTCGATCCCGACGGCGTGTTCGCTTCGGACATGGCGCGCCGGCTGGAACTTCTGTAGTCAGAACGCCCCACGACAGTCCCCGAAGTTTTTCTTGACTAATTCCAGATAAGGGACAAGACTGCAGTGCGTGGCGACGACTGCGGACTTCCAGCAGATGCTGCGGGCCGCCGACATGCGAGTCACGCGCCCCCGGGTAGCGGTGCTCACAGCGGTCCACGCGCATCCTCACGCCGACACGGATTCCATCATTCGTGCGGTGCGTGACGAACTGCCCGAGGTGTCCCACCAAGCCGTCTACGACTCGCTGCACGCGTTGACCGCGGCGCGTCTGGTGCGGCGGATCCAACCCTCCGGATCCGTGGCTCGCTACGAGTCCCGGATCGGCGACAACCACCACCACGTCGTGTGCCGTGGGTGTGGCGCCATCGCCGACGTCGACTGTGCGGTCGGTACAGCCCCCTGTCTGACCGCGTCAGAAGACCATGGCTTCGAGATCGATGAAGCCGAGGTCATCTACTGGGGCACCTGCCCCGAATGTTCCATTGCTCCAATTGGATAACCGTTTCAATCGCACCAGCCCGGAAAGGATTTGTCATGGCTGAAGCCGAAACCCATCCCCCCATTGGTGAAGCTCAAACCGAACCCGCCGAAAGCGGTTGCCCCATGCGGATCAAGCCTCCCGTCGAGGGCGGCAGCAACCGCGACTGGTGGCCCAACGCCGTCAATCTCAAGATCCTGCAGAAGAATCCGCCCGCGATCGACCCGACCGACGAGGGCTACAACTACCGCGAGGAAGTCAAGACCCTCGATTTCGAGGCGTTCGAGCGCGACTTCGATGAGCTGCTGACCAACTCGCAGGACTGGTGGCCCGCCGACTTCGGCCACTACGGACCGCTTTTCATCCGTATGTCGTGGCACGCGGCAGGCACCTACCGCGTCGAGGACGGCCGTGGTGGCGGCGGGCGCGGCATGCAGCGCTTCGCCCCGCTGAACAGCTGGCCGGACAACGTCAGCCTGGACAAGGCCCGCCGTCTGCTGTGGCCGCTGAAGAAGAAGTACGGCAAGAAGATCTCGTGGTCCGACCTCATCGTCTACGCGGGCAACCGCGCGATGGAGCACATGGGCTTCAAGACCGCGGGCTTCGCATTCGGCCGCCCGGACTTCTGGGAGCCCGAAGAGGACATCTACTGGGGCGCCGAGCACGAGTGGCTGGGCTCGCAGGAGCGTTACTCCGGCAGTGACCGCACCAAGCTGGAGAACCCGCTGGCGGCCAGCCACATGGGCCTGATCTACGTCAATCCCGAAGGGCCCGAAGGTAACCCGGACTACCTGGCAGCTGCCATCGACATCCGCGAGACCTTCGGCCGCATGGCGATGAACGACGTCGAGACCGCGGCACTGATCGTCGGTGGCCACACCTTCGGCAAGACCCACGGCGCCACCGACATCGAGAACGGCGTGGAGCCCGAGGCTGCCCCGCTGGAGCAGATGGGTCTCGGCTGGGCCAACCCGGGCGTCGGCAACGACACCGTCAGCAGCGGCCTCGAGGTGACCTGGACCCACACCCCCACCAAGTGGGACAACTCGTTCCTGGAGATCCTCTACAGCAACGAGTGGGAGCTGACCAAGAGCCCCGCGGGCGCCAACCAGTGGAAGCCCAAGGACAACGGCTGGGCCAACTCGGTGCCGATGGCCCAGGGCAACGGCAAGACCCACCCGTCGATGCTGACCACCGACCTGTCGATGCGGTTCGACCCCATCTACGGCGAGATCACCCGCCGCTGGCTGGATCACCCCGAAGAGCTGGCCGAGGAATACGCCAAGGCCTGGTTCAAGCTGCTGCACCGCGACATGGGACCGGTTGTCCGTTACCTCGGACCGCTGGTGCCGAAGCAGACCTGGCTGTGGCAGGACGTCGTGCCTGCCGGAAAGACGCTGTCCGACGCCGATGTCGCCACGCTCAAGGCGGCCATCGCGGACTCGGGTCTGACCGTGCAGCAGCTGGTCGACACCGCGTGGAAGGCGGCGGCGTCGTACCGCTCCAGTGACATGCGTGGCGGTGCCAACGGCGGCCGCATCCGGCTGCAGCCGCAGCTCGGCTGGGAGGTCAACGAGCCCGATGAGCTGGCTCAGGTGATCCGCAAGCTCGAGGAGATCCAGGTCGCGTCCGACACCGGTGTGTCCTTCGCCGACCTGGTGGTCCTCGGCGGTGTCGTCGGCCTCGAGAAGGCGATCAAGGACGCCGGGTTCGACGTCGCGGTGCCGTTCACCTCGGGTCGTGGCGACGCCACTCAGGAGCAGACCGACGTCGAGTCGTTCGCCTACCTGGAGCCCAAGGGCGACGGTTTCCGCAACTACGTGGGCAAGGGCGACAGCCTGCCTGCCGAGTACCGGCTGATCGACCGGGCCAACCTGCTCGGTCTGACGGCTCCCGAGATGACCGTGCTGATCGGCGGTCTGCGGGTGCTCGGCGCCAACCACGGTGGCTCGGACCTCGGAGTGTTGACGGACCGCAAGGGTCAGCTGACCAACGACTACTTCGTCAATCTCACCGACATGGGCACCAAGTGGGCACCGGCCCCGGCCGATGACGGCACCTACGTCGGCACCGACCGCGCCACCGGTTCCCCCAAGTGGACCGCCAGCCGGGTCGACCTGCTCTTCGGCTCGAACTCGCAGCTGCGGGCCCTGGCCGAGGTGTACGCCGAGGACGACGCGCGCGAGAAGTTCGTCAAGGACTTCATCGCGGCGTGGACCAAGGTGATGAACAACGATCGGTTCGACCTCGAGGTCTGATCCGTACCCACCTGGACGCCCAGGCCGGCACTGCGCCGGCCTGGGCGTTCGGCGTTCGGGTCTGCAAAAAAGGCCGCACGGTACCCTCGTCACGATGTCCCCCGAGGCTTGGAGCTGCGCTAGATGGTGTTCGACGCCGTAGGTAACCCCCAGACAATTCTGCTGCTCGGCGGCACTTCTGAGATCGGGCTGGCGATCTGTGAGCGCTATCTGCGCGACTCTCCCGCCCGCATCGTGCTGGCCGCGCTGCCCGACGACCCGGGCCGCGACGCCGCGGTGGCTCAGATGCGCGCCGCGGGCGCCAAGGACGTGGAGGTGATCGACTTCGACGCCGTCGACACCGCCGGCCACCCCGCGGTCATCGACAAGGCTTTCGCCGGGGGTGACGTGGACGTCGCGATCGTGGCGTTCGGGCTGCTGGGCGACGCCGAGGAGTTGTGGCAGAACCAGCGCAAGGCCGTGCAGATCGCCGAGATCAACTACACCGCAGCCGTTTCCGTCGGTGTTCTGGTCGGCGAGAAGATGCGGGCCCAGGGCTACGGCCGCATCATCGCGATGAGCTCCGCAGCGGGCGAGCGGGTGCGTCGCTCCAACTTCGTCTACGGCTCCACCAAGGCCGGTCTGGACGGCTTCTATCTCGGCCTCGGTGAGGCGCTGCGGGAGTTCGGTGTCCGCGTGCTGGTGATCCGGCCCGGCCAGGTGCGCACCCGGATGAGCGCGCACGTCAAGGAAGCCCCGCTGACCGTCGACAAGGAATACGTCGCCGAGCTGGCGGTCACCGCCTCGGCCAAGGGCAAGGAGCTGGTCTGGGCGCCAGGGGCGTTCCGCTACGTGATGATGGTGTTGCGGCACATCCCGCGGCCCATCTTCCGTAGGCTTCCCATCTGATGCCGGCCGGATCTCCACCCCGCACGCGAGGAGGACTTGAAGCACCCCGCACGCGAGGAGGACTTGAAACACCCCGCACGCGAGGAGGACTTGAAACACCCCGCACGCGAGGAGGACTTGAAACTCCGGCCGGGGTGATCGGCCAGATGGTCATCGCCGTGCTGATCGCCTCGGTGGTCGCCGGGGTCTCGATCACCGCGATCGCCCGGGTCCAGTGGCCGGCCTACAACACCTCCAACCAGCTGCACGCGCTCACCACGGTGGGCCAGTTCGCTTGTCTGGCAGGGCTTTTCGCGTCCGGCCTGATCTGGCGTCGGGGTCGGCGCACCCTGGCCCGGCTGGCCGCACTGGTCTTCCTGTCGGCGTTCTCGGTGGTCACGCTCGCGATGCCGCTCGGCGCCACCAAGCTGTACCTGTTCGGGGTTTCGGTCGACCAGCAGTTCCGCACCGAGTACCTGACGCGGCTCGCCGACAGCCCCGGCCTGCACGACATGACGTACTTCGGGCTGCCGCCCTATTACCCGGCCGGCTGGTTCTGGATCGGTGGCCGCATCGCCGCAGGCACCGGGACCCCGGCCTGGGAGATGTTCAAGCCGTGGGCCATCAGCTCCATCACCATCGCCGCGGCGCTGGCCCTCGTGCTGTGGGCGGCCATGGTCCGGTTCGAGTACGCGCTGATCGTGACGACGGCCAGTACGGCGGCGATGCTGGCCTACTCCACCACCGAGCCGTACGCCGCGATCATCACCGTGCTGCTGCCGCCGGTGTTGGTGTTGGCGTGGTCGGGACTACGAGGCAAAACCCGCAACGGCGGGTGGGCCGCGATCGTCGGCACCGGCATATTCCTCGGTGTCGCCGCCCTGTTCTACACCCTGCTCTTCATCTACTGCGCCTTCACGCTGACCATCATGGGCCTGCTGCTGGCGGCCACCCGCAGGCATTGGGACCCCCTGCTGCGGCTGGCAGTCATCGCAGGGATCTCCGGCGTCATCGCGCTGCTCACGTGGGGCCCGTATCTGATCGCCGCGGCCAAGGGCCACCCCGCCGACAAAGGCACCGCCCAGCACTACCTGCCCGATGCCGGGGCCCAGCTGACCTTCCCGATGCTGAGCTTCACGCTGCTCGGCGCGCTGTGCATGGTCGGCACGCTGTGGCTGGTGGTGCGAGCGCGCACATCGACACGCGCGGGCGCACTGGCCTTCGGCGTTGTCGCGATCTACGCCTGGTCACTGCTGTCGATGCTGACCACGCTCGTCGGCACCACCCTGTTGTCGTTCCGGCTGCAGTCCATGCTGACCGTGCTGTTGACCACCGCGGGCGCGTTCGGGTTCATCGAAGCGACGCTCGCGATCGCGCGCCGCTACCAGCCGGAAACGAGGCGGCGCATCATCGCGGTGGCCGCGACGATCGGCACGATCGGCGGGCTGACCTTCAGCCAGGACATCCCCGACGTGCTGCGCCCGGATATCAACGTGGCCTACACCGACACCGACGGCACGGGCGTGCGGGCCGACCGCAGACCGCCCGGCGCCGAGCAGTACTACCGCGCGGTCGACGCCAAGATCCTCGAGGTCACGGGTGTCCCCCGCAACCAGACCGTGGTGCTCACCGCCGACTACAGCTTCCTGTCGTACTACCCGTACTACGGATTCCAGGGGCTGACGTCGCACTACGCCAACCCGCTGGCCCAGTTCAAGGAACGCGCGGGCACCATCGAGGGCTGGGGCACGCTGAGCACCGCCGACCAGTTCATCAAGGCGCTCGACGAACTGCCGTGGAAAGCGCCAACGGTGTTCCTGATGCGCCGCGGCGCGGGCGATACCTACACCCTGCGGTTGGCCTCGGATGTCTACCCGAACCAACCCAACGTGCGCCGTTATCACGTCGAACTGAACTCGGCGCTGTTCCATGATCCGCGGTTCGACCTGTCGGATGTCGGGCCGTTCGTGCTGGCCATCCGCAAGCCTGACCAGAAAGCGACTCCCGATGGCCGTTGACGCGCCGATAGCATCAAACCCCGTGATCGCTACGGGCGCCAACCACCGGACAGCGCGGCTGATCGCCATCGTTGCCGGTCTGCTCGGCGCGATCATGGCCATCGCCACCCCGCTGCTGCCGGTCACCCAGACCACCGCGCAGCTCAACTGGCCGCAGAACGGCACCTGGCAGAGCGTCAACGCCCCCCTGATCGGGTACGTCGCAACCGATCTGACCATCAACGTGCCGTGCCAGGCCGCCGCGGGGCTGGCCGGCCCGGACAACCGTGACCGCACCGTGCTGCTGTCGACGGTGCCCAAGCAGGCACCCAAGGCCGTCGACCGCGGACTGCTCATCGAACGCGTCAACAACGACCTGCTGGTCATCGTCCGCAACACCCCGGTGGTCAGCGCCCCACTGGACCGGGTGCTCAGCCCGGCCTGCAAGTATCTGACCTTCACCGCGCACGCCGACAAGGTGACCGGCGAGTTCGTCGGGCTCACCCAGGGACCGTCGAGCGATCCGTCCCGGGATCCCAACGCGCCGCTGCGCGGTGAGCGCGGCGGCTACGACTTCCGCCCGCAGATCATCGGCGTCTTCACCGACCTGTCCGGCCCCGCGCCACAGGGTTTGACGTTCTCGGCCACCATCGACACGCGGTACAGCAGCTCACCCACGCTGCTCAAGATGCTGGCGATGATCATCGGCGTCGTCATGACCGTCGTGGCGCTGGGTGCCCTGCACGTGCTCGACGCCGCCGACGGCGTCCGACAGCGACGCTTCCTACCCCCGCGCTGGTGGTCGGTGTCGCTGCTGGACGGCCTGGTCAGCGCCGTGCTGGTGTGGTGGCATTTCGTCGGCTCCAACACCTCCGACGACGGCTACATCCTGACCATGGCCCGGGTGTCCGAACACGCCGGCTACATGGCCAACTACTACCGCTGGTTCGGCACCCCCGAGGCACCGTTCGGTTGGTACTACGACCTGCTGGCGCTGTGGGCGCACGTCAGCACCGCCAGTGCGTGGCTGCGGTTGCCGACGCTGCTGATGGCACTGGCCTGTTGGTGGGTGATCAGCCGCGAGGTCATCCCGCGACTCGGGCATGCCGTCAAACAGAGTCGGGCAGCGGCCTGGACCGCAGCCGGGTTGTTCCTGGCGTTCTGGCTGCCCCTGAACAACGGGCTGCGCCCCGAGCCGATCATCGCCCTCGGCATCCTGCTGACCTGGTGTTCGGTGGAACGCGGCGTGGCCACCAACCGGATGCTGCCGGTGGCCATCGCCATCATCATCGGCGCGTTGACCCTGTTCTCCGGGCCCACCGGCATCGCCGCTGTCGGCGCCCTGCTGGTGGCCGTCGGACCGCTGAAAACCATTGTGGCCCGGCATACTTCGCGCTTCGGGCATCTGGCGCTGCTGGCACCGATCCTGGCCGCGTGCACCGTCACCATCATCCTGATCTTCCGGGACCAGACACTGGTCGGTGAGATCCAGGCCAGCTCCTTCAAGTCGACCGTGGGCCCGAGCCTGGCCTGGTTCGACGAACACATCCGTTACGAGCGGCTGTTCACCACCAGTCCGGACGGCTCGGTGGCCCGACGCTTCGGCGTGCTGACTCTGCTTCTGGCGCTTGCGGTTTCGGTCGCCATGTCGCTGCGCAAGGGCCGCGTGCCCGGCACCGCGGCGGGCCCGAGCCGGCGCATCATCGGCATCACGATCATCTCGTTCTTCGCGATGATGTTCACCCCCACCAAGTGGACGCACCACTTCGGCGTGTTCGCCGGGCTGGCCGGCTCGCTGGGCGCGCTGGCCGCCGTGGCGGTGACGGCCGCGGCGATGAAGTCCCGCCGCAACCGGGCCATGTTCGGCGCTGCGGTGCTGTTCGTGACGGCACTGTCGTTCGCGACCGTCAACGGCTGGTGGTACGTCTCCAACTTCGGTGTGCCGTGGTCGAACTCGTTCCCGCAGTGGCACTTCGGCTTCACTACGATCCTGCTGGGCTTCTCGGTGCTGGCCTTGTTGCTCGCCGCGTGGTTCCACTTCACCGGACGCGACGAGTCCCCCGACGGGCCACCGGGCCGATGGCAACGGCTGGCGCAGGCCCCGCTCGCGATCGCGACATGGGTGCTGGTGATGTTCGAGGTGTTGTCGCTGACGCTGGCGATGACCGACCAGTACCCGGCCTGGTCGGTGGGCCGCTCCAATCTGGAGGCGCTGACCGGCAAGACCTGCGGGCTGGCCAGCGACGTGATGGTCGAGGAGAACACCAACGCTGGTGGGCTGACACCCATCGACCAGCCGTCCGGCCAGGCGCTCGGCGCGGTCACCTCACAGGGCTTCACCCCCAACGGCATACCGTCGGACGTCTCGGCGGACCCGGTGATGGAACAGCCCGGCTCCACCAACTTCGCCGACACCGAATCGGGCACCACGACCGCCACCGAAGGCGGCACCGAGGGCGGCACCACCGCCGCGGCAGGCGTCAACGGGTCGCGCGCGCGGCTGCCCTTCGGACTGGACCCCGCGACCACCCCGGTGCTGGGCAGCTGGCGCGCGGGCACTCAGATCCCCTCGTCGCTGCGCTCGGCCTGGTACCGGTTGCCGAACCGCGACACCGCCGGGCCGCTGCTGGTCGTCTCGGCCGCCGGGCGGTTCAACGCGGGCGAGGTCGTGGTGCAGTGGGCCACCGACGAGCAGGCCGCGGCCGACCGGCCCGGCGGCAGCCTCGGCTTCGCCGACGTCGGCGCCGCCCCGGCGTGGCGCAACCTGCGCGCGCCGATGGCGGCCATTCCGCGCGAGGCCACCCAGATCCGGCTGGTCGCCACCGACGACGACCTGGCCCCGCAGCACTGGATCGCGGTGACCCCGCCGCGGATCCCCACCTTGCGCACCCTGCAGGACGTGGTGGGTTCGACCGATCCGGTGATGCTGGACTGGCTGGTGGGCCTGGCCTTCCCGTGCCAGCGGCCGTTCGGCCACCAGTACGGCGTGATCGAGGTGCCGAAGTGGCGCATCCTGCCAGACCGGTTCGGCGCGGAGGCCAACTCCCCGGTGATGGACTACCTGGGTGGCGGGCCGCTGGGCATCACCGAGTTGATGTTCCGGGCCGCGACGGTGCCGACCTATCTCAAGGGCGACTGGTTCCGGGACTGGGGTTCGTTGCAGCGGCTGACGCCGTGGTACACCGACGCCGTGCCTGCCCGGCTCGACCTGGGCGCCGCCACCCGCAGCGGGTGGTGGAGCCCGGCTCCGCTGCGGCACAGCTGAGCGGTCACGAGTCGGTGACCATGCGGCAGGGCGGACAGGTGCTCACATGTGGGTCGCATACCATCGAGCCTCGTGCCGGGCGATGAGCGACATGAACCAGAGACAGCGAGTGAAGCCACTGATCGGTCCCGCATCGCACGCCTGATCGCGATCATCGCCGGCGTCGTCGGTGTGGTGCTGTGCGGTCTGGTACCCCTGCTGCCGGTCAGCCAAACCACCGCGACCATCCTGTGGCCGCAGGGCACCGGCGCCGACGGCAACATCACCGACATCACGGCGCCGCTGGTGTCCGGGGCCCCGCACTCCCTCGACGTGTCGATCCCGTGCACCGCTGTGAGCACCCTGCCCCCGGCCGGTGGGCTGGTGTTCTCGACCATCCCGCCCGGCGGTATCGACGCCACCCGCAACGGCCTGTTCGTCCGGGCCACCGCCGACACCGTCTTCGTCGCCTTCCGCGACACCGTCACCGCGGTGGCCCCGCGGGCCGCGGTGGCCTCCGGCGCCTGCAGTGCGCTGCACGTGTGGGCCAACCTCGGTGGCGTCGGCGCGGACTTCGCAGGCATCCCTGGCGCCACCGGGACCGCGGCCGTCGAGAAGAAGCCGCAGGTGGCCGGGGTGTTCACCGAGCTGAAGGTGGGACCGCAGGCGGGTCTGTCCGCCCGCGTGGACGTGGACACCCGGTTCATCACCAAACCGACCGCGCTCAAGATGCTGGTGATGGTGCTCGGCGTGGCCTGCGTCGTGGCCTCGATCGTGGCGCTGGCCGTGCTGGACCGCCGCGGTGGCAGACGGGTCCCGAATGCGTGGCGCCGGTTCCTGCGGGTGCCGGTCGCGACGTGGATCGCCGACGCGGGCGTCGTCGGGACACTGCTGCTGTGGCACGTCATCGGAGCCATCTCCTCCGACGACGGCTACAACCTCACCATCGCGCGGGTGTCCGCCGATGCCGGGTACAACGCCAACTACTTCCGTTACTTCGGCACCAGTGAAGCGCCGTTCGACTGGTACCAGTCCGTGCTCGCGCATTTGGCGGCGATCAGCACCGCGGGCGTGTGGATGCGGTTGCCCGCCACCTTGGCAGGCATCGCGACGTGGCTGCTGCTGAGCCGCTGGGTGCTGCCGAGGCTCGGCCGTCGCATGGCCACCAACCGCATCGCGGTGTGGACGGCAGGCGCGGTGTTCGTGGCCGCGTGGCTGCCGTTCAACAACGGCCTGCGGCCCGAACCGCTGATCGCGTTCGGCGTGCTCGCGGTGTGGGCGCTCATAGAAAACACGATCGCGAGCCACCGGATCTGGCCTGCGTGCCTTGCCATCATCGTGGCGATGTTCAGCGTGACGCTCGCCCCGCAGGGCCTCATCGCGCTGGCCCCGCTGTTGGTCGGCGCCCGCGCCGTCGTCGGCATCATCCGCGCCCGGCGCATCGCGCTGCCCGCAGTGGCGGGCCTGGCCGGCTCGGCGGCCCTGGTGTTCGTCATCGTCTTCCGCGATCAGACCCTGGCCACCGTCGCCGAAGCGGCCCGCATCAAATACACCGTCGGGCCGACCATCTCCTGGTACCAGGAGTTCCTGCGCTACTACTTCCTCACCGTGGAAGATTCCGTCGATAGTTCGCTGACGCGGCGGTTCGCGGTGCTGACCATGCTCCTGTGCCTGTTCGGCATGATGGCCGTGCTGCTGCGCAAGGGCCGGGTGCCCGGATTGGCCAGCGGCCCGGTGTGGCGGCTGCTCGGCGTCACCGCAATCGGCCTGCTACTGCTGCATTTCACCCCCACCAAGTGGGCCGTGCAGTTCGGCGAGTTCGCCGGGCTGGCCGGTGCGCTCGGAGGGGTGACGGCGTTCGCGTTCGCCCTGGTCGGACTGCACAGCCGACGCAACCTCGCGCTGTACGTGACGGCGTTGCTGTTCGTGCTGGCCTGGGCCACATCGGGCATCAACGGCTGGTTCTACATCGGCAACTACGGTGTGCCGTGGTTCGACCGCCAACCTGTGATCGCCGGGCATCCGGTGACGTCGATGTTCCTGGTGCTGGCCATCATCACGGGTGTGCTGGCCGGCTGGCTGCACTTCCGCATCGACTACGCCGGGCACACCGAAGTGGCGAACACCCGGCGCAACCGCGTGCTGGCCTCCACACCGCTGCTCGTGGTCGCCATCATCATGGTCGTGCTCGAGGTCGGCTCGATGGCCAAGGGCTTTGTCCAGCGCTACCCCGTCTACACCACAGCGGCAGCCAACGTGCGGACGCTGGCCTCGGGGCTCTCGAACACCAGCTGCGCGATGGCCGACGACGTGCTGGTGGAGGCCGACACCAACGCAGGCATGCTGCAACCGGTGCCCGGCCAGACCTACGGCGAGTACGGACCGCTCGGCGGTGAGAACCCGGTCGGGTTCAATCCGAACGGGATCAGCGACACGCTCGAACCGCCGAAACCCGTCGTCGCCAACCCCGGCACCGTGAACTCCGACGGCTCACCCAACAAGCCCAACGTCGGCATCGCCTATGCCGCGGGCACCGGTGGCGGCTACGGTCCGGTCGGCGTCAACGGATCCCGCGTGTTCTTGCCGTTCGGCCTCGACCCCGCCCGCACTCCGGTGATGGGCAGCTACAAGGAGAACACCGTCGCCGCCAAGGCCACCTCGGCCTGGTACCAGCTGCCGCCACGCAGCCCCGACCGGCCGCTCGTCACGGTCGCGGCCGCCGGTGCCATCTGGTACTACGACGAAGAGCACGAGTTCCACTACGGGCAGTCGCTCAAGCTGCAGTGGGGCGTGCACCGTCCCGACGGCAGCTACCAAGCGCTGGACTCGGTGCAACCGATCGACGTGTTCGCCCAGTTCGCCTGGCGCAACCTGCGTTTCCCGCTGGCGTGGGCGCCGCCGGAAGCCAACGTCGCGCGCATCGTCGCCGACGACCCGAACCTCAGCGACGACCAGTGGTTCGGCTTCACCCCGCCGCGGGTGCCGACCCTGCAGACCGCGCAACAGTTCCTCGGTTCTCAGACGCCGATCATGATGGACATCGCGACCGCCGCGAACTTCCCGTGCCAGCGCCCGTTCTCCGAGCACCTCGGTGTCGCCGAGCTGCCGCAGTACCGCATCCTGCCCAACGTCAAGCAAGTGGTGGTGTCGTCGAATATGTGGCAGTCCGCCCAGAAGGGTGGCCCCTTCCTGTTCATCCAGGCGCTGCTGCGCACGTCGACCATTCCGACGTACCTGCGCAACGACTGGTACCGGGACTGGGGCTCGATCGAGAAATACGACCCGGTGGTACCGCCTGAGCTGGCGCCGGTCGCCCACATCGACCAAGGGACCAAGCGAGTGTTCGGCTTCAGCCGGCCCGGACCGATTCGGGCCCTGCCATGACCGCGACCGAACTCAAGCCCGCCGAGAGTGCGCCGACCGCGGCGAAAGACGTGAAGACGGCCCGCTGGGTGGCGATGATCGCCGGGCTGATCGGGTTCATCTGCTCGGCGCTGACGCCGCTGCTGCCGGTGGTGCAGACGACGGCGACGCTGAACTGGCCCCAGCACGGTCAGCTCAACAGCGTCACCGCGCCGCTGATCACCGAGACCCCGGTCAACATGACGGCGACGATCCCGTGTGACCTGATCCGCTCGCTACCGCCCGAGGGTGGCCTGGTGTTCGGCACCGCGCCCAAGGAGGGCAGGCAGGCTCCGCTCAACGCGCTGTTCGTCAACGTCACCAGCAAGCGCGTCGACGTCACCGACCGCAACGTGGTGATCGCGAGTGTGCCGCGGGAGAAAGCGATCGGGCCCCCGGGTTGCTCGCGCATCGAGATCACGTCGTCGGAGGCCGGCACGTTCGCCACGTTCGTGGGGCTCACCGGCACCGACGGCAAGGAGCTGCGCACCGGCTTCGCCGACCCGAACCTGCGGCCGTCGATCGTCGGCGTCTTCACCGAGCTGAGCGGACCTGCGCCGCAAGGTCTTTCGCTGTCCGCGACGATCGACACCCGGTTCACCACGAAACCGACCGCACTCAAGCTGACGGCGATGCTGCTGGGCATCGCGGCCACCGTCATCGCGGTGCTCGCGCTGTGGCGTCTCGACCGGCTCGACGGCCGCCGGATGCACAGCGTGCTCCCCTCGCGGTGGCGCACGTTCACTGCGGTCGACGTGGTGGTGGTCGGCGGATTCCTGGTGTGGCACGTGATCGGCGCCAACTCGTCCGACGACGGCTACATCCTGCAGATGGCCCGCGTGGCCGATCACGCCGGATACATGTCGAACTACTTCCGCTGGTTCGGCAGCCCGGAAGACCCGTTCGGCTGGTTCTACAACCTGCTGGCGCTGATGACCCACGTCAGTGACGCCAGCATCTGGATGCGGCTGCCCGACCTGATCTGCGCCCTGGTGTGCTGGCTGCTGCTCTCCCGCGAGGTGTTACCCCGGCTCGGGCCCGCCGTCATCGCGAGCAAGCCCGCGCTGTGGTCGGCCGGCCTGGTGCTGATGGCCGCCTGGATGCCGTTCAACAACGGTCTGCGTCCCGAGGGCCAGATCGCCACCGGCGCGCTGATCACCTACGTGCTGATCGAACGGGCCATCATCTCCGAACGACTCACTCCCGCGGCGCTGGCGATCATCGCGGCGGCGTTCACGCTCGGTATCCAGCCGACCGGCCTGATCGCCGTGGCGGCGCTGCTGGCCGGTGGCCGCCCCCTGCTGCGCATCCTGGTGCATCGCCGTCGGCGGGTCGGCGTGTGGCCGCTGGTGCTGCCGCTGCTGGCCGCGGGCACCGTGATCCTCACTGTGGTGTTCGCCGACCAGACGCTGGCAACGGTGTTGGAAGCCACCAGGATTCGCACGGCCATCGGTCCGAGCCAGGCCTGGTACACCGAGAATTTGCGGTACTACTACCTGATCCTGCCGACCGTGGACGGCTCCCTGTCGCGCCGGTTCGGTTTCATCATCACCGCGCTGAGCCTGTTCACCTCGATGTTCATCATGTTGCGGCGCAAGCGCGTTCCCGGCGTCGCCCGCGGACCCGTGTGGCGCTTGATGGGCATCATCTTCGCGACCATGTTCTGCCTGATGTTCACCCCGACCAAGTGGGTGCATCACTTCGGCCTGTTCGCCGCCGTGGGCGCCGCGATGGCCGCGGTGGTCACCGTGCTGGCCTCGCCGGTGGTGCTGCGTTCGGCGCGCAACCGCATGGCGTTCACCTCGGCCGTATTGTTCGTGATGGCACTGTGTTTCGCCACCACCAACGGCTGGTGGTACGTCTCCAGCTACGGCGTGCCGTTCAACAACGACAAGCCGGCCATCGGTGGCATCACCGTGAGCGCCATCTTCTTCACGCTGTTCGTCATCACCGCGCTGTGGGCGTTCTGGCTGCATTTCCGACCCGGCACCGAGAGCAGGATGACGCGGCTGCTGACCACGGCACCCGTGCCGGTGGCGGCCGGGTTCATGTGTGTGGTGTTTGTCGGCTCGATGCTCTACGGCGTTGTGCGCCAAGCCGGGACGTACTCCAACGCGTCGTCGAACCTGCAGGCGCTGGCCGGTGGCTGTGGGTTGGCCGACGACGTGCTGGTCGAACCCGACACCAACAACGGCTTCTTGACGCCGCTGCCCGGTGACTACGGCCCACTGGGCCCACTCGGCGGGACGGCACCGACCGGTTTCACACCCAACGGCGTGCCGGATCACATTGTCGCCGAGGCCATCCGGCTGACGGTGCCGATGCCGGGTATCGACGCGGACTGGGATGCTGCGGCCAAGCTGAAGACCCCGGGCATCAACGGGTCGACCGTGCCGCTGCCCTACGGCCTGGATCCGGCTCGGGTGCCGGTGGCAGGCAGCTACGTGGAAGGGCCTGCCCAGCAGGAGAGCAAGCTCGCGTCGGCCTGGTACCAGCTGCCCGCAGCCGACGCCGGGCACCCGCTCGTGGTCGTCACCGCCGCTGGAACCATCACGGGCAACAGCGTTTTCAACGGCCGCACCGAGGGCCAGACCGTCGAGCTGGAGTACGGCCGTCCGGGACCGGGAGGTGCCCCGGTGGCCGCGGGCCGGCTGGTGCCGTACGACCTCGGGCCCATCCCGTCATGGCGCAACCTGCGGTTCGACCGCAGCCAGATCCCGGCCGACGCGACATTCGTGCGCATCATCGCCGAGGACAAGTCGCTGACCCCCGGCGACTGGATCGCCGTCACCCCGCCACGGGTGCCCGAGGTCAAGACCGTGCAGGAGTACATCGGCTCTGAGCAGCCCGTGTTGATGGATTGGGCGGTGGGACTGGCCTTCCCGTGCCAGCACCCGATGCTGCACGCCAACGGCGTCACCGAGATCCCGAAGTTCCGCATCACGCCGGACTACAACGCCAAGATGAAGGACACCGACACCTGGGAGGACGGCCTCAACGGCGGCCTGCTGGGCATCACGGACATTCTTCTAAGGCAACGTGTGATGGCGGCGTACCTGAACAAGGACTGGGGCCGTGATTGGGGCTCACTGCGCAAGTTCGACACCATCGTCGATGCGACACCGGCGCAGATCGAGCTCGGCACCGCCACCCACAGCGGGCTCTACAAGCCGGGCAGGATCCGGATCAAGCCCTAGCGCCTAACGCCGAGCGGCCAGTTAGTGCACGCAGTTTCGCCAATTCGGGCTGTTGCGGAATCGTGTGGGGGTCAGTGCAACGGATCTCGTCAGTGGTGGCGGGTGGCCGGGCCCGAGGTCGG
>NZ_MVHF01000044.1 GCF_002086485.1 Mycobacterium aquaticum | reverse complement strand
GGATCCGAACGGCAGATCCCGCACCCGCTCGACCGCGGTGCGTAGCGCGGCGAGTGCGGCGGCAACCTCCTCCATGAATCGAACATACATTCGACCACCGACAAACCGGACACGCGTGACCAACGAGACCACATTGACGAAAGTTGTTTGATGACCAGCGCGAATACCGCCGAGGGGGCGGGCAGTAGGCTGCAACCCATGCGTGTTGGAGTTCTGGGTGCAAAGGGAAAAGTCGGCGCGGCCATGGTGCTGGGGGTGGAGCGCGCTGAGGATCTGACCTTTTCGGTCGGCGTCGACGTCGGCGATTCACTGAGTCTTTTCACTGAGTCCGATACCGATGTGGTCATCGACTTCACCCATCCCGATGTGGTGATGGACAATCTGAAGTTCTTGATCGACAACGGGATTCACGCAGTCGTCGGTACCACGGGCTTCACCGCAGAGCGGATTGCCCAGGTTCAGGCCTGGCTGAAGGACAAGCCCGAGGTCGCGGTGCTCATCGCACCGAACTTCGCGATCGGCGCCGTTCTGTGCATGCAGTTCGCCAAGCAGGCCGCGAAGTTCTTCGATTCGGTCGAGGTGATCGAACTGCACCACCCGCACAAGGCGGACGCGCCATCGGGGACTGCGGCGCGGACCGCCGAACTCATCGCCGAGGCGCGAAAAGGACTGCCGCCCAACCCTGATGCCACCAGTACCGGGCTTGACGGTGCGCGTGGTGCCGACGTCAACGGCGTCCCGGTGCATTCCGTGCGGCTCGCCGGTCTGGTCGCGCACCAGGAGGTGTTGTTCGGGACCGCGGGGGAGACGCTGACCATCCGGCACGACAGCCTGGACCGCGCATCGTTCGTTCCCGGGGTGCTGTTGGCGGTACGCAACGTGCAGCAGCGTCCCGGGCTGACCATCGGCATTGAGCCGCTCCTCGACCTCTCGTGACCGACGGCGCGCGGTCGCTGCGCATCCAATTGCTGATCGGCTTCATGTGCCTGGCGCTGGTCGTCTACTTCCTGATGCTGGGCCGCACCGCCGTGGTGTTCATCGGGTCCGGTAAGCCCGTGGCGATCGGACTCGGCGTTGCCCTGATGGTCTTTCCCCTGATCGGCGTCTGGGTCCTGGTCAGCACCTTGCGCGCCGGTTTCGCGCATCAGCGCCTGGCCCGGCTGGCTCGTGAGCAGGGCATGGATCTCGATGTGTCCGACCTGCCGCACCGTCCGTCCGGCCGGGTCGAGCGGGATGCGGCCGATGCGCTGTTCGTCACCGTCAAGGGCGAATTGGAGGCCGATCCCGACAACTGGGTGCGCTGGTACCGGCTGGCCCGGGCTTACGACTATGCGGGAGACCGGAGCCGGGCGCGGGAGACCATGCGGACCGCAGTGCGGATGCAGGAGAGTGCGTGACCATGCCAACGCTGCTCATCGTCCACCACACGCCGTCGCCGTACTGCCAGGCAATGTTCGAGGCGGTGCTCGCCGGTGCCACCGACCCTGAGATCGAGGGCGTCGACGTGGTGCGTCGTCCCGCCCTCACGGTCTCGCCGGCCGACATGCTGGCCGCCGATGGCTACCTGCTCGGCTCCCCGGCCAACCTCGGGTACATGAGCGGTGCGCTCAAGCACGCCTTCGACGTCTGCTATTACCCGTGTCTCGATACGACCAAGGGCAGGCCGTTCGGCCTGTACCTGCACGGCAACGAGGGCACCGAGGGTGCCGAGCGGGCGATCGACTCCATCACTACGGGCCTCGGCTGGGTCAGGGCCGCCGAACACGTGGTGGTCTCAGGCCAGCCGAGCAAGGACGATCTCGAGGCCTGTTGGAATCTTGGTGCCACCGTCGCCGCCGGGTTGATGCCGGACTGACACGGCGACGTCACCCAGCACGTTATTGACGGGCCGGCAGCCCGCCCGGTATCGCCGCATGGCCGGGACGATACGGTGGCCGCCAAGACTGAACAGAGAGGGATCACCATGCCGGGTATCGCCGAATTGGCCCTGGGCGCCGCGCCGATCGCCGGTGGCGCAATGCTCGGCGTGATCGCGGGCAACTTGAAGCCGCCGGACGTCCGTGGACTGATCATCAAGGACATGGATCTGCTCGATCGGCTGCGGGAAGAGGACGTCGAATTGCGCACGCGCCTCAAGGCGAGCATCGATCAGCGAATCGGCGAACTCATCACGGCAGGAGAACGCAGCCGGGAGCTTCGCGACGCGGCCATGTCCTACCGCGGAAACTGGCGTGACATCGTCGTATTCGTCTGCGCCGTCCTGTTCACCATCATCTGGTGGAACGTCAGTCACAGCAGGTCGAATTGGCTCACGATGTTCATCGCGATGATCATCGTCTCCGCGGCCGCGGGTATCTATGCCGGCCGCGGCTTGCTCCGCGCGATGCGCACGTTCGTCCACCGGAACGACGACGCGCAGTCTCAGTAGTGGAAGGTGTCCGACGGGGCCGGCACATGGTCGGGGTCGTCGCCGAACTCGGACTCGTGGATGCCGTAGGCCTTCGCCAGGTCGAGGATCTTGTTGGCGCGGGCGATGCGGGGCAGGTCTGAGCCGTTGCGGATCTCCCCGCCGTCGCGCTGAAACTCGGCGAAAAACTCTCTTGCCCAACTGATCTCGTCCTGTGACGGGGACAGGCCCTCGTTGACCGTCGGGCACTGGTCCGGCGTCAGGCAGATCTTGCCGGTCATCCCGAACTCAGCCGACACCGCGGTGGCCTCCGACAATCGCAACGCGCTGGAACCCACTGTGGGCCCGTCGATCGCGCTCGGAAGGTGAGCTGCCTTGGCTGCGATCGTGAATCGGGACCGCGCGTACGCCAGCGTCGCGGGGTTGTCGCCGAATCCGGTGTCGCGGCGGAAATCGCCGATGCCGAACGCGAGCCGGAAAGTGCCCTTGGTCGCGGCGATCTCGGTGATGCGTTCCAGCCCGCGCGCAGTCTCCACGAGCGCGACGATCGGCACGTTCGGAAGCCGCTTGGCGGTTTCGGTGATGTGGTCGACGGACTCCACCATGGCGAGCATGATTCCGCCGACCGATGTCCCCGCCAGCATCTCCAGGTCGTCGGCCCACCACCGGGTGCCGAACCCGTTGATCCGCACCCAATCGGTGTTGTCCTCGCCGAGCCAACGGATCACGTTGGCGCGGGCGGCGTCCTTGTCCTTCGGCGCGACGGCGTCCTCGATGTCCAGCACGACGATGTCGGCGCGGGAGCGCGCAGCCGGGGCGAAGCGTTCGTACTGCGCGCCGTTGACCAGCAGCCAACTGCGGGCTAGTACCGGGTCGATGCGGAAGCCGGGGGCTGCGTTGGGATCCGGTTCACTGGTGCTGGTCTGGTCGTACACGCCTCAATCGTCGCTTACCGGGTGACGACGCGACGCGGCGGGTCAGCCGAGGCGCGAGCCGAAGAAGCTCTCCATGGCTTCCCAGTGCTGTTCGTCGGCGGCTTTGTCGTAGGGCGCGTTGTCGGGTACCGCGAATCCGTGTGCTGCTGCGTAGGTTTCGATGATGTGTTCGACGCCGGCGGCTGTCAGCGCTTTGTCCAGGGTTTCCGCCTGCTCTGGGGTGAACGAGGAGTCGTTCTCGGCGCCGCCGACGTAGACCGCTGCCTGGATCTTGTCGGCCAGCAGGTGCGGGCTGCCCGGGTCGTCGGATGCCAACCCGCCGCCGTGGAACGACATGGCCGCCGCAACCCGGTCGGGCACCCGGCCGGCCACCACCAACGATGTGCGCCCACCCATGCAATATCCGGTGGTGCCGAATTTCGCGTCGGTCACCTCGGGCCTGCTCGCCAGATAGTCGAAGAACGCCGTCGCGTCGGCTGCCATGACATCCGGGGTTACTTTCCGCATCATCGCGAACAGCCTGTTGCGTTCGCCGGCATCGCCGAACACCGTCTCCATCTCGAACGGCTTCCAACCCGGGTCGCGGTAGTACACATCCGGCACCAACACGGCGAAGCCGTAGCCGGCCAGCTTCGCGGCCATGTCGTCGAACGTCTGCCGCGCGCCGCCTGCGTCGGGATACATGACCACGCCAGGCCACGGACCATGGCCGTCTGGGGTTGCGAGAGTCACGGCACAAGTGCCGTCGGGCGTGGTGATGGTGTCCTTGATCGTCGGCATGGCTTCCGTTCTACCCCTAACCGCTGCCCGTAAGCTGAGGGAGTGCCTATCGCGACGCCGTACGAGGATCTGCTGCGTCTGGTGCTGCAGACCGGAACACCGAAGTCCGACCGCACCGGCACCGGAACCCGCAGCCTCTTCGGCCATCAGATGCGCTACGACCTCGCCGAGGGTTTTCCGCTGATCACCACCAAGAAGGTGCACACCAAATCCATCGTCTACGAGCTGCTGTGGTTTTTGCGCGGCGACTCCAACGTGCGGTGGCTGCAGGATCACGGGGTCACCATCTGGGATGAATGGGCTTCGGAGACAGGCGATCTCGGTCCCATCTACGGTGTGCAGTGGCGGTCCTGGCCGACTCCGTCGGGCGAGCACATCGATCAAATCAGCAACTCCCTTGAGCTGCTCAAGCGTGATCCGGACTCCCGGCGCAACATCGTCTCGGCATGGAATGTCGGCGAGATCCCGCAGATGGCGCTGCCGCCCTGCCACGCGTTCTTCCAGTTCTATGTCGCCGACGGCAAGCTGTCCTGCCAGCTGTTTCAGCGCAGCGCCGACTTGTTTCTCGGCGTGCCGTTCAACATCGCCAGCTACGCCCTGCTGACTCACATGATGGCGGCACAGGCGGGCCTTGAGGTCGGAGAGTTCATCTGGACGGGCGGGGACTGCCACATCTACGACAACCACGTCGACCAGGTCACGCTCCAGCTGACTCGTGATCCGAGGCCGTACCCCGAACTTGTTCTGGCCCCGCGTGATTCGATCTTCGACTACACCTACGAAGACGTCGCGATCCTGAACTACGACCCGCACCCGGCGATCAAGGCCCCCGTCGCGGTATGAGTTTGCACCTGATCTGGGCGCAGTCGACTTCGGGCATCATCGGCCGCGACAACGGGATCCCGTGGCGGCTGCCCGAGGACCAGGCTCGGTTCAAAGAGCTGACTTTGGGCCAGACCGTGCTGATGGGCCGGTTGACCTGGGAATCCCTGCCGGCGAAGGTGCGTCCGCTACCCGGCAGGCGCAACGTCGTGATCACCCGCGATGCGGGATACGTCGCCGAAGGGGCCGACGTGGTGACGGCACTGCCGGAGCACATCGACGGATGGGTCATCGGTGGTGCCCAGATCTACGCGATGACGCTGCCGTTCGCCGACCGGTGTGAGGTCACCGAGATCGACGTCGACCTGTCACCCGTCGCCGGCGACGCGCTGGCGCCTGCGCTCGACGACTCGTGGGAGCAGACCACCGGTGAGTGGCTGACCAGCGCGTCGGGCCTCCGATACCGGTATTGCAGTTACCGCCGCGATCAGCGCCCGTCGACGACGTAACCGGCCAGCCGCCGCACATCCGCGTCGGCGTCGCCGGTGGTCAGCTCGGCGATGCGGGCCCGCAGTGCCGCCGTGTCGCGAGCGTCGAGGTCACCTGGGCCCCGTGGGCCGATCAGTTCACCGATGGTGACGACGGCGTGGCGTCGGATCACCGGCTCGCAGTGGTCGAGGCCAGGTCGCACGCCGGGCAGATCGGCAGCGTCGAGCGTGCAATATCCGCGGCCCAGCTGTAGCGCCTCGGCCACCATCGCGGCCACTGTCGGATCGGCCAGCCCGGCCGCGAGCAACACGTAGTCCCGCGGCGGGTGAGCGCGCCCATGGGCGCGAAACGAGCTATATGGCGCGGCCACCGCCGCGGCCCTGCTCTCGGCAGGCAGGTCGCGTCGCGCCAGCACCTCCAGGCCCGCACCCAGGCGCCCCAGTGCCGTGGCCACCCAGTCGTGGGCGTTGCCGCGCAGCGGGAGCGCTGCCCACAGTGCCGCCATGACCTCAGGCGTCGCCAAACCCAGATCGGCGAGAAGCTTGGCACCGATCCAGGCGGTCTCGTGGTGCCCGAGCGCAGCGATGCCGACCGGTACCGCGTCCGCCCCCGACTCCTGCAGCAGGCTCAGGGCGCGTTCCCGGCCCAGCAGCTGCCCGAGTTCACGCCGGCCCCGATGCGGTGTCAGCCCCGCTGCCGCGGCCAGTCGCGGCACGCGGTGTTCGGTCGGCATGGCCAGCACGTCGCGTTCGGCCTGCGCGGCGGCGACGTACTCGGGGAAATGGCGGTCCAGCTCATCGGCCGTGAGCGAGCGCACCAGCAGGTCCGCGTCCTCGTCGTCGAGATAGACGACGACGTCCTGCGGCAGCGTCCCGTCGGCCACGAGCTCTGTGCGTACGCGCGTTGCGATATGCAGCATCCTCTGCGCGAACCGGTCCCATTCCTCTTGCCACCGCGCGCGGGGCAGGCCTGATACCGCCGCGCTGAGCCGCTCACCCCACCCGGAATCGGTCTCGCCCCACTCGTAGTCCTGGTATTTCCAGTCCGGTGGGCTGAATCGGCAGTCCGGATCAGTGACCGATTCCTCGGTGGCGACTGCCAGATTGGGCAGATAGATCACGCCCGTCAGCTCCGCGTAGAACTCGCTGAACGCGACGGCGTACGGCTGTTCCGGTGCCGCCGAGGCGACCAGCGCGCGTACCGCGTCAGCGGCCGCCACGGTCAACTCGGTCTCGAATGCATGCCAGTCGAACGCCACGCCGACCAGTATCACCACCGTGGGCGGCCGACTTGTCGGTGGCTTGGGCAAGAATGGCTGGGTGGCCTCCCTAACTACGGCCCAGGCTCGCCGCATCGCCGTCGCGGCGCAGGGTTTTCATGAACCGAAACCCCGCGGCGCAGTAGCGCGTGCGCACCTGCGCCGGTTGATCTCCCGGATCCAGGTGCTGCAGTTGGACTCGGTGTCGGTCGCGGTCCGCGCCCATTACGCACCGGTGTTCAGCCGGCTCGGGCCGTACGACCGCGATCTGCTGGACCGAGCCGCCTGGTCGCATACCGCGCGCACACCACGGCTGCTGGTGGAGTACTGGGCGCACGAGGCCGCGTTGATGGCGGTCGAGGACTGGCCGCTGCTGCGCTGGCGAATGCGCGAGTACACCCATGGTCGATGGGGCACCGAGATCGTCCGGAAGAACCCCAAGCTCGCCGAGGACATCGTCGCGGCGGTCGCCGAGTTGGGCCCGTCGACGGCCGGGCAGATCGAGGCGCATCTCGAGGCCGAGCCGCGCGGGCGCAAAGGACCGTGGTGGGGCCGCAGTGACACCAAGTGGGTGGCCGAAGCCCTGTTCGCCTCAGGGGTTTTCACAACGGCGACGCGCGTCGGATTCGCCCGGCACTACGACCTCACCGAGAACGTGCTGCCACCCGAGGTGGTGTCGCGCGAGGTGGGGGATGACGAGGCGATTCGTGAGCTGACGCTGCGTGCGGCGACAGCGCTCGGAGTCGGTACCGAAGCCGACATCCGGGACTACTTCCGGCTCGGTGCCAAACAGGTGAAACCAGCCATCGCCAAGCTGGTGGCAGATGGGGAGCTGGAGCCCGTCGACATAGAGGGCGTCCCGGCCTATCTGCGGTCGGGGCAGGTCGTGCCCCGGCGGGATCGGGGTACGGCCCTGCTGTGTCCGTTCGATCCGCTGATCTTCTTCCGGCCCCGAGTCGAGCGATTGTTCGATTTCCACTACCGCATCGAGATCTATACCCCGGCGCCCAAACGTCAATTCGGTTACTACGTATGGCCTTTCCTGCTCGATGGGCAATTGGTGGGCCGGGTCGACCTCAAACGGACCGACGGTGCCCTGCATGTCGTCGGCGCGTTCACCGAAGACGGTCAGGACCGTTCCCGGGTGGCGCCCGCGCTGGCGGGGGAGTTGCGGACCATGGCCGCGTGGCTCGGAGTCAACGACGTGACAGTCGGGCGAAACGGGGATCTTGCCGCGGAACTGGGGCAGAGCTTGCACCGATAATCGAGTGATGTCGATCAGGGGATTGTCCGCGGCGCTCGGCCTCATCGTGCTGTTGTTCGGCGCAACCGGCACTGCGGTCGCGGATACCGGCACGAGTAACGGTGTGACGTATACGGTTTCGTCGACCTCGGTCGATCCCGGGAACGGCTGGAAGCTTGAGGTCGGCCAGATATCCGGCGGCGACGGTGCGGTGACGGCGGCATTCAACGCCGCCAGCGTTGCCTCCGGCAAGACGATGGCCGGGATGCTGGACCGAGACCAGGTTCTTCGTGACAACGCGACCTTTGACGCCAAACCGGCTGTGAGCTTCCGGCCGACCGCCATATCGCAGGTGTTGAGCGGGGTGTACTACCGCACAGGAGCTGCCCACCCGCTGGACTATGTCACCACCGTCGTGATCGACAGTCGAACAGCCCGTCCCATCACCCCTGACGACCTCTTCACCGACAAGCAGGCGGGATTGAACCGGCTGTCCCAACAGACCAAGCTGATCTTCCCCAAGGTGTACGGAGGAGACGCGCCGATGCCCGATTTGCGTGGCAACGCGCCCGCCGAGGAGAACTTCCACAACTGGATCCCGACCGCGGACGGACTGGAAATCCATTTCGAGGACTACCAGTTCGCCCACGGTCAGCCTGTCATCACCGTGCCGTGGTCGCAGCTGACCGATGTGCTCGCACCGGACATGCAGGTGCTGGCCCGGTAGTCACTCGGCGAGGTCGGGTACGCCGCGTCCACGAATCACGTTGGTGGCAAAGATGATTGCACCGATGATCAGCCATACGATGCCACCGATCTTGGCCAGCGCGTCGGCGTTCACCAAAACGTAGCCGATGATCAGGAAACCCACCGTCGGGACGACGAGGTGCAACAGGTAGTTCTTCGACTTCTTGCGCACCAGGTAATACCAGGCCACCGAGATGTGCAGCAGGCAGAACCCGAACAGCGCTCCGAAGTTCACCAGCGATGAGATCAGGCCGATCTGGCCGACGAAGAACAGCACGAGCACCAGGCTCAGCGCGCTGACCACCAGGATCGCCGCGATCGGCACCTTGCGGGCACTGATCGTCGACAGGAATGCCGGCAGTTGCCGGTCGCGGCTCATCGAATACAGCAGGCGGCTGGTGGAGGCCTGGGCGGCCATTGCGTTGGCGAAACCGACCGCGAGCACGTTGACCACGAAGAACGCATTCATCCACCCGGTACTGGAGGCGGCTTGCACGAGTTGGAAGAACGCGTTGCCCATCTCGTCGTCGCTGAACGATTCGCGCCCTCCGGCCAGGAGACTGGCCAGCCAGGTCTGGGTGATGAACAGGAACGCCACCACGAACAGCGCTACGATCATCGCCCGGCCCGCCGGGTTCTTCTTGCCGGTGGACTCCTCGGCGAGTGTCGAAATGCCATCGAAACCAAGGAAACTCAGCACAGCGATCGACAATGCGGCCGCGATCAGCGGGGCGCTGACCACATCGGGATTCCAGATCGGTGTTGTGCTCCACCCGACGTTGGGCAGAGTTTGTCCGTTGATGGCGCGTACCGCGATGACGACGAACAGCACGACAAACACCAACTCGACGGCCAGGAACATGCGGTTGACGATCTTGAGCGATCCGACGCCGAGCAGGTTGATGACCGTGTTGACGACCACGAACACGACTGCCCAGACCCAGCGCGGCGTCCCCGGAAACAGGCCGACCATCGACTCCGCGGCGAAGACGTACAACAGGGTGGGGATCAGGAGGTAGTCCAGCAGAATTGCCCAGCCTGCGAAGAATCCCAGCCCGGGGTGAATACCGCGGCCCACATACGCGAAGACGGACCCGGCCAGTGGAAACGACTTGGCCATCTGCGAATACGCCAGTGCCGTGAACACCATGGCGATCAGGCCGATGAGGTAGACCAGCGGAACCATGCCCGACGCGCTGTTGTAGACGGTGCCGAAGATCGTCCACGGCGCGATGGGCACCATGAACACCAGCCCGTAGACGATCAGATCGACCGTGGACACCGAGCGGTTGAGTTCCTGCTTGTAGCCGAATGATTCGAGTGTGCGTTGAGCCTCACCGGTGGTGAGGTGGCCGGTGTTGGCCGCGCCGGTGTCAGTTGCCATAGAAGTCCTGTCGGGTCGGGGGATGGTGGGTGTCAGACCCGGGCGGCGGTGGCCAGATCGTGCTCGTGCAGGAACTCCGCGATGACGGCACGGAACTCCTCGGGTTTCTCCAGGTGTGTGCAATGACTGCTGTCGGGAAATACGTGACTGCGGACATCGGCGATGTTGTCCACATACGGCTGCCACGTGGCTGGGGTCGCCTCGTCGAATTCACCGGCCACCACAAGCACCGGTGCGGTGATCGCGGCCAGCCGATCGATGATGCTCCAGTCGCGCAATGTGCCGATCACATGGAACTCGTTGGGGCCGTTCATGGTGTAGTACACCGTCGGGTCGGCCACCATCTGGGCCTCGCTGTCCGCGAAGTCTTTGGGCATGGGCGTCACCCGGCACACGTGCCGTCGGTAGAACTCCTGTGTGGCTGCCAGATAGGTCGGATCAGCGACGGTTCCGTCGGCCTCGTGGCGACGCATCGCGGCCAGCATGTCGGGTGGGAGCTGCGCCCGGAGTTCGGCGGCGCCGTCGAGCCACAGCTGCATGGATGCCGGGGAATTGCAGATGGACAGCGAGGCCAGGCCTGCCGGTTCTCGCACGGCGATCTCGGCGCCGAGCATGCCGCCCCACGACTGTCCGAGCACGTGATAGCGGTCGACGCCCAAAGCCGTCCGCACCGTGTGGAACTCGTCGACGAAGAGCTCCGGCGTCCAGAAGTCGGTGGGTGCGTCCGGGAGGTGGGTGCTGTTGCCGCACCCGAGTTGGTCGTAGTGGATGACGGTGCGCCCGGTCTCGTCTGCGAGCGCGGCGATGTTGGAGACGTAGTTGTGCGCCATACCCGGCCCGCCGTGCAGGACGAACAAGGGCAGGGCGTCGGGGTGGGCGGTTTCGGGCGTAGTGACCTGAATCCAGGTCTCGTGTCCGCGGAACGGGATGGTGCGGGTCGTACATGGCATGGAGGCCAGCATGGGACATTAATGGTCTCGCAGCAAGACCATTAATCGTGTTTTAACAATTGGTGCCGATACTGTAGGGGCGGTTGGGAGAGGGGAGACGCGATGACGCAGCCAGCCGGCGCCGGAGTGCCTGGCTTGCTGGAATGCGAGCTCGAATCGCCGTCGCGGATCGACGAGATCACCGACCGGCTCGTCACCGCGATCGCGCTCGGTGAGTACCTGCCTGGCGCGCGATTGCCCGCCGAGCGGGAGCTGGCCGCCGCGCTGAAGGTCGGGCGCATGACGGTGCGCGCGGCATTGGCCAGACTCGTGGACCGTGGATTGGTGGAAACCCGGCGAGGCCGCGGCGGCGGGTCCTACGTACTGCAGCAATGGCCCGAGTCGTCGACGGAGTCGGTGTGTCGGACACTGACCATGCGTCTCGACGAGCTCCGGGATCGTTGCGACGCGATCTGCCGGCTGCACGGGGCAATCTGCCGGGCCGCCGCCGAGTCTCGGTCGGACCGTGACGTCGCGGTGCTGCGCGAGCGGCTCGAGGCATATCGGCGCGCCGAGAGCGGATTGTCAGCCCAGCAGGCCGACAGCGCATTGCACCTCGCGATCATCGATGCTGCCCACAACGACGTCCTCAAGCAAGTGCTGCTGGACCTTGAAGCATCGGTGAGCATCGGTGCGCCTGCGCACCTTTGGGGTGAGCCCGCGACCATGCATCAGATGGAGATGCGCGCGCTGGCCGAGCATGAACAGTTGATCGGTGCGATCGCCGACGGTCGCGGCGACGACGCGGACGCGCTCGCCCGCGCCCACGTCGCCATCGACTTCGAACTCATCTCCGCTGCGATGCGCCGGGCCGGGGCGCTCAGCGACTAATCATGAGCTCCCGTGCTCACCACCAAGCGGCCCGTGGTCTCCCGCGCGGCCATCCGCCGAAGTGCTTGCGGCAGTTGCTCCCAGGCCACGTTTTCGCCGACCACGGTCTGTAGCCGGCCGGTACGCATCAGCTCCAGAATCTTGACGTGCGCATCGAGGCCCTCGGAGCGGGCCGGCCAGTTGAACCCGAGCGTGCGGCGCACGGCGAGCGGATCGGTGACGTAGACCAGGCACACCCCGCACACGTCGAAGTTGCCGTAGGCGATCGGCCGCGGCGAGATGTAGTCGCCGTCCTCCAGAGCGATGTCCTCGGCGAACCCGGCCATCAGATGCCGGCCGTTGAATCCCATGCAGCGGAACGTATCTGTCGTGACGCTGCCGCCCACCGCGTCGAACGCGACGTCCACGCCGCGCCCGTAGGTGAGCTCCATGACCTCGTCAACCCAGCCGCTGTTGCGGTAGTTGACGGCATGGTCGGCGCCCAGCTTGCGGCAGAACTCCAGCTTCTCGTCACTGCCCGCAGTGGCGATCACTCTGGCGCCCAAGGCCTTTCCGAGCACCAGCGCGCCCGAGCCGGTGCCGCCCGCAGCAGCGTGCACCAGCAGCGTCTCACCGGGCTTCAGGCGGCCGCGTTCGCGCAGTGCGAACCAGCCCAGGTGAAACGGGTAATGCAGGGCGGCGCCGTCGATGTCGCTGACCCACTCCGGCAGATCGAGCACCGTCGCCGCGTCGACTATGGCGTAGGACGCGTAGCCGCCGAAGGCCATCACAGGGATTCCCACCACGCGTCGGCCGACCAGATGCTCGGCGCCCAAGCCCGCGCTCTCGACGATCCCGACCGCTTCCATACCTGGCACGAACGGGGGCTGCAGGGGCAGGGTGGTGTAGCGGCCCTTGATGATGTCGATGTCGTTGAAGTTCAGGCAGAACGCGCGGACCGCGACCCGGACTTCTCCTGCGCCCGGGGCCCGCACCTCCACCGTCTGCCGCTCCAGCACCTCTGTGGGCTCACCGAGCGCGGTCGCCACCCACGCGTCCGCCGAGATGGGCTGTGGTGCAGTCTGATTCATCTGTCCTCCGTCGTGGTGAGAAAGCGATCGCGGTAGTCGCGGAATCTCTCGGCGAGGGCCGCGACGTCGAGCTGCAGATCTGCCGGGTCGTAGATGACACCTCCGTACCGTCCGCGGGGGTGTTCGGTGAGGAAGTTGGCCATTGCTGTGCGCACGTCGTCGTCGAAGGGTTGGTCGGCGACGCGGTAGATGTCGCGCAAAGTGGCTTCTTCGTCGGCCATGAAGTCGTCGAATCGCACGTCGATCGCTTGCCCGGCGGGAAGCTTGTCGCGATCACGGATACAGCCGGTCAGCAGATCGTCGATGCGCTCCAGCCAATATCCGGTCAGCTTGCCGACATCCGGCCGGGCGACCGCCATTCGCGTCGCGTAGCAGATCATGGTCATCATCGAGAGCGTCACCTCGACCGGGTCGCGGTGCGTGACAATGAAAGTCCCGTCCGGGAAGGTCGCGGCAAGAGTGGGGAACTGCTCCAGATGCTGCGGTGACTTGAGCACCCAACGGGTTCCTCCCCGCAACCACTGCATGGCCTGCAGGCTGCGCTTGACGTAGCTGTACGACGCCGCCTGATCGTGCGCCTTGTAGTGAGCGGCGAAACTCGGCACGTAGTACATCGTTTCCCACAGCATGCCCGAGATGTCATTGGCGAGAAGCTGGATCTCCTCGTGCGCGTGCTCGACGGTCATGTCGTGCATGCGGCGAAACTCCGGCATCGAGGAGTTGATCAGCTCAAGGCCCGCCGCGCAGCGATCCCGCCGCGGTCCGGGTGTCTCGTCGCCTGCGGCGGGTACCGGTTCGAGGCTCTCCCAATACGGCAGATGGCGCAGGGCCGGGTCCGCCGCGAGCAGATTGTGCAGATGCGTTGTGCCGGTGCGGGGGAGACCGCAGATGACGATCGGCCGCTCGATCTCGATGTTCTCGATCTCGGGATGCTCGGTGATCAGGGCTTCCAACCGCAACCGATTGACCAGGTTGCCCACCAGTTGCTCGAACGTGATCGCCACGCCGGTGTCGGACAGGTCCGCCTCATCACGCAGCGCCATACACAGCACGTCGAGACGTTCCCGAAACGCCGGGTCGCCGAAATCGGTCAAACCGGACCGTTCGGTCGCTGCGGCCAGCAGGGTCGCCGGGCTCAACTCGAGAGTCGCGCCGTAGGCGGCCAGGCCATCGCGAATCGGTTGGGCTGCCGGGGGATACACCGGATTGGCAAGGTCGTCGAACCGGATCGGTGCCGGACGCTGCACGCCCGTGGTCACAGCGCGGCCACCTCGGCCAGGTCGACGACCCGGCACTGCGGGTGGGCCGGGGTCTGCTCGGGCAGGAACCACCGCAGCCAGATCAAGCCCTTGGGTCGGCCGGCCGTCGAGACCCAGTTCGGGTGTCCCGGGTCTTTCTCGCTGATGACGATCCGCCAGGAGCCGTCGGGTTCATAACTGACGTGCGCGCCGTTGATTGTGACCCGCTCGTGGGTGTAGTCGTAGGTGTGCAGGAACGGGTTCCACAGGCAGAGGTTCCAGAACACACAGTCTGGCGACGTGCCCTCGATGATCAGGGCTTGGTCCGGCTCGAGGTCATAGGCCCCCATCGAGTAAGCCGCGTCGGCGGCCGACCACCCGTAGGCGTTCTGTGGCACCGGGAACGGCGGGTGCAGCGCGTTGGCGGGTTCCACCTTGGTGGGCAGGAACGAAACCTGTTCGTGCAGCCAATTTTTGGCGTAACGGAAGCGGCGGGTCAGTTCGGCGGCGCTGTCGGTGCGCCGGGCAGGCGGGTCGAGTGATTCGATCCGCCAGACGGGCCGGCGCCCGGTGCCCGGATCGTTCAGATAGTCGCGGGTCAAGGCGAATTCGGTGTCCGGGTCGAGTTTGAGCCACGCGCCCGGATGCGGATCGGGGCTCATGATGAGCTCGAAGTTGCCGTCCTCGTCGAATTCCAGGCCGCGATCGTTCATGGTGCCGACGATGCGATCGCTGTAACGACCTTCGCCCGGCCCGCCGTAGACGGTCATCGAGAGATACACCGCGTCGCCGCGGTTGCCGGTCACGCGGTAGGTACGGGCCGGGTCCAGCGGGGCGAGTTGGTAGTAGGCGTCCGAATTGTCGCCTCCCCATTTGAGATACGGGCTGATGACGTCGACCAGGATCGGCTTGTCGCGGTCGCCCCAGACGTAGGCGTCGACGCCGACCCGCAGCAGGCTGAACGGCAGGCGGTACCCGTCGAGCAGGTCGGCCTCGCTCAGTGGAGGGTCTGCGGCGAGCAGCTTCTGCTCGATGCCACGCACCTCGTCGAGCAGGGCGTTGAACGCCTCGGACAGTTCTTCTCGGTCGGTCATGCGGTGTCCTTCTTTCGTGGTTGGGTGCGCCCTGCCCCGTGGATCAGCAACGAGCACAGTCGATCTGCGGCGTCTTCGGCGTTGACGTCCGGTTCCATGTGAGCGATGTAGAACGCGGTCCCGATCAAGGTCTGGTAGACCATGTCGACGTCGACATCCGGACGGACGCGGCCCTGCTCGACTCCGCTGTCGACCAGAGCGCGGAATGCCCCCCGGGTCCGTTCGTCGAGCAGCTGCTGGGTCCGGATGTGTAGTTCGGGGTCGCGGCGGCGTTCGGTGAGGATGCCCAGCGCGGCCGCTTCGACCACGGGGTCGCCCCAGAACGTGAGCACCGCGTGGGTGAAGGCGCGGAGGTCGGTCTCGAAATCGCCTGACAAGGAAAGGAGTTCGCCGTCCGGCCGCTGGCCGAATGCGGCGTCGAAGGCCAGGTGGGCCTTGGACGGCCAGCGCCGGTAGATGGTGGGCCGGCTGACACCGGCCTCACGGGCGACTGCCTCTATCGAAAGCTGGTCGTAGCCATCCCGCGCCAGCAGCCGACGGGTCGCACTCATGATGTCGTGCTGGGTTTGCGGATCACGCGGCCGTCCGGGGCCTGTGAGCGAGGACACATGATTACGTTACGACACGTAACGTAATCGGGGCAAGGGTTGGTCGTGCGGCAGCTACAACGGACTGCCTTGCGCCATGTGTCCTCAGGCCCTGGCAACACGAGCAACGAGAAACACCGATTGGTGCAAAGTCAAGCTTGCCGGGGCCCCATCGACGGGGACACCGCGACACCATTTGGGTGCAGCGACGCGGCGAGTATGTCCGCAGTCACAGATCGTGCCGCATCATCGCCGGATGAGCTCGTCGGTGGTAGCAACCAGATGTGCCAACATGCGGTTGGCCGCGTCGGCGGGTTCACGGGCGCGAATGGCGTCGGCGATCCCTTGGTGATCGGCCAACGAACGCATCGGCTGGCCCGGCCGGGTCAGGGACGTCTCCGACGTGCGGTCGAGTGCCCGGCCGAGGCCTTTGAGGAGTTTGATGAGGAGCGGGTTGTGCGCGGCAGTTGCGACACCGAGATGAAAACGGCGATCACCGTTGAGGCCGGGAAGGCCCGCTTCGATCTCGCCCCGCATCTCTGCCAACGCCGCGTCGAGTTCGGCGAGATCCTCGTCGGTGGCGTGCACGGCTGCCAACCTCGCACACTGGGCTTCCAGAGCCTGCCGGGTCTCCCAGATGTACGGATGGTCGACGTGGGTCTCCACTAGCTCGGCCGCCAGCGACGAGATGACATCTTCAGGGCGCTGCAACAGATAGATGCCGTCACCGTGGCGAACCTCGACGATGCCCTGCGCGCGCAACGCGGTGATGGCCTCCCGGATCGACGATCGCCCGACCTGAAGCTCTGTCGCAAGGTCGCGCACGTTGGACAGCTTGTCGCCAGGTTGCATGCCGCTCGTGTCGATGAACTCCCGAAGGCGCTCGCTGACCTGTTCGTAGAGCGGCCTGCGATCGACCTGCCCAATCCGACCTGCCATCGCGTCTCCCATCAACTGCTCACCTGGTCGTCTGATCTCTAGTCTGGCAGATGGTGCGCGTAGCGAGAGGCAGAGCAGCATCGACGGGCGGTCATGCGGCTGACGTGCGGTCTGGCCGGGGAAACGTAGAGAAAATCAGGTAGTGACGGACATCTGATCGGCTGCTACGGTTCAGGTGATCTGATCACCAGCACACCGGTCGGTACTCGCATAGAAGATCAGATCACCAGATCACCGAGAGGACGTTCGACATGGGTTCATCGTTTATCGCCGCTAACGGGTTGTGGTCACAGCGCCAAGCGGAGGCTGGTGCCAAGCTGGTCTCTCGGCTCAACGAGCTCGATCTGCGCCAGGTCCGCATCAGTTGGGGAGATCAGCACGGCATCCTGCGTGGCAAGACCTTGGAAGTCGATGCATTTCTGTCCGCTCTGGCCGACGGCAAAGATTTCCAGACCGCCACGCTGATTTTCGATACCACGAACAACCCCGCTGTCCCGCCGTTCGAGGCCCACGGGTTTGGCGACGACCGATTGACGGGGCTGCCGGACTGCGTCTTGGTCCCCGACCCGACCACATTTCGTGTGCTGCCTTGGACTAACAGGACCGGCTGGGTGTTGGCCGATATGTACTACCGCAACGGCGAGCGCGTCCCGTTCGACACCCGAGGCGTGCTGCAGGCACAACTGTCAAAGCTGGAGCAGGAAGGGTTCAGCTTCACCACTGGAGCCGAGCTTGAGTTCTACATCACCCGTCTCGTGGACCCGAAGCTGAGTTTCGCCGATTCCGGGTGGCCACCGGCCGCCCCGGAAGTGACGGCGCTGTCACACGGCTATCAGTATCTGACCGAAAATCGCGGCGATGAGGCCGACGCAATCCTGAGCATTCTTCGTGACGAGATCGTCGGTTTGGGTATGCCGCTGGCGACTGTCGAGGATGAATGGGGTCCGGGACAGGTCGAGATGTCTTTCGATCCGCTGCCCGGCATCGAAACGGCCGACAATGTGCTGCTTATCCGCAGCGCGATCAAGCAGATCTGTCGTCGGCACGGATATCACGCCACGTTCATGGCGCGACCGGCCTTCCCCAACATCGTCTCCAGCGGATGGCATCTTCACCAATCGCTCGGTAGCCCCGACAAGGCCAACATTTTTCCTGGCGAGAATGGAACCCTTCTCTCTGGCACAGCGGTGCATTACATGGGAGGTCTCCTCGAGCACGCGCGCGCCAGTTCGGTACTCACTACGCCGACCATCAACGGCTACAAGCGATACATCGCCAATTCGTTCGCGCCCGACAGGATCGCCTGGGCGGAAGAGAACCGCGGCGCGATGATCCGTATCTCCGGAGCACGCGGGGATGGTTCCACGCATCTGGAGAATCGGATCGGCGAACCGGCGGCCAACCCGTATTTGTATATGGCGTCACAGCTGATCAGCGGTCGCGACGGCATCGCCCGCAAACTCGATCCCGGACCGTCGGCGGACGAGGCCTATACCGCAGATGTGCCGTTGGTGCCGGCAACACTCGAGGAGGCGCTCGGCCATTTCGAGAGCAGCGCCTTGATGCGCCGCGAACTGGGTGACGCCTTCGTCAACTACTTGACCGTTGTGAAGAGGAAAGAGATTTCCCGCTTCAACGCGGCGGTCACCGACTGGGAACACCGTGAGTACTTCGAAGTCTTCTGACCTTTTCACGCCGGAACATCTGAAAGTCGAAACCGAATGACACTGAAAGTCATTGCCGAACACCGCGAGCCGAAGCTGGGGCCGAACGCCATCACCGTGGCGGCGGCACAGCTCGGCGGTCCCTGGCTCAAACCGTCGGCCCGCTTGGCTCAGATAGCCGACGCCGCGCATGTCGCGGCCACTTCCGGAGCCACGCTGATCGCCTACCCGGAGACCTATCTATCTGGATACCCATTCTGGCCATCGCGCACGGAAGGTGCGCTCTTCGACCACCCAGATCAAAAAGACTGCTACGCCTACTATCTCGACGCAGCCATTGAGGTCGACGGTCCTGAGCAACGCGAGATGGAAACGATCGCAGCTGATTTGGGGATCACGATGGTCGTCGGAGTCACCGAACGGGGCCGAGAACTGGGCCGGGGCACGGTCTGGTGCACCGTCCTCACCATCGATCATCGACGCGGCCTAGTGGGGCATCACCGAAAACTCGTTCCCACCTATGACGAACGAATGGTGTGGGGCCAAGGTGACGGTGCGGGATTGGTGACCCACCAAGTCGGGCGAGCCACGGTGGGAAGCCTGAACTGCTGGGAAAACTGGATGCCCCAAGCCCGCACCGCGCTGTACGCGCAAGGTGAAACCGTGCACGTCGGCGTGTGGCCCGGGTCGAGCGCATTGACTAGTGACATCACCCGTTTCGTCGCCGTAGAAGGTCGCGTCTACGCCATCGCGGCATCCGGCATCATCACCGCCGATTCGATTCCGAGCGACTTTCCACTCGCCGAGCGTCTCCGTGAGGCATCCGACACAGTCGTCTTCGATGGCGGCAGCGCCATTGCCGGTCCCGACGGCCGCTGGTTGGTCGCGCCAGTCGTAGCAGCAGAGGGGGTGATCATCGCCGACCTCGATCTCGACCACGTCACCCGCGAGCGGCTGAACTTCGATCCCACCGGCCATTACACCCGACCGGATGTCTTTCGCACCATCGTCAACCGGACACGCAACGAGTCGGTCCAATTCGCAGACCACACACTGGAACAGGAGCTCAGACCCTTCCCATGACCACAGACCCCAGCACGACGACTCTGATCCTGCAACATCAGGATGACGACGGTCCTGGCAACCTTCAGACGTGGTTGCACGACCGAGCGATGCCTTACGAGATTGTCGACGTCACCGCCGGAGCGCTGCCCGCATCGGGGCACTACCGCGCGCTGGCCATACTCGGAAGCAGTCGGTCGGCGTACGACACCGATGAGCCGTGGATCCAGGCCGAGCACGACTTCGTGCGCGCCTGCATCGCAGCCGGCACGCCGGTGCTCGGCATCTGCTTCGGCGCACAACTGCTCGCCATGGTCCTTGGTGGGCACGTCGGCCGAATGCCCAACCCTGAACTCGGGTGGTACGACATTGCCGGTGAGCAGCCTTACGGCGGAACGTGGTTCGTCTGGCATGGTGACGAGATAATCGCTCCCCCCGGTAGCACGGTCCTGGCGAGAACCGACAGGTGCACCCACGCGTTCGCGCACGGGCACCATCTCGGCGTCCAGTACCATCCCGAACTCACCTCTGCCCACATCGACTTCTGGTTGGCGACGCCGCGGCGCCGGCGGTCCATCACCGACTCCGGTGGCGATATCGACAATATCCGTTCTGCAACATCACAATTCGAACCCAACGCCGTCGCTAATGCAGCTCAGCTCTACGGCCAGTTCTTCTGCTGCCACGAGCCCAACGCACACCAAGGAGAATCGTCATGCCCGCCCGTATCGCTAGTACAGTAAGCATCGGACTGCTCGCGGGGCTGTCCTGTCTGCTCACCGGCTTCGCCGTGAAGGTCCCCATTTGGGCGGTTTTCATCGCCTGGGCTGCATTCTTCGCTGCCGGCGGTGGACTCGACGGAGCCAAGCGCTCGCTGGTAATGAATTTCCTGGGCGTCGCGAGCGCCACTGTCACGATGCTCGCAATCGATGCGCTCGGCGGAAGCACATGGGCTGTCGCGGGATGCGTCGTGGTGGGTGCCGGGATCCTTGTGCTGATCAGTAGCGACGGAATCCTCAGCTTCACCCCTGCAGGGTTTTTCGGGTTCGCCTCGCTGGTCGGAACGATCGCTGCGACCAAATCAACTATCACTGCGCCGGTCAACTTCTCCCATCCCGTCGCACTCGTGCTGGTCGCCATCGTGCTCGGCACAGCATTTGGCCTGGCCTCTGAACGGCTCGGGACTGCGTTGACCAACAAGGTATCCACCGCGGCCTCCTAGTGGCCCCTGGCGAATAGTCCGCAGCCCGGCCCTGCGCGTCCATCATGCGCAGGGCCGGGCTCACGCCGGCCCCGCGAGCCTGTGCCATGTGGGTCATCTCCTCAATCACGCTGTCGAAGCGCCTATTTCAGGACATGATCGCGCGGCCGCAACACCGCATGCACGTGCGGCAGCGACAACCCCAACGCCTGAGCAGCCTCACGCGCGGACACACTCGCATCAATCAGCCTTGCTAGCCGCTCATCCCACCGAGCACGGTCGTCTGAAAACGACACGATCGTCGCAACCTCTCATATCGCGAGCGTTGCGACGACCGCGTGAACCCGAGCGTGGATCAGCAACCTTTTCGTTGAATTGGACGGCTCAGATCATGCTCAGCGCCTCGAGATGGACCGCCGTCGAGGCGAACTCGTCGGCCGGAGTGGTGCGCTGGTGCCATTTTCCGTCTTGGCGCTTCTCCGTCTGGACGATCCGGCCGTCGACGTTGAACGTGATCTCCAACTCGAGTGGCTCGCCGGCTCCCTCCGGGCAGCGTTGCTCCCAGACGATGGTGCGCCAGTCGCCGTTCGGGCCACTGTCGAAGATCAGTTCCCAGTCCCGCTCGTTGGCGCGCTCACACACCAGATCCATGACGTGGTAGCTCATTTGGTTCCTCTCTGTCGATGCCAGTGCTCGATGGCGTCAAGCCTCGCGCATCAACAGCCCGGAGTCTGTCCGCCGATCGGACGGCTCCGAGATGAACCGGGCGTCCACCGATCGGGGGAGGAAGCTAGCCGGCCGCCCGCTCGTACTCCGCCGCGCCGAAGATCGCGACTGCGACGGCACCGATGATGGCCGCGGCGAAGGCCAGCGCGACGAGCCAGCCGTAGCCGGGTCGGGCGGAGTCGCCGAGCAGGACCACGCCCACGATGCCCGGCACCACGGTCTCGCCCACCACAAGGGCAGCGGCGACACCGTTGACCGAACCGACTTGCAGCGCAACGGTGAACAAGTAGAAGCCACCGAGACCGGCGACGACGATCGCCCACAAGGCGGGGTCGGCCAGCAGCACCCGGAGCTGGAAGGGCTCCAGCCCGTGGACCACCCGTACCGCGACGGCCATCGCGCCATAGAGCACACCGGCGATGAGGCCGGCGGGTACGGCCGCGTTGCGACCGAGCAGCCGGACCAGGACGGCTCCTGCGGCAAGGATGACGGCAGATACAGCGAGCACGCCCCAGTGCATGGCGACGCCCGGGTCGCCGTCGCCAAGGCGCCCGGCGGTCGCGCCCAGGATGCACAGGGCGACAAGCACTATGGCGATGGCGATCCAGTCGCGCCGGTGCAGCCGTACGTGTAGCACGAAGATGCTGAGTATCGCGGTGACGACGAGGTTGGCGCTGATGATGGTCTGCGACAAGAACAGTGGGATAAGCCGGGCCGAGACCAGGCTGCCGACGAAGCCCAGCAGATCTAGCGCCATTCCCGCGATGAAGATCGGCGCGAGCATGGCCGTGATGGTCGACCGCAGCGTGGGTCCGCCCTCCGGGGTCGCTGCGTGGCCTGATCCCGCGCTGCCCGCGGCATACGACTGCAGCACCGAGGCGGTCCCGTAACCCACGCAGGCCAGCAGTGCTGCCGCGACACCGATCAGCACGATCGGCGGTCTTGCTCGGTGAACTCGGCTCCAGGCATCCGCCAATTGTAGGAAGGGCTCACATGCCGGCCGCCACCGCGGCAAACGCCGCGTCGACCAACGCGATCAGGTCGCGATCCTCGTCGTGGGCCCAGGCAGTCAAGGCGGGTGCCACCGCGGCGAGAGCCGCGGAGGCCTGCACGACACACGGCAGGTCGGGTTCGGACAGGCCCGCCCGCCGAGCCAAGGCTCGGGCGAACAGCTCGCGGGTCTCGTCCTGCGCGATCAGATTTCGAGCGCGCAGCGCTGGATTGTCCAGGATCAGCCGTGTGCGGATCAGCAACGCGTCGTGGTCGGTGGCCAGTACGGTCTCCAGGCCGGCCCGCAGCGCCTGATGAATCGCGGCGATGGGCGACAGCTCGGCTGGTTGTTCGGCGATGAGCTGTTCGATCATCGGGTCGTACTCGTCGTACTCGACGACCTCCTCCTTGCGGGGGAAATACCGGAAGAAGGTCATGTGTGAGACCCCGGAGGCCGCCGCGATCTCCTCGACCGTGGTTGCGTCATAACCTTTTTCGACGAACAGCCGCAAGGCGTGCTCTTGGATGGACTGCCGGGTGGCAGCCTTCTTGCGGGCCCGCCAGTCGACGCTCACGCCGAGGGTTCCAAGGCTGGACGGCCCAGCGTGCTGTCCAACCAGGTGTGCAGGCTCGCCGCTGACGAGCCTTTCCATGCCAGGTGGCCGTCGGGGCGCACAAGCATCGAGTCGCCCGACCCGTGCAGCGCCATCACGTCGCCGAGGCGATCGCGCGCGATGGCGGCCAGCCCCGGCGACCCGATCACCGCCCACTGCGGTCCGAGCGCGTCGTAGAGCCGCGTCACCGTCTCATCGGCGCTCAACAGCTCGCGGTCGGGCACCCGGTCACCAGGCTGTAAACCGGGAAGCCAACGCTGGGCGAGCGAGTCGGAGCGGTAGGACACCTCGAGCTGGGAGGCCTTGTCGGTGATGCGGCGCTGCATCCACGGATTGTTCAGCATGGGGATGGCGAGCTTGTCACGGATCAGCCGGGAAGCCCGACCCTGCCCGACGAGGATCTGTGTCAGTCCGCTGGTGCTCTGCAGCACACCGCTTGCCACGGGCCGTCGTTCGCGTTCATAGCTGTCCAGCAGCCGGGTGTCGGCCCTCCCGGAGATCACCAGCGCCAGCTTGAACGCCACGTTCTCGGCGTCGCCCATGCCGGTGTTCATGCCCTGTCCGCCGAACGGGCTGTGGATGTGTGCAGCATCCCCGGCCAACAGCACGCGACCGCGTCGATAGGTGTCGGCAAGGCGGCGCTGGATGCGGAACACCGAGGTCCACACCACCGACTTGATGCTGCCGCCCGTGTCCTCGGCCAGCCTGCTGCCGAGATGGCCGACGATCTCATCTGGGCCGGGGTTGTCGGGAAGATCGTCCGGCGCGGGCGCCATCACTCGCCACAGATCGGCACCGGGCAGCGGAAACGCGGCCAGCAGCTTCCTGCCGCGCAGCCACGAGGTGGCACCCTCGCGGCTGTAGTCGAGCTCGGCGTGAACATCTGCAAGAAGGAACCGCTCGATCAGCGGTACGCCGGGGAAGCCGATGCCCATCGCCTTACGGATCGCGCTGTGCGCGCCGTCGGCGCCGATCACCCAACCGGTGCGGATCTGCTCGCCACCCGTTGTCACTGTCACGCCATCCGGGTCGGCTCCCACATCGGTGACCGGCTTGCCCCATTCGACCGATCCACCGAGCTCTGCCAGTCGCTTCCGCAGATTCCCCTCGATTTCGGCCTGTGAGATCAGCAGTGCGGCCGGACCGTGCAGCCTCGTCAGCTGACCGACCGGGAAGCTCGCCAGGGGCCGGCCGTCGACGTTGACGTCGACGCGTCGCACGGCTAGTCCACGTTGCGGCAGATCACCCAGCGCGCCCAGCCGGTCGAGCACCTCGACGCCGCGCGGCTGCAGGCCGAGCGCCCGCGACGTGACCGCGGGGCCGTCGGCCTTGTCGAGCACCCGGACGCTCACGCCGGCCGAACGCAGGCTGCACGCCGCCGTCAACCCCGTCGGTCCCGCGCCAACCACCACGACCTCTGGATCCATGGCTCCTCCTTCGATGTTAGCCACTAACATGTTAGCCACTAACATTTAGGTGGGCAATGCGCGAATCGTGGGTTCACGAGCGCGGTGAGTTGGCGACAGTAGGGTGATCGCGTGGCCGAAACCGCCCCGCTGCGCGTACAACTGATCGCCAAGACCGAGTTCCTGGCGCCGCCCGACGTGCCGTGGCAGACCGAAGCCGAGGGTGGTCAGGCGCTCACCGAGTTCGCCGGCCGGGCCTGCTATCAGAGCTGGTCGAAACCCAATCCGAAGACCGCTACCAATGAGGCCTACATCGGCCACATCATCGACGTCGGTCACTTCTCGGTGCTGGAGCATGCGTCGGTGTCCTTCTACATCACCGGGATCTCCCGATCCTGCACCCATGAGCTGGTCCGGCATCGGCACTTCTCCTACTCGCAGCTCTCGCAGCGGTACGTGCCCGAACATGACGCCGAGGTGGTGATCCCGCCCGGCGTGGAGGACGACCCGGAACTGATGGACATCTTCACGGCGGCCGCCGATGCCAGCCGGGCCGCGTACGCAGAACTGCTGAACCGGTTGGAAGCCAAGTTCGCCGACCAGCCCAACGCGGTCCTGCGTCGCAAGCAGGCCCGGCAGGCCGCGCGCGCGGTGCTGCCCAACGCCACCGAAACCCGCATCGTGGTCACCGGAAACTACCGGGCCTGGCGGCATTTCATCGCGATGCGGGCCAGCGAGCACGCCGATGTGGAGATCCGCCGACTGGCCATCGCCTGCCTGCGTGAACTCGTCGATGCGGCCCCCGCGGTGTTCGCCGATTTCGAGATCTCGACGCTCGCGGACGGCACGGAGGTGGCAACGTCCCCGCTCGCGACGGAAGCGTGAACCCGAGCGGGTAATCTTGGCGCGTGAGCACCAGCGGAGTTGACGTTACCGCCCAGATGGGCACCTTGCTGACCGCAATGGTGACGCCGTTCAAGCCCGACGGCTCGGTCGACTTCGATACCGCAACCAAGCTGGCCACGCACCTGGTAGACGCCGGATGCGACGGTCTGGTGCTGTCGGGCACCACCGGCGAATCGCCGACGACCACCGACGACGAGAAGCTGGCCCTGCTGCGTGCCGTGCTCGACGCCGTGGGCGACCGGGCCCGCATCATCGCGGGGGCAGGCAGCTATGACACCGCGCACTCCGTGCACCTGGCCAAGGCCAGCGCCGAAGCCGGCGCGCACGGACTGCTCGTCGTCACGCCGTACTACTCGCGGCCACCTCAGGCGGGGCTGGTCGCGCACTTCACGGCGGTCGCCGATGCCACCGATCTGCCGATCCTGCTCTACGACATTCCCCCGCGGTCATCGATTCCGATCGAGTGGGACACCATCCGCGAGCTCGCCGAACACCCCAACATCGTGGGCGTCAAAGACGCCAAGGGTGACCTGCCCGGCGGAGCACAGATCATCGCCGAGACGGGCCTGGCGTACTACTCGGGCGACGACGCGCTCAACCTCCCGTGGCTGGCCATGGGTGCGGTGGGCTTCGTCAGCGTCTGGGGTCATCTGGCCGCGGGGCAGTTGCGGGACATGTTGACCGCGTTCAATTCCGGTGACGTCGCCACGGCTCGCAAGATCAACGTCGCGCTGGGCCCGTTGGGCGCAGCGCAGGCCCGACTGGGAGGCGTGACGATGTCCAAAGCTGGGTTGCGACTGCAGGGCATCGACTGTGGTGAACCCCGGCTGCCGCAGATTCCGGCCGCGCCGGACGAGATCGAGGCGCTGGCCGCCGATATGCGCGCCGCAGCGGTGCTCAGGTAGGGCGGGCCGTTGAGCACCGATCTCGCGCCGCCCGAGCCGCTGGCCCCTGGAGGGCTGCGCGTCACCGCGCTGGGCGGCATCAGCGAAATCGGGCGCAACATGACTGTTTTCGAGCATCTGGGCCGGCTGCTCATCGTCGACTGCGGCGTGTTGTTCCCGGGGCATGACGAGCCGGGTGTCGACCTGATCCTGCCCGATCTGCGGCACATCGAGCATCGCCTCGACGATGTCGAGGCACTCGTCGTCACTCATGCGCACGAGGACCACATCGGCGCCATCCCGTTCCTGCTCAAGCTGCGGCCCGACATCCCGGTGGTGGGTTCGAAGTTCACCATCGCGTTGGTCCGCGAGAAATGCCGCGAACACCGGATCAAACCCGTGTTCGTGGAGGTTGCCGAACGGCAGAGCAGCACCCACGGCGTCTTCGAATGCGAGTACTTCGCCGTCAACCACTCGATTCCCGGGTGCCTGGCGGTCGCCATCCACACCGGTGCGGGCACGGTGCTGCACACCGGCGACATCAAGCTCGACCAGATGCCTCTCGACGGTCGTCCGACCGACCTGCCCGGAATGTCGCGCCTCGGGGACTCCGGTGTGGACCTGTTCCTCTGTGATTCCACGAATTCCGAACACCCCGGCGTCAGCCCGTCGGAAAGTGAAGTGGGCCCGACGCTGCACCGGCTGATCCGCGGCGCCGAGGGCCGCGTGATCGTGGCGTGCTTCGCGTCGAACGTCGATCGGGTGCAACAGATCATCGACGCCGCCGTGGCCCTGGGCCGCAAGGTGTCGTTCGTCGGGCGATCGATGGTGCGCAACATGGGCATCGCTCGGGAGCTCGGGTATCTGCGAGTCGAAGACTCCGACATCCTCGACATCGCCGCGGCCGAGATGATGCCTGCGCACAAGGTGGTGCTGATCACCACCGGGACCCAGGGTGAGCCGATGGCGGCGCTGTCGCGGATGTCGCGCGGTGAGCACCGCAGCATCACGTTGACCTCCGGCGACCTGATCATCCTGTCGTCGTCGCTGATCCCGGGCAATGAGGAGGCCGTCTACGGCGTGATCGACGCGCTGGCCAAGATCGGTGCCAGGGTGGTCACCAACGCCCAAGCGCGCGTTCACGTTTCCGGTCACGCCTACTCGGGCGAGTTGCTGTTCCTCTACAACGGTGTGCGGCCGCGTAACGTCATGCCGGTGCACGGCACCTGGCGGCATCTGCGTGCCAATGCAGCGCTGGCCGCGCGCACCGGGGTGCCACCGGAGAACATCGTGATCGCCGAGAACGGTGTCAGCGTGGATCTGGTAGCAGGCAGGGCATCGATATCCGGGGCCGTGACGGTCGGCAAGATGTTCGTCGACGGGTTGATCACCGGTGACGTCGGCGATGCCACGCTCGGTGAACGGCTCATTCTCTCATCGGGTTTCGTGGCGGTGACCGTTGTCGTGCACCGGGGGACCGGACGTCCCGCGGGGCCGGCGCATCTGCATTCCCGTGGCTTCTCGGAGGACCCCAAGGCGCTGGAATCAGTTGCGCAGAAGGTCGAGCGCGAACTGGAAAGCCTTGCCGCGGAGAACATCACCGATCCCACCAGGATTGCGCAGGCGGTGCGGCGCACGGTCGGCAAGTGGGTGGGCGAGACCTATCGTCGCCAGCCGATGATCGTGCCCACCGTGATCGAGATCTAGCCTGCCAGCAGCAGGATCCCGCCGGTGAGCAGGCCGACGATCTTGACGGCCTCCAACGCGACGTAGACGTAGTGCACGCGCGACCGCCCGATCGGCGTCTGACCCGGGTTGGCCGCCAGCACGGCATCGGAGCGCTGCGTCAGCTTGGGCCGCACGGCCAGCAACTGCACGCCCAGGGCGGCGATGGCGATCACGAACGCGGCAGTGGTCGCAGCCGACGGCCGACTGACCACGAGCGTGGCGACGACGATTGCCGCGAAAGCTGTTTCGGTGGCATTGAGGGCGCGGAACACCAGCCGACCGATGCCCAGCCCGATCTGCAGCGTGACGCCCGGCGCGCGAAACTTCAGCGGGGCCTCCAGGAACGAGATCGCCAGCACCATGCCGATCCAGCAGTAGGTGACGGCGACGGCCACGGCCGCGGCGGTGTTCATCGGGTATCTCCTTCGGTGGTGAGGTGCCGGCCAAGGCGGGCTGAGCGGGGCCGGTTACCGTCGCACCGCGTAGGCCGTCCACTCCACTTGGGACGCACCGAGTTTGCGGCCGGCCGGCGTGACGTAGTGTTCGATCAGATAATCAGGGCCGGCCTGCTCGATCAATTCCCATCCGTAGGGCTCGATGAACGACGCGATGTCGTCGGGGTTGAGCCCGAATTTCCAGATCCGATTGCGAACGCAGAATCTGCGGTACAACGATTCAGCGCCGTAGCGGTGGGTGCCGTCGATGAAGTCGGCACGGACATAGGTGAATACCAGCCGGCTGCCCGGTGCGGCCGTGCCCAGGTAGTCGAACGTGGCCCGCACACCGGCCTCGGTGAGGTACTGCGTCACGCCCTCCCAGACGAAGAACGTGCGGTCCGAGGTGCGGTGCCCGTGCCTGGCGAGTTCGGCTGCCAGGTCGTCGTGTTCGAAGTCGACGGGTATCAACCGAACCGAATCCGGAACCGCGCCGAGCGCCCGACGGACCACGGCACGTTTACGGTCGATGTTGACCGGCAGGTCCACCTCGAACACCGGGATGGCGCTGTGTCGCGCCAAGCGGTAGGCCCGGGTATCCATCCCGGCGCCGAGGATCACCACGGCGTCGATGTCGGGCAGTGCGGCGTCGAGCGCCTCGTCGATGAATCGCTTGCGGCAGGACAGGTTTGCCCACAGGCCCGGCTGTGACCGTTCCGCGGCGCGGATGGACCATTCGCGGGGTAAGCGCCAGCGCATCAGCCGGGTCATGGCGCGCAGGGAGGCAGGCAGAAAGGACTCCGCCAGGTCGTCGTCGACCAGCCGCCGCGGGCCCTCGTACTGCTCAGTGGCGGCCAACACCATTGGGCCGAAGGCAGTTTGAGCGACCGGGTCTGTGCGGCTCATCGCTTGTTGACGATACCTGCGTCCACCGGCAGTGTCACGCCTGTCACGTAGCGGGCCTGATCGGACACGAGCCACGCCACCGCGTTGGCGATGTCTTCGACCTGCACCACCTGAACCGGTAGGGCGTTGGCGAAATCGGTTGGTGCGTGCAGCTCCTCGGCGATGTGCTTGAGCCACCCGCGGGTGAACTCGTTGTTGATCATCGGGGTGTCCACGCCGGTGGGGTGCACGGAGTTGACGCGAATGCTGTGCGGAGCAAGGTAATTGGCGTACGCCCGCATCAGGCCGACGACCCCGTGTTTGGCTGCGGTGTAGCCGATCGAGCCGCGATCGCCGCCACCCACGCCGATCAGCCCCGCCGCCGAGCTGATCAGGACGATCGAACCGCCGTCGCCCTGCTCCACCATCGTCGGGAACGCCACCTCGACGGTGTTGTGTACTCCGGTCAGGTTGACGTCGATGACGTCGCGCCAGCCATCGGGACCGGACTGCATGGGCGCGATGCCGGCATTGGCGACGACGATGTCGAGGCGACCCAGTTCGGCAACCCCGGCCTGCAGCGCGGCGCGCAGCGCGTCTTCGTCGCGCACGTCCGCCTGCCGTGCGACGATGCGGGCGCCGGTCTCCTCGACGAGTTCGACCGTCGCGGCGAGATCATCGGGTGTGGCCATGGGGTAGGGGACCGATGCGATTTGATCGCACAGGTCGACGGCGATGATGTCGGCGCCGTCGGATGCCAGCCGCACCGCCTCGGCGCGGCCCTGGCCCCGCGCCGCGCCGGTGATGAACGCGACCTTTCGGGCCAGGGGACCGGTGGCCCGCATTATGGCCGCAGCTGGCCCTTGGCCGGGTCGCCGGCCACGACGGGTTGCAGCATCTTGATGTCGGGTGCGCCGTCGAGCAGTTCACCGATCGTGCCGAACAGGGTCCCGATCGCGGGCGCGGTGCTGTGTGTCTTCAGCGCGTCGGCGTCGGCCCACTGCTCGACGAAGACGAAGGTGCCGTCGGCCTCGTGCAGCGAGTACAGCTCACATCCCGGCTCGTCGTGCACCGCCTCGATGGCCTTCTTGCACGCGTCTCGCACCGTATCGACGGACTCGGGCTTGGCTTTCATGGTGGCGACGACGACAACTGGCATGGGTGCAGACTCCTCGGGTCAGTATGGCCGGACAGGTGTCCAGCGTACTCATATCGCGTCGACCCAGATCACGAAGGCGATGGTGAGCACGCTCAACACCGCCAATATGGTCGCGTCGACGGCGCTCAGCCGCGTCGTCTCGGATGGACCGACCCGCAATTGACGCGCGATCAGGAACAGCGGGAAGGTGACGCTGATGGCGACGAGGGCTCCACCGAGCAGGTAGGCCCACACGTACGGGATGGCGTGTTTGCGCCCCTCGAGGACCATGAAGATCGCGGCGGCGAGGAAGAACAGCACGATGTCGACGGTGATGGAGCGCGAGGCGGGATTGACCTTGGTGTCGCTCCAGAAGGTCAACAGGCCGGTCGGGCTGTGGAAGTAGGCGACGTTCTGGCTCCAGGTGGCGGCCAGGGCTACGGCCGCGATGACCGCGTAGACGATGCACAGAAGCCTGGTTTGGGTGGGGCGGGCGGTCGGATGACTCATGGCGGGACGGTAGACCGCCATTACGGCGGAAATGCAACCTTTCTGTGACCTGTGTGGCAGATGGTGAATATGAGGCCACTGCGACTAGGCTGACGGACATGGCTAACAAGACCGCTGCGCGATCTGGAGCCCGTTCGAGCAGGTCAAAGCCCAGCTCACGCTCCGGCCGACAGGCGCCTGCCCGCCCTGCGCCAGCCAGGCGCAAGCCGGCGCGCCGGTCCCAGGGCTCACCGGTGGCCGTCGCCGGACAGAAACTCGGCCGCGGCGCACGCGCGGGGTGGCTGATGCTGGCCAAGGGCGCGGGTTCGACGGCGCGCTCGGTCGGCCGGGCTCGCGAGATCGAACCGGGGCACCGCCGCGACGGGCTTGCGCTGGCACTCCTGGGTATCGCCGTGGTGGTCGCGGCCAGTTCCTGGTTCGACGCTGCCCGTCCGGTCGGCGCCTGGATAGACACCGCCTTGCGGACCGTCGTCGGTGGGCCAGTCGTGCTCGTTCCGATCGTGTTGGCCGTCGTCGCCATAGTGCTGATGCGTACCGAACCCGACCCGGATTCACGCCCGCGGATGATCCTCGGCGTCTCCATGGTCACGCTGCCCGCGCTGGGGCTGTGGCACCTGTGGGCGGGCTCGCCGGAGGATCCCGCCGGGCGCCGGCTGGCAGCCGGATTCGTCGGATTCGCCATCGGCGGACCGCTCTCCGACGGGCTGACCGCGTGGATCGCTGCGCCGTTGCTCTTCATCGGCGTGCTGTTCGGCGTGCTGCTGATCACCGGCACGACCATCCGTGAAGTGCCCGCGACATTGCGCGCGATGTTCCGTACCCGTGCGTTCGACGATGACGACGAGTACTACGACGACGACTATGACGACGAGTACGCCGACGCGGAACCCGCCGACGACTTCTCCGATGGCTACTACGACGACCCGGCGTACACACCGGACCAGGCCAAGAACTGGCCCACGGCTGCCATCGAGGCGCCCAAGGCGCTGACCGGCACGCCGATGGAGAACTACCCGCTGGCCGAAGATGCCGAAGCGCCAACGGTTCCCGAGCCGGCGGTCAAACCCCGCCGCAAGAAGGTCGCCGAGCCCAAGCCTGCCAAGAAAGCCGACGACACCATCGTCGTCGATCGGGTGGTCGAAGGCCCGTACACGCTGCCGGCCATGGATCTGCTCATCGCCGGTGACCCGCCGAAGCTGCGCACGGCGGCCAATGACCAGATGACCGACGCCATCTCGTCGGTGCTCGAACAGTTCAAGGTCGACGCGGCCGTGACCGGCTGCACCCGCGGCCCGACCGTCACCCGCTACGAGGTGGAACTCGGGCCGGGCGTCAAGGTCGAGAAAATCACTGCGCTGCACCGCAATATCGCCTACGCGGTCGCCACCGAGAGCGTCCGCATGCTCGCGCCCATCCCGGGCAAATCGGCCGTCGGCATCGAGGTGCCCAACACCGACCGCGAGATGGTGCGGCTCTCCGACGTGCTCACCGCACCGTCGACGCGACGCGATCACCACCCGTTGGTGATCGGTCTCGGCAAGGACATCGAGGGCGACTTCGTCTCGGCCAACCTGGCCAAGATGCCGCACCTGCTGGTGGCAGGCTCGACCGGTTCCGGTAAGTCCAGCTTCGTCAACTCGATGCTGGTCTCGCTGCTGGCACGGGCCACCCCCGACGAGGTCAGGATGATCCTGATCGACCCGAAGATGGTGGAACTCACGCCCTACGAAGGCATTCCGCATCTCATCACGCCGATCATCACCGAACCCAAGAAGGCCGCGGCGGCACTGGCCTGGCTGGTCGAGGAGATGGAACAGCGCTACCAGGACATGAAGGCGTCGCGGGTGCGGCACATCGACGTGTTCAACGAGAAGGTGCGCAGCGGCGAGATCAGCACACCGCTGGGTAGCGAGCGGGTCTACAAGCCCTACCCGTACATCCTCGCGATCGTCGACGAACTCGCCGACCTGATGATGACCGCCCCGCGGGACGTCGAGGACGCCATCGTGCGCATCACCCAGAAAGCCCGTGCTGCCGGTATTCATCTGGTGCTGGCCACGCAGCGACCGTCGGTGGACGTCGTCACCGGTCTGATCAAGACCAACGTGCCGTCCCGGCTGGCCTTCGCGACCTCGTCGCTGACCGACAGCCGCGTCATCCTCGACCAGCCCGGCGCCGAGAAGCTGATCGGTATGGGCGACGGCCTGTTCCTGCCGATGGGCGCCAACAAGCCGTTGCGTATGCAGGGCGCGTTCATCACCGACGAGGAGATCCACGCCGTCGTCGAGGCCACCAAGGCGCAGGCCGAACCGGAGTTCGTCGACGGCGTCACCGCGGTCAAGGCCGGTGAGAAGAAGGACGTCGACCCCGACATCGGCGACGACCTGGATGTCTTCCTGCAAGCCGTCGAGCTGGTGGTGTCCTCGCAGTTCGGGTCCACCTCGATGCTGCAGCGCAAGCTGCGCGTCGGCTTCGCCAAGGCGGGCCGCCTGATGGACCTCATGGAGACGCGTCAGATCGTCGGGCCGTCCGAGGGCTCCAAGGCCCGCGAGGTGCTGGTCAAGCCCGACGAGCTGGCAGGCACGCTGGCACTGATCCGCGGCGGTGCCGACGCCAACGGCGCCGACGCCGACGATGACGCCGACGAGTTCTGAGTCCGTGATTTGTCGTGTCTCACCCGTCAGCGAGTGCGGGTGAGACTCCACACATCGCTCAGAGGGTCAGCAGCATCCGGGTGTTACCGAGCGTGTTCGGTTTGACGTAGGAAAGGTCGAGGAACTCGGCCACACCGGTGTCGTATGAGCGGCACATCTCCTCATACACCTCGGCAGTCACCGGGGTGCCGTCGATTTCCTTGAAGCCGTGGCGGCCGAAGAAGTCGATCTCGAAGGTCAACACGAAGATCCGGCTCAGATGAAGGTCGCGGGCGGCCCGGAGCAACTGCTCGAGCAGAACGTGGCCCACGCCGGTACCCCGGACCTTGGGGTGTACCGCCACTGTGCGCACTTCGCCGAGGTCTGCCCACAGCACGTGCAGGGCGCCGCAGCCGACCACTTCGCCGTCGAGCTCGACCACCCAGAATTCCTGGACCGCCTCGTACAGCGTCACCAGGTTCTTCTCCAGCAGGATCTTGCCTGCATAGATGTCCACCAGCTCTTTGATCCGGGGGACATCGGAGGTGCGGGCCCGGCGCACCAAGGGGCTGGTCGCCGGTGGCGCGCTGCCTTCGTTCACAGCTGGAAGAGTATCGGTTTCGGCAACCGATATTCTGTTGCGGTGCCGGGCCAACCTTCTACTGATCCGTTGGTGCCGCATGCCTTCATCGCCAGCTTGCCCAACATTCTCACTGGAGTCCGGCTGGTGCTCGTACCGGTCTTCCTGGTGTTGCTGTTCGTCGGCGACGGCCATGAAACATTCTGGCGGATAGTCGCTTTCGCGGTGTTCTCGGTCGCGGTGATCACCGACCGGTTCGACGGCGCCCTGGCACGCAGCTACGGCGTGGTGTCGGAGTTCGGCGCACTGGCCGACCCGATTGCCGACAAGGCGCTCATCGGGTCGGCATTGATCGGCCTGTCCATGCTGGGGGACCTGCCCTGGTGGATCACCGGGGTGATTCTGCTGCGCGAGATCGGGATCACGATCCTGCGCTTCATGGTGTTGCGTCACGGCGTCATCCCGGCCAGCCGTGGCGGCAAACTCAAGACGCTGGTGCAAGCGGTGGCGATCGGCTTGTTCGTGCTGCCGCTGCACAACTGGCCGGGGATCTGGCTGACTGTGGCGTGGGTGATCATGTGGGCGGCCGTCGTGCTGACCATCGTCACCGGCGCCGACTATGTGGTTTCGGCGATCAGGAATTCACGTGGACGATCCGCTGGTAACTGACGATGCAAAGGCGCTGGTCGCCGATCTGACGGTGAACGGCCAGAGCGTGGCCACCGCAGAGTCGCTGACGGGAGGGCTGCTGGCGGCCACGCTGGCCGGTGTGCCCGGTGCCAGCGCCGTGTTGCACGGTGGGCTGGTCACCTACACCGAGGACACCAAGATCTGGCTGGCAGGCGTGGCGCCGCAGGTGCTCGACGCGGTCGGCCCGGTCGCGGCGCCCACGGCGCGGGCCTTGGCCGTCGGCGCGCGGCAGCGGTGTGCCGCCACCTGGGGCGTGAGCCTCACCGGGGTGGCCGGCCCTGAGCCGCACGGCGGGCATGCGCCGGGAACGGTGTTTCTCGGGCTGGCCGGACCGGTGGACACCGAGGTGGTCGAGCTGGCGCTGTCCGGTTCCCGCTGGGACATCCGGGTGGCCGCGGTCAATGAGGCGATCGCCCGGTTGCGTCGTCTGGTCGAGCAACAATGAGATTCTTGCCGTCGGGAACCATCGCGGTGGGTCACAGCGTTTGGCAAGTAACAACCGTCGAGTAGGTACCCGAAGGAGGGCACGATGACGGAATTGCTGCGTGAAGTGATCGGTGATGTGCTGCGCACCGCCCGCACCGAGCAGGGTCGCACCCTGCGTGAGGTGTCTGATGCCGCCAGGGTGAGCCTCGGGTATCTGTCGGAGGTGGAACGTGGTCGCAAAGAGGCGTCCAGCGAACTGCTCAGCTCCATCTGCGATGCCCTCGACGTGCGGCTCTCGCGCGTGCTGACCGATGCCGGAGAGCGGATGGCGCGCCGCGAGCAGGCCAACGTGGCCCACATCGACGCTGCGACCAAGGTGGTCATTCCGCAGCCGGTCTCCATGGCTGTCGCCTGAGGCGTACCCAGACCCGGCGAAACGCCCATCGGGGGCTGTGGCGGTCTGCCCGAACCCGATAAGTTGGCACTTGAGCACGACAACTTGACCGACCAGGCGACCATAGGCCCGATCACCGGGCCCAAATATCAGCGAAGGCGGAAACGTTCCCATGGCCAATCCGTTCACCAAGGCATGGAAGTACCTGATGGCGCTGTTCAGCTCCAAGGTCGATGAGTACGCCGACCCCAAGGTGCAGATCCAGCAGGCCATCGAGGACGCGCAGCGTCAGCACCAGGCGCTGACCCAGCAGGCCGCTCAGGTGATCGGCAACCAGCGTCAGCTGGAGATGCGGCTCAACCGCCAGCTCGCCGACATCGAGAAGCTCCAGGTCAACGTGCGCCAGGCCCTGACCCTCGCCGACCAGGCAAACGCCGCGGGCGACGTCGCCAAGGCCACCGAGTACAACAACGCCGCCGAGGCGTTCGCCGCCCAGCTGGTGACCGCCGAGCAGGGTGTCGAGGACCTCAAGACCCTGCACGACCAGGCTCTGCAGGCCGCCGGTCAGGCGAAGAAGGCCGTCGAGCAGAACGCGATGATGCTGCAGCAGAAGATCGCCGAGCGCACCAAGCTGCTGTCGCAGCTCGAGCAGGCCAAGATGCAGGAGCAGGTCAGTTCCTCGCTGCGGTCGATGACCGACCTTGCCGCACCGGGCAACACCCCAAGCCTCGACGAGGTCCGCGACAAGATCGAGCGGCGCTACGCCAACGCCATCGGCTCGGCGGAGCTCGCCCAGAATTCGGTGCAGGGTCGCATGCTCGAGGTGCAGCAGGCCAGCGTGCAGATGGCCGGGCACTCCCGGCTGGAGCAGATTCGCGCGTCGATGCGCGGCGACACGCTGCCCGCGGGTGGCAGCACCGCGACGCCTGCCGCGCCTGCCGCCAACCCGGCCCAGGCCCCCGAAAACCCGCTCGGCCAATAGTGTTTCGGTGATGTGATCATGGTTACCAAGACCGGTCGAGGAGAGGCCTGGCGGTCGGTGCTGCAGCGGAGCGTCGATACCGCCGCCGACCTGTCCGGCGCTCTGGCCGAAAAGCTCAGTGCCGCTGCCGATCCGCGCGCGAAGCTGCTCCGCAAGCGGCGGTGGGCTGCGCGTCTCGCGGTGTTCTTCACGCTCGCGTGCGGGTTCTGGGTGTTGGTGACGGCGGTGCTCGCATCATGGAGCACCCCGGTCTGGGCCCTGATCATCACCGGTGCCATCGCCGCGGGCGCCGCGTTCCCCGCGACGCTGCTGTGGCTGCGCTACCGCTGGCTGCGGTCCGAACCCTTGCCGGCCGAACGTCCCGTCGCCGGCCGCCGGCTTCCGCCGTGGGGTTCGGCCGCACGTCAGCCGATGTCGGCGCTGATCGCATCCGAGCGCGGCATGTTCTCGCTGCTCGGAGTCATGGAACGCGGCCACATGCTGCCCGCCGACGAACTGCGCGAGCTGACCGCGGTGGCCAACCAGACCGCGCGCACCATGGCCGCCACCGCGACCGAGGTGGTCTCGATGGAACGCGCGATCAGCAATGCGCCGCAGTCGCGGCAGTACCTGGTGCCCACCATCAATGCGTTCACCGCGCAGCTCGGCCAAGGTGTTCGCCAGTACAACGAAATGGTCACCGCCGCAGCGCAACTGGTGTCCGCCGCAAACAGCGGGCCGGTGTCGGCCGCCCCGCTGTCGCAGCAGCGCTACCGCAGCGAGTTGACCAACGCCACCGACCGGCTCAACGGCTGGGCCCAGGCATTCGACGAGCTCGGCCGGCTGCGTCAGGCCTGACCGATCAGACCGCGCTGCTGCTCGGCGGGCCCGACCGCGGGCCGTACTTGTCGATGTAGGCCTGATGGATGTGGGCGTTCTTCTCGCGGGCGATCTTGTCGACCAGGTTGGGATCGAGGCCGTGCACCCGCAGCATGTGCCGCCGCCAGATCTTGTTCAGCGCGTGCGAGAAATAGACGAACGGGATCAGGATCGGCACCGTCATGCTCAGGTGCACGTACAAGGTGGTGTCGATCAGCCAGAACGGGGCCAGGATCAGCACGGCGGGAACCAGGACCCGCAGCATCATCCGGCGGGTGGCGCCCTTGCCGGTGAGGTCTTCACGCACCCAGTCGAGCATCGAATCCGGCAGCCTGCGCCCGCAGCAGTAGCCCAGGAACTGAATCGGATTCGGCTTGGTGCGCACGCTGTTGCTCGTCATCGGTCAGCCGCTACAGCGACGCGCGCAGCGAGGGAATCACGATCCCGACCAGGCCGCGGATCGTCGCCTTGGTCATGTCGAGAAAGTCGAAGTAGTCCCGCCACAGCGTGATTCGCCCGTCGTGCACCTCGAACACCCCGCACACCCAGAACTGCAGCCGCAGCGGTCCGATGATGAGGGCATCGGTGCGTTCGGTCAGCACCGAGGCGCCGTCCGCGGCGATCCGGTGAATCTTCACCTCGAATCCGACCCGGCCCTGCATGGAACGGAACAGTTTCACGGTGCGGTTGCGCCCGTAGATGGTCGGCAACCCGACGTTCTGATACACCAGGTTCTGCGCCAGCGCGTTCTCGGCGGTTTCGAAGTCCTGGTCCTGAAGCGCATTGAGGAAGATCTCGACCGTACCCGCGGGACTGTTCACCTCGGTAGTTGATTGGTCAGCCATGGCCGAAGCCTAGTTCTCCTCGGCTGTGGCAGGGTAATCCGAATGCGCGTAGCGGTGGTTGCCGGACCCGATCCTGGGCATGCCTTCCCGGCTCTGGCGCTGTGTCTGAAATTCCTGGCGGCGGGGGACACACCGACCCTGTTGACCGGGGTGGAATGGCTGGAAACCGCCCGCGCCGCCGGGGTCGGCGCGGCCGAACTGGCCGGGCTGGATCCCACCGACGAGGACAACGACGCCGACGCTGGGGCGAAGATTCATCGACGGGCGGCCCGGATGGCTGTGCTCAACGTCCCGCAGCTCCGGGAAATGGATCCTGACCTGGTGGTCTCCGATGTGATCACGGCGTGCGGTGGGCTGGCGGCCGAGCTGCTCGGGGTGCCGTGGGTGGAACTCAACCCGCATCCGCTCTACCTGCCGTCGAAGGGACTGCCGCCGGTGGGCAGCGGTTTGGCGCCGGGTGTCGGGTTGCGCGGCCGGTTGCGCGACTCCGTGATGCGTGCCCTGACGGCGCGGTCCGTGCGGTCGGGTCTGGCACAGCGCGCCGAGGCCAGGGTCGGTATCGGCCTGCCGGCGACCGATCCCGGGCCGCTGCGCCGACTGATCGCGACCGTGCCCGCACTCGAAGTGCCGCGTCCGGATTGGCCGGCGGAGGCCGTCGTGGTGGGGCCGCTGCACTTCGAGCCGACGGACGCGGTGCTGCCCGTGCCGGCAGGCGCGGGCCCGGTCGTGGTGGTCGCGCCGTCGACTGCGACCACCGGGACCCAGGGCATGGCCGAGCTCGCGTTGGCGTCGCTGCGGCCCGGGGAGACGCTGCCGGAGGGGGCTCGCCTGGTGGTGTCGCGGTTGGGTGGAGCCGACGTCGAGGTCCCACCGTGGGCGGTGGTCGGGCTGGGACGCCAGGACGAACTGCTCACCCACGCCGATCTGGTGATCTGCGGGGGCGGCCACGGCATGGTGTCCAAGACGCTGCTGGCCGGCGTACCGATGGTGGTGGTTCCCGGCGGTGGGGATCAGTGGGAGATCGCCAATCGTCTGGTGCGACAAGGCAGTGCGCAGCTGGTGCGCCCGCTGACTGCCGCCGCGTTGACCACCGCTGTCGGTGAGGTGCTGGGCTCGCCGAAGTACCGACTGGCTGCACAGCAGGGCGGGGCATCGGTGGCCGACGTGGCAGATCCGGTACGGGTGTGCCATGACGCGTTGGCGCCCGCTCGGTAGGTTGGGCTCGTGCGCTTGACGGAATTCCACGAGCTGGTCGATGGCCGGTTCGGCTCGATGCGGGGCCGGTCCATGCTCGTCGACCATGTGCTGAGCAGCATGGGGCGGACCGCCGCGCAGGCCATCGAGGCAGGCGTGGAGCCGCGTGATGTGTGGCGGGCCCTGTGCGCTGATTTCGATGTCCCCCGCGAAGAGTGGTAGCCAGGTGTGACTTAGCTCACGGGGGCGCGTATACCGGAGTTATGCGACTAGGTGAGCATCCTCAACGGACGCCGCTATACGGTGTGTTGCTGGTCATCGCCGCGGTTCTGTTGTGCTGGCTGGTCGCGTCGACGTTGGGTGGATGGCAGTCCGCGGTCGGGTACTTCCTGGCCATTGCCGTCGGCGCGGTCGGGTTTGTCATGACACTGCGGGATCTCGACAACTTCCCGAACTGGCGTCGCTGAGTCATCGCTGAATCAGCAGCTGCGCGGTCTCGCGGTGCAGCCGGCCGAAGTTGTAGTACGCCGCGCATGCGCCCTCGGGGGACACCATGCAGGTGCCGATCGGCGTCTCGGGCGTACACGCGGTCCCGAACACCTTGCACTCCCATGGCTTGATGACGCCCTTGAGCACTTCACCGCACTGGCAGGCTTTCGGGTCGGCCACTCGCACACCCGGCATGTCGAACACCAGCTCGGCGTCGTACTCGGCGTAGTCGTGGTGAACTTTCAGGGCGCTCTGGGAGATGAACCCGAGGCCGCGCCATTCGAAATGGGGTCGCAGCTCGAATGTCTCGGCCATCAGCTTCAGGGCCTGGATGTTGCCCTCGGGTCGGACCACGCGGGTGTACTGATTCTCCACTTCGCAGCGGCCCTCGCGGATCTGCTGCAACAACATGTGCACCGACGCCAGGATGTCCAGCGGCTCGAACCCCGCGACCACCATGGGCTTGCCGTAGACGGCGGGGACAAAGCGGTACGGCCGCAGCCCCACCACGGTGGAAACGTGCCCGGGCCCAAGGAACCCGGACAGCCGCAGGTCGGGGGATTCGAGGATGGCCTTGATGGGCGGCACGATCGTGACGTGGTTGCAGAACACGCTGAAGTTGTGCACGCCCAGTGTGCGTGCTCGAACCAGGGTGACGGCCGTCGACGGTGCGGTGGTCTCGAAGCCGACCGCGAAGAACACGACATGCCGGTCGGGATTGTCGCGGGCGATCTTGAGTGCGTCCAGGGGGGAGTAGACGAAACGCACGTCGGCGCCTCTGGCCTTGGCCTCGATGAGGTTTCCGTGGGAGCCGGGCACCCGCATCATGTCGCCGAACGTGGTGAAGATGATGCCGCGCTGCTCGGCGAGCCACATCGCGTCGTCCACCCGGCCCATCGGGATCACACACACGGGGCAGCCCGGTCCGTGGACCAACTCGATGGAACTCGGCAGGAGGTGTTCGATGCCGTGTCGATAGATGGTGTGGGTGTGGCCGCCGCACACCTCCATGAATTTGAACTCGTCGTCGCCGGCCAGTTCGGTGATCGATTTGACCAGGGCCCGGGCGGCGGCCGGATCGCGGAATTCGTCGACGAACTTCATGTCAAGCCTCTCAAGCGATTTCGGAGTCGTTGAACGCGTCGATCTCCTGCTGATAGTTCTCGCCCATCTTCTGCACCTGATCCAGGGTCAGAGCGGCTTCGCGTTCGTCGATCTTGGCCATCGCGAACCCGACGTGGACCAGCACCCAGTCGCCGACCTGAAGATCGTCTTCGGCGAGCAGCCGGACACTGATGGTCCGGCGTACCCCATTGACGTCGACCTTGGCCAGATGGGCTTCAGCGTCGACGAAATCGACCACCTGGCCGGGGATTCCGAGACACATTGCGGTTTTCCTCTCAGCAGATCCGGGGCAGCGGGTCGCCGACGAGCATGTCGACGATGCGGGTACCGCCGAATGATGTTCGGAGCACGACGATCCCGTGCGGCTCGGGGATGATCTCGCCGACGACTGCGGCACGGGCGCCCTGAGGGTGGGTCCGCAGGGCCGCGACGGCGGCATCGGCCTCCTCGGGTGGGACGACCGCGAGAAACTTGCCCTCGTTGGCGACGTAGAGCGGGTCGATGCCGAGCAGATCACAGGCACCCAGCACCTGGGGTTCCACCGGCAGCCGCGCCTCGTCGAGGACCACCGCGAACGGGCGGTCCCTGACCAGTTCGTTGCACACGGTTCCGACACCACCACGGGTCGCGTCCCGCATCCACCGCGTCGACGGTGCGACAGCCAACAGGGCCTCGACGAGTGCGTGCACGGGAGCGGTATCCGATGCGATGTCGGCGTCGATGGCCAGATCGCCGCGGGCCAGCATCACCGCCATGCCGTGATCGCCGATGGTGCCGGACAACACGACCTTGTCGCCGGGTTGCACGAGTTCGCGTGCCAGGCGCCGGCCTTCGGGAATCACGCCGACGCCGGCGGTGCAGATGTACACGCCGTCGGCCGCATCCTTTCCCACCACCTTGGTGTCGCCCGTGACGATCAGCACCCCGGCGTGCGCAGCGGCTTCGGCCATGTCGGCCACGATTTCGCGCAACTCACCGATGGGGAACCCCTCCTCGATCACGAATCCCGCCGACATCCAGCGCGGTCGGGCGCCCGAGACAGCGAGGTCATTGATGGTCCCGTGCACGGCGACGTGGCCGATGGACCCGCCGGGGAACCGATGCGGCGCAACGACATACGAATCGGTGGAGAACGCCAGCCGGTCTCCGGTCGGGGTGGTCACGACTGCAGCGTCACCGAGCTGCTCGAGTTCGGGGTTGCGGAAGGCTTCCACGAACACCGCATCGACCAGTGCCGCCGACGATTTCCCGCCCGCCCCGTGGGCCAGGGTCACCACATCGTCGAGCAGCCGCGGACGCCGCTGCCGGAACTTGTCGATCCGTTCGAGTGCGCGGTCCTCGCGCTGTGCCGCCGTGGTGGCGGTCATGATGCGTGCTCCCGGGTGCGGGCCAGGTGTTCCTGGGCCACCGACCACAGCCGGTAGCCGAGCATGGCGTGGCTTTCCTGAATCCGGTGAATGCTCTGGCTGTGCACGGTGAAACAGAAGTCCAGGTCCTCGGCGGTCCCCATGCGCCCGCCGTCGTGACCGGCGAATCCGATGGTGAGCAGTCCGCGCTGCTTGGCCTCGGTGATCGCCGTCATGAGGTCCTCGGAGTTGCCGGACGTCGACAGCGCGATGGCGACGTCGCGATCGCGGGCATGGGCGATGATCTGGCGTTTGAAGATCAGCTCGAACCCCACGTCATTGCCCAGGGCGGTGACGACGGCTTCGTCGGCGGCCAGCGACCAGGCGGCCACGGGTCGGCCCCGCGCCGGGCGGCTGAACAGGGTGGCCAGGGTGGCCGCATCGGTGGAACTGCCGCCGTTGCCCAGCGTGTAGAGCCTGCCGCCGCGAGCGAATCGCTTGGCCATGGCCTGGCCCGCCTGGATCAGTCCGGGATCGTATTCGCGGAGTGACTCCTGTTGTAACCGGGCGCTTTCCGAGGCTTTCCCGCGTGCCGAGGACGCCAGGTCGTCGAGCAGGGACCGGGCGTCGGTCTCCTCGGATTCGATGAACGGATAGAGAAATCCGGTGCTGTCGGATTGGTTGGTGGTCATGAGGCCGTCTCCGTGTCCAGCAGGGCGATCCCGGTGCCGGCATGCACGAGGATCAGATCATTGGGTGACACTGCGCCGAGCACCGCGACATCGACCCATTGCTCGCCGTTGCGGGTCCGGACGAGCGCCTGGCCGGTCGACTCACTCTCGGCCAGCACAACTTCTGCGAGCTGCCCCTCGTCGCTGCAGGTCACACACACCTCTTCGGTGCCTTCGGCCGCGGCGGATTTGAGCAGTCCCGGATGCTCGAAGCACACGTGCGTGAGTTCCCAGAGCAGGTGGTACATCAACACGAAGCGGCCCGTGGCAGGCACCATCGGATCGTCCGAGTCGACCCACAGGATGTGATGGGCGGCGCCGGCCGGGGGACGTGGGCCCGAGCCGATCCACACCGTCGTGACGCCCCACGCGGGTGCCCGGCGCATGGCATCGACGACCGCGGGCTCGTCCGCCGATGCCACGGCCAGCAGCAGATCACCGGGCTGGCTGGCCACCCTGGCCTGAGCGACGGGGTCGGGTTCGACCAGCGCGACGGACGGCAGGGCCCGTTTGCCCATGATGACCGGGTGAACGAATTCGACGGCGACATGATGCGCGTGCGGTTCCCATTGCGGAGCAATGACCCACAGGGTGGCACCGTCGTGGAACTTGCGGGCGACGTCAAGTGCGGCCGCCGCGAGGTCGGCCGACAACTGGGTGTCGACGAACGGTTGTGCGGTGACGGTCATGGGAGACCTCCTCTTCCTCGTCGGACGGCGTTCACCATGTCGATCGTTGTCGTGGTGGCCTCGCACAAGGCTGCGCACTCGTCGCCGCTGAGGGTGTCGCACACCCAGTCCCAGTGGGCTGATACGAGCGTGCCGGGTGCCGGTTCGGTGACGAACGAGGCGCCGTCGCGGCTCCAGCGCACCCGCTCGGGGCGCTGCGGCCCCAGTCGCAGCTTCCCGTCCTCGACGACGAGGGGCTGCGTGTCGATGACGGCGTGTTCGCCGTCGATGGCGGTGACGGTGCCCCACCGGATCCGGCAACTCTGCAATACCTTGAGTGCCGTGGTGGGCTCCCGATCGAGGAACCGCACCCAGGGATAGACCACGAAGACGTGAAAACTGTGGTGCGCCAAGACAGCCGGCGCGGATTCGACATCGTCGAGCAAGCCGGTCACCTGGCCGGAAAACGCTGCCCGCAACGTCTTGAGCAGCACGGCAGGGTCGACGCACCGCAGCGGCGGGCCGCCCACCCAGTACCCGCGGACCACATCGACATCCAGCGAGGCCGATCCGGTGGCGCGGGCGATGGTGCTCAGATACGGCCAGGCCCCGTCGAATTCCCTGGCGTGGCTTGCCAGCTCGGCCGCGTCGTCCCCCCGCAGCAGCACGCCGGAGTCTCCCGGCCCGCAGTAGCCGAGCTCGTTGGGCGGATATGCGTAACGCGCGAACAGTGCGGATCCGGCTGGGAGGGTGTGCAATCCGAGGTTGGTCATGGCTCACCCGGCATTCCCGACGAGGAGCTGGCCCAACGCGATGCCGCCGTCGTTGGGTGGCACCTGGCGATGGGTGAATACCTGGAATCCTTTGGCGCGCAGCGCGGTCAGCGTCAGGTGCAGCAGCAGCGCGTTTTGGAACACCCCGCCGGAGAGCGCGACGGGCTGGCCCGGCACGGTCCCGGTTTCGGCCAGCGCGACGACCAGATCGGCCACCGCCCGATGGAACCGGGCCCCGATCACCCCGGCAGGTACGTCGCCGCGCATATCGTCGATCACCGCGGCGAGCACCGGCGCCGGGTCGAACACCGCCGGGTACCGGTCGGCGTCGACACTGAACGCATACCCGCCGGCACCGGTGTCGACGTCGCGCGACAGCCCTTCCAGCTCGATGGCCGCCTGTGCCTCGTAGTCGACCACCTGACGCACCCCGATCAAGGCGGATACGGCGTCGAAGAGCCTGCCCATGCTGGAGGTGGGTGTGCACCCGGTACCGGTGCTCAGCTGATGTTCGAGTACGCGAAGCTCGTCGGACGGACAGGCACGCACCGGCGGCAGGTCGGCATCCCATTGCAGCCCGGCGCCCCAAAGATGCGCCAAGGCCATTCGGTAGGGCCGCCGCACGCTGATGTCGCCGCCGGGCATCGGCACATAGCGCAGGTGCGCGAGCCGCTGGTAGCCCTTGTAGTCCGCTTCGAGCAACTCTGCACCCCACACCGCACCGTCGGGGCCGTATCCCGTTCCGTCGAAGGCGAATCCCAGCACGGGACAGTTCAGGCCGTGTTCGGCCATCACCGCGGCGATATGAGCGTGGTGGTGCTGCACGGTCCGCAGCGGTCGGCCGTCGGCGTGGCGCTGTGCCCAGCCGCTCGACCGATAAGCGGGATGGGCATCGGCGGCAAGGACTTCGGGCGTGACGCTGGTGAGTGCCTCGAGGTGCTCGACCGCACGGCCGAACGCGGCGAGCGTGGCAAGCCCATCCATATCGCCGATATGTGCGCTCAGCCAGGCGTAGCGCTGTTCGGCCACGGCGAGAGTGTTCTTGACATCGGCACCCACGGCGAGCGTGGGCGGTACGGCCACGGGAAGGGCAACCGGCAGTGGGGCGTAGCCCCGCGAGCGGCGGATCGGCACTTCGGCGCCATCGACCACGCGGAGCACGGAGTCGTCACAGGGCACCAGGATTGCCCTGTCGTGGGTCAGCCAGCCGTCGGCCAGGTACGAGAGCCGTTCCGACGCATCGTCGTCGGTGTAGCAGATCGGTTCGCCGCTGAGATTGGCCGACGTCATGACGAGCACCCGGGGGCCTGGGCAGTCGCCCGGCAACCCGAACAGCAAGGTGTGCAGCGGACTGTAGGCGAGCATCACCCCGAGGTCCGGGTTGTGTGGGGCCACCGAGTGTGCGACTGCAGCACCCGGGCGGCGTGGCAGCAGGACGATCGGGCGTGCCGGGCTGTCCAACAAGCGGGCCGCCGGAGCAGCGATGACAGCGATGTCGTGTGCTTCGGCGAGATCGGGCACCATCACGGCAAAGGGCTTGTCGCCGCGGCGTTTACGTCGGCGCAGTTCGGTGACGGCTCGATGGTCGCCCGCATCGCAGGCCAAGTGGTAGCCGCCGATTCCCTTGACACCGACGATGCCGCCATCGCGTAGCAATTGCCGGGCAGCCTGAACACCGGATTCGGCTGTGGCAGTGGTCTGGCCGTGGAAGGTCACGGTGGGGCCGCAGTGGGGGCAGCACACCGGCTGGGCGTGGAACCGCCGGTCGGCAGGGTCGGCGTACTCACGGGCGCAGTCAGCGCACATGGCGAACGGCGCCATCGCCGTGGCTGCCCGGTCGTAGGGCAGTGCCGCGATGATGGTGAAGCGGGGGCCGCAGTTGGTGCAGTTGATGAAGGCGTGCCGGTAGCGGCGATCAGCCGGATCGCGCTGTTCGGCCGCGCATTCGGCGCACATCGCGACATCGGGTGACGCCAGCGTCCGGCCGCCGTCGGCCCTCGTCGTGTCGGCGATGACAAATCCGGTGCCGCCGGCCACCGGGATACGCGTCGTCTCGATCGACTCGACGACTGCCAGCGGCGGGGGACTGTCGCGCAACCGATCCAGGAATTCCTCGATGGCGGTGCGTTCACCCTCGATCTCGATGACCGCGCCCGAACTGTCGTTGCGCACACACCCCGTCAGACCCAGCGCCGCCGCGGTGGTGTACACGAACGGCCGGAAGCCCACGCCCTGCACCACGCCGTGCACGCCGACCCGAAGCCGTTGCCGCACAATCATGGTGGATCCTCAGGGTTGCGACCGCGTCCCAACAGCTCCAGTCCGCGCATGGCCGCGTCGGCGCCGGCCGCATCTGTCTTCTCGACGGCGAAGCCCATGTGGATGATCACCCAGTCGCCGGGCCGCAATGTCTCATCCGCCAGCATGCCGACGTTGACCTTGCGCTGCTCACCGGCCACGTCCACCAGGGCCAGCTGCCCGCCGTAGCCCTCCAGCATGCGTACCACCTGCCCCGGGATGCCCAGACACATGGTCAGACCTCCCGGTTCGCCAAACGTGCGGTCGCAGCCTCGACCGCCGCGACCGCACCGGGGATCGCTGCCGTGACACTGCCGGACAGCCCGATGCCGTCGGCTACTGACTCGACTTCGCAGCCGATCACCACCGTGTAGGGCGGCTCGCCGCCGAGCGCGGCGAGACTGGCGAACACCGCTGCGGGATCCATCGCGTGGGCATCCAGACCGGCCGGGCCGGACAGGCCGGCGACGTCGGCCTCGAACACATGCAGTGTTCCCGGTGACCCCCGGCACGGCAGTGCGTCGACCAGGATCAGGGCATCCCAGTCGTCGAGCAGGTCGTACGCCAGATGCATGCCACCGATGCCATAGTCGCGCATGCGGATTCGCGTGTCCTCTCCACGCCGGGGGACATGCTTGATCACCTCGGGGCCGAATCCGTCGTCTCCGAGGAAGATGTTGCCGATACCGGCTATCAGTACTCCGGACGTGATGTCACCGGCTACATGCGGCGCATCTTCAGGTAACGCTGGGCATCGGGAATCGACCTCAGGCCGAGTACTGCACCGACGACCACGACCGCCGCCACGATCACGACGGCGACCCAACCCACGACTTCCATTGCGACTCCTCTCATTGCACCAGCGGTTCGACTTCATCGGGCGAGAAGTACAGGTAGCGCCCGTAGGATTCGTGTAGGTCGGCGGCCGGGTCGTCGTCGAGCACAACGCCCAAATGCCGGTCGCCGTCGACGTCCTCGTGAACCGATGCCACGCGCGCGATCTTGTCGACGAAGAACAGGTCCTGCGCGTCGGCGCGGCGCGAAGGGTGCAGCCGGACGCGACTGCCGCGACTCACCCGCACCCCGTTGACCAGCACAGCGTCGACGGCGGGGTCGACCGCGCCGTCGACCGACGGATCCCACCACTGGATTCCGTCGGGCAACTCCGGGATGAGTCCCGGCTCGCCTGCTGCATGCGGATTGCGCAGCACGCCATGCAGATTGAGCATCGCCTCGGGTGACATCGAGTCACATCGGTCGATGATCTCCGCCGCCCGCGGGTCGGTGGCGCGGGCGTGCGCCTTCTCCTCGTCGGTCATCGTCATGATCCGCAGCGTGAGGATCTCGTCGATCTCGGTCGAGTCGTAGAGCGCACCCCCGCTCTGTGCGGCGATCTCGGGATGGTCGTAGAGGATGATCGGCGACACCAGAACGAGCCGGTTTTCCTCGGGTGGGCCCGCAAGGACGGGGAAGCAACGGTGATGCCGGCACCTGGAAGCCGCGGCGCTCGCATCCGCGGGCGGGTCCAGCAGAGAGATGAATTCGCCGCCGCAAACGGATGCCACGACGTGGGTCCCGATCAACGACACTGCGATGGCGTCGTCCTTGCTCGACGCGGGTGCCGCCGTGTTCGTGACGGACACGCTCAGCCGAAGCAGCCCGTCGTCGGGCTCGGACGCGACGGTCAGCTCACCGTGTAGTCGGCGCCGCGATCTTACCAACCTGCCGCCTTCGAGGTATTCGATGTCGGTGCCCGGCCGTACGGACAGGCGGCGGGTCTGTCCGGCACCCAGCTCTGCCAGATCGAAAGGACCGAACTGGATTTCGTGCTCGATCGCCTCATCCCAGCTGAGCCATGACCCGCGCGCGGTGACCAGTTCGTCGACGGCTTTGAACCGGTGCCCGGTGCAGCGGCGCTCGGCTGTGCGGCGTTGCAGCTGGAGGAACCGAACGACGATCGAAAGCGTGGGTCGGTCCTGTGCGCGGACGAGCACCTGGGCCGACAGCACGCTGTCCTCACCGATGCCGGTCAGTGCCGCACCGGTGGGGCCGAGCACGCCGAATTGCCAGCGGGACTGGTTCTTCTGCGAGTCGGCCCGATAGGGATACAACAGGTAGCCCTCGTAGAGGACCGCGTCGGCGACCGCGCGAACCTGTTCCCAATTGGTGCTCATGGTATTTCCTGCCGGGACAACAGCGAAGTGATCGTCTCGTCGAAGGACAGCAGGCCACGCCGGGACTTGTAGGCGGCCAGGTCCGCGAGCGTGTCGTGGCGCAGACGCAGCCATCCCGTGTTGGGGAAGTGGTGGGCGATGAGGTTCTGCCACACCGCGACCGGCATGTCGAATCGGTCCTCACGGTCCCATGGCACCTGGGTGACGGTGAATCCCCCCGAACCCCGGGCGAACACGGTGCCGCTGAACAGGAACTGCAGTGGGATCACGCCGTCGTGCAGGGCGTGCAGGTACTTCGCGGCGGCCACTTCGAAGTCGTAGGTGCATTCCAGTGTGAGCCCGACCTGGGTGGTGCCGGTGAACCCGGGCACCATGGCCGTGGCGTGCTGCCACAGGAAGGTGCGCTGAGTACTGGGCCAGCGTTCGCGTGGGCCGAAAAGGTCGAGCAATCCCGTGGCCTCATCGTCGGTGTAGCCGCGGCGCATGGGATCGATGCGCACCTGACACCGCAGTACCAGCGCGTGGACGGGGTCGTCACCGATCGCCGCCACGCCGACGCGCGCGGTCAGGATCGGTGTCACTGCATAGGGTTCAGGGCTGATGTCGAGGACGGCGAATGTCAGCTCCGTCGTGGGGGCGGTCACGGCGGCACCACCCGGCTGCGTTGCGCGAGTGTGCCGAAGTACTCGCCGATGTAGCGACGAACGTCCTGCCCACCGTCGAATCCGCGCCACAGCAACCGCATTCGGCCGACGAACTCGTAGCAGGAGTCGATGGGCAGCACATAGCACTCGGGGGCGAGGGAGTCGTCGTCAGGCAGCCGTACCAGCAACGCCTCGGTGTCGGCGGCAGGCAGACCCATCCTCGGGTCGGCCTCGACGATCGCCTTCCACGCGTCCAGGTCGAGTTCGGATTCGGTGGCTCCCGCCGGACCGGGGTAGAACGCGACGGTCCGGTCGAGGGTGGAGTTGCGGAAGAAGAACGCCAGGCCCACCGGGATCTGCAACGCTTCCCAGTCCGCCCTGCTGACGGCGCAATCGGGAAGCGCCAGATAGCGGTCGGGGACGGCGCGGTACCGCAGTTGGGCCGCGCTGTCGGTGAACAGCAGGTAGCAGCCGCGGCAAACGCACATCAATTGGCGGCCTTCGACATTGACGACGTGCCGGTGTTCGTCGGCGATGGGCTCCGAACACATCTCACAGCGCTCACCGGGTTGCTCCGGTGCTCCGCGGCCCGCACGGATCCGGGCCAGTACGTCCAGCGGGCTGCTCACGTCATGGCTTCCTGCGCGATCGCCATCGACGGCACGCCGTCACGCCTCAGCACAGGGATGGGCTCGAGGTGCTGAGCGCTGTCGTCGTCCTCGGCACGGCCGGCGTGAACCACGTCGAAACCGGATCCGCACTGCGGACAGCTCAACACCGTGCCGGCCACCGTCGCTCCCGCCATCCCACGCGTGCAGACCGGACAGCGATCGCGGTAGCCGAGGAGTTCGTCGCCGAGCCGGCACACGAGCACCGAGGTGCCGGCGACTGCGAAACCGCCCACCTCCCCGGGCCTCAGGTCGTCGAGTGCGGGCACGGGATGCCACGTGGTGTGCCGGTGACCGTTGCTGTGCACGTGGGCCAGCAGTGACTGCGCGGATATCAGCGGTCGACCGGCGTCGTCGGGCACGACCTCGATCGAGGTGACCTCCGGCGCGGCGTTCTTGACCGCGTCTTCGATCGCCAGCTCGAGTGTGGCCGCCGAGGACGGGCAGCTCTTGCAGCTTCCGCGCAACCGCAGCCGGACCACCGACCCGTCGACCTCGAGCAGGTCGACGTCGCCGCCGTGCGATCCGAGATACGGGCGAACTCGGTCGAGGGCGTCGGCGATGCGCCGCTCGACCGGATGCGGATGCAGGCCGTGCACGAGCAGCAGACTGGCCAGGAGATCGTCGCCTGCCACTGCCTCGACGATCGCCGGATCGGCCGAGGCGATCGACAAGATCCGTTGCAGCCCAGCGCCGTAGAGGTCGGTCACCTCGCGTACCAGCCGTTCGGCACGGTCCAGTGCCGCAGCACCGCCGGCGGCGCTGGCCTCGAGAAGGTTCTGTATTCGGTCGCCTGCCGAGCGCCAGTGCGCTGCGTCATCGGGTTCGCGGACCGGCGTCACGGCGGGCGTCATGTGTCAGTCCACGGTGGCTGACTGGGTGGGGGAGTGCGTGAGTTCCAAGGACTTTCCGTCTCCGAGGTACATGTGCACACCGCAGGGCAGGCACGGATCGAAGCTGCGCACCGTGCGCATCACATCGATGCCCTTGAAGTGCTCGCGGTCGTTCTCCTCGAAGATGGGTTGGCCCTGTACCGCATCCTCGTAGGGCCCGGGCGTGCCGTAGCTGTCACGCGGATTGGCGTTCCACGGTGTCGGCGGATACGGGTGGTAGTTGGCGATCTTGCCGTCCCGGATCACCATGTGGTGGCTCAGCACGCCGCGCACCGCCTCGGTGAAGCCGCAGCCGATGGCCTCGTCGGGGACGTCGAAGCGCTCCCAGGTCTTGGTGCGGCCGGCCCGGATCTCGGCCAGCGCCTTCTCCGCGAAGTGCAGTGCGCACGCCGCGGCGTAGGCCTGGAAGTAGGTGCGGGCGCGGTTGCGTTCGATGGTGTTGCTGCCCTTGTCGGGAATCTTCCACTCGAACTCGACGGGACCCTTCAGCGCGGTCTTCGGCAGGTTGATCTGGACGCTGCGGCCGGTGGCCTTGACGTAGCCGATGTCGACCAGACCGGCGAGCGCCGTCGACCACAGCCGGGCCAGCGGGCCGCCTCCGGTGTCCAGGGCCAGGTGGTTGGTGCCGTCGTACCAGCGCGGCGACATCACCCAGCTGTAGGCCTCGTCGAAGTCACGCTTCTGCGGCTTGGGGTTGGTGTGCTGGTTCCACGGGTGGCGCCGGTCGATCGGGTTGCCGAGCGGGTCGGTCTTGACGAACATCTCCTGATCGGACCAGTCGTCGTAGTAGCTGTGCCCCAACAGGATTCGGATGCCCAGATTGATGTCGACCAATGAGTGGGTGAGGAGTTTGCCGTCGACCACCACGCCCGGCGTGACGAACATGGCGTCGCCCCACCGTTCCATGTCCTTGTAGGCGAAGTTGCAGACCTCGGGATCCTGGAAGGACCCCCAGCAGCCGAGCAGGGTGCGGCGCAGGCCGACCTGGTCGTAGCCGGGCAGCGCCTCGTAGAAGAAGTCGAACAGATCGTCGTGCATCGGCACGACTTTCTTCATGAACTCGACGTAGCGCATCAGCCGGGTCATGTAGTCGGTCATCAACTGCACGGTGGCGGTCGTGCCGATGCCGCCCGGATACAGCGTCGACGGGTGCACGTGGCGGCCTTCCATGAGGCAGAACATCTCTCGCGTCCACCTGCTGACCTGCAGGGCTTCCCGGTAGAACTCACCTGTGAACGGGTTGAGCGCCCGCATGATGTCGGCGATGGTGCGGTGCCCGTGCGCCTGCGCGTGCGGCGCGGCGGTGTTCTCGGCCTTGGCCAGCACGCTGGGATTGGTCTCGGACACCATCTTCTCGCAATAGTCCACGCCCACCAGGTTTTCCTGGAAGATGTTGTGGTCGAACATGTATTCCGCGGCTTCGCCGAGGTTCACCAGCCACTCGCCGAGATGCGGCGGCTTGACGCCGTAGGCCATGTTCTGGCAGTAGCACGAGCACGTGGCGTGGTTGTCGCCGCAGATTCCGCAGATGCGACTGGTGATGAAGTGCGCGTCGCGCGGGTCCTTGCCTTTCATGAAGATGGAGTAGCCGCGGAATATCGATGAGGTGCTGTGGCATTCGACGACTTCGCGGTTCTCGAAGTCGATCTTGGTGTAGATGCCGAGGCTGCCGACGATGCGGGTGATCGGGTCCCACGCCATCTCCACCAGTTGGCCCGGTTCGCGCTTGAGGTGTGACGGCTCGGGAATGATGGTTGTCATCGGACTTCTCTTTCAACTGGGTGATGCCAGGAATGCCAACGGTTCCGGTGTTCCGGCGGGCGATCGACGGGCCGAGGCCGGGTAGCCCCGGCCCGCGTGGCTACCAGGTGCGAGTCGCCCCGGTGTCCAGCGTCGTACCGCGATGGCGCCACTTGGGCTCCTTGTCGACGGTGCGGCCGGTGACATGGCGCAGGCTGCGGATCACCGACCCGTAGAGCCCGGATGCTGCCGTGGACACCTTGCCGCCCGGTGGTTCATCCATGAACGGCATGAACTTGTCCGGGAACCCAGGCATGGTGCACCCGATGCAGATGCCGCCGACGTTGGGGCAGCCGCCGATCCCGTTGATCCAACCGCGCTTGGGTACGTTGCACTTGACCACTGGGCCCCAACACCCAAGTTTGACAATGCATTTCGGTGATCCATACTCGGTCGCGAAGTCGCCTTGCTCGTAATAGCCTGCGCGGTCGCAGCCTTCGTGGACGGTGTTGCCGAACAGCCACGTGGGCCGCAGCGCATCATCCAACGGGATCATCGGTGCCTGGTCGGTGGCCATGTACAGCAGGTAGGTCAGGGTCTCGGCGAGGTTGTCCGGCTGGATCGGACAACCCGGCACACAGACGATGGGGATGCCTGCCTTGCTCTTCCAGTCCCAGCCGAGATAGTCGGGAACCCCCATGGCGCCGGTCGGGTTGCCCGCCATCGCATGGATGCCGCCGTAGGTGGCGCAGGTTCCGACCGCGACGACGGCCGTGGCCTTGGGGGTCAGCCGATCCAGCCATTCGCTGGTGGTCATCGGCTGGTTGGTCGCCGGGTCGTTGCCGAACCCGCACCAGTAACCCTCGCTCTTGATCTGCTCGTTGGGAATGGAGCCCTCGACGACGAGGACGAACGGATCGAGTTCCCCTCTGTCGGCTTTGAAGAACCACGCGAGGAAATCATCGGCACCGCCTGCCGGGCCACATTCGAAGTCGATCAAGGGCCAGTGGACGGCGATTTTCGGTAGACCAGGAAGGGCTCCGAGGGCAATTTCTTCGATGCTCGGTTGAGTGGCGGCAGTCAACGCCACCGAGTCACCATCACAACTCAATCCGGCATTGATCCACAGCACATGGATCAGTGCCTCTTCCGCTTTGACCGCTGCCTCTGTTGGCATACGTCACGGCTTCCTTGGGGCCCGGGCTGGGAGTCCCAAACTCTGATCTAGACGCTCACCGGTTTCTTCAGGGCGCCTGAAATCTGGGTCTACTCCTGGGAGTTCATGTTGTCAACGGCCGACGCCGACATCACGGTTTTTGCGCAGGTGTCAATCCAGGAGTACCACTGCTCGAGGCCGTCTCCGCGCGCTGCCGACACCGTCAGGATGTCTACCCCTGGATTGACCGATCGTGCACGGCTGCAACAGGTTTCGACGTCGAAATCGACGTAGGGGATGAGGTCGATCTTGTTGATGACGACCAGGTCGGCGACCGCGAACATGTGTGGGTACTTCAGCGGTTTGTCCGCCCCCTCGGTTACCGAGACAACGACGACCTTGTTGCGTTCGCCAAGGTCGAACAGCGCCGGGCAGACCAGGTTTCCGACGTTCTCGATGAACAGCACCGAATCGGGCTCGGGGTCGAGCGCGTCGAGGGCGCCACGGACCATGTTCGCGTCCAGGTGACAGCCGGCCCCGGTGTTGACCTGGACCGAGCGCGCGCCCGCGGATCTGATCCGGTCGGCGTCGAGCAGGGTCTCCTGATCTCCTTCGATCACCGCGATGGGCCGCCGGGTTCCGTACTCGCGGATGGTGCGTTCGAGGAGGGTGGTCTTGCCCGCCCCCGGTGAACTCGTCACGTTGAGGGCCAGGATGCCGCGGCGGGCGAGCCACCGGCGATTCTCGTCGGCGACGAGGTCGTTCTTGGCGAGCACCTTCTGTTCGAGCGTGATGGTCTCGGTGTGCTCGTCATGGTCATGAGGGTGGTCGTGCCGATGGGGATGGTGATGGTGGTCCTGGCCGGGGAGGGTGATCACCGGGCCGTCGTGGCCATCGTCGCCGCAACCGCAGGTGGCACACATGTCAGCTCACTTCCATCGAGAGGATGCGCAGGTCCCGACCGGCGGTCACCTCGACATCGGCGCTGCCGCACCGGCACAGCAGGATCAGGTCGGGGAGTTCGAAATCGGTCCCACAGCCCCGGCAGTGCGCTGTGCCGGGGTGTATGTCCAGGTCGAGTCGGGGACCGTCGGCGACGGTGCCCTTGGTTACCAGGTCGAAGCAGAACAACATGGAGTCCGGGACGACTGCGCACAACGCTCCGACCTCGAGGCGCACACTGCGTACCCGACGACCGGCGGCGTGTTCGCACACCGCGTCGACAACGCTCTGGGTTATCGCCAACTCGTGCATCGCTGCCCCGTTCGGGCCGGATCTCCTCACGATATGCCTGAATCGCGGGAAGCACGGCGTGTCCACTTGAGATCGAACATTTGTTCGTTACTGTGGGGTGCAGTTGGACCGAGCTGACTTGTCGGTGGCCTGCTCTAGCGTCACGGCCAACCGATCGGAACACCGGTCAACACGACTACTTGGAGAGGCACCACCATGGCGCAGCAAGCCCCTGATCGCGAAAAAGCCCTCGAACTGGCGATGGCGCAGATCGACAAGAATTTCGGCAAAGGCTCGGTGATGCGCCTCGGCGAGGAGGTTCGTCAGCCGATCTCGGTGATCCCCACCGGATCGATCTCGCTGGACGTGGCGCTCGGCATCGGCGGCCTGCCGCGTGGCAGGGTCGTCGAGATCTACGGCCCGGAATCCTCGGGTAAGACCACGGTGGCGCTGCACGCGGTGGCCAACGCCCAGGCCGCAGGCGGTATCGCGGCGTTCATCGACGCCGAGCACGCGCTGGATCCCGAGTACGCCAAGAAGCTCGGGGTGGACACCGACTCGCTGCTGGTGTCTCAGCCCGACACCGGTGAACAGGCCCTGGAGATCGCCGACATGCTGGTTCGCTCCGGTGCGCTGGACATTCTGGTGATCGACTCGGTGGCCGCCCTGGTGCCCCGCGCCGAGATCGAGGGCGAGATGGGTGACAGTCACGTCGGCCTGCAGGCCCGCCTGATGAGCCAGGCGTTGCGGAAGATGACCGGCGCGCTGAACAACTCGGGCACCACCGCGATCTTCATCAACCAGCTCCGCGAGAAGATCGGCGTGATGTTCGGCTCGCCCGAAACCACCACGGGTGGTAAGGCATTGAAGTTCTACGCCTCGGTCCGGCTGGATGTCCGCCGCATCGAGACCCTCAAGGACGGCACCGACGCGGTCGGTAACCGCACCCGCGTCAAGGTCGTCAAGAACAAGGTCTCGCCGCCGTTCAAGCAGGCCGAGTTCGACATCCTCTACGGCCACGGCATCAGCCGGGAAGGCTCACTCATCGACATGGGTGTCGAGCACGGCTTCATCCGGAAGTCCGGGTCCTGGTTCACCTACGACGGTGAGCAGCTGGGGCAGGGCAAGGAGAATGCGCGAAAGTTCTTGCTGGAGAACGTCAATGTCGCCAACGAGATCGAGAAGAAGATCAAAGAGAAGCTCGGTATCGGCGCCGATGTGACTGTGGACGATGAAGCACTTCCCGCCCCGGTCGACTTCTGAGTCGACCGACGACACCCACAAAGAGCAGACGCAGGATCCCCCCAAGCGCGAGGAGCAGGCGCGTGACGTGTGTCTGCGTCTGCTCACCGTGCGGGCACGCACCCGCGCGGAGCTGGAGGGCCAGCTCGCCAAGCGTGGCTATCCCGACGATGTGAGTGGCAAAGTCCTCGACCGGCTCGCCGAAGTCGGGTTGGTCGATGACGAGGATTTCGCCGAACAGTGGGTCCGGACGCGGCACGCCAACTCTGGAAAAGGCAAGCGCGCCTTGGCCGTCGAGCTTCGCAAGAAAGGCATCGACGGCGAGGTCATCTCGGCTGCGCTGGCCGACCTCGACCCGGCGGCCGAACGCCAACGTGCCGAGCAGCTGGTACGCGACAAGCTTCGCCGGGAACGGTTGGGCGATGACGACGACGTGAAGGTGACACGCCGGTTGGTCGGCATGCTGGCGCGTCGCGGCTACAGCCAGTCGATGGCCTTCGACGTGGTCAGCCTCGAGTTGGCCAGTGAGCGGGAGCGCCGCCGGGTGTAAAACCGGATGCGAGAAGGCTTGTACTGCCTCTACGTTCGTCATCGTGAACGGAGATGTGGTCATCCTCACCGGTCCGCCGGCGAGCGGGAAGACGACGGCCGCCGAGCTCATCGCCGGCTCGGCGGGCAAGTCGACTGTGCACGTCACCACCGACCAGTTCTTTCGCGCGATTCGTTCGGGTTACATACCCCCGCATATGCCTGAGGCGCAGGCTCAGAACGAGATCGTTGTCGATGCGATCGTGGCAGCGGTCGCGGTGTACGCGCAGGGCGGATTCGACGTGATCGTCGACGGCATCGTCGGCCCGTGGTTTCTGGCGCCGTACCGAACTGTCGCGGCGCGAACGGGTCTCGCGTTGTCGTACATCGTGTTGAGACCCGCTCTCGGCACCGTGCTGCAGCGGGCGCGGGGACGCAGCGGACCGGATCTGAAGGACCCCGACGCGATCACCGGATTGCATGAGGCGTTCGCCGATCTGGGCGACCTCGAACGCCATGTCATCGACAACACGGACCTCGACGCTTCCGGCACCGCAGAGGTGGTTCGGCAGGCGATCGCCTCGGGCCGCTACCGCCTGCGCTGAGTTGAGCCGACCGGCTCGGCTAATCCCGCTGGTCCTGCAACACCACGGCTCCGGGAGCGCCCTCCTGTTCGACGGCCTCGGCGTGCAGCGGAGCGGGGCCGCGGCTGGACCGCCGCAGGCGGCGTTCCAGCCGGGTCGCCAATGCCGAGAGTGCGAAGTTCACGCTGATCATCAGCACCGCGATCACGATCAGGGCGGGGATGTAGTTGCCGTACGCCGAACCGACGACGGTGCCCTGGCGCACCATCTCCACGAACGTGATCTGGTAGCCGATCGCGGTGTCCTTGAGCACCACCACCATCTGCGACACCAGCACCGGCAGCATCGATGTGATGGCCTGGGGCAGCAGGATCGACCGCATGGTCTGGCCCCACGTGAGACCCAGCGCAGACGCTGCCTCGGCCTGACCACGCGGCAACGCGTGCACGCCCGCCCGGACGATCTCGGCGATCACCGCGCCGTTGTAGAGCGTCAGGCCCGTGACCACGCCCGCCAGCGCCAACTGCTTGGACGGGAACACGTCGTACATCGCGTACAGGGCGTAGCTGAACAGCATCATGATCAGCACCGGCACCGCGCGGAAGAACTCGACGATCACCGCGCACACCCAGCGCAGCGGACCGATCGGCGACAGTCGACCGACCCCGAGCACACATCCGAGCACGAGCGCCAGCACGATCGACAACACCGCCGCGGTCAGCGTGCCCTGCACACCCGGCAGCACATATGTCGTCCACAGGCCACCGGTGAGGAACGGCTTCCATTTCTCAGCGGTGAGCTGGCCGGCATCGCCGAACCGCCACACCACCGCGACAGCCGCGAGCAGTACGACGGCCACCGTCAGGACGGCGGTCACGCGATTACGCGCCCGTGCCCGCGGGCCCGGGGCGTCGTAGAGAACCGATGACTCGGCCATCAGTGTTCTCCGTTCTTCGCGCGAGCGCTCATCAGTGTTCTCCGTTCTTCGCGCGAGCGCTCATCACCGAACCACCGCCCAGCGTTTCCCGAGCCAACCGAACAACAATCCCAATGGCAGCGTCAGCACCAGGAATCCGGCGGCGAAGATGCTGCCCACCGCCAGCAGGGCCGCGGTGTTCTCGATCATTTCCTTCATCAGCAGCGCCGCCTCGGCCACACCGATCGCCGAGGCGATGGTGGTGTTCTTGACCAGGGCGATCAGCACCGAACCCAGTGGGATGATCACCGCGCGGAAAGCCTGCGGCAACAGGATGATTCGGAGGTTCTGACCGAAACTGAGCCCGAGCGAGCGGGCTGCCTCGGCCTGGCCGATGGGCACGGTGTTCACCCCGGACCGCAGCGTCTCGCACACGAACGACGCGGTGTAGACGGTCAGACCGAGAACCGCCAGCCGGAACCCGCTGTCGGCGATGGACGTCGGGGAGTTCGGATCGGTCAGCGTGATGTGCAACGTCGTGCCGATACCGAGCGAGCAGAAGATGAGGATCAGCGTCAGCGGCGTATTGCGCACCACGTTGACGTAGGCCGCGCCCAACCACCGCATCACTGGCACCGGGGACAGCCGCATCGCGGCCAGCAGGGTGCCCAGCAGCAGCGCACCGATCGCCGAGTACACAGTCAGCTTGATCGTGGTCCAGAACGCCGAGACCATCTGCCCGCTGTACTTGCCGAGGTTCAGGCCGCTCTCACCGGCTTCAGTGCTGGTCGAGGTGTCCAGTGGTGGCGGGGCGGGGGTGGCGATACCCGCAGGCCCGAGGTTCCGCTCGAACGCGGCCTGCCAGGCCCCTTCCTGCTGCATCTTGGTGATGGCCTTGTTGATCTTGGTCTGCAGCGTTGTGTCGCCCTTGCGCAGGCCGATGCCGTACTTCTCCACCGAGAACGGCTTGCCGACGACCTTGAAGGCTCCCGGGAACTGCGCGGCGAAGCCGGCCAGGATCACCTCGTCGGTGCTCAGGGCGTCGATGGCGCCGGTGCGCAGGGCCTCGACACAGGCCGAATAGGTGTCGTACTGCTGCAGCTGCACACCCGGGTACTTGTCCTTGATGCGCTGAGCGGGTGTCGAACCGGTCACCGAGCACAGCTTCTTGCCGTTCTGCAGCGACTCGACGCCGGTGATGTCGTTGTCGTCGGCCCGCACCAGCAGGCCCTGACCGGTGATCAGGTACGGCCCGGCGAAGCTGACCTTCTTCTTGCGGGCGTCGGTGATCGAGTAGGTGGCGACGATGTAGTCGACCTGGCCGTTCTCGATCAGCGTCTCCCGCTGACCTGACGGTGCCTCTTTCCACTCGATCTGGTCGGGCTTGTAACCCAGCTCGCCGGCGACGTAGGTGGCGACGTCGACGTCGAACCCGGCCATCGAGCCGTCGGGTTTCTTGACCGCAAGGCCGGGCTGGTCGAACTTCGTGCCGATGACGAGCTTGTTGCTGTCGCTGCCGCAGCCGGAGGCGATGAACGGCAACGCGGCGGCCAGTAGGGCGAGGATGATCAGGCGTAGCGGCCGGGTGCGGCGCGTGCGTGTGGGCATCTGGTCGCCGCCCCTCAGTGGTCGAGGATCTTGCCGAGGAAGTCCTTGGCCCGGTCGGACTTCGGATTGGTGAAGAACTCCTCGGGTGCCGCGTCCTCGACGACTGCGCCGTCGGCCATGAACACCACCCGGTGTGACGCGCGCCGGGCGAAGCCCATCTCGTGGGTGACCACCACCATGGTCATGCCTTCGCCGGCCAGATCGGTCATCACCGCCAGCACTTCGTTGATCATCTCCGGATCGAGCGCGCTGGTCGGCTCGTCGAACAACATCACCTTGGGATGCATGGCCAGCGAGCGGGCGATCGCGACGCGCTGCTGCTGGCCGCCGGACAGCTGGGCCGGATATTTGTCGGCCTGGCTGGCGACGCCGACCCGCTCCAGCAGAGCCATCGCCTCCTTACGGGTCTTCTCCTTGTCGGCCTTGCGCACCTTGATGGGCGCGAGCGTGACGTTCTCGAGGATCGTCTTGTGCGCGAACAAGTTGAACGACTGGAACACCATGCCGACGTCGGAGCGCAACTGAGCCAGCTTGCGGCCCTCGGCGGGGAGCGGGTCGCCGTCGATGGTGATGGTTCCGGTGTCGATGGGTTCGAGCCGGTTGATGGTGCGACAGAGCGTCGACTTGCCGGAGCCCGAAGGCCCCAGCACGACGACGACTTGTCCGCGCTGTACTTCGAGGTTGATGTCCTTGAGAACGTGGAGGGCGCCGAAATGTTTGTTGACGCCCTGGATCGAGATCATCGGGACCGAGGTCGCGGTGGCCATGGGTGCAGACCCTACCCAGGGAACGCTCAGCTTGGGGCGTATCTGCGTCCCCGTAACATGTTCGTCGTGACTTCCACGGTGGCGCGCGGCGCTCAGGCACCCCATGAGGGGCAGGCCGACGTGCGTACCTACCAGGTCCGTACGTACGGCTGCCAGATGAATGTGCACGATTCGGAACGACTGTCAGGTCTGCTCGAATCGGCTGGTTACCGGCGTGCCGCGGACGGCGCCGACGCCGACATCGTCGTGTTCAACACGTGCGCGGTGCGGGAGAACGCCGACAACAAGCTGTACGGAAACCTCAGCCACCTGGCTCCGCGCAAGCAGTCGGATCCGAACATGCAGATCGCAGTCGGTGGCTGCCTGGCGCAGAAGGACCGCGATGCGGTGCTGAAGAAGGCGCCCTGGGTCGACGTGGTCTTCGGTACCCACAACATCGGTTCGCTGCCGACACTGCTGGAACGCGCCCGGCATAACCGCGAAGCCCAGGTCGAGATCGTCGAAGCGCTCCAGGAATTCCCGTCGACCTTGCCTGCCGCCCGCGAATCCTCTTATGCGGCATGGGTTTCCATCTCGGTGGGCTGCAACAACACGTGCACCTTCTGCATCGTGCCCGCGTTGCGGGGCAAGGAGGTGGACCGCAGGCCCGGCGACATCCTGGCCGAGGTGCAGTCGCTCGTCGACCAGGGTGTGCTCGAAATCACGCTACTGGGCCAGAACGTCAACGCCTACGGCGTGTCGTTTTCGGACGAGCGCTTGCGAGAGGACCAGACCGCGCCGCCCCAGCTCCCGCGCGATCGCACCGCGTTCTCGAAACTGCTGCGGGCTTGCGGAAACATCGACGGCCTTGAGCGGGTCCGGTTCACCTCGCCACACCCGGCCGAGTTCACCGACGACGTCATCGAGGCGATGGCCGAGACGCCGAACGTGTGCCCGACGCTGCACATGCCGTTGCAGTCGGGTTCGGACCGCATCCTGAAGGCGATGCGCCGCTCCTACCGGGCCGAGCGTTATCTCGGCATCATCGACAAGGTGCGCGCCGCGATCCCGCACGCAGCCATCACCACCGACATCATCGTCGGGTTCCCGGGTGAAACCGAGGAAGACTTCCAGGCCACCCTCGATGTCGTCGAGCGGGCCCGGTTCGCAAGCGCTTTCACCTTCCAGTACTCGATCCGGCCCGGCACCCCTGCCGCCACGATGGCCGACCAACTCCCCAAAGATGTTGTGACCGAGCGTTATCAGCGCCTGATCGAACTGCAGGAGCGAATCTCCCTGCAGGACAACCAAGCTCAGGTAGGGCGCACCGTGGAGCTGTTGGTCGCCACCGGTGAGGGCCGCAAAGACGCCGCGACCGCGCGGATGTCGGGACGGGCCAGGGACGGCCGGCTTGTGCACTTCACACCCGGCGGCATCGCGCCCGCCGAGATCCGGCCCGGCGACATCGTCACCACCACGGTCACCGCGGCCGCCCCGCATCATCTGATCGCCGACGCACCCGTGAGGCAACACCGGCGCACCCGCGCAGGGGACGCCCATGCCGCCGGGCAGCGGCCGCGCACCGGCGTCGGCCTCGGACTGCCCCGCGTCGGCGCCCCGCCTGTCCAACCCCCATCGGGAGGATGCAGCTGTTGACCGACGAGCACTTCGACGAGTTCAAGGGCGACCTCGACGCCGTCGAACGCAAGATGGCCCGGGAATTCGACCCGGGCAGCCGCGCGGTGGTGGTGGCGATCCTGGTGTTCGTCGTGCTGCTGTCCTTCGTGCTGCCCCACACCGGCTCGAGCAAGGGTTTCGATGTGCTGGTCGGTGACGCCACGGCAGTTGCCGACGGCATCTCCCTGCCGTCACGGGTGTTCACCTGGATGGCGCTGGTCTTCGCAGTGGGTTTCTCGACGCTGGCCCTGTTGACGCGGCGGTGGGCCCTGGCCTGGATCGCGCTCGCCGGGACCGCGGTGGCCAGCGCCACCGGCATGCTCGCGGTGTGGTCGCGGCAGACCGCCGTGCACCATGCCGGCCCCGGAATCGGGCTGATCATCGCGTGGATCGCGGTGATCGTGCTGACCTTCCACTGGGCGCGGGTGGTGTGGTCGCGCACGGCGGTTCAGTTGGCCGCCGAGGAACAGCGCCGTCGGGCCGCTGCTGAGCAGCACCGACGCGGGCTGCTCGACGACATCAAGGACGTCAAGCCCACCGATCCCGACAACCCGGACGCCTGACCGCGTAACCGGGTCGGGGACTTTCCTGTCCTAGCGGCGCTTGCCCAGCGACTCCGCGGCGGCGTCGGCCCACTGGCGCCACTGCTCGGCGCTGGCGCGGGCCGCCTCGGCTTCCTTGGTCCGGCCCGCGGCCTCGGCCTTCTGTGCCTGCTTCTCGAACTGCTCGACACGGCTACGGAACTGGTCGGCGCGGGCCTGGGCCTCCGGATCGACGCCGCCGGTGGGTGCATCGCGGATCTTCTTCTCGATCACCCGCAACCGCCGTTCCAGCTCGGCGCTGCGTTCGCGGGGCACCTTGCCGATCGCGTCCCACTTGTCGCCGATGGTGCGCAGCGCGGCCCGGGCGGCGTCCAGATCGGTAATGTCGATCTTCTCGGCCTCGGCCAGCAGCGCTTCCTTGGCCACGGCGTTGGCCTCCAGCTCGGCGTCACGCTCGGCATGGGCCGCGTTGCGCGCGGAGAAGAACACGTCCTGGGCGGCCTTGAACCGCTGCCACAACGCGTCGTCGACGTCCTTGGCCGCGCGGCCGACCGCCTTCCACTGATTGAGCAAGTCGCGGAACGCCGCGCCGGTGGCACCCCAGTCGGTGGAGTCGGCCAACTGCTCGGCCTTCTCGCACAGCTCTTCCTTGGCCTGCCGGGCGCTGGCCCGGCCGCGGTCGAGCTCGGCGAAATGCGAACCGCGTCGCCGGTTGAACGTCTCGCGGGCCGCCGAATAGCGCTTCCACAGCGCGTCGTCGACCTTGCGGTCCAGCCCGGTGATCGAGCGCCACTCGTCGAGAATCTCGCGGAGCCGATCGCCTGCGGCCTTCCACTGGGTGGCGTTGGCAGCCAGGTCCTCGGCCTCGGCGGCCAGCGCCTCCTTGCGGGCGGTTTGCGCGGCGCGGTGCTCGTCACGCTGCGCGCGTTCGGTTGCCGCGGCAGAGTCGGCCTGGTCGAGGATGGCCGTCAGCCGGGCGCTCAACGCATCGACGTCGCCGAGAACCGCTGCGGTGGGCAAGGTTTCGGCCAGCGAAGCGGCGGCGGACTTGATCTTGCGGGCGTCGCCGGTGCCGGAGGACAGCCGGTGCTCCAGCAGCGCCACCTCGGTGTGCAGATCGTCGAAGCGGCGGCCGAAATGCGCGAAGGCCGACTCGTTGTCGCCTGCCTGCCAAGACCCGATGACGCGTTCGCCGGACCCGGTGATCAGCCAGACCGTGCCGTCGTCATCCACACGGCCGAACCGGTGCGGATCACTCGACGGTGCGACGGGAACGACCGGTGCGGTGGCGGTGGTCGGGTGGGGGAC
>NZ_MVHF01000043.1 GCF_002086485.1 Mycobacterium aquaticum | reverse complement strand
CTGGGCGAGGCCATGGTCGGCATCAACGTCGACGACATCCCCCAACCACACAGGCTCGCCGAACGCGGCTGGTAAACGGACTGAAACCCCAAGGAAAGGAACAAATTATGACATCACTTGAGACTCGGCATGACCTGGAATCCACTGCGCTGGACCACCTGTGGCTGCACAGCAACGACCTGGAATGGAACGAACTGATCGACGGCGGGCTCCGAGTCTTCGTGGAAGGCCGCGGCTCGACATTGATCGACGTCCACGGCAGAGAGTACATCGACGGCCTTGCCGGGCTGTTCGTGGTCGCGGCAGGCCACGGCCGCACCGAGATCGGCGAAGCCATGGCCGAACAAGCCGGGAAGATCGCCTACACCGCCGCATCCAACGCCGCCAATCCCGCGGCGATCAAGCTCGCCGAGAAAATCGCCTCACTCACCCCGGGCGACCTCGACCGGGTGTTCCTGTGCTCGGGCGGATCCGAGGCAGTCGAGAGCGCGATGAAGATCGCCAAGCAGGTGCAGGTGATGCGCGGATTCAGCAAGCGCTACAAGATCATTGCCCGCCGCGGCTCGTACCATGGCACCACCTTCGGCGCGGCGAGTTTGACGGGCAGCGCCAGCGAGAAGTACTTCGGACCGTTCATGGCCGGAGTGAGCAAGGTGCCGAACCCCAACCACTATCGCAACGATTTCGGGCTCGATGGCGAGGCCGGTGACATCATGTGCGCCCGCTATGTCGAGCAGGAGATCCTGATCCAGGGCCCCGAACACGTCGCGGCGGTGATCGGTGAGCCGATCTCGGTCGCCAACGGCACTCACCTGCCCAGCCCGGTGTACTGGCAGATGCTGCGCGAAATCTGCGACAAGTACGGCGTTCTGCTCATCATGGACGAGGTCATCACCGGCTGGGGACGCACCGGCAAGGTGTTTGCCGCCGAGCACTACGGCGTGGTTCCCGACATTATGACCATGGCCAAGGGCCTTTCGAGTGGTTACGCACCGGTCGCGGCTGTGGCGGTCCGGTCGTCGATCTTCGACGACTTCCGTCCCGACGGACACGCGCTCGGCCACCTGATCACCTTCGGTGGCCATGCCGTGGCCGCTGCCGCCGCGCTGAAGAACATCGAGATCCTCGAACGGGAGAACCTGGTCGAACGCTCGGCCGAGATGGGAAACTACCTCTTCGAGTTGGCGAACGAACTGCGCAGCCACCCCACTGTGGGCGATGTCCGCGGCGGCAAAGGTCTCTTGTGCGCAATCGATTTCGTCAAGAGCAAGGAAACCCGCGAGGCGTGGGGCACTGCGCATCCGTTCATCAAGCAGCTCGCCCTGCGTACCCAGGAAGAGGGTCTGGTCACTCGGGTGTGGGACGTTCTGCACCTCGCGCCGCCATTCGTGCTGACCCGCGGTGAAGCCGAGAGCGCCATCGAGATCGTCGACCGCTGCCTCACCGAGGCAGAGGCGAAGTTCGCGGCCGAGATCGGCTGATCCGGCATGACCGCACCCGTGATCGGAGTCTGCACGGCATTCGAGGTCGCCAACTGGGGCTTCTGGACCCAGCAGGCCGCGATCATTCCGGCGACGTATCTCAGCAAAATCCATGCCGCAGGCGGGATCCCACTCGGCCTCATACCCGACACCGGAGCTGTCGCGAACCCCGGCCTCCTCGTCGACCGCGTCGACGGATTGCTGTTGATCGGTGGGGTCGATGTCGAGCCGTCGTCGTACGGAGCGACAGACAACGGCCGCACCGAAGCGACCGAACCACTGCGCGATGAATTCGAGTTGACACTGGCACGGGAAGCGTTGCGGCGTGATGTTCCGGTGTTGGGTGTGTGCCGGGGCATGCAGATTCTCAATGTCGCCGCAGGCGGGACACTGCATCAACACTTGCTCGACGCCGGATACGCCGAACACCGGCCGAGCCCGGGGAAGCTCAACCACGAGACCTTTCACGAAGTCGAGGTGGACTGCGGAACCCACGCGGCGATGTTGTGCGGCAGTGGAATCCAAACCGTGAACTCCCACCACCATCAGGGCGTGGATCAGCTCGGCAGTGGTGCCGTAGTCACGGCGCGATCGCTGCCCGACCAACTGCCCGAAGCAATCGAATGGCCCGACCATCGGTATGTGCTTGGTGTGCAGTGGCATCCCGAGGCCGCAGAACTGCAGCACGCCCTTACCGATTTCATCAACAACGCTGCCCACGCACTCGGAGGAAACCACTGACATGGCCGTCATCGACGTAATCGAACCCGCGACCGAACAGGTCATCGAGTCACTCGAGCAGATCACGCCCGCAGCGTTGGAAGACGTGATCGCCCGCGCAAGCGTTGCACAGCGACAGTGGGCCGCGCAGCCACCCCAATTCCGCGCGGAGGCGCTGCTGGCCATCGCCGCAGCGGTCGACAACAACCGCGAAGCCCTGGCCCAGCTGGAAGCCCGCAACGTCGGTATGCCCATCAGCGACGCCCGAGGTGCGATCGCCGGGGTGGCCGCCACATTCCGCTACTACGCGGCGGCGCCGGAACGTCTTCTCGGACACACCATCCCGGTCGCCGGCGGCGTGGACATGACGTTCCGCGAACCCATCGGTGTGGTCGGCCTGATCACACCGTGGAATTATCCGCTGACGATCGCCGCCTGGAAGGTGGCGCCGGCGTTGGCGGCCGGCAACGCCGTGGTGCTCAAGCCGGCTGAACTCACGCCGCTCACCTCGCTGCGGCTTGCACAGCTCGCCGTCGAAGCCGGGCTGCCTTCCGACCTGTTCAATGTCGTCGTCGGCCCGGGACGCACGATCGGAAGCCAGCTGGTCGAGCATCCCGGCGTCGGCAAGATCGCGTTCACCGGATCGACCGATGTCGGCAAGGACATCGCACGGCGGGCCGCCGAGGGCATCAAGCGCGTCACGCTGGAACTGGGCGGCAAGTCCGCGGCACTGGTATTCGCCGACGCCGATCTCGACGCGGCGGCCGAGGGCCTCACGGGTGCTGTCTTCGGCAACTCGGGCCAGGACTGCTGCGCCCGTTCGCGGGTTTTCGTCGAACGGTCCGCGCTGCAGCCATTTTTGGAGAAACTCGAGAAGGTTGTCGCCAACATCGTTGTCGGCGACCCGCTTTCGGACAACACGCAGATGGGTCCGCTGATCTCGGCAGGACATGCTGCGACCGTCCAGAGCTACGTCGACGACGCACCGGTGCTCTTCCGCGGTTCGGCACCGACCGGTCCCGGCTTCTGGTTTGCACCCACCGTGCTTCACCCGATCGACGATGATCACCGGTCGGCCCGTGAGGAGATCTTTGGTCCAGTTGTTTCGGTACTCACTTTTGACAGCGAGGATGAGGCGGTCGCCCGGGCCAACGACACCATTTACGGTCTTGCAGGCTCGATCTGGACCTCGAACGCCGCGCGGTCGTTGCGCGTTGCCCGCGGGGTGGACGCGGGGGCGCTGGCGGTGAACTCATATACCTCCGTGCGGATCGCCACACCGTTCGGCGGGTTCAAGCAGTCCGGCATGGGACGCGAACTCGGGCCCGACGCACTTGACGCGTATACCGAGGTGAAGAACGTCTTCTTCAACACCACGGCAACGTAGCCGCAGTTCGGTCAGCCAGCGATGGCAAACGCAAGCACGCTACCGATCGATGAATTCGATTGGGACATAGTTCGCTACATGGTCGACTGGGCGCCGTACGGCGGACCTGACGAGGAAGACACCTTGCCGCGGTTCGGCATGGATGTGCACCGCCTCAAAGCTCGATTCGTCGAGCTTGTCACTGAACTGACCCGCCACAGCGGCACCGTGCTCACCGAACGTCAACGGCATCTACTCACCCGCGCACGAGAGCTTGTTCCGTCGATGAGCTGCCGCCCTGCCTCGTCGACGGCTCGTGCTCACAGGTCAGGAAACAACACACCCACCACCCTCGGGCTTTCGCCAGCCGACGGGCAGTGGACCATGCGCCACGGCTTGTGGTTCTGGAAACAGAAGGCGCAGCAACAAGAGTCCGCAGGACGCCCGACTACCCCACCATCCTCGATTTGATCTCCGAACCAGCAATCACGACTCTTCGACCAAGGAGACGTCCATGTCGGTCACGCAGCCCTCCACACCGGAAGAGCGCCACGACAACCCAGCTGCATCGCGCCCACCCGGACCCGCGGATGACGGTCCGACTCTACGGAAGAGTGCAATCGGGCTCAGGGAAAGCACGATCATCAGCATGGCTGGGGCGGCGCCGGGTCAGGTGGTTGCGGTCTCGTTGGCGCCGTTGATCGTTGCCAGCAGTTACGGGTTCATCCCGTCGATCATCGTGGCTTCGCTCGCGATGCTCTGCATCGCCGTGGCGTTCCAGCGAATGAACCTGTGGGAGCAGGACTGTGGCGGTCCCTACGCGTGGGTGGGACGTGCGGTCGGTCCGCGTGCGGGGTTCGGGGTCGGATGGATCCTCGCAGTGACCTTCATTGTTTCGTTGATCATCAACTTCGTCAGCATCGGCCCCGCCGTGCTCGCACTGCTCGGATTCGATCCGAGCAGTCAATGGGGAACCGTGATTGCCGCGACGGTGCTCGGCGCGTTCCTGACCGCGTTCGCCGTCATCGGTGTACAGCTCACGGGACGACTCCAGTTATCCCTCGCTATCGCCGAATACGCTGTCCTGCTGCTGTTCTCGGCATTGGCATTCTGGGCCCTGTTCGCCAACGACCGCCCGAACTCGGTGCATCCGACGTGGGCCTGGCTCAGCCCTTCGGGTGTGGGTGGCACCGGCGGCTTCGTAGCCGCGATGCTGCTGGTCATCTTCATGATCGCGCAGTGGGACACCTCGATCTATCTGAGCGAGGAGACCGAGCGCGCTGAGACCAACCCCGGAAAGGCGGTGATCATCGCCGTGATCGTGTTGGGTGTCATGTACACGCTGATATGTTTCGCCTTTGCCACCGTCGCGCCACCTGAGGCGATGGAGCAGCATTCCACCAACGCCGCAGTGTTCGTCGCGGAGGAGTTGACCGGAACCGGCTGGGCAAAGGCGATGGCGCTGGCAGTGGTGGCGTCGGTCTTGGCCGCGACCCAGGCCACCATCGTAGGCCTGGCACGCATCATGCTGGCAATGGGTCGCGACAAGGTGTTGCCGTCAGTCTTCGGCAAGGTGCACCGCAAGTTCCAGACGCCGGCCGCGAGCACCCTGCTGATCGGCGGCTTGGGCATCGCCGCCACCTGGATGTACATCTTGGCCTCCAGCGTCGCGCACGCCCTCGACCTTCTCATCGCGACCGTCGGCTTCCTCTTTGCCTGCTACTACGCGCTGACCGCACTCGCCGCCGCCTGGGCCCTGCGTGACCGGGTGCTGTCCAACTGGCGTGACGCGCTCCTCGGCGGGGTGCTGCCCCTGGTCGGCGCGGTGCTGCTCGGGTGGGTCGCAATAGCCTGTGCCGTCGATTTCGCCGCCGCTGAATGGATGGCACTCGCAGCGCTGTCAGCGCTCGGTGTGGTGATGTATCTCATCGCCAAATATCGCTACCGCGCACCGATACTGCGTTCGCCCAATCAGTGACTACCGTTCCCTCCGCTAGCAGTTGAGGTAGGTGACCACCGCCAGCACCCGGCGGTGGTGCGCCGCCGACGGCGGCAGGTCCAGCTTGGTGAAGATGCTGCCGATGTGTTTTTCCACTGCGCGTTCGGATATCGAGAGGTGCTCGGCCAGAGCACTGTTGGAATGACCCTCGGCCATCAGCGCGAGCACTTCGTGTTCACGCGGAGTCAGCCGGTCCAGGGTGTCGGCACCGCGGCGGCTGCCCATCAGTTGGCGCACGACCTCGGGGTCCAGCGCGGTGCCGCCTAAGGCAACCCGCCGCACGGCCGCATCGAACTCGGCGATGTCGGCCACCCGGTCTTTGAGCAGGTATCCGACACCCTCTGGGTTGCCCGCGAGAAGTTCAGCGGCATAACGGGTTTCCACCCACTGTGAGAAGACCAGCACTCCGATCTGCGGGTGCGACCGGCGCAATGAGACCGCGGCGACCAACCCTTCGTCGGTGAATGTGGGCGGCATCCGAATGTCGACAACAAATACCTCGGGACTCAAAGTCTCGGCGATGTCGCGCATTTCGTCGGCATTGCCGACCTTGGCCACCACGTCATGACCGCGTTCGACCAGCAGCTGCGTCAACCCGTCCCGCAGGATCGCGTTGTCCTCGGCGATGGCCAGCCGGGTCATCGCTGGGCACCCGATGGCACGACGGCGGTAACGGTGGTGGGGCCACCGGCGGGACTGTCGATGTCCAGGCGCCCGTCGACCATGCGCAACCGCTCGCCCAAGCCCGTCAGGCCCGACCCGTTGCCCGGTTGCACTCCGCCGGAACCATTGTCTGCCACGGCAATCCGTAGTTCTTCGACGTCGCTGCGCAACCAGACCGTGGCCTGCGTGGCCCCCGAGTGCCGCGACACGTTCGCCAACAGTTCGGCGACACAGAAATATGCCAGTGTCTCCACTCCCAGCGACGGACGCACCTCGATGTCGTCGACCAGTTCCACCGGGATCGGGTTGCGGGCCACCAAGGTCTGCACTGCCGGTCCAAGACCGAGATCCAAAGCAGGAGGCCGTATTCCACGCACGATATCGCGCAGTTCGGTCAAGGTGTCCTTGGTGTTCGCCAGCGCGTCGGACACCAGTTTGCGCGCCCGGTCGGTCTTCTTCGGATCGGTGAGCTGCTCCTCGGCGCGGGCCAGCGTCATCGCGACGGCGATCAGCCGTGCCTGGGTGCCGTCGTGCAGGTCACGCTCGACACGGCGCAGGGTGGCGGCCGAGTCGTCGACGACATCGGCACGCGCCCTTTCGAGTTCGGCGACCCTGCGCTCACGGGCCGGCGCGGCCAGCAGCGTGCCGGCCAGCCAGACATGGGCACGCACGATCCCGAGCATGAGCCAGCCCAGCAGATACAGCGCGATCAGCCCACCCAGGGCCAACAGCAGGTACACGCCGAGCGATTGGACGGGCTCGCCGAAACTAACGACGGCTTCGCCCGTGACAACCCAGATCACCGGAGAGGCCACGAGGCTGACCGACATCACGACGCCGACCAGGACCAGGTAGCCCACCGGGGTCATCACGATGCTCTGCAGCGCGAGGAAGCCCAAGCTGCGCCAGCCGACGGCATCGGTCAGCGCTGCCGCCACGGTCTGGGCCAGCCCGGCCGGCCGGGCGAACGGCGCAGGCGCGTCGATGTCGACCCCGACCAAGCGGGCCAACGCGCGGTACAGCGCGTTCCACCGTCGTCCCGTCAGCACGACGACGGCCAGCAACGGAATGCCGACCAGGGTGACCAGTAGTACTCCTGACACGAAGCCGGTCGCGAACAGGTACACCACACCGACCACGGCCAGAAGACTGATCAGCAGGAAGTACAGGTAGGCGCGCCAGGCCCGGGCTCGCAGTGGCGTGCGCAGGACTCGACGCCAGTCATCAGCAACGGCTGGTGCTATCGCGGTGGTAGTCACGTTCCCCATGGTTGCCGGACACCATCGCACTGCACGATGGTGCAGTCCAGCCAATATGTGGTGGGGCTGGCCACACCTCAGTTGTCGATCGAGCGCAGCAATGCGCGGGTGCGGGCCCTGGCCTCGGGCGACGCATCGAACACCACGCCGACGTACTCGTCCACCCCGGCACCGGCGAGCGCCTCGATGCGTTCGGCGACCTCGGCCTCATTGCCGATGATCGCGGCGTCCTCCGGTCCCGCGTATCCCTCACGGTCGAGCATTGCGCGGTAGGACGGCAGCTGCCCGTACATCGCGAACTGCTTGGCGGCCTGCGCGCGGGCACCCGCGACGTCGTCCGTGACGCTGACCGGCAACGCGGCGACGACGCGCACCGGGCGGCCCTGCGCGGCCTCGCGCAGCGTCGGTGACACATGCTGGGCAAGCGTGGTCGGGCCCGTCATCCACGTGATGGTGCCCGCAGTGCGACGCCCGGCCAGTTTCAACAGCTGCGGACCCAAGGCGGCGATGTAGATGTCGGGTGCGGGCGCACCGAGGATCTGCAGCGAACCGCGGGTCGTGACGGTTTCCCCGGGCGCATCGGCGGCCTCCCCGGCGAGCAGCGGCTGCAGACCGTCGAGGTACTCACGCAGGCGCCGGACCGGCTTGTCCCACGGGATGCCCCACATGCCTTCGGTGACCGCCTGATGGGTCATGCCCAGGCCCAGGATGAACCGGCCATCGGCGATCAGATTGAGTGTGAGGGCGCGTTGGGCCAGCAGCATCGGATGCTGGTTCTGGATGGGAATCACGCCGGTGCCGACCTCGATGTCGCTGACTTCACGGAACGCCACTGCGAGCACCGTCAGCAGATCGGGTTCATACGGCATCTGGGTCATCCACACCCGCCGGAAACCCTCGTCGCGCAGCTGCGCCAGATTCTCTACGGTGGCGTCGATCGGGGAACGGCCGCGGGTATCGCTGAGAGAGCCGATGATGCTGGTTTGCATGGTCTCAACGCTAAGCGGGCGGAGACAAAAAAGGCGGGTTCGGGAGGACACTTGGGGGCGTCTCAATCGGTCTCGCGCCGCCGGTCTTTCACCCCTTCGACCGACTCTTCGGATCAGTCACTCCCGAACCCGTCGTACGGTCGAGCCTACGCCTCGAGTACCCCTCAGACCAGAGGAAAATTCGACCGGAATTCAAGGGAAGTTTGAAGGTGGCCCCGTGTTGCCGTCGGGTCGGGGGGTCAGACGGCAACACGGAGCTACCCGTGTATCGACGTCCCAGGGCGGGCCGTTACACACCCAGAAAACAAACTTTTCGAATGTTTTCGTGGCGGGTAAAAACCCAGGTCAGGACGGTTCAGGCCTCCAAGATGGCTGCAACGCCCTGCCCGCCGGCAGCGCAGATCGAAATCAGGCCGCGCACCGGTTGACCCGTCTGCTTCTTCTTCTCGGCCAGCTGCTTGGCCAGCTGGGCGACGATGCGCCCACCGGTGGCCGCGAACGGGTGCCCGGCGGCCAGAGATGAGCCGTTGACGTTGAGCTTGGACCGGTCGATGGTGCCCAGAGCGGCGTCCAGGCCCAGCCGGCCCTTGCAGTACTCCTCGGAGTCCCACGCCGTCAGCGTGGCCAGCACCACCGATGCGAAGGCCTCGTGGATTTCGTAGAAATCGAAATCCTGCAGCGTCAGGCCGTTGCGGGCGAGCAGACGCGGCACGGCGTAAGTGGGAGCCATCAGCAGACCGTCGGGACCGTTGACGTAGTCCACGGCCGCCATCTCGCCGTCGACGAAATACGCCAGCGGTTCGTGTCCGTGCGACTGAGCCCACTCCTCGCTGGACAAGAGCGCCACCGAGGCGCCGTCGGTCAGCGGGGTCGAGTTGCCTGCGGTCATCGTGGCGTCGCCGAGCTTCACCCCGAACACCGGCTTGAGCTTGGCCAGTTTCTCCGGGCTCGAATCGGCGCGCAGGTTGTTGTCGCGGTACAGGCCGAGGAACGGTGTGACCAGGTCGTCGAAGAAGCCGCTGTCGTAGGCGGCGGCCATGTTGCGGTGGCTCGCGGCAGCCAGTTCGTCCTGGTCGACGCGCTTGATGCCCATCTCCTTGGCAGTGATCGCGGCATGCTCGCCCATCGACTTGCCGGTGCGCGGCTCGCTGTTCACCGGGATCTCGACCCCGACCGATGCCGGCAGCTTGCCGACCAGCTTGAGCCGGTCGACGTTCGACTTGGCGCGACGCAGCCCGAGCAGCACGCGGCGCAGGTCGTCGCCGAAGGCGATCGGGGCGTCCGAGGCGGTGTCAACGCCACCGGCGGCCGCCGATTCGTACTGCCCCAGCGCGATGCTGTTGGCGGCGGCGATGGTCGCCTGCAGGCCGGTGCCACAGGCTTGCTGCACGTCGAATGCGGGAGTGTACGGCGAGAGCGCACTGCCCAGCACGCACTCGCGCATGAGGTTGAAATCGCGGCTGTGCTTGAGCACCGCACCGCCGATTACCGCGCCGAGCCGCTCGCCCGCCAGGCCGAAACGGTCGATCAGGCCGTCCAGCGCCGCGGTGAACATGTCCTGGTTGGAGGCGTTCGCGTAAGCGCCGTCGGACCGCGCGAACGGAATCCTGTTGCCACCCAATACGGCAACGCGTCGCCGGGTCGTGTTGTTGGCCATCTGTTTGCCCTCCACTGTCGGGTTGTCCCGGGCCATATTACCCACTGTTCTTACTCTGGAGTAAGTTCGTATGTATGGCTACCGACCTGCTCTCGCAGATAGTGAACTCCGGGCCGGGATCCTTCCTGGCCAAGCAGCTGGGTGTGCCCCAGCCCGAGCCCCTGCGCCGCTACCGTGCCGGCGACCCACCGCTGCCCGGGTCGCTGCTGATCGGCGGTAGCGGCCGCGTCGTCGAACCTCTGCGCGCCGCGCTCGCCGAGGACTACGACGTCGTCTCCAACAACATCGGCGGCCGCTGGGCCGACTCGTTTGGTGGCGTCGTGCTCGACGCGACCGGCATCACCGACGCCGCGGGCCTCAAGGAGCTGTACAAGTTCTTCACGCCCGTGTTGCGCAACCTGGCCCCGTGCGCACGAGTCGTGGTCGTCGGCACCACGCCCGAGCAGGCGGGCAGCGTGCATGAGCAGATCGCCCAGCGGGCGCTCGAGGGCTTCACCCGGTCGCTGGGCAAGGAGCTGCGCCGCGGCGCCACAGTCGCCCTGGTGTACCTGGCCGCCGACGCCAAGCCCGGCGCCACCGGTCTGGAATCCACGCTGCGCTTCATCCTCTCGGCGAAGTCGGCCTACGTGGACGGACAGGTGTTCCGGGTCGGCGCGGCGGACTCCACTGCGCCGGCAGACTGGGACAAGCCGCTCGACGGCAAGGTCGCCGTTGTGACGGGCGCAGCGCGCGGCATCGGGGCGACCATCGCCGAGGTGTTCGCACGTGACGGCGCGGCTGTGGTGGCTGTGGACGTCGAGCCGGCCGCAGAGGACCTGCAGAAGGTGGCCGAGAAGGTCGGCGGAACCGCGCTGACGCTCGACGTCACCGCCGAGGACGCGGTCGACAAGATCGTCGCGCACGTCACCGAGCATGACGGCGGCAAGGTCGACGTACTGGTGAACAATGCCGGCATCACCCGCGACAAACTGCTCGCCAACATGGACGAGGGCCGCTGGGATGCCGTCATCGCCGTGAATCTCCTTGCGCCCCAGCGGCTCACCGAGGGCCTCGTGGCTGCCGGCGCCCTGGGTGAGGGTGGCCGCGTGATCGGCCTGTCCTCGATGGCAGGCATCGCGGGCAACCGCGGCCAGACCAACTACGCCACCACCAAGGCCGGCATGATCGGGCTGACCGATGCGCTGGCCCCGGTGCTGGCCGAGAAGGGCATCACCATCAACGCGGTGGCCCCCGGCTTCATCGAGACCAAGATGACCGAGGCGATTCCGCTGGCGACCCGCGAGGTGGGCCGACGACTCAACTCCCTGTTCCAGGGTGGTCAGCCCGTGGACGTCGCAGAATTGATCGCCTACTTCGCCAATCCCGCGTCGAATGCCGTGACAGGCAACACGATCCGGGTGTGCGGCCAGGCCATGCTGGGGGCGTGACGGCGTGAACAACATGCTCCGCGCCGTGGTGGGGGCGTTACCTTTCGTCCCCCGCTCCGATACCCTGCCCACCCGCACCATCACCGTAGACGACCTTGCCATCGACCCGGCCAACGTCGCGGAATACGCACAGGTGACCGGGCTGCGGTTCGGCGATACGCTGCCGCTGACCTACCCGTTCGCACTGACGTTCCCGACGGTGATGTCATTGGTCACCGGTTTCGATTTCCCGTTCGCCGCAATGGGTTCGGTGCATACCGAGAACCACATCACCCAGTACCGGCCGATCGCCGTCACCGACACCGTCAGCGCCGCCGTACATGCGGAGAACCTGCGGGAGCACCGCAAGGGACTGTTGGTCGACATCGTCACCGATCTCAAGGTCGGCAATGATCTGGCCTGGCATCAGGTGACGACGTTCCTGCATCAGCAGCGCACCAGCCTGTCCGACGAACCGAAACCGCCGCCACAGAAGCAGCCCAAGCTCGGCCCGCCGAATGCCATCCTGCGCATCACGCCCGGGCAGATCCGCCATTACGCCGACGTCGGCGGGGATCACAACCCGATCCACACCAACGCCATCGCGGCCAAGCTGTTCGGCTTCCCCACCGTGATCGCACACGGAATGTTCAGCGCGGCAGCAGTTCTGGCCAACATCGAAGGACAGTTGCCAAACGCGGTGAAGTACTCGGTCCGATTCGCCAAGCCCGTGATTCTGCCCGCAAACGCGGGGCTCTACGTGTCACGGGACACCGACGGCTGGGAACTGACCCTGCGCAACCTGTCGAAGGGCTACCCGCATCTGACGGGGACAGTCTCCGCACTCTGAGGTGTCGCATTGGGCCCCCGTCGCTTTCGCGGCGGGGGCTTTCGGCTACTCCCCGATGGCACTGATGACGACAACCGGCGCATCCGCTGCCACGAACGCTTTCGACTTCAGCTTCGTCGTCGTGAAGGCCGCATCCAGCTGATCGCTGGCGAGATAGCCACCTTTCGGTAGCAATTCGGTCAAGGTGTTCCACACCTTCGGCACTGCCGTCGTCGGGACCGGCTGGTATTGCTGCTTCAGATCGTTTGCCGTTTCTGCCGTCAGCTCGACGACCGCGTCGATCCAGTACAGCGACGGTCCCGGCACGCTCGGATCACCCATGTCTCCGCTCACCCACGCACCCGACATCAGTGAGCCGAGCACCGGGAAGCGCTTCGTGATCGGCTCAAGGTCGTGCCGAACCGGATTGGAAGTGGTCTTGCTCGCCGGAGCCTTCATCGAGGCGTCTCTCTGCTGAGGGCGGTGAGCGGTCGGGGCGCACGCCGCAAGCGCGACAACGAGTAGCACCATCGGCACGACGATCATCCTGGCGCGCAATGTCTTACGTGGTGTCACGGCAACGCCCCCATGCTACGAGCCCCAATCAGCAGCGTCAGCTCACTGTCGTCAGCTGCCGCTGTCCTTGCCGTCGGGAGCTTTGCGCCGCTGCGGGGACTGGCGGCCGATGACGGGTTCTGTCCACGCGCGATCCTCTTTGTACAGATCCTCGTCGGGCGACAGGTTCGGGTCGCGACGCTTTTCCTTTCCCTGCTGACCGCCGCCGTGGCCCATACCGCCGCCACCCATGCCACCGCCGCCCATGCCGGCACCCGCGGGCGCCGGGCCAGCGGCACCCGGGCCGCCCGCTTTTGCAGCGGCAGGAGTCGGGGCGACGGACTCCGATCCGACCGCCGGCCCGAGCGGCATCTTGGGCATGCCGCCTCCGCCTCCACCACCGCCGCCACCCTTGGCGCCGCCACCGCCGCCCAGGCTGGCCGGTTTCAGAGATGGCTCGTTGAGCTTCGGCAAAGTCGGCTTGCCCGCGTTGGGCATTCCCCCGGGCATACCGCCCGACGGCGCCCCTCCGGCACCGGCTCCCGCCGGTGACCCACCAGACGGCGCACCTCCGCCCGCGGGTGATCCTCCACCGGAAGGCGATCCCGATTTCTGTTGTGCCGCATTCGGATCAGCGCTCGCAGGTGATACCTGAGGGCTGCCGCCCTTGGAGTCCTTGCTGTCTCCGCCGCCGCCGCCGCCTTTCGAGCCGCCTTCTTTTCCGCCGCCGGGACCGGCAGACGGATTGCCTGTGCGTCCTGAAGCGAATGGCGGATCGGACACGTTGGGCGGGCTGAACGACGCACTCCTGGCGTACTTTTCCAGGACATCGTTGGAATCCTGCTGCAGCTTGGTCAATGTGCGAGCGATCAAGTCGATTAGCGCCGGGTCAGCGTTCGGATCATTCATAAGCTCTTGCAGTTTGCGCAGGTACTCGTTGTACGACTGGAGGATCGGCGCGTGCTCGTCTACCGCCCTGTTATGTGCCGCTTTGATTTGGTCGGCAGCCGCGGCCAACGCAGTCCATTTGCTGCTCAGCTCACCCAACCAGGTGTAGAGCTCCTTGAACCGGTCCATTGCTGCGGTGGCTGCGGTGCCTTCCCAGTTTTCGAAATGCGGCGCCTCCACCTTGGCAAGCATGTTCGCCGCATCCTTATAGTCCGTGCTGGCGGAGTCCAACGCGCCGATACCTGGACCACTATTGAGCTGCTGATCGTTCTGCTCGACGGTGCTGTATCCCGCCGCGCTTACCATCGCTGGTGGCGTCGGTGCATCCGGCAGCGTTGGCGGCGGTGTCGACGACTGCGGCGCCGGGATGGCGTCGACGGCGGACAGTCGTCCAGGGTCTCCCATCTTCCCTGCGTATTGTCTGTCGACGTCGTCGTACAGCTTCGCAGTGTCGTTGAGCATTCCCGCAAGCCGCTCGCTCTGCAGCTTGCCGCAGTTCTGGTACGCCATCAGGGAATTAGCACAGGCGTTGAGGTTCGCCACAGCCGTGACCGACAGAGGCACACTGTCCGGAGCCTGGGCCTGCGACACATTGGTCTTCCAGGACATCGCCAGCACCTGGCTTGCGCGGCTGGTCAATACCGTCGTATCGACATGAACGTTCCCCATCGCTCACCTTCCTCTCGTCACAGGCCCTGACGGTCGACACCATCGGGTGTGTCAAACCGCACGTCGGGGTTGTCATGCAAATCGAAACCTACGTGGAAGCACAGGTCGTAGAACAGCCGATACAACCGGCGATGCGTCGCCAACTCCAACCGGAACAGCGCTGCCACAAAGGGATTGAACTCGGCGGATCCCGATGCCCCGCCCGCGCCGTCCAGCTGGGTACGGAGGGGAACCCGGTGAGTCTCTGCAGCCAGGCACAGTCCGGCCTGGGCCATCAGCGCGTAGTTGGGAGGCCCGTCGGGCCGGGGTGGAAATGCCGCGAACGCATACTCGGCCATCGCGTCGGCCGCTGAATTGATCGACTCCGCAGCGTCGATGATCGCGGCGGTCGCATCCTCTTCGTTGCCTGCCGCGCGGATGTCTTGTATGCACCGATGTTGCAGGGACGCATGGGCTTCCAGCACATCGACGACGGTCCGCAGCCACTGCGCAAACCGTTCAGCGCCGTTGGCGCCGAAACCCTGTACGCACGCGTCGAGTCGACTGAGCACCACTTCGGGCCCGGTGGATACCCGCACCTTCGGCGACGCGAGGTGCGCGAACCTGTCCAGAACCTCACGGGTGCCTGCCACCAGGGCCGCCCACCGTGCGGTCTCGTCGGCTGCGGTGAACAGCTGCAGATCCAGATCGACGAACAATTCCGGCATCACCGGCGTTGGCGGGTACCGCAGGGAATCGTCCTCGTCGAACGGCAGCGTCAACTCGCGCCTGCCAGCGCATCGGAGGTCAGCACACCCAAGTGCTGCCAGTACAGCCAGTCGGCGATCGCCGAGCGTTGCGCCTCGCCGTCAGCCGCAGTGTGCGCGCTGTGGATCGCCAGTTCCTGCATGTGGTCGGCATAGCTGACCATCGCCTCCAGCTGCACCGGGATGCGGCCGGGATCGCTGCTGAGCAGCGGGCGGAACACCTCCAGCAGCAACTCAACTCGACGGTTCTGCGGCCCTTCGACATCCACCGAGGCCGGTGGCAGCAATTCCATCAGCGCGGCATCGCTCATCTTCATCAGGCGCGCCGATACGTCAGGTGAGATGACCGTCAGCCGGTCCCGACCCTGCATCTGGCCAGTCTCCGGAATATCGTCGGGCTGCAAGATGATTGGCGCCGCGCCGGGATCGAACCCCTTGAACTGGTCCTCGGTGGCGATCACCGCGCGCAGCGTGGTGTCGTGATGCTGCGCCCAACCGTGTAGCGCCACGATCGGATACGTCGCCCAGCTCCCCCGCACACCGGCCGGGATTGACTCGTCGGCGCTCGCGAGCTTCACCGACTCAGGCAGCTTTACTCCATCCGGAATGTAGCCCAGCCCGTAGGTATTGGCGACCACGATGGCGCCGTCCTTCGTCAGGCCGGTGACCCAGTAGAAGCCGGGGTCCTTCGAGTGCCCCATGTTGAGCGCAGCACCGATACGCCGTGCGACCGCCAACGGGTCATTGCCAGCTTGCTTGCGTTGCAGCGCAGCAGCAGTCGACGACACGGCGATGGCGTCGCGTTCCATGCGCGCCGCCGAGACCGGTACCGGAGCAGGCGGCGGAGGAACCGCACCCGCGCCTGCGCCCTGCGACGCGCCAGTCGGCATCACGCCGGGGCCCATCGGACCACCGGTCGATCCGGCAGGAGCAGAGGGACCCGCCGACGGAACCGACGGTGCCGGCGCCAGCGGCATCGGCGACGACGGAGCCGAGTTGACGTTCACATTCGCATTCACCGGCGCCGAACCCGAACCACCGCCCGACGACGACGCGGACGCGGCCGGAGCCGACACCGCAGGTGGAGGCGGAGCAGCTGCCGGCGGCGGGGCCTGCAGCGGTGTCGACGGCGTCGATGCTGCCGCAGTCGGATTCACCGGAGGTCCGGTCTGCGTCAACGGCTGAGTAACCTTCGACGCCGCATCGCTCATCGCCTTGGTGAAGTCATTGAGCTGCTGCTGTTGCGGATTCAGCGCTGCAGGGTTCAGGCTGCCGGGTGTCGTCGGCGAAGACGGCGTGCTCGGCGTCCCGCCCGGCGATCCGATACTCGGCGCGCCGGGACCGCCTGGTGCACCGCCGACCGGGACGACCGATGGTGCGCCAACGCCTGGGACGTGGTGTGTGGGTGGGCCTGGGACGCCTGGGCCCGGAATAGTTACCGGTGGAAGTTGTGTGCCAGGGGTGCCGTGTGAATTGTTGTTATCTGCATCGCTGCCACCTTGCTCTGTGGTGGTTTCCCCCGAGCCCTTCGTATCTCCCTCTTTACTACTGCCCCCGGAGTCGTTGCTGTCGCCACCGCTGCCGCCCTGATGGTCCGCATTATTGCCTGCGCCCTTGGCGTCGGCGTCTCCTCCTCCCTTGGCATCTGCGTCTCCGCCCCCTGAGCCAGGAGTATCACCGCGACTGCCGACAAGGTGATTGCCAAATCCGCCCGCGCCTTTTCCGTCGGCGTCACCTCCAGGGCCTTCTCCCCTAAAGCCCGCCGGATTCACCACAAAGTCAGGCTGCTGATCTTCTCCGCTGGGGGCGCCTCCAGAAATGAACGCAGCTTCAGAGGTAATTATCGCCGAGTTTGCTTTACGCGCCATGTCTACAATGGCTTGTATTGCGTCGTCTTTGTTGTCGATTTTGTCATTTCCATTGATGGCATCAATCGCACTATTGGCGTTCGCAACGTTTTCCGCTATTTTATTCTTAGCTTTTACCACAGCGTCGTACGCATCGTTAAAGAATTTTATGGCAGCGGCCAGTGCTGTCTTCAACGAATCCAGTTCGGATATACGCGCATCGAGAACACCCGATGCGACGCCGGCAGCGCCACCCGACCAGATCCCGACTCCATCGAACATTTGAGTTTTCTGATGTTTCGCCGCGTCCAACTGGTCCGCAATGGTTTTGGCTACCTTGTCAAAGGCATCTGCGCAATTCCTCAAGACATCTTCGTCTATTTCTGGCCACGCCGCCGGCTCTGTTAAGCCATGCGGATCACTCGGCTTCCCGATGCCCACGGGTTACCCCCCAGCCGCTTTACAAGCCCAGAAGAACACCGCGGCGCTCCGACCTGCCGTGCTATTGAGCCAAGAATCAGCAGGAGTATACGTCGGGATCGCAGCAGCATATGCGCGACGGTACTGGGCAGAGAGAACTGCCAGATCCTGAATTACTGGGTTGGAGCTGGACCTACCCAGGTGCTCTACGTCGTCTGCGACCTTAGTCATAATCGGCACAACAGCATCGTTGAGGGCGCGCTGGTCAGGCTTCCATTCTGTAGCCGGAAGATTTGGGTCAATCTGTCCCCATTCGACCACAGTGGCATTTGCATCATATTGCTTCAGCAGTTGATCCCAATCACCACATGTGGAGTCGGCAGAATCCATCATGCGTGCAGGATTAGCAATGTCCCCGATCTCTGCAACCTGCGACGGAGGGGCTGGCTGATTAACTAACGGCAACCGAGCCTCGGCAGACTTCTTGTCTATTGCAGTACATATGTCAACCAGAGTCGTAGCACTAGCTAGAGCAACACCTGCGAGATTATCGTCACTTGGAACATAATTGAGAATCGAGTCGCTGTAGGCGCGGGCATAAGCAATAAACTGTTGATAAAGCTCCCGGACCACCCTGTGCGGAGTTACCTTTACTAGCGGCACCATTTGGTCGGCAGCCGTTCGCATAGCTTGGCCCATTTGTTCATATTGGGCGCGCGCTTCAGGAGACCAACTCGTCGCCGGAATCGACGGATCTCTATTGACCCAGCCTGTCTTCTTCTGTGCCTGGACGAAGCTGTCGTTGATAGGCCGACGAGCCGAACACGTCGGTTCCTCAGTAATGATATTGACCGGCCCAGTGTCATTAGCGCTGGCAATCTCGCCGCCGCTATTGCTCGCAGTTCCCGAAGCAGACGCGGACGGTGACGCAGATGCGCTGGGCGTGCCATTGCCGCCGCCACCGCTGCCCTTCGTAAGGGCAATGGAGACCGCCGCGGTGATCGCGATGACGGCGATCAAGGTGACACCGCCGAGCGCCCACTTCATGCCGTTGCCACCCTTTTTCGGCGGCTGACCGGGAGGTCCGGCAGGGGCGCCGGCCCAATGTGGTTGCGGAGGCCCTTGTGGGGCCTGCTGCTGCGGCGGCTGCCAGGACGGTGCGTGATGCTGTGGCGGCCCGGATTGCTGCGGCGGACCGGAATATGTGCCACCCGGGCCTCCCGGAGGCGGACCCGGATAGGACCCGCCCGGTCCACCGTGGGGTGGTCCGAACGGATCACCGCCACCGCCGCCATACGGCGGTTGCGGCGAATTACCCGGCGGTGGCGGCAATGTCATCGAGCGACCCCTACAGTCCGAACAACACCAACAAACCGATCAATCACAAAGAAATCTCCGGACTCGACTCCGGGCGAGCATGGCGCGGCGCACTGGGCGTCACAGGCGCCCGCTCAGCGCTGGAACCGGGTGTCGGTCCCACGGCCTGAGGCGGATGTTGAGCTGTGGGCGCGGCGGGTTTGGGCGGGCCTGCGGGCGTTCCGTCGGGCTTGTGCTCGGCAGCGGGATCTTTCTGCTTCTGATCCTCAGCCTGCTTGTCCTTGTCGGCGCCGTCCTCGCCGGGCTTGTCTGCCCCTTGTTTGGCAGCTTCCACGATGCCCTGCACACCTTGAAGCACCGTCTGCGGAATCTGTCCCAACGCGCCCATCATCTGCGTCGGCACTTGAGCGGCCTGCTGCGCCATCTGCATCGGCATTTGCATCATCTGGCCCATCTGCCCCATGCCCGACTGGTCGCCACCGGCAGGCGCGGCAGCCGCCGGATTCGCCCCGGCCGCGTCGGGTGCGGAACCCGACGCCGTCTTGCCGTCGCCCGTGCCGCCGCGATGATGTTTGCCACCGCCGCTGGACTTCTGGCCGCCACCGCCACTGCCACCGCCCGGCGAAGAACCACCTCCGCCACCAGGCGCTGTAGGAGAGCCGCCGCCCTGGCCTGCCGCGTCGTCCACCAGACCGAATGCCTTGCGCACGGTCTGGGCGGCCTGCTCGTCGGTGGTCTCGTACTTGCTGGCGGCGCTCGTCACGTTGTCGGCGTACTTCGTCAGGGCCTGCTTGACCTGGGGCAGCTTGGCCACCACCGGATCGACCACCGACGGCATCTTTTCCGCGATCGCTGCCGACAGCGCATCGGAACCGGTCGGCTTCGTCACGGCCGGGGCAGACGGGAGCTCGCCAGCAATCCCCGCGAGCTTGCTGCCCGCGGCGCTCACCAGCGCGGTGTCGACCCGCAAGGTTTCGGTCACGTGGTCACCTGCCCTGTCTCAGCGTCCAACGCGCGAATTCAAGCGAAGACCCTGATGACAGGTAAGGCGCACCCACGATCAACACAACCCCCTCGATACGTCGCTAGGCGAATGCTACCCGAACTCACAGCCCGGTCATTGCATGAATTTCGCACCGCTGACGTGCACAAACCCACCTACGAGCGACCCGCCCAGGCAAATTCGGTTACGACCCCGACAGGTTGAAAATCGACGCCGGAGCGGAGTATTCGCTGCTCCACGATGTCCATGCGACATCGGTCGGGCCGACACTGCTGGTGGCCAGCTTCCAGGCACCGCCGTCGGAGTGGAACAGACCGGCGTAGCTCTTCGACTTGCCGCCCTCGGCCGCGGCATCGGCGAACGGAGTGTTGTCGTAGCTGATGGGCCTGCCGCTGGGATCGGTGATCTTGGCCCAGACGAAGGCCCAGCCCTGCGACTCGTTGAGCGTGGAGACATTGAGCTTGGCGGGCTTGCCGAGCTGCTTGGTCACGTCGGCGACGGCAGACGCTGCGATGGCGAGCCCGTCGGGTACTGCCGAAACCGGATCGGCTGACGCCACCGTCGCGGTCATCAGGGCAGCAACACACAGCAAGATCGGAAGCACCGACAGTTTCTTCAGCACACGTCCACCCTGACATAGCTACGAACGCGCCCAACGCGGCAAATTTTGTCTACAGTCTGGCGGTGACTTCCGCCAAGGTGCCCCCCGTAGGGCTGGTCCGTGCCGTCGATCGCATCCGTCATCACCTGCGCCAACTGCACCAGCGGTCGGCTCCGCCACCGGCCGTACTGCTGGAGAGGATTCTGCAAGCCTGGGTGGCCCAGGGGATCACCGCAGCGGTCCAACTCGGCGTTGCCGACGCGCTCGCCGACGGCCCGCTGCGCCCCGAGGAGTTGGCCCGCCGGGTCGACGCCAACCCCGACACCCTCAACCGGCTGATGCGGGCCCTGGTCAGCGAAGGCATCTTCCGGCGCACCCGCGACGGGCGCTACGCCCTCAACGCCCTGGCCGACCCGCTGCGCACCGATGCTCCGGTCTCGATCGCCGGAATGGCGCGATTCGTCGGCTCACCGCAACACCGCGAACACTGGAGCCAACTCGGCGAGGCGGTGCGAACCGGTGAGGCCGTCATCCCCAAGATGCGCGGCTTGCCGGCATTCGACTATCTGAACTCCGATCCCGAGCTCGGCGAGATCTTCAACGACGCCATGACCAGCGTCTCTGAGCTCGCGATCGCCCCGGTGGTGGCGGGTTTCGATTTCACCCGATTCGCGACGATCGCCGACGTGGGCGGCGGCCATGGGCGGCTGCTCTCGGCCATCCTCGAAGCGGCACCCGCGGCCCGCGGCATCCTCTACGACCTACCCCAAGTGGTCGAGGGTGCACCAAAACTGTTGGCCAAGTACGGAACTGCCGACCGGGTGGAGATCGTGCCCGGCTCGTTCTTCGACAGCGCACCGGCCGGCGCCGACCTCTACATCATGAAGAACATCATCCATGACTGGCCCGATGAGCAGGCCCTGACGATCCTGCGGAATATCCGCGCTGCTGCGAAGCCGGGCGTCACCCTGCTTCTCGTGGAAGCTGTTATCCCAGAACATGATCGGGAGTTCCTCGCCAAGTGGATCGACATGGAGATGCTGATCGGCATCGCCGCCCGCGAGCGCACCGAGGACGAATACCGAAAGTTGTACCAGCAAGCGGGTTTCCGACTCACCGAGGTGGTTGCGACGGCGTCACCGTTCAGCCTCGTGCAGGGCCTCGCGGTTTAGCCGATTGACTCTGCGTGTACGTCGTGGAAGTGCGAGAGCACCACGCCGTCACCGCAGAGCCAGTGCCCGCGACGATCGGCCTCCTGTTGACTCTGCGTGTATGTCGCGGACGAGCGAGTGGCGAGCGCCGTCACCGCAGAGCCAATGCCCACGACCGCGCGCCTTCTGTTGACTCTGCGCGTATGTCGCAAAAGTGCGAGAGCACCGCGCCGTCACCGCAGAGTCAGTGGCGTGCGCGCTAACCGACCGCCGACTGAGACCCGGCCTCCGACGGCTTGCCTTTCAGGCCGCGCCAGAACAGGTTGATCATGAGCTCGGCGGCCTCGTTGACATCGGCGTCGCCGGAGCTCACCCGGGTGGCGATGGCCTCGCCGGCGCCCACCAGCGCGACGGCCATCATCTCGAAGTCACTGTCGGGCGCAGGGTTACGCGTGCCGGTGCTGAGCAGCCGGGCCACCAGATCGATGATGCGCTCGCGGCCTTCGCGGACCGTGTGAGCAAACGCCTGCGAACTGGTGGCCTGGGTGTAGAGCACCATCCACGAGGCCCGGTTGGCGTCGATGTAGGTCAGGAACGCCAGTACGGCGTTGCGCAACAGGTCCTTCGGGCTCTGGCTGAAATCGATCTGTCCACGCACCACGTCGACAAAGCGGGTCAGCTCTCGGTTCAGGCACGCCCCGAACAGCTCTTCTTTGGAGCCGTAGTAGAGATACAGCATCGGCTTGGAGATCTCGGCCTGCGCGGCGATCGCGTCCATGGACGTCTCGTGATAGCCGTTGACCGAGAAGATCTGGACCGCGGCGTCGAGCATCTGCTGTTCTCGGACGGCACGCGGCAGCCGTTTGGTTCCACCTGCCATCCGATCAGGGTAACTGTCAGGGCAGAAGCTCAGCGCGCCGTTGTTCCTCCCACAGCGCCATCCGGGTCCGCGCGGGCTCCCCGATCGCGTCCATGACCAACGGGATCAGCAGTTCGGTCAGCAGAAATCCGGCCGCCATGCTCTGGTAGGTGGTGCCCACGGTGCTCGACGCGGCCAGCACGACCTCGGCGTCCGGCGCCACCGGGCAGCTCAGATCGTCGGTGACGAGCAGGACGGTCGCGCCTGCACGGTGCACGCGTTGTGCCAACTCGGCGGCGCTGCGCTGGTAGCGGTGATAGTCGAAGAGTACGACGACGTCGTGGCGGGAGAGTTCGAGCAGGGCACCCAGATCTCCACCGGTCGGGTCGCCCAGCACGCGAATACCCGGCCGCAGCTGTTCGAGGTGGGCGGCCAGGTGCAGGGCCAGCAGATGTGAGAAGCGGCCGCCGTGCAGATAAACGGTTCGTCCGGCGTCGGCGAGCAGCGCGACGGCGGCTTCCAGCGCGGGTTCGGCGAGCAGCGCCAACGTCTGCTCGGCCCGCTCGTTCTGTGCACGCCCCTGCTGCAGCAGCCGGTCGAGCAGGCTGCCTGCGGCCGGAGCGTCGGGCAGCCGGGTGATCGGGCCGTTCGACCGCGCGGAGAGCTCTGCGCGCAACGCCACCTGCAGATCAGCGAACCCGTCGTAGCCGAGGGACTGGGCGAACCGCAGCACGGTCGGCGGACTCACCTCGGCGCGTTCGGCCAACCGGGCTGCGCTGGCCAACCCGGCGCTCGGATAGTCGCCGAGCAACGCGCGCCCCACTCTGCGCTCAGCCTTGCTGAGCGTGGGCAGCGCCGCGGTGGCCCTGGCCTCCACGGTCGTCGAGACATTTGCCACCGTCTCCGCAGCGTCCTCTGACACAGTTCTCAATCTGCCATGACCGGCACCGAATTCATCGACAGGTCAGCCATCGAGATTGCGGTGACACTCTCCGGAGGCAACGGTTGCCAGTCCAGGTCGCCGAAGCCGGTCGAGCCCACCACCAGGGCGCCGTCGCCGGCCCGGGCCCACCGCAACGCGAAGTAGTCCTCGAGATGCTCGGTCGGCAGGTCGGCCGCAGTGATCTCCTCGATGTCCTCGGCGGGCAGCTGACTGTGGGCGTGCGCGTGTACGGCGATCAACTGCCCCTCGCCGAGCACCAGCGCATTGAGACTCGCGGCGGGATACAGCGCGCGCAGCTGAGCCACCGCGCGGCGCACCGCCTCGGGCAGATCCGGTGAGGTCCGGCGATGTTGGCGGATCACCCCGAAGTACCGCTCGCTGTCGGTGGTGCCGCGCAGCGAGGCGGCGATACCCGGCTCGACGAGCTCGTCGAGCGGGCCGGTCGGTTTGATGGATCCGTTGTGCGCCATCGCAACTCCGCCGACGACAAACGGGTGCGAGTTCTGCGGTTGCACGGCCAGGCCGTTGGTGGCCCACCGCAGGTGGACCATGCCTGCCGTCAGACGCTGGTCCTCCACCGCCGCGTTGAAGGCCGGGTCGTCGAGCGCACTGCCCGCCGAGACCTCGACTCGGGGTTCGCCGCCCGGCTCGTCGACGTGGGCGATGCCCCAACCATCACCGTGCACCTTGGTGAGCGCGACGAAGTCCTTCAACACGTGCGCGCCGACCGCGTCGGCGACGGAGATCGGTACAGCCGACACGACACCGAGCAAGCGACACATGAGACCCACCCCTCTTGGAACTCGAAAAAATTTTATGAATCGAACCTCTGGCGCTCATATTAAAGAATATGAAACATTTATGACATAGCGTGCTCGCAGACTTGGGAAGCCAGGAGGAGCCATGACGCCGCAGATCGATGACCTACGCGCTGACGGCGTCGAGATCGTCGCCGGATCGCTGACCGACCTCGCAGGGGTGACGCGCGCGAAGTACGTGCCGCTGCGACGCCTCTCCTCGTTCCAGTCCGCAGGCATGGGCGTCTCACCTTCGTGGAGCGTGTTCTGCGTCGACAGCGGCATCGCCTTCACACCGGACATCGGCGTGGTCGGGGACCTGCGGATCCGGATCGATCCGACCGAACTGCAGGTGGTGGAACAGGGCGTGGCCTGGGCGCCCGCGAGCCTGTACGACCAGTACGGCCAACCGGCTCCGTTGTGTACCCGCACGCTGCTGGCCCGCGCAGAACAAGCGGCAGCCGCACAAGGCTTGACGGCAAAGATCGGCGCCGAGCTGGAGTGCACGATGCTGGCTCCGGACACGCAGCACGCATCCGCCGAGCCTTGGTCGCCCTACGGCATGCGCACATCCCTGGACCGCTCCGCGTTCCTGGTCGACCTCATGACGAGCGCCGAACGTGCCGGCTTGGTCATCGACCAGCTCCACACCGAGTACGGCCATGACCAACTCGAAGTGGCGCTGGCGCCGACGACGCCGGTGGCCGCAGCCGACGCCGTCATCCTGGCGCGGATCGTGATCGGCCGGGCCGCAGCCCGCCACGGTCTGAAGATTTCGTTCTCCCCCGTACCGTTCGCCGGGGAGGCGGGCAACGGCGCACACCTGCACCTGTCGTTCGCCGACGACGCCGGTCCCCTGCTGTCCGGAGGCGACGGCCCGCACGGGATGCGGCAGGCGGGGCAGTCCGCGATCGCGGGAGTTCTGGACACCTTGCCGGATCTCCTTGGCGTGTACGCGGGTTCGGTTTTGTCGGCTGCACGGCTCAAGCCCGGCAACTGGGCGGGGGCCGCCAAATGCTGGGGCTTGGAGAACCGCGAGGCTGCGGTCAGGTTCATCGCCGCGACACCCGGAAATCCCCACGGCGCCAATGTCGAACTGAAACTCATCGACCCCAGCGCCAACCCGTATCTCGCGGCGGCAGCCTTCCTGCGCAGCGCGCTGCGCGGTATCGACCTCGGCCTGCAACTGCCCGCCGAGATCGCCGACGATCCGGCGCAGACAGCCGATCTTCAACCACTGCCCACCGACCAGCGCACAGTGCTCAAGACTCTGCAGACCTCCGCTGTGGCTGCCGAGCTGCTGACGCCTGCGGTCATCGAAGGTGTTGCCGCCGTGCGCAACCACGAGTTGGTCACCTACGGCGATCGGCCGCCAACCGAGATCTGCCAGGCGCTGCGTCTGGCCTGGAGCTGTTGACCGCACGCGAGGAGCACAAAAATGGAAGGGAGACATCGATGACCACTAGCGCCACCAATGACACCGATCAACTACCGCACCGGCGCCTGCCGTTCTGGGTAGCGCTGGCACTGTCGGTCGCGACGGTCGGTCCCACCCTGGCCATGTCCGGCAATGGGCAGGGCCTCATCGCCACCGTGGGCAAGGCCATCCCACTGGTGTTCCTCATCGGCCTGATCGGCGTGTCCCTGGTCGGCTACAGCTTCGTGCGCCTGACCCGGCACCTCAATCACGCCGGTTCCGCCTACGCACTGGTGGGTGGCACCGTCGGTCCGCGGGCCGGGTTCTTCTCCGGATTCGCCATGCTCGGCGCGTACGTCGGATTCTCCATCGGCACACTGGCTTTGACGGCGGCCTTCACGAATGCGTTCGTCGCACAACTGCAACCGGGCAACGAACACCCATATCAGCTTCCGTGGATGGCGGTCGTGGTGGTGGGCGCGATCATCTCGTTCGCGCTGGCCGGTCGCGACATCAGATTGTTGGCCAAGATTCTGCTCGGCATCGAAGGCGTCGGCATCGTGGCGATGATCATCCTCGTGATCGCGATATTCGCCCGCGGCGGTGCCGATTCCACCGGGTTCGACCTCAGCGTGTTCTCCTTCTCCGGCGGTGTGTCCGCGTCCGCGGTGCTCAGCGGCGTGGTGGCCGCCTTCCTGTCCTGGGCGGGTTTCGAGGCCTGTGCCTCGATGGGCGAAGAGACCGACAACCCGGGCCGCAACATTCCGCGAGCGCTGGCCGGCACGCTGATCCTCACCGGTGTGCTGTTCGTGGTGGTGATGTTCGCTCAGGTCATTGGGTTCGGCACCGACGAGGCCGGGCTCGCGGCGTTCCAGAGTTCGGGTAACACGTTGGGCGACTTGGGTAGTCGCTATATCGGTCAGTGGTTCTCACTGATCATCATCTTCACAGCAACGGTCGCCGCGTTCGGGTGCCACATGGCAACAGCTGCGACGTCAGGCCGCATGCTGTATGCGTTCGGCCGCGACGGCTTCGGCCCCAAGGCGCTCGCGCATATCCACGAAGCCACCGGGGGTCCGCGCCGGGCCACCTGGCTCGTTGTCGGCCTCGCCTTGGTGGTCGACCTGATCTGCGGGGCGACCGGCTGGCCGGTGATGGGCACGGGCAACGCCGCCATCGACACGTATTTCCTGTTCGCCGTGGCCGGTTCGGTGTGTCTGATGGTGTGCTACCTGCTGGTTGAGGTGGCCGCGGCATGGTTCGTCGGTGCCCCCAAGTTCGTCGCCGTACACGGCGGTCAAGGCAAGGCGCCAGGCCTCATACTGCCGCTGCTGGGTGCCGTGGTGATCCTGGTGGTGCTGTGGTTCAACGTCAAGGACGCCGAAACCTGGCTGGCCGCACCACTGTTGGGCCTGTATTGGTGTGCCGTCGGCCTGGTCATCGCCCTGGCCGCATCGGGTATCGCGAAACGGGTGGGTGAATCGCTGACACGCGAACTGGATCTCACCCCACCGGTACAGGCGGAGGCCAAGTGAGCACGCTCTACGAACGCGACGAAGCGGTCATCGCCGGTATCGAGAAGCTGAGGTTCTTCCCGCTGGAGGTGGTCTCCGGTCACGGCAGCACCCTGGTGGCCCCCGACGGCCGTGAGCTGCTGGACCTTTCGGCGACCTGGACCGCCAGCGGTCTGGGACACGGGCATCCGGCGATCGCCGAGGCGGTCAGCCGGGCCGTGCGGACCGCGCCCGGGTCCGGTGGACTGTCCGCCGTGCATCCCGACTCGGTGGGTCTGGCCGAGGACCTGCTCGCATTGGTTCCCGGCAGCGGTGAGCGGCGGGTCTATCTGGGGCATGCCGGTTCGGACGCCAACGACGTCGCGCTGCGCGCATGCCGCCACGCCACCGGGCGCCACACCGTGATCGCGTTCGAGCACAGTTACCACGGCGGCGTCGGAGTCGCGATGGGCGTGTCCGGGGTGCACGTCGACGCCGGTGCCGCGCCGGACCCCGACGTCGTGTTCCTGCCCTATCCCAACCCTTTCCGGCCCACATCCGCCGGCATCGACGCCGACGTCGCCGCCTGCCTTGCCCTCGCCGAACGGCATTTGGCGACCGGCTCCATCGCGTGCCTGATCGTGGAGCCCATCCTGTCCGACGGGGGCCTCGTCGTGCCACCGGACGGCTTCTTGGCCCGGTTGCACGAGGTGTGTCGCCGCCACGGCGTGCCCATGATCTGCGACGAGGTCAAGATGGGGCTGGGCAGGCCGGGTACCCTGCACGCGTTCGAGCACGACGGCGTGGTGCCCGACATCGTGACGTTCGGCAAGGTACTCGGCGGCGGCCTGCCGCTGTCGGCAGCCGTGGGCCCCGCAGAACTGCTCGACAATCCGCCGGCCGCTGCGCTGCTCACCACCGCAGGCAATCCGGTGTGCACCGCCGCGGGCCGTGCGGTGCTGGCCACCATCGTCGGCGAGCAGCTACCCGAACGCGCGGCGAAAGTCGGTGCGGTACTGCAGGAAGCGTTGCGAGCATTGGATTCCGACACCATCGGCGAGGTGCGTGGGCGCGGGTTGGCCATCGGTCTGGAGCTGGTCGATCCGGCCACCGGGGAACGCGACCCGCGACTCGCCGCGCAGGTGGTGTACCGCGCATGGGAGTTGGGCGCGGTGGTGTACTACGTCGGCGGCAACGTTCTTGAGATCACGCCACCGCTGATACTGAGCGAGGCCGAAGCGGCCCGCGGCGCCGAGATCATCGGGACGGCAATCGCGGACGCGGCCGCAGGGAAGGTCGACGCACAGGAGGTCGCACGCTATGCCGGATGGTGAACTCGCGGACGTGTTCGACGGGGTCCAGACCGAAGTACCTGACGCGCTCGCCGAACACCTGCGCACGGTCCGGTTGATCGACCACCATGTGCACGGCAGCTTCAACCAGCCCGTCGACCGGGCCGGTTTCGAGGCGTCGATCAATGAGGGATCCACCGATCCCATACCGGATTTCATGACCCAGTTCGATTCGCCGCTGGGACTGTCCATCCGGCGTTGGTGCGCTCCGGTGCTGGGGCTACAGCCCCACGCCGACGCCGACGAGTACTGGAAGCGGCGCAGCGAATTCACCCCCGACGAACTCGCTGCGGTCATGTTGCCTCTCGCCGGCATCGAACGCTGGGTCGTGGACACCGGTTTCCAGGGTGACCTCATCGCGACGCCCGAACGGCTCACCGAACTCAGCGGCAGCCCGTCGTCATCGATCCTGCGATTGGAGCGTCTCGCCGAGGATCTCCTCGAATCCGGCATCGCTGCGCAGGAGTTTCCCGCCGCTTTCAGGGCCGCATTGCAGGCCGCGGCAGGAGCGCCGGATACCGTGGGCACCAAGACGATTGCGGCCTATCGCACAGGATTCGACATCGACTGGTCGCGACCGGACGACGGCCAGGTGATCGAGCATGCGCGGGCGCTGGCGGCCCGGCCGTCGCAACGCGTGGACAGCCCGGTGCTGATCGCGTTCGGCGTGCACGAGGCCGCCGCGCACGGGTTGCCGATCCAGGTGCACGTCGGCTTCGGCGACCGGGATCTTGATCTGCACCGCACCGATCCCATGTTGCTGCTACCGCTGCTGCGATCGATGACACCGGTTCCGGTGCTGCTGCTGCATTGCTATCCGTTTCACCGGCAGTCCGGTTATCTGGCGCAAGCCTTTGACCACGTGAATTTCGATGTGGGCCTTGGCATCAACTATCTCGGCGTCCGGTCGACCGGCCTGGTCGCCGAGGCCATGGAGACCGCCCCGTTCGCCAAACAACTGTTCTCCTCGGACGCGTTCGGCCCGCCCGAACTGCATCTGCTGGGCTCGGTGCTGTGGCGCCGCGCCATGGGACTGGTTCTCGGCCAATGGATTCGGTCAGGCGACTGCGCCGAGGCCGATGCGATCAGAATCGTCGACATGATCGGGGTGCACAACGCCGCCCGGGTGTACTCACTGTGAATCACACCGCGGCGCCGTTGTTCGAGGCAATCCGAGAATTCGTCGAGCGGGAGCAGGCGCCGCTCTACAGTCCGGGCCACAAGGGCGGCCGCACGCTCGACCCCTGGTTCCGGGAAAACATTGCAGCCCTTGACCTCAACAACCTGCCCGACACCGACACACTGCACTGCCCGGAGGGGCCCATCCTGCAGGCCGAGCAACTGGTCGCCGACGCGTGGGGTGTCGGGCAGAGCTTCATCCTGGTTCAGGGCTCGACGAGCGGCAACATCGCGGTGGCATTGTCCGCGCTGCGTCCCGGTGAGCCGGTTCTGGTGCAGCGCAACGCACACAAGTCGGTGCTGGCCGGCCTGGTGCAGGTCGGCGCGCTGCCGGTGTGGCTCGAGCCGCGGTGGGACACGCAGTTCGGTATCGCCCACGGGCTCGACGCCCACGTGGTCGAACGCGCCCTCGCTGCGAGCGGCGCGTCGGCACTGTGGATGTTGCACCCCACCTACTACGGAACCACGGCCGACATCAGCGCGCTGTCAGAGTTGTGCCTGCGGTTCGGTGCTCGACTCCTCGTCGACGGCGCGCACTCGCCGCATTTCGCATTCCACCCCGAATTGCCGGTGCCCGCCGAGCAATCCGGTGCCGCGGCCACCGTGCAGTCAGTGCACAAGGTGCTCTCAGGCCTCAGCCAAGCCGCGCTCCTGCACATCGATCCAGATGCGATAGATCCGGCGACGGCGCGACGGGCACTGCAGCTGATCCAGACCACCACCCCGCATTTCGCCATCATGGCCTCGATCGATCTGGCCCGTCGGCAGATGATGATCGACGGCCGAGATCTGTTGGGCCGCGCACTGCAGCGGGCGCGGCACGCAGGCGACCGGCTGGCCGCGATACCGGGCCTGCGGGTGCTACGCCCCGAGGACGCGTCCGGCGCGGGCACCGGCTTTCATCAGCTCGATGAGACCAAACTGCTCATCGGCACAACGGGACTGGCCGCCGACGCACAGGACATCGTCGCGCGACTCAACCGCGTGCACGGGGTGCAGCCGGAACTGAGCGGCCCTGGCCACGTCCTGTGCATCTCGACCATCGGCAATACCGATACCGATATGGATCGGCTGGTCGCCGGGTTCACCGAGGTTGCCGACTGGGCCGGACGTGCTGACACCACCGGCGGCAGTGACACGTTGACCACCGATCTGCTCGCGCTGCGAGGCCCCACGGTGCTGACCCCACGGGAGGCGTTCTTCGCGCAAACCGACACGGTGGCGCTCACCGATGCGACCGGACTGGTTGCGGCGGAGGCGATCACGCCCTACCCGCCGGGCATACCCCTGGTCATGCCAGGCGAACGGCTCACCGGCGAGGTCATCGACGTGCTGCGCGCGCTGCGCGATGCAGGGAACCCGATCAGCGCATCCGATCCGAAACTCGGGGCTGTCAAGGTGGTTCGGTGACGGTCAGCCGCCGCAGCGCACCGGGCCCTTGATCGCGGAGTTCCGCTGCAGCGAGGCGTTGATGTTGTCCATCGACAGTTCGCCTGCCGCCACAGCCTTTTCGAGTCCGTCCAGCACCGCGGGCACCTCCTTGGTGGTGATCCACAGTGCGTTGTCGGCGCCGGCCTGCAAGGCCTTGAGCACCGCCGCGGACACGCCGTAGCGTTCGTTGATGGCGGCCATGCTGGACAGGTCGTCGGTGTAGACCAGGCCGTTGAACGGCGGGCCGCCGTAATTGCCGGACCGCAGCAGCTCGTAGGCCGGTGCGCTGAGGCTGGCCGGGTCGGTGCCGGTCAGGCCGGGAACCTCGAGATGCCCGACCATGACGGCGACCGGGGCCGCGGTGGTCAGAGTGTGATAGGGCACCAGATCGTTGGTCTGCAGGTCGGCCAGCGGAGGCGTGGTCACCGAATTGGTGTGCGAGTCACCGGATCCGTGGCCGTGGCCGGGAAAGTGCTTGAGTACCGGCAGGATTCCGGCGTCGCGCAGACCGCGCGCATAGGCCCCGGCGTATTCGGTGACCTTGGCCGGGTCGTCCCCGAAGGACCGGTCACCGATGACCGTGTCGTCCGGGGCGTCGGTGACGTCGACGACGGGGGCGAAGTCCACGGTGATGCCCAGATCGTGCATCTTCTTACCGCGCTCGAGCGCGATGCCGTACACCTCGTCGGCGGTGTTGGTCTGCGCCAGCACCCGCGGCGACGGCTGCTTGCCGATGATCGACGCGAGGCGCGACACCCGGCCGCCTTCCTCGTCGACGCTGACCGCGAGAGGCAGTGGGCCTGCCGCGTCGGCGATCTCCTTCAGCGAGCCGTCGGACAACATGGACAGATCAGTCCAGCTGCCGATCATGATGCCGCCGACGTGCTGTTCACTCACGACCTTGCGCGCGTCGTCACCGTCGGTCACGCCGACGGTGAGCAACTGGGCCAGCTTGTCCCGGGTGGGCAGCGCGGTCAGGTCGCAGCTCTGCGCGACGGGCGCTTTGGGCAGCGGCTTGCTGCTGCTCACCTGTTGGTGATCCGACGACGTCTGCGTGGATGGCGAACACGCCAGCAACAGTCCGGACAGCGCGACAAGCACACTCAGAACGCGGGGCATGTGTTCTGAGAGTAGTCACAGCGGCGGCCGCGACCGGACCTCGGTCTCGGCGCCGCCCGCCCGTCGCACCCGGCGAGTTAATAATCAGTCAGATTTTCGCTACTGCCTTCCGGCTGGTGAATCACTAATGTCTGACCGCTATCAGCATCCACAGCAAACGCCGGACGAAGGGGTTGCCCATGGCAGACACGTCAGCGCCGCGGACGCGACCGTGGCTGCGCATCCTCGGTGTCGCCGCGGTCGTGCTGGCCGCGGTGTTGGTGACGGTCAAGAACCTGCCCGACCACACGCCCAACCAGATCCTCAACGTCTCCTACGACCCGACGCGTGAGGTCTACGCCGCGCTCGACAAGGCGTTCGTCGCGCAGTACCGCACCCAGAGCGGAATCACACTCGACATCAAGCAGTCTCACGGCGGCTCGGGCAGGCAGGCCCGCAACGTCATCGACGGCACCGAACCGGCCAATGTGGTGTCCCTGGCGCTCATCAGCGACGTCGACTCCCTGCGCAAGCGCGGGCTGATCGCCGACGACTGGCAGAAGCGCCTGCCCAACAACTCGGTGCCGTACACGTCGACGGTGGTGTTCGTCGTGCACAAGGGCAACCCGAAGGGCATTCACGACTGGCCCGACCTGGTGCATGACGGCGTCTCGGTGGTGACCCCGAACCCGAAGACATCCGGTAACGGTCAGCTGAGCTTCCTGGCCGCCTGGGGTTCGGTGACCACCCGCAACGGCACCCCCGAACAGGCGCAGGACTACCTGCGCCAGCTGTACCGCCACGTCGCGGTGTTCGACGCCGGCGCCCGCACGTCGGCCGCCAGCTTCGCCGACCAGAAGATCGGCGACGTGCACCTGACGTGGGAGAACGAGGCACTGCGCGAAGTCGCGGCCAACAAGGACGAATTCGAGGTCGTGTACCCGCCGGTGAGCATCAAGGCCGAGCCCGCCGTGGCGTGGGTGGACGCCAACGACACGAACGCCAAGACCGCGGCCGCCGCCAAGGCCTATCTGCAATATCTGTTCACACCACCCGCGCAGGAGTTGTTCGCGCAGTACGGGTATCGCCCGGTGCTGCCCGACGTGCTCGCCAAGCATGCCGACACGCTGCCTGCCATCTCGCTGTTCCCGATCACCGCGATCGCCAAGGACTGGAACGACGCCCGGCAGAAGTTCTACGGCGACAACGGGATCTACGACAACATCGCTTCTCCGGCAAAGGCGGCGTCCTGATGAACTACACCTGGCCCCGGATTCCCCCCGCCGCTTCACTCGCCCTCACCGGCCGTCGCGACCTCATCGCCGGACTCACCGTGGCCGCCGTCGCGCTGCCACAGGGCATCGCCTATGCGCTGATCGCCGGGGTCGACCCGAAGTACGGCGTGTATTCGGCGATCGTCGTCACCGCCGTCGCCTCGGTGTTCGGGTCGTCCTCGCACCTGATCAACGGACCGACCAGCGCCATCTCACTGCTGGTGTTCAGCTCGCTGGCGTTCATCGACCCGGAGAACCGCACGGTGCTCTTCGAGGCGCTGTTCCTGCTGGGCATCCTCGTCGGTGCCATCCAGATTCTCATCGCGGTGCTCAAGCTGGGTGACCTGACGCGCTACATCTCCGAGTCGGTGATCATCGGATTCATGGCGGCGGCGGCGCTGATCCTCGCCCTCGGCCAGATCGGCAACGCGCTGGGTGTGAAGAGCAAGGGCGACGCCCACACCCCGATCTTGACCAACGTGTATCTCACGGTGTTCCACGGCGACAAGATCAACCCGAAGGCCGTCTTCCTCAGTGTCTCGGCGGTGGTGATCGCGGTGCTGCTGCGCCGGCTGGTCAAGCGCTACGGCCTGCCGCAGATCGATCTGCTGACCGTGCTGATCGTGGCCGGGGTGATCGCCTTCCTGGCCGGGTGGTCGACGCCGGGCACCGACGGGAAGACCGCGGTGAACCTGGCCGCCAAGGTGCCGCAGAGCCTGCCCGGTTTCCACATCCCCACCGTCGACCTGCACTCGCTCGGCCAGTTGTCGCAGGGCGCGCTGGCCATCGCGTTCATCGGCCTGATCGAGGCGCTGTCGATCGCCAAGGCCATCGCGCATCAGACCCAGCAGAAGATCGACTACAGCCGCCAGATCCTGGCGGAGGGGCTGGCCAACCTGACCGGCGGGTTCTTCCAGAGCCTGCCCGGCTCGGGGTCACTGTCCCGCTCGGCGATCAACCATCAGGCGGGTGCGGTCACCCGGTTCTCCGGCATCCTCGCCGCCGCCGCCGTGGCCGTGGCCCTGCTGCTGTTCGCGCCGCTGCTGCACTACATCCCGCAGGCCGCGCTGGCCGGGCTGCTGCTGGTCACCGCGGCCCGGCTGGTCGACTTTCGGCGGCTCATCACCACGGTGAAGACGTCGCGTTACGACGCGGGGCTGGTGATCGTGACGGCGCTGACCGGCGTGCTCGTCGACCTCGACAAGGCGGTGCTGCTCGGGATCGCGCTGTCGATCCTGCTGTTCGTGCCGCGAGCGGCCAAGCTCAAGGCCGCCGAGCTGACCGTGACGCCCGAGCGCGTGGTCCGCGAGCGGGTTCCCGACGACCCCGTCGACCCGTCGATCGTGATCTACGACCTCGAGGGCGAGCTGTTCTTCGGAGCCGCCCCGGAACTCGACCGCTACTTCGACGCCCTGCGCGAACGTATCCGCGCCGGTGAGGTCAAGTTCGTGGTGCTGCGGCTCAAGCGGGTGCGCCACCCCGACGCCGTGTGCATCGAGCGGCTCGAACACTTCCTGCGCGAGGATCACGGCGCCACTGTCCTGCTGGCCGGCGTGCGGCCCGACACCCTGGCCGCACTGACCAACGTCGGACTGTTCAACTGGTTCCCGGCCGAGCAGGTGTTCCCCGAGGAGGAGGTCGAGTTCTCCGCGACGCTGCGGGCCGTGCGGTACGCGCAGGCCCGCCTCACCGCCGAAGCAGCCGAGGAAGACGCCAAGCTGTACTACCTAGTGTGACGTCACGCGATCGGGTGCCGAGGCCCACGCGTGCTAGGTTGGCCGGGTGAATCGGTTCGTCGTCCCGTCTGCCGCCAGCGTCGTTGTCGGTCTGTTGCTGGGCGCGGCCGCCGTCTTCGGTGTGACGTTGATGGTGCAACAGGACACGAAGCCTCCGCTGCAGGCGGGTGATCCGGCGTCATCGGTGCTCAACCGGGTCGAGTACGGCGACCGTACTTAAAACTCGGTCGCTCCGCTCCTGCACGCCGAACGTAGTCCCGCCGCGCCGCTGTCGCGGCGCTGGTTATGGCTGGTCACCGCGGTCGCTCTGGCCCTGACTTTCGCGCAGTCACCCGGACAGATCTCGCCCGACACCAAGCTCGACCTGACCGCCAACCCGCTGCGGTTCCTGACCCGCGCGTTCAACCTGTGGAACAGCGACCTGCCGTTCGGGCAGGCGCAAAACCAGGCTTACGGGTATCTGTTCCCGCACGGCACCTTCTTTCTCATCGGCCATGAGCTCGGCATCCCGGGCTGGATCACCCAGCGGTTGTGGTGGGCGCTACTGCTGGTCGTCGGGTTCTGGGGCCTGCTGCGGGTCGCCGAGATCCTGGGTATCGGCAGCACCAGCTCGCGGGTACTCGGCGCGCTCGCATTCGCGCTGTGCCCGCGGGTGCTGACCACCCTGGGCGCGATCTCGTCGGAGACGCTGCCGATGATGCTGGCGCCGTGGGTGTTGGTGCCGGTGATTTTGGCGTTACGGGGACACCACAATGTCCGGCTGATGGCCGCGCGATCCGCGGGAGCGGTCGCCCTGATGGGCGCGGTGAACGCCGTCGCGACCCTGACCGGCTGCCTGGCCGCGCTCATCTGGTGGGCCTGTCACCGGCCGAACAAGCTGTGGCTGCGGTTCACTGCGTGGTGGTTCGGCTGCACGGCGCTGGCTGTCACCTGGTGGGTGATCGCGTTGGTGATGTTGGGCCGGATCAGCCCGCCGTTCCTCGACTTCATCGAATCCTCCGGCGTCACCACGCAGTGGACCTCGCTGACCGAGATGTTGCGCGGCACCGACAGCTGGACCCCGTTCGTCGCGCCCAACGCAACGGCCGCCGCATCGCTGGTGACCAGCACGGTGGCGGTGCTGGCCACAACGTTGGTGGCCGCTGCGGGCCTGGCCGGGCTGGCGTTGCGTTCGATGCCCGCCCGCGGCCGGCTGATCACCATGCTGCTGATCGGCATCGTGCTGCTGGGCCTGGGCTACTCCGGCGGCCTGGGCTCCCCCGTCGCGCATCAGGTGCAGGCCTTCCTCGACGGCACCGGCACCCCGCTACGCAACCTGCACAAACTCGAACCGGTGATCCGGCTGCCGCTGGCCCTTGGCCTGGCCCATCTGCTGGGCCGGGTTCCGTTGCCGGGCACTGTCCCGCGTCCGGTGTGGGTGAGCGCGTACGCCCATCCGGAGCGGGACCGGCGGGTCGCGGTCAGCATCGTGGTGCTGGCGGCGCTCGCCGCGGGCACGGCGCTCGCCTGGACCGGCCGCATCGCGCCGCCGGGCACGTTCAGCGCAATCCCGCAGTACTGGCACGACGCCGCCGACTGGCTCGACGAGCACAACACCGAGCGCGGCCGCGTGCTGGTGGCGCCGGGCGCCCCGTTCGCCACCCAGGTGTGGGGCACCAGCCACGACGAACCGCTGCAGGTGCTGGGCAGCAGCCCGTGGGGGGTGCGTGACTCGATCCCGCTGACCCCGCCGGAGACCATCCGGGCGCTCGATTCGGTGCAGCGCTTGTTCGCCGCCGGCCGGCCCTCCGCTGGGCTCGCCGATACCCTTGCCCGGCAAGGTATTTCGTATGTTGTGGTGCGTAACGATCTGGACCCGGACACGTCGCGGTCGGCCCGCCCGGTGCTGGTGCACCGTTCGATAGAAGGCTCGCCCGGTTTGTCGAAAGTAGCCGAGTTCGGCGACCCGGTCGGACCGGGCACGTTGGAAGGGTTCATCGCCGACAGCGGGTTGCGGCCGCGCTATCCCGCGGTGCAGATCTACCGGGTCGACGGCGCCGCGTCGGCGGGCAAACCGTATCTGGTCGACCCAGACACCATGGCCCGCGTGGACGGCGCACCTGAGGCGCTGCTGCGTATCGACGAACGCCGGCGGCTGTCCGGCCTGCCGCCGCTGGGGCCCATGTTGCTGACCGCCGATGCGCAGCGCGCCGGGCTGCCCATCACCGTCGACGGCCACGGCGTGGTGGTGACCGACACCCCGCAGGCCCGCGAGATCGACTACGGCCGGGTCGACGACCATGCCTCGGCGATCCGGACGCCCGACGATGCGCGGCATACCTACAACCGGGTGCCGGATTATCCGTCCCGCGGGACCGACCCGGTGTACGGGCGGTGGGGCGGCGGACGCGTGACGGTGTCGAGCTCGGCGGCGGATTCGACGGCGCTGCCCAATGTCGCGCCCGCGACGGGACCGGCCGCGGCCATCGATGCCGACCCGTCGACCGCATGGGTGTCCAACGCCCTGCAGGCCGCCGTCGGCCAGTGGCTCCAGGTCGATTTCGACCATCCGATCACCAACGCCACCCTGACCATCACCCCGAGTGCCACCGCGGTCGGCGCGCAGGTGCGCCGCATCGAGGTGGCCACCGCCACCGGCACCAGCACGCTGCGGTTCGAGACCGCGGGTAAGCCGCTGACCGTCCCGCTGCCGGTCGGGGAATCCCCGTGGGTCCGGGTCACCGCGGTGGCCACCGACGACGGATCTCCTGGCGTGCAGTTCGGCATCACCGATCTGGCCGTCACCCAGTACGACGCATCGGGTTACGCCCATCCCATCAATCTGCGGCATACCGTCGAGGTGCCCGGTCCGCCCGCGAGTTCGCCTGTGGCGCAATGGGATCTGGGCACCGAGCTGTTGGGGCGGCCCGGCTGCGCGGAAAGCCCCGTCGGGGTGCGATGCGCGGCGGCGATGGCCCTGGCCTCCGAGGAGCCGGTGAACCTCAGCCGCACGCTGACCGTTCCGGAGTCCACCGAGGTACGCCCGACGGTGTGGGTACGGGCCCGCCAGGGACCCAAGCTGGCCGATCTGGTCGCCCAACCGGGCACCACCCGGGCGTTCGGTGACGCCGACCCGATCGACGTGCTCGGCTCGTCGTTCGCGGCCACCGACGGCGATCCCCGCACATCATGGACGGCTCCGCAGCGGGTGGTTCAGTTCAAGTCGCCACCCACGCTGACCCTCAAGCTGCCCGCCCCGACCGAGGTGGGCGCGCTGCGCATCAATCCGGGCGAGGCCGAGCCGCCTGCGCACCCGACGCTGGTGTCGATCGACCTGGGCGACGGCCCGCAGGTGCACCAGCTGCCGGGCACGTTCGAACCGCAGACGCTCAAGCTCAAACCGCGGGTGACGGACACCATCACCGTTTCCCTGCTGGCGTGGAACGACATCATCGACCGCACATCGCTCGGCTTCGATCAGCTCAAACCGCCTGGGCTGGCCGACATCTCGGTATTCGATGCGCATGGCCGGCCGATCGGCGCGGCCGACGCCGCCGCCAACCGCGCCCGCGTCGTCTCGCTGCCCTGCGGGCAGGGCCCGATCATCGGCGTGGCAGGACAGTTCATCCAGACCTCGGTCCGCACCACGGTCGCGGCGCTGCTCGACGGCGACCCGATCCCGGCCCAGCCGTGCCGCACCGACCCGATATCCCTGCCTGCCGGTCAGCAGGAGCTGCTCGTCAGCCCGGGGGCAGCGTTCGTCGTCGACGGCATCGCCCTGTCCACACCCAAGGACCAACTACCCACGGCGACAACGACTCTCGCCGATACATCGGAATGGGGACCGGATCGCCGCGAGGTGCGGGTGACGCCCGCGCCGACCTCGCGGATCCTGGTGGTCCCCGAGAGCATCAACCCCGGCTGGATCGCCCGCGACGCGGCGGGCACCCGGCTCGAACCGGTGACCGTCAACGGTTGGCAGCAGGGCTGGGTGGTCCCGGCCGCGACCTCGGGCACGGTGACATTGTCGTTCGACTCCAACCGGCCCTACCGCGTCGGCCTGATCGGTGGGCTCGCGCTGCTGCCGTTACTCGCACTGCTGGCACTGCTGCCGGCCCGACGCCCATCGGCCGAGTCGGCACCGGCCCGGCCGTGGCGGCCCGGTCCGGTGCTGACCAGCCTGGGCGTGCTCGCGGTCGGCACGGCGATCTCCGGGGTGCCCGGAGTGCTCGTCGTCGCGGCCGCCCTGGGTGTGCGCTACTTGTTGCGCAATCGTGAATCTTGGTGCGATCGGCTCACACTCGGCTTGTCGGCCGGTGGGTTGATCATCGCGGGGGCCGCCCTGTCGCAGCATCCGTGGCGCTCGGTCGACGGATATGTCGGGCATTCGCCGTGGGTGCAGTTGCTCGCGCTGATCTCGGTGGCCGTCGTCGCCACGTCGACCGTGGCGTTCCGGCCGCGTACCGCACGCGCGGAAACTCAGGCCGACGTGAGCGCCGCGGCATCCTCGTCGGCGAAGGTGTCCTCCAACGTCAGCGGTGAATAGTCGAGATCGATCTCCTCGAGCGGGCGTCCGCGCGCGCTGCTGATCGTGCCGAAACGGCGCATGCCCTTGTCGGTGGAGTACTGCAGGAACTCGTCCTCGACCAGGCCGAAGGGGATGTCGGGCGCGTAGAGGGCGAAGCCCTCCTCGGTGAGACGCAGTGCGAGCGGGATCAATTCGTTCATCCTGGCTTCGAACACCGCCCAGTTGGCGTCGTCGGCGGCGACGTGCCTGCGGCACGTGAACGTACCCCACGCCATGTGCCTGCGTTCGTCGTCGCCGATGCGCCGGACCAGCTCCTGCATGCCCGGCAGGATGCCGCGGTCGACGCAAATCTTGTGCCACGCATAGTATCCCGTGAGCGCCAACATGCCTTCGACGATGTGGTTGTAGGTCACCGAGGCCCGCACCTGGGCCGCGGGCGACGGATCGGTGTACAGAGCTTCGAGCGACGCCGGAAGCTCTTCATAGAAGATCTCGCGATACGCCGGTACGTCGTCGAAATACTTGTGCAGGTCTTCGGTGACCCCGACGGCGTCCAGCCACATGCGGAACACCTGGGTGTGCTTGGCTTCCTCAAAGGCGAACTGCGTCAAGTACATTTCGTCGCCGAGCCGGCCCTCGGCCCGCATGGCGCTCATGAACGGCTGGATGTCCTTGGTGACCGCTTCCTCGCCTGCGATGAACTCGGCGCACAACCGCGTGGCATATTCTCGCTCTCGTTCCGTGAGCGCCTCCCAGTCGGTCCGGTCCCGGGAGAAGTCGATATCGGCCGGATTCCAGAACTTCGCATTGCCCCCGGAGAACAACCGCAACGGCACGCTGTCCCAGTTGAGACCACCCTTGCTCAACGAGCCGAAATGTGTGTGTGACATCTGACCTCCTCAGATCTGGTGGGCTGCTTGGGGTGTCGGCGAGAACGCGGCCGCCAACACCGCGACGAGTCTTCGCACGGCCAACGCCGGCTGCTCGGGACTGGGCTCATCCAAGCCCAGGACGGGGTCCATTCCACGCACGTACGGCGCGAGCGCCAGGTGCGGGAAGATCATCAGCATCAGCGACAGCAGGGCGTCGACATCGCAGTCGGCTCGCAGGTCACCGCGGGTCCGCGCGTCGTGCACGAGGGGTCGCAGTACGTCGAGGTAATGACGGTGAACCACGGCGCGCACGCTGACCCGGGCGTCGGCGTCGACCTCGAAGCTGGCGGCGGCGTGCAGCGCACGTTCCCTGGGGTGATCGGCGAAGTAGGCGACCCAGTCGTCGAGCAGGTCCGGGAGGAATTCGAAGAACGGGCGACTGGGGTCGAGCTCGCGTATGCGGCCTTCCATATGGGACCGCACACGTTGGCTGGCGACATCGGCGATGAACGCATACAGGTCGCGCTTGTCGGCAAAGTATTGGAACAGGCTGCCTTTCGCGACACCGGCTCGCCGCGCGATGACATTGAGACTGCCCCGCGAATAGCCGTGGGCACCGAATTCCGCTTCGGCGGCCGCGATCACCGCCGCTCGACGAGCGGGATCCACGCGGGCCCAGGTGACCGTTGGCATCTACCCTCCAAGGCTTGATGACCACTGGTCATATTACTGTGATGCCCCTCACAGTCAAGACGTCTTCACGGCGATCAAATGCTGCGACACCGGCTCGCCCTGCACCCAGCGCGCGACGGCCTGCTCGATGACCAGATCCTGCCCGGTCTGACGGGTGCGGTGCTGACGCAGATGCTCATCCCACGACCGCACCACGAACGCCTCGACGAAGGTGCTGTGCTCCTCGCCGCTGCGGAACACCTGCCATTGCGCTGCCCCGGTGCGCTGCCGCGACCGGCCGAGCACCGCCATCGCGGCGAAAACCCCGGTCTCGTCGTCTGGTTCGACCCGGTAGTAGATGAGCACCAGCACGGGCCCGTCGGGCGGTTCCGGTTCGAACACCAGGGCCGGCTCCGGCCAGTGCGCCGACGGAGTCAGGTCGAGATCGCCGGTGCGCGCGTGCAGTGGCCACCACCAGGCCGACACCGCGCAGAACACCAGCAACCCCGCACTGATCAACAGTGCGGTGACGCTGCTGGTGACGCCCGCGACCAGACCCCACACCAGCGAGCCGATGGCCTGACCGCCCATGAAGGTCAGCTGGTACACCGACAGCCCACGCGCACGCACCCATGCGGGCAGGCTCAACTGCATCGAGGCGTTCAGCGTCGACAACGCCAGCAGCCAGGACGTGCCGCCAATGACGAGAGCGGCCAGCACGGCACCGAAGTTGTGGACCAGTGCCAAAACCGTGGTGGCCCCGGCGAATCCGAGCGCCGCGACGATCAGCAGCTTGTTCAGGCCGAAGGTCGACTGCAGCCGGCCCAGCACGAAGGCGCCGAGCACCGCTCCCACACCCAGTGCGCCGAGCAACAGACCGTACCCCGATGACGACAAGCCGAGTTGACGCTGGGCGACGACGGCGAGCAGACCCCAGAGCGCACTGCCCGGCGCGATGAACAACACCGCGCGCAGCAGGATCCGCCGGATGATCGGTGAGCTGCGGATGAACCGACCGCCTGCGTTCAACGCGGCCAATGGTCGTTCGGCGGGCAACAACCGCTCGGCGGCGGGGCGGCGCCAGAGCAGCAACACCACCACGATGCCGACGAACGAGACCGCGTTGAGCGCAAACACCAACGTCGGGCCGGACAGGGACACCAGTGCGCCCGCGACGGCCGGGCCGATGGCCCGTGCCCCGTTCATGCTCATGCTGCCCAGTGCGGCGGCGGCCGGAATCTGTTCTCTAGGAACGAGGTCCGGCTGGATCGCCTGCCACGCCGGGGCAGTCAACGCCTGCCCGCAACCGATCAGGAACAGCAGGGTGAGCAACACGGTCGGGGTGGCCAGCCCGGCGCCGGTCAGTGTCGCGAGCGCGGCCACCCCGGCCGCCATCGCCCCCTGAGTGGCGACCAGCAACCGGCGCCGGTCCACCAGATCGGCGAGTACACCCGACGGCAGGGCGAGCAGCATCACCGGCAGCGTCGTCGCGGTCTGCACCAACGGCACCAGCACCGGCGCCCGCGGATCCCCGACCAGCATCCACTGGGCACCCACAGTCTGCATCCACGTGCCCAGATTGGAGACGAACTGCGCGATCCACAGCGCCCGGTAGATCGGCGACGCCAGCGGCGCCCACGTCGACGTTGCTGGCACGGCCATCTACCCGATCGTGCCAGCGTCGCTGCGGCATAGTGAAGACATGGCTGAAGTTCGCAACATTCCCGCAGCGCACCACTACGAGATCACCGTCGACGGCGAGCATGCCGGCCTGGAGGCGTACGTCGACTCGGGCGACCAGCGCATCTTCTACCACACCGAGATCGACGACAAGTTCGGCGGCCAGGGTTTGGCCGGCGAACTGGTGTCCGCGGCGTTGACCGATGCCCGCGCGGCGGGCAAGCGCATCGTCCCGGTGTGCCCGTACGTGGCCAAGTACGTCAAGCAGCACCACGATTTCGACGACATCCTCGACCCGGTCACCCCCGAGGCCATCGCCGCGGTCGAAGCGGCGACCCACAGGTGAACCGGCCGATCCGGCACCGAATGTGAAGTCTCTGCGACGAATTCGCCGAATTCCCGCAGAGGATTCACGCTCGCGCAACGCTTTTCGGGCCTAGCATCGGAGCCGTGCCGACAGTGAACACCGCACATGGTCCCATCGATACAGCCGAACTCGGCGCCACGCTCATGCACGAGCACGTCTTCATCATGACCAGCGAGCTCACCGCGAACTACCCGGACAGCTGGGGCGACGAGACGCGTCGGGAAGCCGACGCCATCGCGCGACTCAACGAGCTCAAAGCCCGTGGTGTGGACACCATCGTCGACCTCACCGTCGTCGGGCTCGGACGCTATCTGCCCCGCATCGCGCGGATCGCGGCGGCCACCGATCTCAACATCGTCGTCGCCACCGGTCTGTACACCTACAACGACATCCCGATGGCGTTCTGGTTCCGCGGGCCGGGCACGGCGTTGGCCGGCCCGGACCCGATGGTCGAGATGTTCGTCCACGACATCGAGAAGGGCGTCGCCGACACCGGGATCAGAGCCGCAATCCTCAAGTGCGCCACCGACGAACCCGGCGTCACCCCCGGTGTCGAGCGAGTGCTGCGGGCCGTCGCACAGGCCCACAGGGAGACCGGCGTGCCCATCTCCACCCACACCCATGCCGCCACCCGCCGCGGTCTCGAACAGCAGCGCATCTTCGCCGAGGAAGGCGTCGACCTGTCGCGGGTGGTCATCGGCCACTCCGGCGACACCACCGACATCGGCTATCTCGAGGAGCTGATCGCCAACGGCTCCTACATCGGCATGGACCGGTTCGGCGTCGACGTCTACCTACCGTTCGAGGACCGGGTGGCGACCGTCGCGACCATGTGCGAGCGTGGCCACGCCGACCGCATGGTGCTCTCGCACGACACCTGGTGCTATTTCGACGCACTGCCCGACGAGCTCACCACCACGGTCCTGCCCAACACCGGATACCTGCACATCCACAACGATGTTCTGCCCGCGCTGCGCGAGCGCGGGGTCACCGATGCGCAGATCACCACGATGCTCGTGGACAACCCGCGCAGGATCTTCGATCGCCAGGGCGGGTACTGATCACCTCACCCCATTCGGAACGGATCCTGGGAAGCGCCTGACGTCTCGATCCACACCGACTTCGTCTCGGTGAATTCATGCAGGGATTCCAGGCCCAGTTCACGGCCGATGCCACTGCCTTTGAACCCTCCGAACGGTGCCGCCCACGACAGCGTGCGATAGGCATTCACCCACACGGTGCCCGCCCGCAGCGCACGAGCCATACGGTGCGCGCGCTGCACATTGAGGGTCCACACTCCGGCGCCCAGGCCGAACGGCGTGGCATTCGCGATCTTCACTGCGTCCTCTTCGGTCTCGAAGGGGATCATGCACAGCACCGGGCCGAAGATCTCCTCCTGGGCGATCCTCATGGCGTTGTCCACTCCGGTGAAGATCGTCGGGCTGACGAACAGCCCATTGCCCAGTTCCGGCGCCGTCGGACGGTCGCCCCCGGTGGCGAGCACCGCACCCTCGGCCTGTCCGATCCGGATGTACTCCAGGATCTTGTCCAACTGGGCCTGGAACGCCACCGGACCCATCTCGCTGGCGGGATCGAGCGGATCGCCCAGCCGAATGTCCTTGGCGCGCTGAATGAGTCGTTCTGCCAGCTGATCGTAGATCTCACGTTGCACGAGCAGCCGCGACCCCGCGACGCAGGTTTGGCCCGTGGCGGCGAAGATGCCGGCCAGCACACCGTTGGTGACCGCATCGAGGTCGGCATCCGCGAACACGATGTTGGGTGACTTTCCGCCCAGCTCCAACGTCACCCTGGTGATGTTGTCGGCCGCGTTCTTCATCACCTGGATTCCGGTGGCGTTCGAACCCGTGAAACAGATCCGGTCGACGCCCGGGTTGCTGACGAGCGCGGCGCCGGTGGTCGGGCCGTCGCCCGTGACCACATTGAACACACCCGGTGGGAAACCGGCCTCTTCGAACAGCGCACCGAATCTCAGGACCGATGCGGGAGTCTGGTCGGCCGCTTTGGCGACCACCGTGCAGCCCGCCGCCAGCGCGGGGGCGAGCTTCCAGGTGAGCAGCAGCAGCGGCGAGTTCCACGGCAGGATCGCGCCGACGACGCCGAGCGGCTCACGCGTCGTGTAGGTGAAGAAGTTGGGCTTCTCGGTCGGGATGGTCTCGCCGTGGATCTTGTCGGCGTAGCCGGCGAAATACCGGTAGTAACCCGGCAAGGCCCTCATCTGAGCGCCCATCTCACGAATCAGCTTGCCGTTGTCGGTGGATTCGGTGACCGCCAGCTCTTCGGCGCGCGTCTCGAGCAGATCGGCGAACCGCAGCATGAGCTTGACCCGTTCGGCGCCGGTCATGGCTCCCCACGGCCCGGCGAATGCCGATCTGGCCGCGCGGACCGCGGCGTCGACGTCCTCGTTTCCGGCGAAAGGCGCAGTGGCCCAGACCTTTCCGGTGAACGGATTGATGCTGTCCGCGCGGCGCCCGTCCTGCGCGTCGACCCACCGACCTCCGATCAGCATCTTGAGCGTCTCGACGGTCGGTTCGGTGGAGAGTGTTGTCATCGAACGGATTCCATTCTGTCGTCGGCCAATCGGGGTCTGTCGCTGCCGAGAAGGCTGTTGCCTTCCCGCACCAGGAAGTCAGCGAGCCGGACCGCCATGGCACCTATGGTGGGGGTGGGATTGACGCCTGCACTGGTGGGCATCGAGCTGCCGTCGCAGATGAACAGGTTGGGGATGTCCCAGGCTTGATGCCATCGGTTGGTCACCGAATCAGCCGGATCGGTGCCCATTCTGGCGGTTCCCAGCAGGTGATATCCCGGTGGTGGATCGAGCAGCCCGGAATCGGTGACGTCGTAGGCGCCTGCCGCCGTCATGGCTTCCCGGCTTCTGGCGATGCCGAACTCGACGAGCTTCCGGTCGTTGGGATGAACCCGGTACTCGACCTTGGGTGCGGGCATGCCGGTGGAGTCGGTGAGCTCGGGATCGAGGGTCACGCGGTTGGTCGGCGACGGCAGTTCTTCGGCCATGACGATGATCCAGGCGTGATGGCCGAAGAGTCGCGCGAACTCCTTGTGGTGGTCCGGACCCCAGGGGACCGGTTCCCGGGTCCAATACCCGTTGGCGGCAACGCCTGCTCCCGGGGCGCGGACCACCAGCGCGGTGAAACCATTGACGAAACCCCTACTGGGATCGGTTTCGTAGAACTGTTGGCTGAACAGCGGCGCACCGCGCGCACCCTTGTAGCCGTCGAGAGATTCCTCGAAGATCCCTTCGACGAAGGCTTGCGGGTGGTACATCAGGTTGCGGCCCAATTGTCCACTGCTGTTGGCCAATCCGTCGGGATGGCTGGAGTTGGCAGACACCAGCAGCAGCCGCGGCGTGCCGATCCCGTTGCCTGCGACGATGACCGCCTTGGCGTCTTGCCGATACCGTCGGCCCGTTTCGATGTCGACGTAGATGACACCCCGTGCGGTGTCGCCGTCGACGATGATCTGCTCGACGCGGCATCCCGTGCGCAGTTGCGCACCGTTGGCCATGGCCCGTGGCAGATACCCGGTTGCAGAAGTGGAGATCGATGACCGCGGGCAGCCCAGAATGCACTGGCCGCAGTGGTTGCACGGCAACCGGCCGTCCAGAGGCTTGGTGATGATGGCGTTGTCCATCCACCACCAATGCCAGCCGAGTTTCTCGAAGCCGCGTGCCATGGTCCGGCCGAACGTGCCGAGCGGTATCGGCGGTGTGGTGTGGGTGGTGCGCGGCGGGTAGGCGGGGTCGCCCGGCCGGCCCGAGATGCCCATCTCCCGGTCGTTGATGTCGTAGTACGGTTCCAGGTCCTCGTAGGTGATGGGCCAGTCGGGAGCCAGGCCGTGTTCAGTGCCCTTCCGGAAGTCGACCGGCTTGAATCGCGGCCAGTGGGCCGACCAGTGGTTGAGGCTGCCGCCGACATCGTTGCGGTTGCGGATGCTGTGCGGCTCACCGCCGATCGGGTAGTCCTGCGGCAACTTGCGCACATTCGGGTGGACGTTCCACTCCCGCTGTTTGTCCCACTCCCACGTGTCGGAGAAATGCCGCAGTTCCGCCGGATGCAGCGGGCGTCCCTGTTCGAGACAGACGACGCGCAGACCACCGTCGCTCAGTCGCTTGGCCAGCGCGCCGCCGGCCATGCCCGATCCGACGATGACGACATCGACATCTTCGGTCGGGGTTTTCGGCGAGGTAACCAGCATCATGACACGGTCTCCAGACGAACGTTTCGGACATGGTTGGTGGGGGTGTAATGCCCGACTTTTGGCGGCGGGATGGCTTCGTCGAGATCCATGACGTAGCCCTGCGGTTGCGGCGGACTGTGGTAGTCGCAGTCCATCTCGATCTGCAGCACTCGCACGACCTCGGGCTGCGCGTAATAGCCCAGGTAGCAGATCTGCCGAAACAGCGTGAACGCCGCAGGCATCTGCTGTTCGATCGCTCGCGCTGCCTGAAGCGGCTCGTCACGAGGGATGTTCAGCCACGTGGCGTGCAGCGCTCCCAGCTCGAGTTGGTCCTGCGGAACCCGGACCGCGTCGACGAAGTAGTCGGCGAGTCCGGTTGACGAGGGTGCTGGCCAGGGTGCCTGCTCGGGTATCAGAACGTCGGCGAGCGACATCAGGCCGTCTGCCATCGTTCTGTCCAGTCGGCTGTCATTGATCATCTGCAGAGTGCTCCTCACTATCTCGTCACGTGCGAATAATGGCCTACCACTAGCTGTTCCGCGCCTGAACCGGAGATCTGACGCCACTGAATCCGTTGTCGTCTCGATAGGTTTCCCGGGTCGAGGCTGCCGCGAACAACGTCACAGCCGCCGTTGCGATGACGTAAACGCAGACAGGCCATGGCGATCCACCGGCGGCTGCCATGAGTGCGGTGGCGATCAGCGGCGTCGGACCACCTGCGAATGTCGAAGCAAGCTGGCTGCCGAGCGACATCCCGCTGTAGCGGTGTCGGGCGCTGAACATCTCAGCGAAGAACCCTGCCTGCGGTCCGTACATGGCTGCCCACGGCGTGGCCATCAGCACCGCGGCGACACACAGCAATCCGGGGTGGCCGGTCTGCACCAGCCAGAAGAACGGAAAGATCACCGCTGCAACGCCAATCGCGCCGCCGATGTAGACGCTGCGTCGACCGACCCGATCCGAGAGTGCGGCGAAGAAGGGCAGAGCGACGATACCGAAGCCGCCTGCGACCGTGACGGCGACGAGCGCCGTGGTGCGGGAGAAACCCACTTCCTTTGTCGCGTAACTGATCAACAGTGTCGCAAAGACGTAGAACGAGATGTTCTCGGCCCAACGCATGCCCAGCGCCTGCAGCACCTCTCGCTTCTGGGTGCGCAGCACCTCGACGATGGGCATCCGTGCCACCTCGTCATTTTGCTTGACGCGTTGAAACGACGGGGTCTCGGCGATTCTGGTTCTGATCAGCAACCCGAGGAGGATCAGGACGACGCTGAAGAGGAAGGGCACGCGCCATCCCCATGCCGTGAACTGATCCTCTGGCAGTCCGCCCAGCAGCGCGAAGGTTCCGGTGGCCAGTAACAGCCCGACCGGCGCTCCGATCTGCGGGAAGCTTCCGTTGAGACCGCGTTTTCCGGACGGGGCGTGTTCGACGGCCAGCAATACCGCGCCGCCCCATTCGCCACCAAGCCCAAGGCCCTGGATGAACCGGAGGACGACCAACAGGGCGGGCGCCCAGACTCCGATCGAGGTGTAGGTCGGGAGCACTCCGATCAGAAAGGTCGCGCCGCCCATCATGGACAACGTGACGACCAGGGTGCGCTTGCGGCCGATCCGGTCTCCGAAATGGCCGAAGATCACGCCGCCGAGTGGCCGCGCCAGGTAGCCCACCGCGAAGGTCGCGAAGGACGCCATCAGGCCTGCCGTCGGGCTGGCCTTCGGGAAGAACAGGTGACCGAACACCAAGGCGGCGGCCGTCGAATAGATGAAGAAGTCGTACCACTCGACCACGGTGCCGGCGAGGCTGGCCAGCGCGGCGTGCATCGGCGTCTTGCGGGTGATGCCGTGTCTTTGACTCACGAGCGTTTCGTCCATGACCTGTGCGCTCCTTCTGTGATGTGTGCCACTGGGGCCGGACCAGAGGAATATCATCAGATGGTCTGATGTCTGTCAATCGGTTTTGCCATTCCGATTTCGACGAATTCCGTTGCGCCTATGAGCTTTTCGTAGACAGCACGGAGCCTTGCCGTCGCCAGTTTCAAGTCGACGGCAAGGCTCCGCCTCCACGCGGATCCGGCGCGTGGACATGTCGCTGCCCCGAGAGGAGGGGTGCGGGGCAGCTCTCCTAAGAGACTGCCGCGGCCGTCACTCCGCGCAGCGCCGCTGCAGCTGCTGCGGCGCCCGCCGCCCGGCCGGTGACCGAGCCACAGACCAGACCCGAGCCCGCCGGGTAACTGTGATAGAAGAATCCCCCGGTCATTTCCCCGATCGCGTACAAGCCCGGTATCGGCGTCCCGGTTCCCGCGTCGAGAACCCGTGCCCCGCGGTCGATCCGCAGGCCACCGAACGTGAAGGTGATGCCGCCGGTGAACGGGTACAGCCGGTACGGCGGCGTATCGATTCGCTGCGCCCAGTTGCTCTTTGGCGGATCGATCCCGCGCGTCGCCTTACCGTCTTTGACGGTACTGTCGAAGGCGACGAGGTCATCGACCGCTGCGTTGTACTCACGGACCGTCCGCGCGAACTTCTCCGGGTCGAGCCCGGCCCGCCGGGCTAGCTCCGGCAGGCTGTCGGCCTGGTACACCGTTGCGTCGCCATAACGTGGGTCCAGGAGTTCAGCAACCTTGTCGTCGAACAACTGGTACCCAATGCCGTTGGGCTGCTTGAGGACCGCCTTACCGACGGCGACGTAGTTCTGCGGCGCCCAGTCCCGACCCTCATCGATGAACCGCTCGGCCTGTTCGTTGACGGCTATGCCGAACAGAAAGCTTGTCCGGTTGGTCCGTTCACCCGTTTCGAGAGTCCCCTGCTTGGGCGAGTTCACGTCGATCGGCGCGGCGTGGCAATCGGCCCAGTGCCCGTACGTGGCGGCGCCTGCGCGCAAGGCCGCGTCGAGCAATTCGCCCGTGTTGTACGGGACGCCACGCACTTTCACGAGGTTCCATTCCGGGCCCAGATACCTGGTCCGCATCTCCGGATTGGCCTCGAACCCGCCACAGCCCAGGATCACCTCACCGTAGAGGTCTTCGGTGTATCCGGCATCGTTGCGGATCCGGACGCCGACGACCCCACCGATGTCGTCTCTGATCAGATCGATTGCCGCAGTGCCGTAACGGATTTCACATCCGGCCCGTTCGACGGCCGCGAACTCCATCGCGGTGAGGCCTTCGCCGCCGCCTGCGGACTGCAGCACCAGCCCGTTGCGGTAGACGGTCTTGCCGCCCTCGGCCGTGGTCAGGTATTGGGCGAACTCGAAATCGATGCCATGGTCCTTCATCCAGCGCAAGACATCCTGGCTCTCCGAAACCAGCCAGTCGGTGAGATCCGCGTCCGCCTCGCCCCTGGACGTCTGCATGATCGCGCTGGTGAACGTTTCGGCCGTATAGGGCTCGACCGTCACCGCACCACTGGTTGCCGCGTTGCTACCCAAAAGCTCGTCCACGGTGGACAATTCGTCAAAGGCGAACCTCACCAGGCCCGCCGTGTATCGCGTGTTGCCGCCGCGCTGGTCCTGCGGCGCCTTCTCCAGCACGGTGACGTCCGCACCGGCGTCCGACGCAGCCAGCGCCGCCACCAACGCAGCGTTGCCCGCCCCGACAACGATGACTCGCTTTGCCATCCTCGCTCCTCCATATCCATCAGATCAGCAGACGTCTGATCATTGACTCGTGGTCGCTCCGTTGTCAATCCCCACCCGGAGATCCGCAGCGGGGCAGGCGGTGTTGTATCGTCCACAGGGAAACGTCAGACCATCACCCCAATTCATGGAGGGCCCGCCAGTGGTGTCTCGCGCCAAACAAGGTGGCGGCAAGGCCGATTCGGTCCTACCCAACGTCAATCGGGTGAGCCGGCTGCGACTGGCCGACCAGATCATCAGCGAGCTCCAGACCGCGATCACCAACGGTGAGTTGAAGGTGGGCGACCGACTACCCCCGGAACCAGTCCTCATGGAACGCTTCGGGGTCGGGCGGTCAACGGTGCGCGAAGCCGTACGGGCCCTCGTACACAGCGGCGTGCTGCGGGTGCAGGTCGGCGACGGCACATACGTCTCGGCGACACCCGGCGCGGGCGACACTCTGACGGACAAGATCAGGCGCGCGAGCATTGCCGAGCTGTTCGATGTGCGGCGCGCGTTCGAGATGTCGGTTGCCGGTCTGGCCGCGCGGAACCGCTCCGAGAAAGATCTCCTACAACTGCAGGAAGCGGCGCAGGCCTGCGAGGTCGCAGCGCAGCACGACGATCCGGAAGCGTTCGTCGAAGCCGACTACGCATTCCACATGCAGATCGCGGCGGCCACCAAGAACGTGCTGCTGGTCGACCTCTACAGCGAGTTGCGCAGCGCCGTCAGGACCCAGCTGCGCGAGCAGCCCGATGTCACCGACGGAATTTCCCATCATGCGCTGGCCCTGCACAACAAACTCCTGAAAGCGTTGCAGGACAAGGACAGCCGCGCGGCAGAACGGATCTGGGCCGCGACGCCGAACCCCTACCTGGTCAACGAGTAGGCACGGCCGCCCGACGGCGCCCTCAGCGCAGCGCGGGCTGCGGCTCGGGTTCTGGCTCGGGTTCGTCGGTGATCGAGCTGTCCAGCGGCGGCACCGGACGCTGATGGCGATACTCCCAGCGCCGGAACGCCTCCCGGCATGGTGACTCGACCAGGGCGTAACTGACTGCGGCCAAGGCAAAACCGAACACCAGCGTCAGCACCAGAACCGCAGGCATGCCACCGTTGAACAGGAATTCCCCGATCATCGGGAACACCATCGCCAGCGCAGCCAGGTGCCACACGAACAAGCCGTAGGACCAGCGGCCCAGGGTGACCATCACGCGGCTGCCGAGGATCCGGTGCGGGGTGTCGGGCCGGTCGAGTACCAGCGGCGCCAGCAGCGCAGCGGCGAGCACCGCGCCCATCGCCGTCTTCAGCGTCACCTGCGTAACCGACCCCGGGCGCAACCCGTCCATCCCTGCCATGGGTGACGCCCCGATCGCGAACGCCACCAGCGCGACCAACCCCATCAGCAGTCGGTTGCGGCCCAGCCGGTGCGCCCGGCCGAACGGGGTGACCGTCAGCTCGGCCAGCACCATCCCGCCGGCGAACCACGAGAAGAACGCCGGCGGCCAGTTCCACGGGTTCTGCCCGGTGCTCCCGTCGAACGGGATCCACACCCACGCCAGGCTCAGCACGGCCACCGCGGTGATCACCCCGATGCGGGCTCGTACCGGCAGCCGGCGAGCCAGCAGCGCCAGGAACGGCAGCGCCAGGTAGAAGGTGACCTCGACCGACAGACTCCACATCTGGGTCAGCCCGGCGGTCAGGGTCAGCGGAACGTAGATCTGCGTCAGCGTGAGATTGGCCAGCCATACCGTGAAGTCGGCCTTCGCCTCGGGGAGCAGCAGCAGGATCACCACGACGGCCACCACGTATCCCGGCATGATGCGCGCCACCCGCGATCGCAGGTAGTGCCCCGTCGGCGGCCGCGGGCGCAGTCCGCGGGCAGCGGCAGCGTGACCGCGCCACAGCAGGAAGCCCGACAGCGCGAAGAACACCGCCACGGCCAGGTCGAACCTGCCGAAGATCCGCCCGAAGAAGCCGCCGCCGGTGTGGCCGGTCTGGAACGCGACGTGGGTCAGCACGACGCCCATGGCCGCGCAGGCACGCATGCCCTCGACTGCCGGCAGGAAGCTCCTCGTCCCGCCGACCTCGGAGTTCGGGTCCGATTGCCGGGTCGCCACGACGACCAGTGTGCCGGGACGACGCAAACACACCAAACGGACGGTGAAGTGCCACCACAGGATGCCCTTGTCGTAAGTGATGGCCTTAAATAGTGCTGTTAGGGTCGAACGGGTTTGCCCTGAGGACAAGTTGGCCCACACCAAAGGAGGCCCGGTTTGAACCGCGCTGTGGCGCTGCGTATCGCGGCATGCGGATTGATGGGGCTGGGTGCCGCCCTGTTGATCGCCGCCCTGCTGCTGACGACCTATACCAAGGGCAAGATCGCCAAGATCCCGCTCAACCTGGACACCACGCTGGTCAGCGAGGGCACCGGGACCGCGTTCGACCCGGCGTCGTTGTCGGCCGAGAAGTTCTCGGTGGACCGCAACGTGCCGGTGGCGATGCAACAGCAGATGAGCGTGGAATCGCCGTCCAACGCCGAGGTGGTGACACTGCAGGTGGGCACGTCACTGCGGCGGACCGATCGCCAGCAAGACACCGGTCTGTTGTTGGCGATGGTCGACACCGTCACCATGAACCGGAGCACGGCGCTGGCGGTGTCGTCGGACAACAACCCGGGCGGCTCTGTGCAGAAGCCCCGCGGCATGGAAGACCAGAAGCCGCCCACCAGCGTGGCGCTGCCGCACGAGGGTCTGACCTACCGGTTCCCGTTCGACACGGAGAAAAAGACCTACCAGATGTTCGACCCGATCGCCCAGAAGCCGTTCGACGCGAACTACGACGGCGAAGAAGACGTCAACGGGCTGACCACCTACCGGTTCACGCAGAACGTGGGCTACGACGCCGACGGCAAGCTGGTCGAGCCGGTGAAGTACGCCTCGCTGTACGAGGATGACGTCGACAGCACCGTGAAGGCGCGGGCCTCGGTATGGGGTGTACCGGGCGAGCCGGACGAAGAGATCACGATGAACCGCTACTACGCGGCGCAGCGGACGTTCTGGGTGGATCCGGTCTCGGGCACCATCGTCAAGGCCACCGACCACGGTTATCAGTACTACGCCCGTGATCCGCTGAAACCCGAGGTCACCTACGTCGACTACAAGGTGACCTCCAACGAGAGCACCATCGAGTCGCAGGTGGCCTCCGCCCGCGACGAACGCGACCGGGTGTCGCTGTGGTCGCGCGTCCTGCCCATCACGTTCACCGCGCTGGGCCTGGTGACACTGATCGGCGGAGCGCTTCTGGCCTCGTTCGCGCTGCGCGCCGAGTCGACGCTGATCGACCCGGGCCTCGACACCGCCGACCACGGCTTCTTCGACACCCAGGGCATCCAAGTGCCTGGAGCGGAAGCCAAGACCGAAAAGCTGCCCGCGCAGCGTCCCTCTGACCTGCCACCGGACCGACCGGTCTGATTTCCTCCCGGTTCTGGCTGCCGGCCTACGCGCTGGTGCTGTCGCTGCTGGTGACGGCGCCGGTCCTGGGACCCGGCTACCTGCTGCTGCGCGACGCGGTCTCGACACCGCGCTCGTATCTGACCGACGCCGCGCTCGGCCTGTCCGAAGCCGCGCCGCGAGCGCTTCCGCAGGACTTCTTCATCGCGGTGACCTCGGCGGTGCTCGATGGCGGCGTGGTGGTCAAGCTGCTGCTGGTGGGCGGGCTGTGGCTGGCCGGTTGGGGCGCGGCCCGGCTGGCCGCCGAGGTGCTGGCCGCCGGACTGCCCGGGCAGTTCATCGCCGCGACGCTGGCCGTGTGGAATCCCTACGTCGCCGAGCGGTTGCTGCAGGGCCACTGGAGTCTGCTGGTCGGTTACGGCTGCCTGCCCTGGGTGGCGACCGCCGTCGTGCGGTTGCGCACGGGCTGTGGATCGCCCTTCGCACTGGCGTTCTGGATCGCCGTGGCCGGGCTGACGCCGACGGGCCTTTTGCTGGCCCTGCTGGTGGCGCTGACCTGTGTGGCGGTGCCCGGCGACGGCTGGGGTCGCGTCCGGGTCGCTGCGGTGGGCTTTCTCGCCGCCGTGCTGGCCGCGCTGCCCTGGTTGACGGCCGCGCTGCTCGGCGGCGCCGTGAACGCGTCGGCAGCGGAGTCGTCGGCCGGGATTCACGCGTTCGCCGCGCGGGCCGAACCCGGGCTCGGCACCCTCGGCAGCCTGGCCGGCCTCGGTGGTATCTGGAACAGTGCGGCCACCCCGGCTTCGCGAGCCTCGCTGTTCGCGGTGCTGGCCACGGTGGTGCTGCTCGGCGTGGTGGCGGCGGGCCTGCCGGTCGTGTTGCGTGCGCCTGCCAGACGCATGACGCTGCCGTTGCTGGTCCTGGCCGCCGTCGCGGTGATCGGCCCGGCGTTGCTGGCCACCGGGCCGGGCCTGGCGTTCGTGGAGAGCGCGGTGCGGGCCATTCCGGGGCTGGGAGTGCTGCGCGACGGGCAGAAGTGGGTGGCCCTGGCGATGCCCGGGTACACGCTTGCGGCCGCGGCTGCCCCGCTGACCCTGCACCGCCGGCTGCCCGCGTCCGCGACGGCCGCGGTGTGCTGCGTGGCGTTGATCGCCGTGCTGCCCGATCTGGCGTGGGGTTTGGGTGGCCAGATGCGGGCCGTGCACTATCCGGCCGGCTGGGCTGCCGCGGCCGCGCAGATCAACGCCGATCCGCGGCCGGTGGCGGTGCTGCCGCCCGACATGATGCGGCAATTCTCCTGGTCGGGGCCGGCTCCGGTGCTCGACCCGCTGCCGCGCTGGGTGCGGGCCGATGTGCTCAGCACGGGTGACCTGTCGATCGGCGGGCACACCGTGCCGGGCGAGGGCGCCCGCGCCCGCGCCGTGCAGGACATGCTGCTCTCGGGTGCGTCACCGCAGCAGCTGGCCGACGCCGGGGTCGGCTGGGTGGTCCGGGAAACCGACGGCGACGTCGCGGTACAGCGGATCGGCGGCTCGGCGCCCGCGGCGACGCATCGCGGTCTGCTGATCGTCGCGCACCTGGTGTGGCTGGGGTTGTTGATCGGCGCAGGGGTAGGGCTGGCGGCGCAGACCGTGCGCGCAGCGCGTCGGCGGCCTTAGCCCAGCTCACCGTGATTTCGGGTGCCCGGCGACCTGTTGCGTGCCCAGCTGCCCCGGGTCTACGTCGAACAGCGCCTCCCAGCAGGTGCAGCCGGCCGTCGGCATCGCCGCAGCCTCGGCGAGCCGGACCGAGTCGGGCAACCTGACCACGCGTTCCCGGTCGGAAGTCACGTCTCGGCGTGAGTGCCGCGCTCCCCGCGGCCCGTGTTGGACGCCGTGAGCACGCGATCACCGACGGACAGACCAGTCACGCCTTCGCCCACCTCGGGCCCGCCGAACGCATCCAGCACCATCGCCTGTGAAGTCAGCTGACGGTAGGGACGGTTGACCGCGCGACGGGTCCGCCGTCCCGGTGAGTGGATCATCGACACCGACGATCGGCGTGGCGAGCGGCTTCCTGGGCGAGTTGTACGCGTGAGGTGAGCCCGAGTTTGGCGTAGATATGGGTGAGGTGGGTCGCCACGGTGCGCGGGGAGATGAACAGCCGAGTCGCGATGTCCTTGTTGCCGAGTCCTTGGCTGACGAGCCGAACGACCTCGCGTTCCGTCGGGGTCAACGACTCCCAGCCGCTGCTCGGGCGTTTACGCTCGCCACGGCCACGTTGCGCGTAGGCGATCGCCTCACCAGCGGACAATGCCGCCCCCTCGGCCCACGCAGTCTCAAATTCGTTGTCGGTCAAGGCGTTACGAACCGCGGCAATCGCTGCCCGATGGTCGTCGTCGTAAACGCTCAACCGAACCCCGCCCATAGCGTGCCGCAGCGTATCCGCGGCAGCGAAGAGTCTGGCGGCTTCACGGTGGCTTTCCGCATCGCAGGCCAGGGCGGCCAGACACTCCAAGGCTTCCGGTGTCGTCGGGTGGGCGTCGACGGTCATGGCGACGGCGAGCGCCTGATGGGCGTCGCGTTCAGCCTGACCGGGTTCGCCCTGGGCACGGGCCACACGAGCGCGGACCACCAACGCGACTGCCTGGTTTACGCCCCGCGTCAGCGCCACTGTTTCATCTCCGTTGCGTCTCGCGGCGCTGAGATCACCACGGGCGAAGGCAATTTCGGCGATCGGGTTCACATTGGCCCCCGGAATTCGAATATCGCGCATCCGTTGGCAGGCCAGCTCACTGGCTTCGGTGGCCGCCGCGACGTCGCCCGCGGCCAACGCTGCGCGGGCCAGCTGCGAATAGCCGAGACCCTCGACGAATCCGCCGAATTCGCCGCCGAGTTTGACGGCGCGGGCAGCCGCCGCCTGTGCCGCGTCGATGTCGCCTGAGTGCGCCAACGTATGGGCAAGGTGGGTCAGTGCGGCGAGCTGACCGAACGGATCACGCGCCGTCTCGGCCTCGGCGAGCAGTCCGCGAAACTGTTCCGCCGCTGCGGCGAGATCCCCTTGCTCAAGGAGGGCTGTGCCGATCCCCCAGAACCGGCACATCCGGGAAATGAACTGGTCTCCGATCTCATCGGCGAGCCGAAACCCCTCGGCGCCGGCTTCGAGTGCTGCATGTGGTTCGCCTGCGATGATCGCCACGAAAGCCTGCCACCACAAGACTTGGCTCAACCTCCACACGTCGCCTGACGCGCGGGCCAGGGCGAGCGCCTCGGTGAGGTACGGGCGCGCCACGTCCGAATCGAAGACAGCGGTGCCTCCGCAGGCGAGGAGTACCCGCAGCAGCAGGCCAGGTTCGCCGACCTCTCGCGCGGTGCGCAACGCGTGTCCGAGCTGCACCGGGTCGTTGGGTGCGGAGATCACCGCCATGAGCACCCCTTGGTCGGCGAATGCACGCGCACGGGCCGCCGCGCTGACCTCGACCGCGGGGTGGCCGGCATCGTCGTGGACTGCGCCGAACCACGACAGGCCCTCCATGATGCGCCCGCGGGACAGCCACAACGGCTGCAGGGAGCACACCAGCAGCATGGCGGACTCGGTGTCACCGTTCTCGCGACTCCACGCGAAAGCAGCTCGTAGATTGTCGATCTCGGTTTCGGCTTGCTCGACCGGCCGCTGGTGCGCGGCCGAGATCGCCGCGTCCAACGATTCCACCGTGCCCGTGTAGTAGTCGCGGTGGCGGTCCCGGACCTGGTCCGCCTCGCCGGATTCGCCGAGCTTTTCCTGGGCATACTGCCGGATGGTTTCCATCAGTCGGTATCGCGTGTGGCCCCCAGAGTTTTCGGCCACCACGAGAGACTTGTCGATGAGCAGTGTCAGCAGGTCGAGGATCTGGTGCCGGTGAAGATCGCCGGCGCCGGCGACAGCCTGGGCGGCCGGTAGGTCGAACCCACCGAAGAACACCGCAAGTCGCCGGAACATGACGCGCTCGGGTTCCGTCAGCAGGGCATGTGACCAGTCGACGGAGGCGCGCAGGGTCTGCTGACGGCGCACAGCACTGCGTGCGCCACCGGTGAGGAGACGGAAGCGGTCGTGGAGGCTGTCGCGAATATCGCGCAGCGACAAGGCCCGCACTCGCGCCGCCGCCAGTTCGAGAGCCAACGGCATACCGTCGAGTCGACGGCAGATCTCCTGCACCAGGTCGGCGCTGTCGGCGGAAATGGCGAAATCACTGCGGACGTGCCGAGCACGGTCGGCGAACAACTCGATCGCCTCATCGGCCAGCGACAGCGGAGGCACCCGCCATACTGCCTCACCCGGTACCCCCAGCGGCTCCCGACTGGTTGCCAAAACTGTCAAGGCAGAACATCTTCCGAGCAGCGTGGTCGTCAGCACAGCGGCCGCATCGAGAAGATGTTCGCAGTTGTCCAGCACGATCAACATGTGTCGATCACCGATGAAGCTCATGGCGGTGTCGGTCGAGGTGCGACCAGGTTGGTCGGGTAGATCCAGTGCACGGGCGGCGGCAACGGGTACCAGCGCCGGGTCGTTGATCGGCGCCAGATCGACGTACCACACGCCGTCGCCGAACTCGGCCGTCATCTGAGTCGCGATCCGTACCGCCAAGCGGGTCTTACCGATGCCACCCGCTCCCGTCAGGGTGACCAGCCGGTCCCGCCCGACCAGACCCCGCACCTCGGCCATCTGCACCTCGCGGCCGACGAAAGTCGTCATCGGCGCCGGAAGATGCTGCGCCCCAAGCGCTTCCCCGGTCCGCAGCGGAGGGAAATCGTTGTGCAGATCGGGATGGCACAGTTGCGTGACGCACTCCGGGCGGGGCAGGTCGCGTACGCGGTGTATGCCGAGGTCGGCCAACCAGGCATCGTGAGGAAGCCGCTCGGCGACCAGATCGGATGTGGTGGCCGACAGGACGGTCTGGCCGCCATGCGCGAGGTCCCGCAGTCGCCCAGTTCTGTTGATCGTCGGGCCGATGTAATTACCCTCGTCCCGCAGCTGTACCTCACCGGTGTGGATGCCGATCCGAAGCCGGATCGGCGACAACGGTGCCCGCTGCAACGCCAACGCACAGGCAACGGCGTCCGACGCACGATTGAATGCGACCACGAAGCTGTCGCCCTCGCCCTGCTCGATCGGACGCACACCGCGGTGCGCTTCCACCAAGTCGGCGAGCGTCGTGTCCAATTGCGCAAACGCGGCGGTCATGTCCTGAGGACGGGTCTGCCACAACTGCGTCGAACCCTCGACGTCGGCCAGCAACAGCGTCACCGTTCCTGTCGGCACAAGCTCAGTCACACCCGGATCGCTCCAGTTCAGCGGGTCAATCTCGCTCATGCTAACCAGCTTGTGCCAGGTCGGCGTCGAGAAACATCGGCACATGGTCGTACATTGCGCCGCCAGCTACGACGCAGATGGCCGAGATTTACGTCCTTTGACCGACGATCTCTGCGCCGCAGCCCCCGATCCTGAACTCGACATCAGTCACATTCCCGAGAACAGACAGGTGGTCAATCCCATGGCACTCCCTCCCCGCCGCGTCGTCCTGACCATGCTGGCCGCTCGCCGACGACTCAAGCAGATCGCCGATGCCCTGGTACCGCCGGAGGTCGCCGTCAACGACATCAGCACGTGCACGGGCGTCACCCAGGTCGCGACGGCTTTCGCCGAACTGGGCATCGCCGACGTCGTCGGTGACCGTGCGTACACCGCGGCGCAGATCGCCGCGCGGCTCGGCACCGACGCCGACGCCACCCACCGCCTGCTGCGGACCGCATCGACCTGCGGGTTGTGCCGGATGAACCGCCGCAGGGGGACCGTGACGCTGACCCGCACCGGGCGGCGGCTGAGCTCGGACCATCCGCACTCGATGCGGGAATGGGTCATGGCCCACGGGTCGCGCGTGCAAACCCAGGCGTGGACGGGTTTGGCCGACACCGTGCGAACCGGCCGAAGCGCGTTTGTGGCCGTGCACGGCATGTCGATATGGGACTGGTTCGACACGCACCCCGCCGATGCCCGCGTGTTCGACGAAGCGATGCGCCGGGGCACCACCCTCAGCGCCGACATCATCGCCGCCGCATACCCGTGGCCGGATCACGGCGTGGTCTGTGATGTCGCAGGCGGTGTCGGCACGCTCGTGGCGGAGATCGTCAGCTCATCCACCGGTTTACGCGGCGTGCTCGTCGAAAGCCCGGACGTCATCGCCCGAGCCCACACCTTCTTGCGGACACGCGGACTCGCCGACCGGATCGATGCGGTGGTTGGCGACATGTTCGGCACGATCCCCGCAACGGCCGACGTCTACCTGCTCAAGGACGTCCTGCACGATTGGGACGACGAACACTGCCGCAAGATCCTGAGCACCGTGGCCGCGGCCATGCCCAGCGGGGGCCGGCTCGTCCTCGTCGAGGTCCTCCAACAGCCCGCTACACCAAGTCCTTTGGCGCCCTTCGCCGATCTGTTGATGCTGGCCCTGACCGATGGTGGCCGGCAACGTTCGGCCGACGAACTCACCGCCCTGCTGGCCGATGCGGGATTGCACCCCACCGGCGCAGTGCGCCACGCTCTCCCGCACGACCTGATCGAAGCGGTCAAACCCTGATGCCCGACACCGGTACCCGAGGGCATTGCGTGCGTCATCTACGGCTGCCGTCCAGCGGACATCGCCGCCGGATTACCCCGCCGTGGCGTTCGGGTAGACGCCGACTACACCAGGCCGTTGATGTAGCGCCCGTCGTGCACCGACTCGAGCACCGTGCGCATCGCGTCGGCGCTCTGCGCCCAGGAGAATTCGTCGCTGCGGGCCTGCGCCTTGCTGCCCAGCTGCACGCGCAGCACACCGTCGCTGAGCAACTGGCCGAGCCCGGCGACCAGGCCGTCCCGATCCTCGACCAGCAACCCGGTCACCCCGTCGACGATCGAGTCGGTCAGCCCGCCCGAGGCCCGGTAGCCGATGGTCGGCACGCCGTGCTGGGCCGCTTCGGTCACCGCAAGTCCCCAGCCCTCTTTGCGGGACGGCAGCACGTGTACCCAACTCTGTTGCAGCACAAGGTGTTTGGTCATGTCATCGACATGGCCGTGGAATGTCACGGCGTCGGCGATACCGAGCAACTCGGCATGCTCGACCAGCCGCTGCTGCCACCAGCCCCCGCCGAGGATGTCCAGGTGCAGGTCCGGGATGTCGGCCCGCAGGGTCGCGACCGCCTCCAGCGCATCCTCGATCTGCTTGTGCGGCACCAGCCGCGACAACACCACCACGCGCGGGGTGGCCGAGCGGGGCAATTCCAGACTCTGCGCGGGAGCCTCGTCAAGACCGTTGCGCACCACAGCAATTCGGCCGGAATCCACACCGAGTTCGTTGAGGTCGCGCGCCGAGGGCAGCGACACCGTGACGTACTGATTGCGGCGGTGCAGCCGCGGCGACAGCCGCGATTCGACGAACCACCCGATCCGGCCCATCACCGGCCCCGCGACCGGCCACAGCTCGCGGTGGCAGTGGTGTACCAGCACCGCCACCCGGCGGCCGAAGGCCAGGCGGGCCAGGAACGGCAGGCCGTTCTGGGTATCGACGACGACGTCGGGCCGGACCCGTCGCAGCGGTCCCAGACCGATACGCGCCAGCACCATCGCCAATCCCGCCCAGATGTACACCGTGTAGGGGCCGCCGGCGCGGCTGATCCGCACGCCGTCGACGACCTCGTTGCGCGGCGCACCCGGGTAGCGGGCGGTGCGCAATGTGACGTCGACACCGTGGGCGGCCAGGTATGCGCCGATGCGCTGCACGTAGGCCTCGCTGCCACCGCCTTGTGGGTGTCCGGTGTCCCGCCAGCACAGCAGGAGCACAGAACGGACAGGACGGTCAGACATCGTGTCGAGCGTACCGGTGAGTAGTTTGGGCGGGTGCAGCCCACCGCACTCTTTGCCCGCCGGGCCGGCCTGCGGCGCTCGGTACGTCTGCTCAGCGAGTTCCGCTTCGAGCAGAGCGACCCGGCCAGGTTCTACGGCGCACTGGCCGAGGACACGGTCGCGATGGTCACCGATCTGTGGACCGGTTGCACCGGTGAGCTCGCTGCAGGACGGACCGTGGTCGACGTCGGCGGTGGGCCCGGTTACTTCGCCTCCGCGTTCGACGCCGCGAGGATGCACTACGTCGGCGTCGAACCCGATCCCCGCGAAATGCATGCTGGTCCCGCGGGGGACGCCGACGGCGGTGTGTTCGTGCGTGCGTCCGGGATGGCGCTGCCCTTCGCCGACGGCAGCGTGGACATCTGCCTGTCCTCCAATGTGGCCGAGCATGTGCCGCAACCGTGGCTGTTGGGCAACGAGATGCTGCGGGTGACCCGGCCGGGCGGGTTGGTGGTGCTGTCCTACACGGTGTGGCTCGGTCCATTCGGTGGTCACGAGATGGGGCTGACGCACTATCTCGGCGGGGCCCGTGCCGCGGAGAGGTACACCCGCAAACACGGCCACCGGCCCAAGAACGACTACGGGTCGTCGTTGTTCGCAGTATCCGCCGCCGACGGGCTGCAGTGGGCGGCCAGCACAGGGGCGTTGGTCGCCGCATTCCCCCGCTACCACCCACGATGGGCCTGGTGGATGACGTCGGTACCGCGGCTGCGAGAGTTTCTGGTGAGCAATCTGGTGCTGGTTCTGCAGCCCTGAGAATCCACCGATTGGAACATGTTCTCGTTTTTCCCGAAACTGGGTAATGTGACCTCCATGACACAGAGCTCATCCGCGACCGCGTTTCAGACCGAGTGGGACAAGCTGTTCATCGGCGGCCAGTGGGTCGAGCCGGCCACGGCCGAGGTGATCGAGGTGCACTCCCCCGCCACCGGTGAGCTGGTCGGCAAGGTACCGCTGGCCACCCAGGCCGATGTGGACGCCGCATGCGCCGCTGCCCGCACCGCGTTCGACGAGGGCCCTTGGCCCACGATGAAACCGGCCGAGCGGGCCGCGATCCTCGCTCGCGCGGTGAAGATCCTGGAAGAGCGCGCCGACGAACTGAAGTTCCTGCTGGCCGCCGAGACCGGTCAGCCCGCCAGCATCGTCGACATGATGCAGTACGGCGCGGCGATGTCGTCGTTCAACTACTACGCCACGTCTGCGGTCGACAAATTCAGCTGGAGCGAGATCCGCGACGGCATCTACGGCCAGACCCTGGTGACCCGGGAACCGATCGGCGTCGTCGCCGCGGTCGCGGCCTGGAACGTCCCGTTCTTCTTGGCCGCCAACAAGCTCGGCCCGGCGCTACTGGCCGGTTGTACGGTCGTGCTGAAGCCGGCCGCCGAGACGCCGCTGTCGGTCTTCGCGATGGCCCGGGCGTTCGCCGAGGCCGGACTGCCCGAAGGCGTGCTGTCTGTCGTCCCGGGTGGCCCGGACACCGGCCGCGCGCTGATCGCCAATCCCGAGATCGACAAGTTCACCTTCACCGGCTCCAGCGCCGTCGGGAAGGAGATCGGCAAGGTCGCCGCCGAACGGCTCAAGCCGTGCACGCTGGAACTCGGCGGCAAGTCCGCGGCCATCATCCTGGAGGATGCCGACCTGGACTCGACGCTGCCGATGCTCATCTTCTCTGGCCTCATGAACTGCGGGCAGGCCTGCGTGGGGCAAACCCGCATCCTGGCACCGCGGTCGCGTTACGACGAGGTCGTCGAGAAGGTGTCCGCGGGCGTGGCGGCCATGAAGGTCGGCCTGCCGGACGACCCGGCAGCCATGATCGGCCCGCTGATCAGCGAGAAGCAGCGCGACCGGGTCGAGGGCTACATCCAGAAGGGTGTCGAGGAAGGCGCTCGTATCGTCACGGGCGGCGGCAGGCCGGAGGGCCTGGATTCGGGCTGGTTCGTGCAGCCGACGGTGTTCGCCGACGTCGACAACGCGATGACCATCGCCCAGGAGGAGATCTTCGGTCCGGTGCTGGTGGTGATCCCGTTCGACACCGAGGAGGACGCCATCCGCATCGCCAACGACTCGGTCTACGGGCTGGCAGGCAGCGTGTACACGACGAACATCCCGAAGGCGATGGAGATCGCCAGCAAGATCCGCACGGGCACCTACGGCGTGAACATGTACGCCTTCGACCCGGGCGCGCCGTTCGGCGGATACAAGAATTCAGGCATCGGCCGGGAGAACGGCCCGGAGGGCATCGAGGCGTACTGCCAGGCCAAGAGCGTGCTGCTGCCGTTCGGTTACACACCCGAGTAGTGACCCTGCCAGGAAACTGGCAGGCGATGTCCAGGTTGCCCGGCTACGGTGGCGCCCGTTCGACGATCTGTAGCAAACGACCCTAGGGAGAAACCCGATGGCAGTCTCGGTTGATCTGGCCAAATCGCTCGACAAGGCCTATGAGGAGAAGAGCCTCAAGGAAATCCTGGATGCGTCGCCCGCGGCGCTGGCCGGCGTGACCGACGCCGACGCCAAACACCTTGAGGAAGCGTTCAACATCAAGACCGTGCGCCAGCTGGGCGCCAACAAGTTCTTCGCCGTCGCCGCCGCTCTGGTGGCACTGGAGAACGCCGGCTGATTTTTCGCTCGCGGACTCTCGCGAGCAGACAGAGAATCGCCCTTTTTTTCGGCCTAAACTTCGGAACTGTTTGAGGGGGGGGAGCATTTCGGCCCCGGGCACATGGCGGGCGGCGGGGGGGGTAACACATAAA
>NZ_MVHF01000042.1 GCF_002086485.1 Mycobacterium aquaticum | reverse complement strand
CCTCGTACTCGTCGAACACCGCCAGGACCGCTTCCCGGTCGACGACAGTGTTCGCAAGCATGTTCGAATTCTACCGCGCTCCGTCACCCCGCACACCAGTTATCCACAACCTGTACTTCATCCACAGGGGCAGGCGCACAACATGATTGGCTCGTGCGCTGTCCGTATAATGGTGACCCGCCACAAGTGACGCCTGGCGTCCGCAGGCGTTTACGTCTGACAGCTGGGGCACCAATACGTCACGCGATCGCCGCCGCTGTCCGTCTCAATGGGAGTGCCGCACCGCCGGCAGGGTGCACCCGCCCGGCCGTAGACCCACAGTTGGCGGCCGTTTCGGGTGTCGCCGGTAGTGGTCCGATTCCAGCGGGAACGGTTGAGCCACAGCATGTCCCGGGCCCGCTGCACTACTCGAAGCGGATCGTTCAGGGTGCTGACGGGGGTGGTGGGGCGACGACCGAACACGAAGCAGAGCTCGTTGCAATAGACGTTGCCGACGCCTGCCATCACGCGCTGATCGAGCAACGTCTGAGCAAGCGCCCGGTCCGGGTCGGCCGTGAGATTGGTCGCCGCGGTGCGCGGATCCCAGTCGGTGCCCAGCAGGTCGGGGCCGAGGTGTGCGACGGCGTCCATGTCGCGGTCGCGGTCCAGCACTTCGAGTAGACCGAGATCGATTCCGGTGGCCCGGGTGTCGTTTGTTTCCAGCACAATTCGGATCCGATGCGGTGCACCACCCCCGGTCCAGCCGACGCGCCAGCTGCCTTCCATCTTCAGATGCGAGTGGATGCTGGCCGTGCCGACCCGGATGAACAGGTGCTTCCCCCGGCTGACGACTTCGTCGACGACGTCGCCACTCAGGTCGACCGCGGCATACTGTGGCACACGGATGTCGCAGCGGGTCAACGTCTTTCCGGCCAGCGCACTGCGCAGTATCGCGGCGGTGTGAAAAACGGTGTCGCCTTCGGGCATCTCCTTATTGAACAGCTTCTCTGCCCGCGGCTTCAACATTCCCGGCGAGGATACGTGCAGACTTGATCTGCCCTGTGCGCCATCGGCGGATTGCTGGCGTATCGCAACTGAGCGCCCGACATGCCTGGATTCGGTCACAGCGCAACTCATTCACCGCAATCGAAGGCCCCGCGGTGTCCGGCTGAAGCCGGCACCCGTCAGCGCGTCTTGCACGACGCTTCGTTCGTCGTCGGCGCCAGGCTCGAGCACGGCGGTGCCGTTGACGCGCTCCACCAGCAGTGACGGTACGCGGCCCGAGCTGACCAGGTCGGCCAGCGCGGCCGCGGCGGCCCGCTGTGCGTCGGCGTCGGAGCCGAAGCTCAGCAGTGACTTGCCGCCACGCTCGAGGAACCACACGAGCTGCCCGTCCACCAGCGCCACCAACGCGCCGGCCTTACGGCCAGGCCGGTGGCCGGATTCGCCGTCATCGGGCCAGCCCAGCGCGGCGCCGTACGGATTCGCAGGGTCTGTCGCGGCGAGCACAACCGCGTGGTACTCGGGCCGCTTCGGGTCGACGCTGTCCAGATAGGACCGCAACCGGTCGACGGTCGACGCCGCCGCGAACTGCGCGCCACCGAGTGATTCGACGAAATATCCGCGTTGACACCGCCCGGCGTCCTCGAATGCGCTGAGCACCTTGTACAGCGTGGCGAAGCCGCCAGGCATCCCTTCGGCGTTGACCGCGCCCTTGGTGAGCACGCCGTGCCGGCCGAGCAGCAGTTCGGCCTGGAAATGTGCGCGCACTGTCGAGTCGGGTTCGGGGCCCGGCAGCGCCGACCACCGTCCGGACACGGTCGGATCGGCGGCCCGAGCCTGCGGGCGGGCCACGCTGTAACGGCTCAGCCGTGGCGGCCGTTGCCGCTGTCGGTGCGCGGGGGTGCCGGTGCGGCGCGGGCCCGCCAGCACCGCCCGCACCGGAGCGAATGTGTCGCCTGTGACCCATCCGGCCCAGATGAGTTCCCACAGCGCGGTTTTGAGCTCATCTGGGGCCAGCCCTTCGGCGAGCTGACGGAAGAAATACGCTCCGCCGCCGCCCAGGGTTTCCATGATCGCGCGGTGGGTGTCGGTGAACTCGATCTCGGCGGGTGCGGCCAAAGTCAACGGCACGGTGTCGGCCTGGTGGAAAGCGATCCAGCCGTCGCCGCCACCGATCTGCCCGACTCCCGACCAGATGACCTCACCGGAGGCCAGCAGTTCGTCGAGCATGGCGGGCTGGTAGTCGCGCACGCGCTGGCCGAAGACGAGCGATTCCACTGCCGAGGCCGGTATGGGGACACCGGCGAGTTGATCGATCACCGCCGCCAGCCCGTCGATACCGGTGCTGTGCGACGACCCGACATGCTGCCAGGACGGTAGGAACCTCGCGTACGCCGCAGTGGACACCGGTTCCACCTGGGCCCGCAGCGCCGCCAGCGACCGACGGCGCAGGATCTTGAGCACCTCGGCGTCGCACCATTGATCGCCGGCCAGATCCGCGACGAACTCGCCGCGCACCATACGGCCATCCACGGCCATGCGGCCCAGCACGTCAGCGGTCACGCGGAGCCCCAGCCCGAACCGTGCGGCCGCGTCGGCCGTGGTGAACGGACCACGCGTGCGGGCGTAGCGACCGAGCAGGTCTCCGAGCGGATCTGGGACCGATTCGGTGAACGCCGCGGGCACACCGATCGGAACCGGCACCCCAACGCCATCACGAAGCAGGCCGATGTCCTCGACCGCCACCCACCATGTCTGACCCGCGAAGCTGACCGGCAGCGCCCGCTTGGCGGCGTGCAGACCGTCGAGCCACCCCCCGATCATCTCGACCGTGCAGCGCTGGGCGATCTCTGCCTCGGTGAGCGGGCCGAGCAGTCGCAGGAGATCGGCCACACCTTCGGCATCGCGTGCGGCTCGCTCGGGGGTGAGGTGCTGCAGTTGGGCGGCGGTCGATGCGATCACCGCAGGGTCGAGCAGCTCTCGCAGCTCCACGCGGCCCAACAACTCCGACAGCAACACGGTGTCCAGTGCCAGTGCCGCGGCCCGTCGTTCGGCCAACGGGCTGTCGCCTTCGTACATGAATGCGCCGACGTAGCCGAACAACAGCGACGCCGCGAACGGTGAGGGGGTCGCGGTCTCGACGTCGACCACCCGCAGCCGGCGCTGGGCGACTTTGCGCATGAGCTCGGTCAGCGCAGGCACGTCGTAGACGTCCTGCAGGCATTCCCGGACCGCTTCCAACACGATCGGGAAGTCGGGGTACTTGCGCGCGATGTCGAGCAGTTGTGCGGCGCGCTGGCGCTGATGCCACAGCGGTGAGCGTTTGCCTGGGTGCCGCCGGGGCAGCAGCAGCGCACGGGCGGCGCATTCCCGGAATCGGGATGCGAACAGCGCCGAGCCGCCCACCTCGGCGGTGACGATCGATTCGATCTCGTCGGCATCGAAGACGAAAAGGTCGGCGCCCGGCGGATTTTCACCTCCGTCGGGCAAGCGGACGATGATGCCGTCATCCGATGCCGTTGGCTTCTCGTCGATGCCGTACCGCTCGCGCAGCCGTCGGCCGACCGCAAGGGCGAGCGGGCCGTGCACCCGCAGCCCGTACGGCGAATGCAGGATCACGCGCCAGTCGCCGAGTTCGTCGCGGAATCGCTCGACCAGCAGCGAGGTGTCGCTGGGGACGATGCCGGTGGCCTCCCGCTGCTCGCGCAACAGCTGATGCAGATTGTCCGTTGCGTAGCCGGCGAAACCCATTGCCAGGCACCGTTCGTCGAACGCAGCGCGGTCCAGTGCGGCGAGTTCGCCGGTGAACGCACCGACCGCCGCTCCCAGCTCGGCCGGCCGGCCCACGCTGTCGCCGCGCCAGAACGGGAGCCGCGCGGGCTGCCCCGGCGCAGGGATGACAAGCACCCGGTCGTGGGTGATCTCGGTGATCCGCCAACTGGTGGCGCCCAGCGAGATGACGTCGCCGGGCCGTGATTCGTAGACCATCTCCTCGTCGAGTTCGCCCACCCGGGAAGGTTTTTCGGAGTCGGTAGCCAGGTAGACGGTGAACAGCCCGCGGTCGGGGATGGCCCCGCCGGACGTGACCGCCAACCGTTGCGCGCCGGGACGCGCGGTCAGCGTGCCTGCGTCACGGTCGTAGACCAGCCGCGGCCGCAGCTCGGCGAATTCGGTGGACGGGTACTTGCCGGACAGCAGGTCCAGCGTCGCCTCGAAAGCGCTGCGCGGCAGCGTCGCGAACGGTGCGCTGCGCCGTACCGCGTCGAACCAGCCTTCGACGTCGAGCGGTTCGAGGGCGGCCGCCGCCACGGTGTGCTGCGCCAGCACATCGAGCGGGTTGGCCGGCACCTTCATGGTCTCGATCTCGCCGGCCCGCATGCGCTGCACCGTCACCGCGCAGCCGATCAGGTCGGTGCGGTGTTTGGGGAACAGCACGCCCTGGGAGATCTCGCCGACCTGGTGCCCGGCGCGACCGATGCGCTGCAGTCCGCTGGCCACCGACGGGGGCGCCTCGACCTGGATGACCAGGTCCACCGCACCCATGTCGATGCCGAGTTCGAGGCTCGAGGTGGCGACGACGGCACGCAGCCGGCCGCTCTTCAGATCGTCTTCGACCTGGGCGCGCTGCTCCTTGCTGACCGACCCGTGGTGAGCCTTGGCCAAAAGGGCCGGTGCGCCGTTGGCCTGACCGCTGGCCATGAGCTGTGCCGGGGCGCCACCGCCCACTTGCGGGTTGTGGTCGAGGGCGAGCTCGATGCCGGCACGTTCGGCGTGAATCTCGTTGAGGCGCGAGGTGAGTCGCTCGGCGAGGCGGCGAGAATTGGCGAACACGATGGAGGAGCGGTGCGCCTCGATGAGGTCGACGATGCGTTCCTCGACGTCCGGCCAGATGCTGTTGTTGGCGAGATTGGCCATGTCCGGCACAGGGACCTGCACCGTCAAATCGAATGTCTTGCTGGCAGGGGGAGCCACGATGGTGGTCGGCGCGGGCCCCGACAGGAACCGGGCCACTTCCTCGGGCGGCCGAACCGTCGCGGACAGCCCGATTCGCTGCGCGGGCCGGTCCAGCAGCTGATCCAGACGTTCAAGGGACAGCGCGAGGTGCGCCCCGCGTTTGGTGGCCGCAACGGCGTGCACTTCGTCGACGATGACGGTCTGCACGGTGGCCAGCGTTTCCCGGGCCGCCGAGGTGAGCATCAGGAAGAGCGACTCGGGTGTGGTTATCAGGATGTCGGGTGGTTTGGCGATCAGGGCGCGCCGCTGGTTGGGCGGGGTGTCCCCGGAACGCAGGCCGACGCTGATGGACGGTGCGGGCAGGCCCTGGCGTTCGGCGACCCGGGTGATGCCGGTCAGCGGTGTGCGCAGGTTGCGCTCGACGTCGACGGCCAACGCCTTCAGCGGCGACACATAGAGCACCCGGGTGCCCGTGCCTGCGGCGCCGGCCTGCTGTTCGAAGGCCAGCCGGTCGATGGCCCACAGAAACGCCGCCAGCGTCTTGCCCGACCCCGTCGGCGCGATGACCAGGGTGTTGTCCCCCTTGGCGATGGCCGCCCACGCCTGTGCCTGCGCGGCCGTGGGCTCCGGGAACGCGGTCGCGAACCACTCCCGGGTCAGCGCGCTGAACCGGGCCAGTGGATCGGGGGGAGTCATCCGTCCATACTGCCGCGTGGCACCGACATGTAGCCGGGATGAGATGCCGACCGGCCGTCAGCGGTGCTCCGGAGCGGCGGCGCAGACCAGTTCTGCGGGCAGTCCGGGAACCCGGCCCACGGCGTCGAGCAGGGCGTGCGCGCAGGAATCGGCGACGAATCCGGCGTCGATGGAGGGGTCGACGAGGCGTTGGCGGCACATCTCGAACGTGAACGCCAGCCAGCCGTAGATGGTGGCCCGCAGGTCGCGTTCCAGCTTCGCGTCCAACGGCTCGGATGTCGCCTCGGCGATGCGGCCCATGATCCGGTTGGCCTGCCGGTCGTTGTCGATGTCGTCGATGCCCCGCAACACCGGATCGACCCGGCCCATGCCCATGTACGCAGCCCATGCGCCGTGCGGATGTTCCTCGTCGTACCGCAGGTAGGCCAGCACGCCGGCACGCAACTGGCCGAAGAGGCTCTGGCCAGGTTCGGGGGCAGTGTTGGTCGCGGCGAACAGGCGCTCACCCTCGGCGCGGACAACGGCGGCGAAGAATGCGCGCTTGTCGGGAAAATAGTGGTACATCAGGGCCCGCGACACTCCGGCGCGCTCGGCGATCTCGTCGATGCGGACCTCGTCGTAAGGGCGCTGGCCGAACACCTCGGCTCCCAACGCCAACAGCTCACTGCGCCGATCGGCGGGGGAGAGACGTCGTCTCGCCTCGGCACCCACCCGGCCAGCTTAACTTCGGCGGTCGGGCGACCCGATGGCGGTACCGATGTCCGGCCGATACAACGAAGGGGCCGGCGACATCGCAAAGCGACTGTCCGCGCCGGCCCCGGGTTACGTTGACGAAGGACGCCCCGTCCGAAGCCGGGGGTGAGCGTTGGGTGGCCCACACGTTGTTGGCGCGCCGTCGGGTCGATTCAGCATGTCCCCAGGAGAATGCATTGTCCGACAGGCCGTTTCGATGTTGCGCAGTGAGCACACCGAGATGGGTCGGCACCGTCCTGGCGGCGGGCAGCTCCATGTACGACGCTGCAGCCCGGTCCGACCGTTCGTCGGCCATGAGGCGCATCCACTCAGCCTGCACAATCGCTGCCGCCTCATCGATCACGGCAGAAGGCTCGAACCCGACGGCTGTGGTCTCGTACATCTCGCACCCCCTCTCGCTTGGGAATCTCGGTGTCGAACTTCGTGTGTCACGCAACGTGATACGGCTCGACGGCGCGCAATTCGACACGTCGTGCCGGGGTGGACGCGGATGCGCATCCCACGCGCCCACCCCGGCTCGATAACTGCCGCGCGGTCCACCTTGAGCGGGCCACGATCAGTGGCGGTGCGTGCGCGTTGAGCGCGTCAGCCGCTGTCTTTTCGTCGCAATCAGTGTGGGCGACACGGCGTTACCGAAGATCTGTACTACTGCGGAACTGTCGATGTCTGATATCCGGGTTTTGAGGCATCACCTCCTCGCGCTCACGGTCGGGCATCGGCCGGCAGGGCCGCGGCCGGGGTCGGTGCCGGGCGACAGTGCCGCGGCCCTGACGATCTCAGGCGTTGATCGCAGTCTGGTGGCCGTCGCGGCTGATCTCGATGCGCCGTGGCTTCGCCTTCTCGGCGACCGGGATGGTCAACCGCAAGACACCGTCGTGGTAGGTGGCCTCGATCTTGTCCGCGTCGAGATTCTCGCCGAGGAAGACTTGCCGGCTGAAGACGCCGCGCGGTCGCTCGGCACTGAGCATTTCCCGATTTTCATCCACGTCGGGGCGCTCAGCGCGAACGGTCAGCACATCGCGTTCGACGTCGAGATGCAGCGAGTTCGCCTGTACCCCAGGTAGATCGAATTCGATGATGAACTGTTCGCCGTCTCGCCAGGCGTCCATCGGCATGATCGCGGGCCGAGCGGCAGTGCCCATCACCTGCTGGGTCAGTCGATCCAGTTCACGGAACGGATCTGTGCGCATCAACATCATGTTCACCTCCCAGTTGTGGAAGATAATCTATGTAAGTCGATATAGCTTTGTTGATACCACTCGAGGCATGTGCGCGCAAGGGTCACGACAGATTTTTTGGATGTTTCTTCTGGTGCAAGTGGGAGATCTGCTGAACTGCGCATCATAATTTTGCTTCACCACAGGCTTGGAAAACCTGTACCCGAACCCATAGCCTTGTCGTGTCGGCGGTTCCACGTTTGCTGGGATCGACATGGGGTGAGGAGGTTCGGTGGTCGAGAACACCAGACACGGCGTGACCAGGGACCACAAGGCTTCGCGGTCGGCGCGAGGCGTCTATGGGATCTCGGTTGCCGCTGAGTTGTCAGGGATCGGACCGCAGACGCTTCGCCTTTACGAACGCTCCGGGCTGCTCAGCCCAGCACGCACCGCCGGGGGCACCCGCCGGTACAGCGACGACGACATCGAGCAACTACGGCGGATCAGCGAGCTGGTCGAGCAGGGGGTCAACCTGGCCGGCATCGTCCAGATCCTGGATCTACAGGACAAGAACAGCCGACTGGAGTCCGACAACAGCAGGCTGGAAGAGCGCAATGCGGCGCTCGAAGCAGAACAACCGTCTCAGCCGCAGCAGGACGCGGTGGCGGGCCACCGCCGCAGCCGTGGCCCTCGAAGCACTCACGACGCCTCGACGCACGCGGCTCAATAGGCGCCGTCCATCATCGAATTGGGCGCAGGCGGGCAGACATTGCCGCCGCGACGGCTGGGTGCTTAGCATGGAAAGAGCCCCTCGACAGGCCCACACATGCAATGGTTCACCGCACCCGAATACTGGTTGGCCAGACAGGTGTTGCAGCGGGGGATCGCGGCGATCTACCTGATCGCGTTCGTCGCGGCCGCTCGGCAATTCCGCGCGCTCATCGGTGAGCGGGGCATGCTGCCGGTTCCCCGGTACCTGGCCCGCACCCCGTTCCGCGCCGCCCCCAGCATCTTCCAACTCCATTACTCCGACCGGTTTTTCGCGTTGACGTGCTGGCTGGGGGCGCTGTTGTCGGCAGCCCTTCTCGCCGGTGGCGGTGATGTGGTGCCACTGTGGGCCGCCATGGCGGTGTGGTTGCTGATCTGGGTGCTCTATCTGTCGATCGTGAACGTCGGGCAGACGTGGTACTCGTTCGGCTGGGAGTCGTTGCTGCTCGAAGCCGGATTCCTGGTGACGTTCCTGGGTAACGACGACATCGCACCTCCGGTGTTGGTGCTGTGGTTGGCGCGGTGGTTGGTGTTCCGCGTCGAGTTCGGTGCCGGCCTGATCAAGATTCGCGGTGACAGCTGCTGGCGCAATTTGACGTGCTTGTACTACCACCATGAGACGCAGCCGATTCCGGGGCCGCTCAGCTGGTATTTCCACCATCTGCCCAAACCGCTGCACCGTGTCGAAGTCGCGGGCAACCACGTGGCTCAGTTGGTGGTGCCGTTCTTATTGTTCGGGCCGCAGCCCGTGGCCGGTGTGGCTGCCGTCGTGGTGGTGGTGACGCAGCTGTGGCTCGTGTTGTCCGGGAACTTCGCCTGGCTCAACTGGGTGACGATCGTATTGGCGTGCAGTGCCATCCCGGACAGCTTCGTGGGCGTCGTGTCTCCGTCGCTGCCCGATCCGCCGGTCTGGTTCGTCGGCGTGGTCGTCGCGTTCACCGCCGCGGTGGTCGTTCTCAGTTACCGCCCGGTGCGCAACCTGCTGTCGCACCGACAGCGAATGAACGCCTCCTTCAACAGATATCACTTGGTGAACACCTACGGGGCGTTCGGCGTCGTCGGCCGCACTCGCGACGAGGTGGTCATCGAAGGCACGGCCGACACCCGGCTGACCGAACACACGGTGTGGCTGGAATACGAATTCAAGGGCAAGCCAGGCGATGTGCACCGCCGACCACCGCAGATCGCGCCGTACCATCTGCGCCTGGACTGGTTGATGTGGTTCGTGGCGATCTCCCCGGCATATGCCAGAGACTGGCTGCCCGCCTTCCTGCGGCTGCTGTTGGACAACGACGCCGCGACCGTTCGTCTGTTGCGGCGCAACCCGTTTCCCGACTCACCCCCGCAGTATGTGCGGGCTCGGCTCTACCGGTACCACTTCAGCAGTTGGCACGAGCTTCGGCACGAGCACATCTGGTGGCATCGCACGCTGCTCGGTGAATACATCCCGCCTGTTGCGCGCCGCGCCCCGCACGGCCAGACGACGGGCGGATGAGAGCGCGCGCCAGAAGCGGGTCACGACCAGATCAGCAGGTCCTGCACGCCGTTGTTGTAGACGACGCTGGTCGGCGGCGGGCCGACGACGTCGAAATACACCGCACCCGTTGCCGAGCCGCCCTGACCCAGTGGGGACGGGTTCAGCGCCGGCGGGCTGGGCGCCTTGTGCAGCGCGGGGTAGCTCTGCCCGTCGTCGGTGCGCGCAGAGAAGTCCGACACGACCGGGGTGGTCACACCATGAACCGCGGTCACCGTCGCAATCACCTTCCACAACCGGCCGCTGACGGGGAACGGCATCGGGTCGTCACTGGGCTGTAGAGCGCTGATCCTCCACTCGGTGCCGACGGTCCCGTCGGCGTTGCACAGGGGTTGCTCACTGCCGAGCTTGCTCATGGTCGGGTAGGCGGACGCAGGAGCCGGGGTGAACACACCCGCGACGGTCTGCGCCAGCGCTTCCGCAGCGCTCACGGCCGCCTTCCGAAGATCCATGAGGTCCTCTCCTCCTGCCGCGGTAGCGGCCACCGCTGTGCGTCGCATGCCGTCACTTGCGCTACCCACTATCGGCGCAGGCTAACCTTCGGCACGCCTACGTGCTGCGCAGTGTCCTCTGGTAGCGGCGCATGCCCGCGATCCACCGGTCGTAGTCACTGCCCTTGTGGCGGTACATGTCGAGCACTTCCGGGTGGGGTAGCACCAGGAACCGGTCGGCGCGAATGGCGTCGACGGTGGCCGCCGCCACCTCGTCGGCCGTGATCACCGCACCGGATCGCACCACGGCTTCGGCGCTCGCGTGGGTGTCGGGGTCGGCTGCCGCACGGACTGCGTTGAGCAGCGGGGTGTCCACCCCCAGCGGGCAGACGCAGCTCACCCCGACGCCGTCGTCGCCGTAGGTGATCGCCAGCCATTCGGCGAACCCGACGGCCGCGTGCTTGGTGACGGTGTAACCGGCGGTGCCGATCTGCGACAAGAGCCCGGCCGCCGAGGCGACCGAGACGAAGTAGCCGGTACCGCGAGATTGCCACTGGGGCACAAGGACGTTCGCAGCCCGGATGTGAGCGCGCAGATTGACGTCGAGGATGACGTCCCAGTCCGCGTCGGCGCCCAGCCCTGGTGCGCCCATGATTCCGGCGTTGGCGACGTAGATGTCGACGGGCCCGAAGTCGCTCTCGGCCAGTCCGACCAGGTTCTCGATGTCGGCGGTTGCGGCGGCGTCGGCGCGGGCCGCCAGCGCCGCACCGCCGGAACCGGTGATGAGCTCCGCGGTCTCCACGGCTCCTGGATGGTCGATGTCAGCGACCACCACGCGGGCTCCCGCCGCACTCAGCGCGTGTGCCAACGCCCGCCCGATGCCCGAGCCGGCGCCGGTGACTATCGCTACCCGGTCTTCGATGTGCATCCCATCTGCTTACCGGACTTTCTGTCGGAATGGGTTATCTGCCGGGATCTCGACGAGGTCCCGCAGTGACCATCCGGCCAACAGCACGACGACCACCTCGGAAACCAGGCTGATCAGCGCGTGCGGAGCCGGCTGAAGGCCGTACTCGACGAAACCGAACAGCCCCGTGGAACGGGACAGCCCGAATGCACCGATCGCGCCGACCGCCCCGACCAGGGCGGCCAGCCGCAGCCACGCCGGTCCACCGACTGCGATCAGGACCGCCAGCGCCCCGAAAACCGATGACAGGACCAGAAATCCGGGGCCGATCGCCGGGATGTGTTGGTACCCGTGCAGGTACAGATAGGCGTGGCTGGCTGCGCTGGTCAGCAGCCCGGCGGCGATCCCGAGGTTGACTGCAACTCTGGCGACGACATTATCCAATTTCATTGCAGCTTCTCCTCTTTGAGCGCCAGCGCGGTGTTGCCCTTGGTGTAGGTGACTTCCCGGATGCCGAGGGCATCCTGCAGCCGCCCGGCGGGCAGGGTCACCGGTTTGGGTGCCGGGCCGTCGCCGGGATGCGGCAGCGGATACGCCGTGGTGGTCCCGCTGTAGAACGTCACATTGCCCTCGGTCTTCGAGAACAGTTGGTGGACATGCCCGTTGAGGCAGGTCACCGAAGAGAACCGGCGCAGGTAGCTCAGCGCCTGGGTCGCATCGTCGGTGCCCCAGCCCCAGTCCGGGTACATCGCGAACAACGGGATGTGGCTGAACACAACGATCGGGGTGTCCGCCGACAACGACGCGACGTCCTTCTCGACGAACTCGAGCTGGTCGGGTCCGAGGTGACCGAGCTTCTTCAGGTTGAGCGTGTTGACCAGACCGATGACATGCACGCCGGCGATGTCGAAGCTGTACCAGCCGTCGCCGCGAGTGCCCGCGCCGAACACCGACCGGTATTTCTGGCCCGCGTCGTCGACGGAATCGTGTTCTCCCGGCACGGTGAACACGTGCGGTGTCTTGAGGCCCTGCATCATCTGCTTGACCTGGTCGAATTGAGCAGGGGTGGCCAGATGCGTCAGGTCGCCGGTGTGGATGACGAAATCCGGTGTGTAGCCGAGCCCGTTGATCTGATCGACGGCCCGGCCGAAGGAGCCGACCACATCGGTGTTGGCACTGCCGGTGAACCCGATATGGCTGTCGCTGACCTGGGCGAAGCGCAGTGTCGGCCGCGCGACATTGGCTGTGGGCTGGGCGGCGGCATGTGAGATCACCTCACCGCCGACGACGGCGAGCCCCACCGCGGCGCCGAACCAGGCGCCGTGGCGGATCAGCTGCCGGCGGGTCATGCCCTGCGGGTCGGAGTTTGCGTCCTGCTGATCGTTCATGGCGTCACCACCACGGTTCCGTGCATAAACGGATGGATGCTGCAGATGTAGTCATAATTGCCTGCGTTCGTGAACGTGTAGGTGTAGGTGGCATTGGCGTCCATGCCGGGGGAGTGGAACGAGCCGTCGTTGGCAGCGATGGTGTGTGGTTCCTCGTCGTGATTGGTCCACGTCACGGTGTCGCCGCGGTGCACCGTCAGGGTGGCTGGTACGAATGCGAAGTTGTTGATGCTCACCGCTGTACCTGACACCGGCGCCGACGACGTGTCTGCCGGTGCCTCCGCAGGGGCCGCGGGTGCCGCCGGGTTCATCGGCGCCATGCCCTGCATCGGGGCCATACCGACCGAGGTGCCCCCGTTGGCGCCGAAGTTCACCGTCGGCGGCGCCGACGATGGTGTCGCCGACGGCGTATTCGAGCACGCCGCCAGTGCGGCCGCCGTCATCACCGCGGCGGCGACGACGGCGCTTGTTCGGGATCGTCGGAACATGACGGAACCTCCGGTTGGAAAACGGTGCAGAACGGTCACCACGAGATAGCGATCGGGGTTACACGGGCCGGTGGATTTCCGCTCTCGCAGACCGCCTCGGGAGGATGCTTGACGAGTGTGGTGCGCGGTCACATGTAACCCACCCTCCTACCTAGGTGTGCGGAGCTCCCGCACGACGAAAGGCGGAAGGCCGGTGACGGCGCAGAAATCCATGCAGGGACATGCGGAGAAACTCGATGTCGGCCCAACGTGACCGACCCGAGCTGCGGTTGGTACCGGATGCCTGTTACCCGAGCTGGGAATCGGTGTATGACGACAACGTGACGTGGGTGTACCGGATGCTCTATGCCCGGCTGGGCAGCCGGGCCGACGCCGAGGATCTCACCTCGGAAGTGTTCCTGGCCGCGTTGCGGCCGTTGCGGCTCACGGCCAGCGTGGCCGAGGTCCGGTCATATCTGCGCGCTACCGCCCGGACGGTGCTGGCCGCGCACTGGCGGGCCACCATGGGACGGGAGATCACCGCAATCGACGACATCGACGCCCTGGAAGCCGCCACGGACGACGAAGCGGTCAGCAGCACGGCGCCGCAACGCGTGGCCGGTGTGCTGGCCCAACTGCCGCCGCAGTACCGGCGCGTGCTGGAATTGCGGTTCCTGCAAGGGCGCTCGGTGCGGGAGTCGGCGAACGACATGGGGGTCAGCGTCGCCAACGCAAAGGTCCTGCAACACCGCGCGCTGCGACTGGCAGCTCAGATCAACGAGGGAGGGGCACCGTGACCAGGCGCGGGGTACGCAAATACGTCGACGATCTACTCGCCGGCCGGCGACCGGAGTCCTTCCCCGCCGACGACTTCGAGGCTGCGCAGATCCGTACCGCGATCGAGCTGCGGGCAGCCCGACCCGGTGCCGACGAGCCGAGGCCGGAGTTTGTCGACGGCCTCAAGAGCCGTATCGCCCAACAGCTTTCCCACGAGCAGCCGGAGGAGCCGGCCGCCGCTCGGCAGGGGGCGTCGGCCACGCGTCGGCAGGTCATCGTCGGCACCGCCGCGGCGGCCACCGCCGCCGTCGCCGCCGTGTCCATCGATCATGTGGTCACCGGGCGGCGCGCCCCGACCGACTCGCACGAGGCCGACAGCTCCCAGCTGGTCCCCAACGACGGTGCCTGGCTGCCGGTGGCGAGAAGTGCAGAGCTGAACGAGGGGTCGGTTCTGCCGTTCGATCTGGGAACCGTGTCGGGATTCGTGCGGCGGGCTGCCGGGGGCCGCGTGGAAGCGGTGTCCGGGGTGTGCACGCATCAGGGATGCAAGTTGTGGTTCGACGACTCCGCCGACAGTCTGCGGTGCCCGTGCCACGTCACCTCGTTCTCACCTGCCGGTCAGGTGCTCACCCACCAATTGCCGATTGCTCCGAAACCGTTGCCGCACTTCGATGTTCGGGAGCACGACGGTGTCATCGAGGTGTTGGCGCCCGCACCGCCGGCGCAACCGGCGTGAGGACGCTGTAACCGTCGCGCATATCGATTGTCGAGGGACTTGTGCAGGAGGTCCGGAGATGAACAGATCGATATGTGCACTGGCTGCGACCGCGTTCGCCGTGGTGGGCTTGACCGGGGTGGCCGTGGCGGCACCGACCGGGGGCATGAAGGCCCCGGATGTGGTGCGGGACTTGACCGAAGCCGGCTACTCGGTTCAGGTCAACGGCGCCAACGGGGTGCCGCTGTCACAATGCACGGTGACCGGCGTACACGGGGTGCCGGTCGGCACGCAGGTCGCCGCGCCGCGGTTCACCACCGTCTATGTCGACGTCGAGTGCGAACCCGAAGGTTGACCGGGCGCTAACCGAAGTGCACGCCCTGGGCCAGGGGAAGCTCTGACGAGTAGTTGACGGTGTTGGTGGCGCGGCGCATGTAGGCCTTCCAGGCGTCCGATCCGGATTCCCGGCCGCCGCCGGTTTGTTTCTCGCCGCCGAATGCGCCGCCGATCTCGGCACCGGACGTGCCGATGTTCACGTTGGCGATACCGCAGTCCGATCCGTCGGCGGCGAGGAACCGCTCGGCCTCGCGTACATCGGTGGTGAAGATGGCCGATGAAAGACCTTGCGGCACCTCGTTGTTCAACGCGATGGCTTGGTCGAGGGAATCATAGGTGAGCACGTAGAGAATCGGAGCGAACGTCTCGTTGTGCACCACGGCGGTCTGAGCGGGCATCCGCACCACCGCGGGTGCCACGTAGTACGCGGCTTCATCACCCATGTCGTGGCGTTCTCCGCCGAACACCTCACCGCCGTCGGCGCGGGCCTGGTCCAGCGCACCCACCATGTCGCGGTAGGCACGCGCATGGATGATCGGGCCGACGAGCGTGCCGTCGGCTCCCGGTGCGCCGATCGGCAGACTTCGGTAGGCCGCGACGATCCGCGACACCAATTCGTCGGCGACGCTTCTGTGCGCGATCAGCCGGCGAAGGGTGGTGCACCGTTGCCCGGCGGTACCCGCGGCGGAGAAGACGATGGCGCGTACTGCCAGGTCGAGATCCGCCGATGGGGTGACCACGGCCGCGTTGTTGCCGCCCAACTCCAGCAGGACCTTGCCGAACCGGGCTGCCACCCGCGGACCGACCTCCCGGCCCATCCGCACCGAGCCGGTCGCACTGAGCAGCGCCACCCGCGGGTCGTCGACGAGGCGTTCGCCCAGTTCCCGGCCGCCGAGAACCAGTCGGCTCACCGACGCCGGTGCTCCAACATCTGAGGCTGCCCGTTCGATCAGGGCCTGGCAGGCGATGGCGGTCAGTGGCGTCAGTTCGGAGGGCTTCCACACCACGGTGTCGCCGCACACCAGCGCGACGGCGGTGTTCCATGCCCACACCGCGACAGGGAAGTTGAAGGCGGTGATGACGCCGACGACGCCCAACGGGTGCCAGGTCTCCATGAGTCGATGGCCCGGCCGTTCGGAGGCGATGGTGCGCCCGTAGAGCTGCCGGGACAGCCCGACGGCGAACTGGCAGATGTCGATCATCTCCTGCACCTCGCCGAGGGCCTCCGAGACGATCTTCCCGGCCTCGATGGTAACCAGCGCCGCAAGTGCGCCCTTGTGCTCGACGAGCAGTTCACCGAGCCGGGCCACCAGCGCGCCGCGTACCGGTGCGGGTGTGGTTCGCCACGTCGAAAAAGCTTGTGCGGCTTCCGCGATGGCTGCATCGACTCGTTCGGGAGTGTCCTCGGCGATGGTGAACAGCACGTCGCCGGTGATCGGTGTACTGGCGGGGAGCCTCGCCGGATGGGCTCCGGGCGGGCCCAGTGTGACCGTTGCGCCGATGGACTCGAAGGCCTGACGCACCTGCAGGCGCAGGTCATCGGCGGTGGGCAACTCGGTGCGTTCGGTCGTGGTCATCGTGCGCCTTTCTGATCTGCCCGGAATCGGATCGGGGTCAAGGGGTTACAGTGCGGGCCATGGGTGAACCGGACGAACAACCTCTGGACGGGATCGACCGGATCCTGGTTCGTGAGCTCGTGGCCGACGGCCGGGCCACGCTTGCGCATCTGGCCTCGGTCGCCGGGCTGTCGGTGTCGGCGGTGCAGGCGCGCGTGCGGCGGCTGGAGGCGCGCGGGGTGGTGACCGGGTATTCGGTGCGGCTCAACCCCGAGGCGCTGGGCAACATGCTCTCGGCGTTCGTGGCCATCACTCCTCTCGATCCCTCTCAACCCGATGATGCGCCCGCCCGCTTGGAGAGCATCCCCGAAATCGAATCGTGCCACTCGGTGGCAGGCGAGGAGAGCTACATCCTGCAGGTGCGGGTCGCGTCAGCGCGGGCGCTGGAGGACTTGCTGCAACGGATCAGGACTGCGGCCAACGTGCGCACCCGGAGTACCGTGATTCTTCAGACATTTTACACCGGACGGAACTACATTCCGTAACTATTCCGGTTGTCAACCAGCTCAAACGTAAAGATCGCGCTAAAATGGCGCCATGACTGCCGTGCTGACATCCATCACGCCCGGTCGTGTGCGCGAAGTCCTCGCTCGCAGCATCCTGACCGACGGCTACGACTTCGTGCTCGACCTGGACCGGTCGGTGGGTTCGTATCTGGTGGATGCCACCACCGGTGAGCGCTACCTGGACATGTTCACGTTCTTCGCGTCGTCGGCGCTGGGAATGAACCATCCGGCTCTGGCCGACGATGCGACGTTCCATGCCGAGTTGCTGCAGGCCGCGCTGAACAAGCCGAGCAACTCCGACATCTACAGCGTGCCGATGGCACGCTTCGTCGACACTTTCCGCCGGGTTCTCGGTGACCCGGCCCTGCCGCACCTGTTCTTCGTCGACGGTGGCGCACTGGCCGTCGAGAACGCACTCAAGGTGGCATTCGACTGGAAGAGCCGGCACAACGAGGCGCGCGGTATCGATCCGGCGTTGGGCGGCAAGGTGTTACACCTGCGTGGGGCTTTTCACGGGCGCAGCGGGTACACGTTGTCGCTGACCAACACCGATCCCAACAAGGTGGCCCGCTTCCCCAAGTTCGACTGGCCCCGCATCGACGCGCCATACCTGAGGCCGGACGCGAACATGGATGAGCTGGAAGCCGAATCGCTGCGTCAGGCGAGGGTGGCCTTCGAGGCGGCTCCGCACGACATCGCGTGCTTCCTGGCCGAGCCGATCCAAGGGGAGGGCGGGGACCGGCATTTCCGCCCGGAGTTCTTCGCCGCGATGCGCGATTTGTGCGACGAGTTCGACGCCCTGCTGATTTTCGACGAGGTTCAGACGGGGTGCGGGATCACCGGGACCGCTTGGGCCTACCAGCAATTGGGTGTGACTCCCGATGTCGTGGCGTTCGGGAAGAAGACGCAGGTGTGTGGCGTCATGGCGGGCGGCCGCGTCAGCGAAGTCGCCGACAACGTGTTCACCGTGAGTTCGCGGATCAACTCCACGTGGGGCGGCAACCTGGCCGACATGGTCCGCTCGCGGCGCATCCTTGAAGTCATCGAGAGCGACGGGCTGCTGGACCGCGCCGCGTCGACCGGCCGCTATCTGCTCGGCCGACTGCATGAGCTGGCGCATGATTTTCCGGATCTGGTGCTCGATCCTCGCGGGCGAGGGTTGATGTGTGCATTCAGTCTGCCGACGCCCGCCGAGCGGGATGCGCTGATCGGCCGGCTGTGGGACCGGCACGTCATCATGCTGCCCAGCGGCAGTCATAGTGTGCGGTTCCGGCCTGCGTTGACGGTGGCGCACGGTGAAATCGACGCCGCGGTGCAGGAAGTGCGCGCGGCGATCCGGTAGCGGCGACGTCGATCTGGACGCAACGCACATTGCCCGCGCTATGACGCAGTGCGTAGCAGACGGCTGGGCGTGTTCCGGTGCGGCGGTAGTGTCGCTGAGAAGGCGTTGTTGCAGTTAAAGGGCATTTTGGGCCCTCGTATGAGCTGTCGGACCGCAAGTTTACGCACCCAGCAATAGTGATGTACATCACAACGCATTGCGTAATATTTCTGCGCCGCGTAACTTTTGTGGTGCGTAAGAAACGCAAACAAGACCGAAAAACCCGATCAGAAAGCGAGCCGACCATGGCCACCAAGACCGCCACTAAGACCGCCTCCAAGAAGTCCGCCGCCAATGAGTCGGCCACCACCGAAGCCCACCTCACCAGCTATCTGTCCAGCGTCATCGACAGCGCCAAGAACATCGTCGACGACCTGCTCGACACCGCCGGTGACGTCGAGAAGTCCGCCCGCGACCGTGTCGGTGACGTGCGTGACCGGATCGTGCCGGACAGCGACAGCATCGACAGCCTGCGCGGCAAGGTTGCCGACCTGACCGATCAGGTCGAGAAGCTCGCGCGGATCCGCAAGGGTAAGTGACAAGAAGTATCTTGGCGTAGGGGCTGACGCGCCCCTGCGCCAATGATGCGTTCGGGACACGACTATGAGTCAGGATGAGATCCATGTCCGATGACCACGTGATCAAGCGCTACGCGAACCGCAAGCTGTATGACACCGTGCGGCGCCGGTTCACCACACTCGACGAGCTGGCGCAGCTGCTCGAGTCCGGCGTGCGTGTTGTGGTGCGCGATCACAACACCGGCGCCGACCGCACTGACGAGGTGCTCGCGCAGGTGGTCAGCCGTCAGGTGAAGAACATCCCCGGCGGCATCGACATGCTGGCCGGGGTGCTGCGCGCTCCGGTCAATGTCGCTCTGGGCGTTGCCGGGTCGGTGGCCGGATCGACCCCCGCAGCGGAGCCTGCGGCGCCTCCGACACCGCAGCCGGCCGAGGAGCCCGCCAAGCCCAGCGCCGAGGACGAGATCGACCGCCAGCAGGCCGAGATACGCGAACTGCGCGAACAGGTTTCACAACTCACCCAGGCTGTGACCATGCTGCTGCAGGACAAGGTGCGCGACACCGAGCAGAAGTCCGCGGACTGACGACGAGCCGCTCTATTGCACGGTGGCCCGGCGGATCACCGACTTCAGCCTGGGCAGGTCGGCCCCGCCGACCAGTTCGCAGCCGTGTAGCTCGGCGAGCTTGCGTGCCGCCGGGGTGAACTCGTGATTGGTCACCACCATTGTCCTGGCACAGTCCTGCATCGGCGCCCCCGCGACCACCTCCTGGACAGCGCCTGCGCCGACCGGGCGGGACTGCCGTTTGCATTGAACGGCAAGACGATTGGGTCGGTGCCCGACGATCAGATCGACGCCCCAGTCTCCGCTGAGAGGCGTCATGATGACCGGCACGCCGCAGGATCGGGCGACGCGCGCCACGTAGTCCTCGAACTCCAGTCCGCTCATCTCGCTGGTCGTGTCCTCGCGTTCGCCCGCGGTGCTCGCGCCTGCCACGGCGGCGATCAGGAAGCGGGGAACAATCGTGAGCGCGAGCGGCAGGCATACTCCTGCCCCGATGCTCGCGCCTGGGCTGGCGCCGTACAGGTGGAACGCCGCGGCGCACGCCACCCCTGCCGCCAGATAGAGCTTGAACCTCAGCCGACTCACGCACCGAACGCTAGTTCCCGGCACTGACAGATCGATGCCGTTGAGACCGGTCGGGGAACGGGTAATTTCGTCATATGACGGATGATCCGAATCCGGCTTACGTCGAGTCCCCCATCGAGCATGCGCTCGCGGGCGGCGAACCGCAGCGTGTCGGCTGGTTCCGTTTCTATTTCGCCGACGAACGCTGGGAGTGGTCGCCGCAGGTCGAGCGGATGCACGGATACTTACCGGGCACGGCGCAGCCGACGACCGAACTCGTTCTGTCGCACAAGCACCCAGAGGACTACGGGCAGGTGGCTGCCACCCTCGACCAGATCCGCCGGACCGGCGGCGCGTTCAGCACGAGACACCGGATCCTCGATACCGAAGGCAATGTCCACTACGTCGTGGTGGTGGGAGATCAAATGTTCGGCGACGACGCCTCCGTCGTCGGCACTCACGGCTTCTACGTCGACGTCACCAAGTCGTTCGCGGCGGCGCAGGAACGGCTGGTCACTGCGACGGTGGCCGAGCTTGCCGAAGCCCGCGGCGCCATCGAACAGGCCAAGGGCATGTTGATGGTGCTGTACCGGATCGACGCCGACGCCGCGTTCGAACTGTTGAAATGGCGGTCGCAGGAGACCAACACCAAACTGCGTGCGTTGGCCGAGCAGATCGCGCACGACTTTCTTCATCTCGACTACAGCGAGACGTTTCCCAACCGCATCGTCTTCGACCGCCTGCTGCTCACCGCCCACCTACGGGTCGATCGGGAGGTTTAGCCCGCCGGGTTTCGGGGAAGTCGCTTCCGCGACACGCGCGCGGAAATCTCGGGAGGCGATATGGCGATTTGCGCCACCTGCGGCAACGACTACGACAAAGCGTTCACGGTGAGCTGGAACGGCCTGACCGAGACGTTTGACAGTCTCGAATGCGCGGCCGTCCGGGTGGCACCGGAGTGCGCCGCGTGCGGATGTCGAATCCTGGGCCACGGCGTGGAGACGTCGGGAATCATGTACTGCTGCGCGCACTGTGCCCGGCAATCCGGGCATCCGACGATGGTGGACCGCCACAGCGTGATGGACGCCTGAGATGTTCCACAATTGGGCCCATTTCGGGCCGCGCGATGTGCATGGCGAGACCGACGCGCGCGCCGCGACGCGGTTCGGGTTCACGGCCGCGGGCACCGGGGCCGCATTGCTGATAGCGGCGGCTGCATGGCTCAGCACATGTGCCGGGGCGACGGCCGGCGGAATGGCATGCGGCGCGTCTGAGCGTTCCCTGCTGGCTTTGGCCGCACCGGCGGTGCTGCTGGTCGGTGGCATCCGTGCATTCGCACGGGCCTACCAGGTGTCGCGCCGAGGAGAGAACTGGCGCGACTGGCAGCGCGCTGCCTTGACGTTGATGGCGCTGACCCTGCTGGCGCTCACCCTGGCGCTGTCCATGCTGGCCAGATCAGGCTGACGCGCTTGAGTTCACGAAAAATGGCTTGTCCCAATGGCGATGGCCCAGCCGTACCGGCTGGGCCATCGTCGCGCCTACGGCCGTTGATGGGCCTGCTCGCGCTCTTCGGCCGCCTTCGCACCTGCTCGTGCGGAATCGGCCTCTGCCTCCTTCTTGGCGGCGTCCTGTTGGGCATCGGCCTTGTCCTGCTGGGCCTTACCCTCACGGACCATGTCATCGCGCCCGGTTACCGTACCGACCGCTTCCTTTGCCTTGCCCTTGGCGTCTTCGACGACGCCCCTGACTGCTTCCTGCGGACCTGACTTCTTCTCGGTCATACTTACCTTTCCGCTACTGGAGTGGATTGGTCATTGCACGCGCCGTTGCGTGCACGGCCCGTATTCCCGATTGCCCCCGCGATCAAACGTGGGCTCATTCCCCGGCGGCCAAAGTGGTTATCAGCCGGTCTATCTGGATCATCGGCGTTTGTGGTCGGCTGAGCGCGGGTACCGGAGGTAGGGCCACGCGAAAGGAATGAGATGACAGCTTTTGCCCTCGACGGTGTTTACCCGCCGCAGGAGGATTCCCAGCTGCTGATCGACGTGCTCGCCGGCGGCGCTCCGCTCAAGGGGCGCAGCGTTGTCGACCTCGGCACGGGCAGCGGAGTGGTAGCGGTGGCGGCAGCCCAACTGGGCGCCCGTTCGGTCACCGCGTTCGACATTTGTCCCGACGCGGTGCGCTGCGCCCGCGGGAATGCGTTGGCTGCCGGCGTGGAGGTCCAGGTTCGGCTGGGTTCGTGGACTCAGGCCCTGGAATGCGAACCGTTCGATCTCGTGGTGTGTAATCCGCCCTACGTCCCGTCGGGCGCCGAGGTCGACACCGGTTCGATTCCGCCGTGGGCGGGCCCGATGACTGCGTGGGATGGCGGAGCGGACGGACGGCTCGTCCTGGACCCTTTGTGTGCGACAGTGCCGCAAATGCTGAGCGATGACGGGGTTGCGCTGCTGGTCCAATCCGAGTTCTCGGACATCGGGAAGTCGGTGACACTGCTACGTGAAGCTGGTATGGATACGAAAATCGTTGCTGTGCAGTCTATTCCGTTTGGTCCAGTATTGTCGGCGCATGCCGATGCGCTGGAGGCGTCTGGTCAGCTCACCGAGGGCCGCCGCCACGAGCTGTTGGCGGTCATCAGGGCGGAGAAGCGATGAGCGAGTTCAGAACGGTGCGGGTGGTGGCCGGCGGGCCGATCTTGGTCGAGGGGCCGGTCAAGATCGAGACGCCCGACGGCCGCACCGTCGAGTCCTCCCGGTTCATGGTCGCGATCTGCGCGTGCCGGCGGTCGAAGAACTACCCACTGTGTGATACCAGCCACCGCAAGACGCGACGTTCAGTCGAGCGGTCGAAGTAGCGAACTACGCCCGCACGTCCAGCATTTCATCATCCAGTAGGCGAGCCGGTCCTCGACGACCTCCCAGGCGCGGATGCCGAACACCACGTCATCGGCCAGGGTCGGTTCGCTGCACAGCAGGCTGTTGATGACCTCGGTGCGGACCACCTGCTCGTGGACAGCGTCGGCTTCCACATGCTCGCGGTAGAACTTGACGCATGCCTCGGGCGCCCTCATCCGGTGGAGCGCGGCCACCAATCGCTGTGAACCCGGGGACGAGGTGATCTCCGTCGCCGCGAAATGCCCGACCGCCGCACCCCGCAACCGGCGGTGCAGGCCGAACAGCGACATGAGGTTCACCGCGATCAAGGCCTCCGCGGGCACTGCACCCAGGTAGGCCAGGTAGCCGCTGTCCAGATCCGCTGCTGTCATCAGATCGGCGAACAACTGTTGGTGCACTTGGCTTCCCGAACCGGCGCCGAACTCGTCGTATTCGACGGCCACGAAAGACGCCTTCGCCTGCCCACCCAACCGAGGGATCAACCACGCGTGCGGGTCACCTTCCTTGAGGTGGTACACCGAGCGATGCACGAAGTACTCGCGCATCTGCTGCCAGGTCCCGTGATCGCGCAGGTGGTAGCTGGGTCCGGTGCCGTCCGCCGGTTCGGTCGACAGGCGGTCCATCTCCGTGGCCGGTGTGGCGTCGGCCTCGATGGTCCCGACCTCGCGGCGAATCGCCGCGAGGAAGGCATGTTCCATGCGCGAACGAAGATGCAGCAGACCGGCGTTCCACTCCCAGGCCGGGTCGACCCCGACGAAGTCCCGGTAGTGGAGTTCGTAGCACACGTAGAGCGCCAGTTGAAGGTCGAGTCCCAACGGGTCGGAGTCGTGCAATCGTGCTTCGACCGGTTCGAGGTGGGTACGCGGCGCGCACTCGGCGAGCAGTTCGATGACCGCAGCCGAAACAGGTCCGCGGGCATCGGGCAGCTTGGGCTGAGCGCCAATAGGCAGTGTTGTCATATCGCGGGGGTGTATTCCCAGCCGGGGTCGTGTCAAAACGTCGATGGCTGCCGAGCCTGCCACGGGGTATCACTGAGGTACGAGACGTCGTCAGACCTGTCGGTCGCCGCGGAACCACGATCGACAGGTTTGACGCTCGACAGCCCGGGGCTGAGCCGGTTTCCCATCTGCACCCGCGCTAGGCGTGTCGCAGCCCGTCCAGCTGCGGCCTGCCGCCCAGATGCCCGACCGTGGAACTCGCGGCGGCCGTCGCGAGGTGGCCGGCCTGCACGGGATCCGCGTCCCGGCGTAGCGCCGCGATCAGCCCAGCCATGAATGCGTCGCCTGCGCCGGTACGGTCGACCACCGGTGCATCCGAGAGCGGAAACAACCGGCTACCGTTACGCCAGACCAACAGGTCGCCGACACCGGATATGGCGAGCGCGACGAGCACCGGGCCCTTGTGCAGGATCCGGGTCGCCAGCGCCATGGCCGCGGCGGGAGTCTTCACGGGTTCGCCGGCGACCAGTTCGGCTTCATCTGCGTCCGCCCGAAAAACGTGCACGAGTTCGAACAGCTCGTCGGAATGGTCCAGGTCCACCGCGCCGTCGGCAAGAACGAGGGCACCGGCCTGCCTGCCTTGCCTCGCCGCACGCAGGGTCGAGGAGATCGGCTGCTGCAGCTGCACAGAGACGGTGTCGGCGGCGAGCAGACCCGGCCGTCCCCGGTCGATGTCGTCCGGCGTCAGCAGCGCGTGCTGCGGAACATGTTCCAGCAAGAGCCGATTCGCCGAGTCGTCGACGACGCTCACCACGAGCGCGGTGGTGCCGCGTCGGATCACATGGGTGGTGTCGATGCCGTCCGACGATGCCTGCTCTAGTGCCGAGGCGCCCGGTTCATCGGCACCGACCACACCGATGAGGCCCACTGGAACGCCGAGCTGAGCCAGCCCGACGGCCTGGTTGGCACCCTTACCGCCCAGCATCTCCCTGCGCTCTCTGACGGGGTGTGTGCCGCCGGTCCCCGACAGTTCCGGTGTCTGCAGCACCACGTCGCGGCCGATTTGGCCGACCACCATCACGCTCACCGCACACCTCCTGTGTGCACTTAGCGCTACCCGGCGGCAGAGACGCGCAAACCGCCGGGACACGGCGTTTGGATGTGCCGGATCCCGGGAAACCGCATCGTGACGATCGGAGTTCGCGATGACGGCTCATGCCCTGGTCCCACCTAAACTCGCGCCGCGCCGCCCGTTCCCGGCGCGCCTCGGGCCACGGGGCAACCTGGTCTACAAGCTGATCACCACGACCGATCACAAGCTGATCGGCATCATGTACTGCGTCGCGTGCTTCGCCTTCTTCTTCATCGGCGGGCTCATGGCGCTGCTGATGCGGACTGAGCTGGCCGAGCCCGGCCTGCAGTTCCTGTCCAACGAGCAGTTCAATCAGCTGTTCACCATGCACGGCACGGTGATGCTGCTGTTCTACGCGACGCCCATCGTGTTCGGCTTCGCCAACCTGGTTCTGCCGTTGCACATCGGCGCGCCGGACGTGGCGTTCCCGCGACTGAACGCACTGTCGTTCTGGTTGTTCGTGTTCGGCGCGCTGATCGCCCTGGCGGGATTCATCTGCCCGGGCGGCGCCGCCGACTTCGGTTGGACGGCGTATTCACCGCTGACCGACGCGATCCACTCGCCGGGCCCCGGCGGGGATCTGTGGATTCTCGGGCTGGCCGTGGGCGGCCTTGGCACCATTCTCGGTGGGGTCAACATGATCACCACCGTGGTCTGTATGCGGGCCCCCGGGATGACGATGTTCCGCATGCCGATCTTCACCTGGAACGTCTTCGTGACGTCCATCCTGGTGCTGCTGGCCTTCCCGATCCTGACCGCAGCCTTGTTCGGGCTGGCGGCCGACCGTCACCTGGGCGCTCACATCTACGACCCGGCCAACGGGGGACCGATTCTGTGGCAGCACCTGTTCTGGTTCTTCGGCCATCCCGAGGTCTACATCGTCGCCTTGCCGTTCTTCGGCATCGTCACCGAGATCATCCCTGTGTTCAGCCGTAAGCCGATTTTCGGCTATACCACGTTGGTGTACGCCACCGTGTCGATCGCGGCACTCTCGGTCGCGGTGTGGGCGCATCACATGTTCGCCACCGGAGCCGTTCTGCTGCCGTTCTTTTCGTTCATGACGTATCTGATCGCCGTGCCGACCGGCATCAAGTTCTTCAACTGGATCGGCACCATGTGGAAAGGGCAGCTGACCTTCGAGACGCCGATGCTGTTCTCGGTCGGCTTCCTCGTCACCTTCCTGCTCGGCGGTCTGACCGGGGTCATGCTGGCCAGCCCACCACTGGATTTCCACGTCACCGACAGCTACTTCGTGGTGGCGCACTTCCATTACGTGCTGTTCGGCACGATCGTGTTCGCGACGTTTGCCGGCGTGTACTTCTGGTTCCCGAAGATGACGGGCCGGCTGCTCGACGAGCGCCTGGGCAAGCTGCATTTCTGGTTGACGTTCATCGGGTTCCACACCACTTTTCTTGTCCAGCATTGGCTCGGAAACCAGGGCATGCCACGGCGTTACGCCGACTATCTGCCGTCGGATGGGTTCACCACGCTCAACGTCGTCTCGACCATCGGCGCGTTCATCTTGGGCGTCTCGATGCTGCCGTTCATCTGGAACGTCTTCAAGAGCTGGCGCTACGGCGAACCGGTCACGGTCGATGATCCGTGGGGTTACGGCAACTCCCTGGAGTGGGCGACCTCGTGCCCGCCGCCGCGGCACAACTTCACCGAGCTGCCCCGGATCCGTTCGGAGCGGCCCGCATTCGAACTTCATTACCCGCATATGGTCGAGCGGATGCGCAGCGAATCTCACGTCGGGCGTGACCATCAGCTCGCCATGGAACAGGCAGACGCGTCCAGCTGATCCGTCGACCAGCGTGTCGTTTCGGAACGACGCGAGGCGGGTAGCTCTATGCCAACGACCGAGCCGAGAGGAGCAGTGATGGGGGACACCGCCAAGGACCCAGTGGATCACGCCCGTACCACCCGACCGCATGCCGGCGAGACGATGAAAGACACCAAGAACATGCCGGCGATCGTTCTGCTTTTCGTTGCCGTCGTGTCGTTCGTCGCGTGCCTCGCGGCATTCGCCACCTCACACAGTGACGTTGGCACGTGGTTGGCGGTGATCACCGCCGTGTTGTTTGTGGTCAGCGCAGTGTGGCTCGGCGTGGAGCACCGGCGCGTGCGCCGCAGGGAAGACGAGTGGCACACCGACCGGGGATCTGCCGAACGCTAGGCACAGCGAATTTCGGTCAGCCGGGCAGTGTTTCGCCGCCGAGCGGAGCGAGCACCTCACCGCTGTCGGCAAATGAGCTCATTGTCAGGTACTTTCGTCAGTCTTCGCGGCCGACGTCGTCGAGCTCCGGGTCGAGATCCACTTCGTCGCGTTGTTCCTGCCAGTCGCTTTCAGTACTTTCCAAGGGCGGGCTGGCGCTCGGTTCGATCGCTTCGTCGTCTCCTGGCGGTGGCGGTTTGACGTCGCGCTGCTGCTCGACGGCGTCCGCGACCGGTACTTCGTCGTCCTCGGGTTGCATGGGTTGGGGAGTACCCCGTGCTGCTCAGGGCCAAAACTCTTCGTGTGTTTAAGAGTGGGTTGCCAGGGTACTTCCGCCCCCATGGATGCAGACCTTCCGCGCACGGTGCTCGCGTGGCATGTGCACGGCTCGTGGATGGAGTCGTTTGTCGCCGGGCGGCATCGTTATCTGATTCCCGTCAACAAGGCGGGCGATGCAGACGGGAAGGGTCTGCTCGGCCGTGATTGGCCACGCGCACAAGAAATTTCGACAGATCAGCTGCGGAATCAGGACATCGACCTGATCGTACTGCAGCGGCCGAGGGAGATCGAGCTGGCTGCAGAGTTGCTGGGCCGACGCCCCGGCATCGACATTCCGGCTGTCTACGTCGAGCACAACACCCCACGGCCGGATGCGGTCGACAGCAACCATGTGCTCGCCGAGCGCATGGACATCCCGCTGATCCACGTCACCGAATTCAACAGGCTGATGTGGGACAACGGCATTGCCCCTACCAAGGTGATCACGCACGGCATCGCCGACCCAGGCAACCTCTACACCGGCGACGTGGCGGCCGCGGCGACCATGATCAACGAACCGCTGCGCCGGTGGCGCACCGTGGGAGCCGACCTGCTGGCCGAACTCAGCAGCCAGGTGCCGATCGATGTGTGGGGCATCGGTTCTCGGGAACTCAACCGCAAAGGTGCGCTCGCGGCCGTGCGCGGTAAGGGCGACGTCCCGCATCCGCGGGTGCTGTATCAGATCGCGCGCCGTCGGGTGTATCTGCACACCGCACGATGGACGTCGTTGGGCATGTCGCTGGTAGAGGCGATGTTCCTCGGGATGCCGATCGTTGCCGTCGGCTCGACGATGGCACCCATGACGGTGCTCGCCGAGGCAGGCGTGGTGAGCGCGGACGTCAAGACGCTCGCATACGCACTGCAGGGATTCGTGTCTGACGCATCCGCGGCTGCGGTCGCGGGTAAGGCGGCGCGTGCGTACGCGCTGGCGCACTTCGGCCTCGATCGGTTTCTCAAGGACTGGGACCGGGTGATCGCCGAATGCTGCCGATGAAATCGCCGAAGGAGTTGCTGATGAAGATTGCAATGGTCTCCGAGCATGCCAGCCCACTGGCCGCACTCGGGGGCGCCGATGCAGGCGGCCAGAACGTTCATGTGGCAGCGCTTTCCGCCGCTTTGAGCCGCCGCGGCCACGAAGTCGTCGTCTATACCCGACGCGACGACCGGGCCCTGCCGGAGCGCATGACGACCCCGGACGGATACACCGTTGTACATGTCCCGGCCGGCCCTGCCGAACATATTCCGAAGGACGAACTGCTGCAATACATGGGGGAGTTCGCGCGGTTTCTCGACGGCGACTGGACGGTCCACCGCCCTGACGTCGTGCACGCACACTTCTGGATGTCGGGAGTGGCCAGCCAACTGGCCGCAAGACACCTGAATCTCCCTGCGGTGCAGACATTTCATGCGCTCGGTGTGGTCAAGCGCAGGCATCAGGGGGCCGACGACACGAGCCCACCGGAGCGGCTCAAGCTGGAAAGCATGGTGGCGCGTTGTGCCACCTGGGTGGCCGCGACGTGCACCGACGAGGTGTTCGAACTCATGCGGCTGGGCCGCTCGCGCAGCCGGACGTCGGTGGTGCCCTGTGGCGTCGATCTGGACCTGTTCACCCCGGAAGGCCCGAAGTCGCGCCGTGGTGCGGCACACCGCATCGTCAGTGTCGGTAGGTTCGTGCCCCGCAAGGGTTTTGATCTCGCCATCCGCGCGTTGGCGAGCATCCCCGACACAGAACTGGTGATCGTGGGTGGGCCGGCCCGAGCCGCGCTCAGGCGCGACCCCGAGGCCCGTCGGCTGAAGGCGCTGGCCCGGGAACTCGGCGTCGACGACCGGGTCAAGTTGTGCGGATCGGTGGCCCGGGCGAACATGCCTGCCGTCTTGCGGTCCGCCGATATCGTCGCGTGCACACCGTGGTACGAGCCCTTCGGCATCGTGCCACTGGAGGCGATGGCGTGCGGGGTTCCTGTCGTGGCGTCGGCCGTGGGCGGCATGCTCGACACGGTTGTGCACGATGTGACGGGCCGACTGGTCCCGCCGAAGCGCCCGGATCTGTTGGCCGACACGCTGAACAGCCTGCTGCGCGACGACTTCCTGCGGCGCAGCCTCGGGGCGGCCGGCCGAGACCGCGCTCGGTCACGGTACTCGTGGGACCGGATCGCCGCGGACACCCTGCGGGTATATGACCGCGTCGGTCCTGCGGCGTACGTGCCGCCGGTGATATCCGCTGACTCGTCTGAAAGTGCTGTTCAGTAATGAGATTCCGCACCGTCCAGCAGCGCGACCGCATGCTCGACCGAGGCAGGAAGCCGTCGGCGGGATGCGATCACGGCGGGCAACCTCAGCAACGCTTCTGCGGCTGCCCGGGCGTGTGCGGTGTCGCCGGCCGCCGCTCGCGCCAAGGCAGCCGCTTGACCGAGGCACGCACCGATGGGCCGGCGCAGCCAGGTGGTGAGCACCGCGTTGCGCAGGCTGCGGGCGTCCTGCGCCGCGTTCGTGTCCCGCAGCGCCGACGGTTGATGGATGGCGGTCAGCTCGGGGCAGTAGCAGAGATCCCAGCCACGCGCTGCCAAATCCATTGCCAGCAACTGCTCCTCGCCACGAAAGTGCAGAATCGGGCTGAATCCTCCGGCTGCCTCGAAGGCCGTCTTGCGGACGACGGCTGCGCACGAGAGAAAGCCCAGGATCGACGGACCCGGCAGATCGGGTCGCCGTCCCAGCGGACTGTTCGCGAGCTGTTCGACCACGGGATCGTCACGTCTCTGCGGCCACACCTCGGTACGGGCTGCCAGCAGGGCGACGCTCGGGTGACGGTCGAAAATGTCCGCGGCGCGGCCCGGGGACTCCGGCGTCCACCACGAGTCGTCGTCGCAGAAGGCGACATACGGCGTGCGGCAGGCGGCGACCCCGACGTTGCGCCCCACCGCGCCGAGGTTGGACCGCAGACCCAGCACGGTGACCCGGCCGGTCGACTGCGCTGCGATGCGTCGCAGGTTGTCGACAGATCCCGCATCAGAACCGTTGTCCACCACGACGATCGGACACGGTGTGGTATCGAGGAGTCTGCTCACCACGGTGGCGAGTTCGGCCGGGCGATTGCGACTGGCGATGACGAACGAGACCTTGCCTGCATGTTCCATAGCGCAGGCGGCTACCCGCGACGGCGAGGGGCAAACCCTCATGCGTGAACTGAATCGAGTGCTGGTGACGGGCGGGGCAGGCTTTGTGGGCAGTCATCTCTGTGACCGACTGCTGGACTCCGGCGTCGAGGTGTTGTGCGTGGACAACGGGGTGACCAGCATGCTGGATGCGCCGACCCGCCTGGCGCAGCGCCCCGGCTACCGGTTTGTGCTTCACGACGTCATTCATCCTCTGCCGACACTGCCGAGTGTCGACACGGTTTTCCATCTTGCGTCACCTGCGTCACCGATCGACTATCAGCGGCTGCCGGTACAGACCTTGACCACGAACTCCGTCGGAACCGCCAACGCCCTGGATTACGCCGAGCGGTGCGGCGCACGTTTCGTGCTTGCGTCGACGAGCGAGGTATACGGTGACCCGCTGCAGCATCCGCAGCGCGAAGACTATTGGGGCAACGTCAATCCTGTCGGCCCGAGAAGTGTCTATGACGAGGGCAAGCGGTATGCGGAAGCGCTGACGTTCGCCTACGGACGTGCACGCTCCGCCGACATCGCCGTGGCGCGGTTGTTCAACACCTATGGTCCCCGGATGCGCCGCGCGGACGGCCGCATCGTCCCCACCTTCTGCGAACAGGCACTTGCAGGCAAGCCCATCACGGTACACGGCAGTGGAGGGCAGACCCGGTCGCTGTGCTACGTCGACGACACCGTCGACGCGCTCTTGGCGTTGGCCCGGGCCGAATGCCAGGGGCCGATCAACGTGGGCAATCCGGACGAACTCACCGTACTTGCCATCGCGGAACTCATCCGGGAGCTGGCAGGCAGCGAATCGCCGATCTGCCAAGTGCCCGGAGTCGACGACGATCCGCAACGCCGCTGCCCGGACATCACCGAGGCAGGTAGGCGGCTCGGCTGGAAGCCGCAGGTGGATTGCCGCGAGGGGCTGGCGAGGACCATCGAATGGTTTGTCCGGCAAGGCTTGTCAGAAAGCGACTGAGGAGGAGTCGGTGCGAGTACTCGGAATCAACGCGGTGTTTCACGATCCGGCCGCCGCACTTGTGGTTGACGGTCGGATCGTCGCGGCCGCCGAGGAGGAGCGGTTCAGCCGCCGCAAGCACGGCAAGGAGGCCGTGGCGTTCTCGACCTGGGAACTGCCGGTGGCCTCGGCCCGGTGGTGCCTGGAACAAGCGGGTCTCGAACCCGCCGACCTGGACGCGGTCGGGTACTCCTACGATCCCGGGCTGCTTTGCGGCAGTGCGACGGACCTGATCGGTCATGACGGACAGTGGGAGAGCCTGCGGACACTGTATGCCGAACGCGCGCCCAAGTTTCTGCAAGCCGCCTTCCCGGGCCTCGACCCTGGCATCGTCCGCTACGTCCGCCACCATGTCGCCCACGCCGCATCCACTGCGTTGGCCTCACCGCACCCGGACTGCGCTGTTCTCGTGGTCGACGGTCGGGGGGAGACCACCTCGATGCTGGCCGGCGCCTACACCGACAACAAGTTGGATGTGCTGGCGACTCAACAGCTCCCACACTCACTGGGCCTGCTCTACGAGGAGCTCACCGAACATCTGGGGTTCAAACGCTCCAGCGACGAGTACAAGGTCATGGCGATGTCGTCATATGGTGAACCACGTTTCGCCGACCGCTTCCGAGAACTCGTATACGCCTGCGGGGACGGCGGATTCCGCACCGAACCGGTGGACTGGCAGTCGTTCGGCACCAGCTGGCAGGACCGGGTGGATCTGGCCTGCAGCGTGCAGCGGGTGCTCGAAGAGGTGCTGCTCGACCTCGTGGCATGGCTGCGGGAACGCACCGAACACCGGCAGCTGTGTCTGGCCGGGGGAGTCGCGCTCAACTGTGTCGCCAACTCGAAGATGTACCAACACAGCGGATTCGACGATGTGTGGATCCAGCCCGCAGCAGGCGATGCGGGCACCGCGCTTGGTGCTGCGCTCGCACTGGCCGCCGAGGCGCAGGACCCCATCACACCGATGCCGTCGGCCGCACTGGGCCGCGGTTGGACCGAGGCTCAGATCGCCGAAGTGCTCGATACCGCGGCCGTCCGGTATGAACGCCCCGACGATCTTGCCGCCACGGTCGGCGATGCGCTGGCCGATGACCAGTTGGTGGGCTGGTTCCAGGGTCGCGCGGAATTCGGCCCGCGGGCGCTCGGCGGGCGGTCGCTGCTCGCCGATCCGCGCAGTGCGGCCAATGTCGAGCGCCTCAACGCGGTGAAGGGCCGGGAGCAGTTCCGGCCGGTGGCGCCCATGGTGCTGGCCGAGGCTGCCCACGAGATCTTCTCGGGCGGGCCGATTCCCAGCCCGTACATGCTGTTCGTACATGACGTGGCAGCCGAGTGGCAGCCGCAGATCCCGGCCGTCACACACGTCGACGGCACCGCGCGCATCCAGACGGTCGACGGGAGCGATCCGTTGCTGTACCGCACCATCAGCCGGTTCAACGACCGCACCGGCATACCGGTGATCGTCAACACCAGCTTCAACACCGCCGGGCGACCGATGGTCGATTCGCCGCGGGATGCCCTCGAGTGTTTCGGCAGCGCACCGATCGACCTGCTGGCGATCGGGCCGTTCGTCGTCCGGAGGCGGCTGTGAGCTTCGCGATCGTGATACCGACGATCGGGCGAGCGACGTTGCAGCGGTTGCTGTTGGCGTTGGAGCACTCCGCGGGCCCGGCGCCGGATGCGGTGGTCGTCGTGGACGATCGCGTCGAGTCGGACCCGCCGCTTCTGACCACCGCGACACTGCCGGTCAAGCTGCTGCGCTCCGGCGGGCGTGGTCCCGCGGCGGCGCGCAATGTCGGCTGGCGCAGCTGCGCGACGGACTGGATCTGTTTCCTCGACGACGACGTTCTTCCGCAAACCGATTGGCTCACCGCGCTTTACCGAGACCTGCTCGATGCCGAGGCCGCCGGGGCGGTCGGGTCGCAGGCCGTCATCGAAGTGCCTACGCCGTACGGACGGCGCAGCACCGACGATCAACGCCGAACACAGCGGCTCGCCGACGCTCAATGGATCACCGCCGATATGGCATATCGGCGCGGCGCACTGGTGGCCGCGGGCGGGTTCGACGAGCGATTTCCCCGCGCCTATCGCGAAGACTCCGATCTCGCCCTGCGTATCACCCTGGCCGGTGAGTCGATTGTGCGTGGGGCCCGTCGTTCGCGCCATTCGTTGTCCCACAGCTCGTGGACAGCCAGTGTGCGTGCGCAGCGGGGCAACCGAGACGACGCACTGATGCGCCGCAAGCATGGGCGCGGTTGGCGTTCCGCGGTGGGCGAGGGGCGCGGACGGTTGCCATTGCATGCGGCGACGACGATCGCCGCGGTCCTCTCGCTCGCGACACCACCACCCGTGTCGTGGTTCGCCCGCGCTTCGTGGTGTGCGCTGACAGCCGATTTCGCGGTGCGCCGGTTCCTTGCGGGACGACGCACGCCCGTCGAGGCAGTCAAGATGCTGGTCACCAGCATGATGATTCCACCCGTCGCGGTGGCGCACCGGCTGCGTGGCGAGTGGGAATTCCGTGGCGCGCACCGGGATCCGTGGCTTGCCGTACTGCTCGACCGCGACGACACCATCATCAAGGACGTTCCGTATCTCAACGATCCCGCAGGCGTGCAACCGGTGCCCGGCGCGGCGGATGCGATCGCGCGTCTTCGGCAGCGCGGACTGCTGCTGGCTGTGGTGTCGAATCAGTCCGGGGTGGCACGCGGATTGATCACCATCGACCAACTCGACACTGTCAACGCACGGGTCAACGAACTGGTGGGCCCGTTCGATTCTTGGCAGGTGTGTGTACATGGCGAGCAGGACGGATGTGCCTGCCGCAAGCCCGAGCCGGGAATGGTGCGCGCGGCTGCCGAAGTGCTCGGCGTCGAGCCGCACCGGTGCGTGCTCATCGGCGATACCGGAGGCGACGTGCGTGCCGCGCTCGCCGCCGGCGCTGCGGCCATTCTGGTTCCCACGCAACGCACATTGCCCGACGAGGTCACCGAGGCACGTGCCGTCGCGCGGGTTGCGGCGACAGTGCAGGATGCGGTGGAGCTGGTGCTGCAGGGGGCGCGATGACTGCGGTGGTGGCCCGGCTCGACAGCGCGGGCGACGTCTTGATCACCGGCCCCGCCGTGCGTGCGGTCGCGAGCCGGCACGGCCCCGTCGTCTTCTTGGCGGGACCGCGCGGCACCGAGGCCGCACGGCTGCTGCCCGCCGTTGCCGACGTCATCGAATGGCAGGCGCCGTGGGTCGATTTCGACTCCCCGGAGCTCACCTCCGACCATGTCGAGTCACTGGTCAAACAACTGCGTGACGTCGGGCCCGAGCGGATGTACATCAACACGTCATTCCACCAGTCACCGCTGCCGCTGGCCCTGATCGGTCGCATGGCCGGGGTGCCGTGGATCGGTGCCATCAGCGACGACTATCCGGGCACGCTGCTGGATCTTCGGCACCACGCCGAACCGGGAGTGCCCGAACCGGAGCGGGCGCTGTCCCTGGTCAGTGCCGCCGGGTGCGCCTTGCCGAGCGGCGACGACGGCGCGCTGAGAGTCGACGTCGCCTCGGCGCTGCCCCCCGATCTCGACGAAATCACCCGGATGGCACCGTATGTGGTTTTCCACCCCGGTGCGGCGGTGCCCGCCCGACGCCCGACGGTCGACCGAAGCGCGGCAATGGTGCAGGCACTCACCGACGCCGGGTACCGAGTGCTGGTCACCGGCGACCATTCCGAACGCGCCCTGACGGCCCGAGTGGCCGGTGCCGCGGCAGTCGATCTCGGCGGGAGAACCTCGTTGGCGACGCTGGCCACGGTGTACGCCCGATCCCGGGTGGTCGTGGTACCCAACACCGGCCCGGCGCATCTGGCCGCGGCCGTCGGAACACCGGTGGTGTCGCTGTTCGCGCCGGTGGTCCCCGCCTCGCAGTGGCTTCCGTACGGCCGCAACGTGATCCGGCTCGGCGATCAAACGGCCCCGTGTCGGCTGACCCGGGCGCGGCAATGCCCGGTGCCCGGGCATCCGTGCCTCGATGGCATCACCGATGCCGAGATGCTGGCCGCTGTCGATCAATACGAAGGTAGGACAACATGATTGCTTCGCACATGCACGCTTTGACCGATGCGGTGGATCGCATCGACGGCGAGACCGCTCGGTTGACCCGGTGGGGGCGGCACCTCGCGGCCGTACTGACGGGCGGCGGGCGTCTGCTGGCCTGTGGCAACGGTGGAAGCGCCGCGGAAGCGCAGCATCTCACCGCCGAGCTCGTGGGCCGATTCAAGGATGAACGAATCCCGTTGTCGGCCATATCTCTACACGCCGAGACTTCTGCGTTGACCGCGATCTGCAACGACTACGGCATCGAAGACATGTTCGCGCGCGGGGTGCGGGCACACGGTCGACCCGGCGACGTGCTGATGGCACTTTCGACCAGCGGCACCAGCCCGAACGTGCTCTCGGCGGTCAAGGCGGCACATGACATCGGCCTGACCACCTGGGCGTTGACCGGGCCCGCGCCCAATCCGCTGGCGTCCATGTGTGACGACGCCATCTGTGTCGAGGCGCCGAGCACCGCGACGGTTCAGGAGATCCACCTGCTGCTCGTGCATTCGTTGTGCATCGCGCTCGACGACGTCGTGTTGGGCGCGCCTGCCGCGCCGGGAGGTATCTGATGGCCAGGCCCATCGTCGTGGTCGGGGACTGCATGCTCGACATCGACATCGACGGCAGTGCGACCCGGCTCAGCCCCGAGGCCCCGGTGCCCGTCGTCGATGCGGAACGGGTCTGGCATCGCCCCGGCGGTGCAGGGCTGGCCGCGGTGCTGGCAGCCCGCACCGATTCGGACGTGATTCTGGTGACCGCAATCGCCGACGACACCGAGGGACACGAACTCACCGAGCTGCTCGAGTCGGCAGGTGTGACGGTGGCCCGGCTGCGGCTGAGCGGCACGACGGCCTGCAAGACCCGAATCCGGGCCACCGGACAATCCGTGCTGCGGCTGGACTACGGCGACGGTACGGTGCCTGCCGGGACCGTACCCGCACCCGTCGTCGAAGCGCTCGACGACGCGGCTGCGGTGTGTGTCGCCGACTACGGGCGCGGTGTGACCGTGCATCCGGGGTTACGCACGCTGATCGAGTCGGCCGCACAGCGTGTGCCCGTGGTGTGGGATCCCCATCCGCGCGGCGCCGATCCCGTCCCGGGATGCCGGCTCGTGACCCCGAACCAGGGTGAGGCGCAGTCGTGTTCAGCAGACGCGCTGAGACAGAAATGGCAGGCACACGGGGTCTGCGTGACGCTGGGATCCGACGGCGCCGTGTTGTCCACCGACACCGGCGACACCACACACGTGCCGGTGCCGCCGTCGGCACGTGCGGGCACCGGCCGAACCGATGCCTGCGGTGCGGGCGACCGGTTCGCGGTCGCGGCAACGCGTGCGTTGGCCGACGGTGCAGACATCGTCACGGCGGTTCAGGCTGCCGTCACCGCGGCCAGCCGATTCGTCGCAACCGGTGGCGCCGTGGCGGTTTCCACGCCGGTAGCCGTGGGTACACCGGGGCGCGGAACCGACGGGCCGGCGATGATCACCACGGATGTCACGCAGGTTCGCGACCGGATGCGCGCCAGGCCGGGCAAGTTGGTGGCCACGGGAGGCTGCTTCGACCTCCTGCACAGCGGCCATGTACGGCTCTTGCACCAGGCCGGTCGGCTCGGCGACATGTTGGTGGTCCTGCTGAACTCCGACGCCTCGGTACGGCGGCTCAAAGGGTCTGGGCGACCCGTGATGACCGCGTTGGACCGGGCCAGAGTGCTTGCGGCACTGGCCTGTGTCGATGCCGTACTGATCTTCGACGAGTCCTCGCCCGAATCTCAGCTGGAAGCGCTATGTCCCGATGTGTGGGTCAAGGGCGGCGACTACACCGAAGCCGATCTGCCGGAGGCGGCCATCGTCCGTGCCAACGGCGGTGAGGTGGTTTTGTTGCCGACCGTCGCCGGCTACTCGTCGTCGAAGTTGATCCGCGACGCGGCCATGACCGAAAGGGGTAATTCGTGAGTTTGGGAAACGTCATCATCACCGGCGGTGCATCCGGTCTCGGTGCGGCAACGGTCGAAGCCGTTGCGCGCCATGGCGGGACACCGATGGTGATCGACCGCAAGCGGCCACAGGCCGACGTGCCCTATCAGGCTGCCGATCTCGCTGACACCGAAGCGGTCGACGCCGCGGTGTGCCTGCTGGCCGACGAGGCAGGCAGAAGGATCGACGGACTGTTCACCGCGGCAGGTATCGACTCCTGCGGCAAGTTGGCCGATGTCAGCGCGAAGGACTGGGAACGGGTGATCCATGTCAATCTGCTCGGCACCGCGGCCGTCGTCCGCTCTGCGCTGCCCTTCCTCAAGGCCAGTGGCGGCCGCATCGTGACATGCGCATCGACCCTGGGCATCAAGGCGGTCAGCGACGCAACCGCGTATTGCGCATCGAAGTTCGGCGTCGTCGGGTTCAGTCGCGCGCTGGCGGCCGAACTCGCCGGCGAGGTCGGTGTCACGATGCTGATACCGGGGGGCATGCACACGCCGTTCTTCGACGGCCGCGTCGAGCAGTACAAACCGCCGCCCGACGCCGTGCTGAACGAACCGGAAAACGTGGCGGAGACAGTTGTTTTCGCGCTCTCACAGCCCGCCGGCTGCGAGATCCGCGAACTCGTGGTGTGCGCCTCGACGGAATCGTCATGGCCGTGAGTTCGGCGGATTCGGCGCAAATCCTGGTCTTGCGGGCCCTGGGCCTCGGCGACCTGCTGACCGGGTTCCCGGCGCTGCGTGGGTTGCGGAGAACCTATCCCGACGCGCGCATCGTTCTTGCCGCGCCGGAGCGGTTCTGTCGGCTGGCCATGCTGTCGGGGGCGATCGACGAACTCGATCCCACGCCCGGCCTGGGACGCCTGCATCCCCGCGTGCGGGTGCCTGACATCGCGGTGAACCTGCACGGTAGCGGGCCCGAGAGCATCGCGGACCTCAGGTCACTGCAACCGAAATCGATGCTCAGCCACCGCCACCCGGACCACCCCGATGTGCAGGGACCGCCGTGGCGCGCCGACCTGCACGAGGTCGATCGCTGGTGCGCCCTGCTGCAGTGGTACGGGATCGACTGCGATCCCGAGGATCTGGCGATCACCCGACCACCCGGCTACCCGGACCGCTCTGGTGTGGTGGTGATACACCCCGGTGCCACAACGGCGGCCCGCAGGTGGCCCGTCGACCGATTCGCCACGGTGGCCGCGGCACTGCGCAATTCCGGTTACGACGTGGTCCTCACCGGCGACAGCAACGAGATCGAGCTGGCCCGGGCGGTGGCCGATCAGGCGCGGCTGCCCCAATCCGCGGTGCTGGCAGGCACTCTCGGCCTGCTCGGCCTGGTTGCGTTGATCAGCGACTGCCGCCTGCTGATCTGCGGTGACACGGGCGTCGGACACATCGCCACCGCGACGGGTACCCCGTCGGTGCTGTTGTTCGGCCCGACCCCGCCGAAGCTTTGGGGACCCCGCGGCCCCGGCGAGCATGTCGCCCTGTGGGCCGGGGACAGAGGCGATCCGCACGGGGACGAGCCCCATCGCGGGTTGTTGCTGATCACCCCGCAACGGGTCCTGGATGCGGTCGAGGGTGTTCTGGGGGTGAAGACGTGAGGGTCGGAGTCGTCGGAGCCGGATATGTCGGACTCACCTCCGCGGTGTGTCTTGCCGAACGCGGACACGCCACGGTGTGTGTCGATGTCGACGCACAGCGGGTGCGGACGTTGGCGGCCGGCGAAGCGCCGATCGACGAACCGGGCCTGCCGCAGCTCCTGACGTCGGCGCTGCGCGACGGGAGCCTGCGATTCAGTGCACGTTTCGAGGACGTGGCCGGTTGCGACGTGGTGTTCGTGTGCGTCCCCACTCCCAGCCGCCCGGATGGGTCCGCAGACATCACCGCTGTCGAAGCGGCCGTCGGTGAACTGGCCCGGACCCTGCATCCGGGTGCGGTGGTGGTGATGAAATCCACTGTGCCGGTGGGCACGACCCGCAGGGTGATCGACCGGTTGCGCGGCACCGGGATCTCGGCGGTATCCAATCCGGAGTTCTTGCGGGAAACCCATGCGATCTACGATTTCCGCCATCCTGATCGGATCCTGATCGGAGCTGCCGATGACCGCGCCGCCGACGTGCTGCAGAAGGTCTACGGCGTCGGGGACGCCGAGGTGCTGCGGATGAGCCCGGAAAGTGCCGAGCTCGCCAAGTACGCGAGCAATGCATTTCTGGCGGTGAAGATCTCGTACGCGAACTCGCTGGCCCAGTTGTGCTCCCGCGTCGGCGCCGACGTCGCGGATGTGGCCCGCTGCATGGGTGCCGATGTCCGGATCGGTAAGCACTTCCTGCAACCAGGCCCGGGGTGGGGAGGCTCGTGCCTGCCCAAAGACACGGCGGCGCTGTTGGATACCGGGCGTCGCAACGGCGTCGAATTGGCCGAGGTGGCCTCGGCCCGCGATACCAACCTGGGGCAGGCCGATCGCATCGTGGCGGCCCTGACCCGTTCGATGACAGGTCCGCTCGCGGCGGCGCGGATTGCGGCATTCGGTCTGACCTTCAAGGCGGGCACCTGCGATGTGCGGGATTCGCCCGCGCTCTACATCAGCGACCGGCTGGCACGCCTGGGTGCCCAGGTGAGCGGTTACGATCCGCGGCTGCCGATGATCGACCAAGATACGTTGCGCCGGTCGTCCGTCGCCGCTGTCGACGATCCGTACCTGGCCGCCAAGGCGGCGGATGCGATCATCGTCTTCACCGAGTGGCCGGAGTTCCGCGACCTGGACTGGGCGCGCATCGCCGGACAGGCACCGACCGCTGTGATACTGGACACGCGAAACCTGCTCCACCCCACCGAGATCACGAAGACCGGGCTCAGGTACCTGGGCAATGGAAAAGTACCCGGATTCTGACGAGGTGGTGGTCGCATGAGACTCGGAGTATTGGACATCGGCTCGAATGCCGCTCAGCTGCAGGTCGTCGATGCGTTGGCAGGTGCGCCGCCCCTTCCCATCCGCGCGGTCAAGATTCCCACCCGGCTGGGCCAGGAGGCCAGCGTCGAAGGGGCGATCGGTCAGCAGGGGATCGACCGTATCGGGATGCCTTACCCGATCTTGCCGTATCACTACCGCTCGGAGCGGGAAGGGTGAGCACCAGCTTCCTGCGGCCGGATCCACCGTCGCACGCTCAGGTGAAGGACCTCCGCAGGTATGTGCGGCAACAGGTTCGGGAAGTGGCCAACCGGGTGCAGTGGGACGGCACGCCGCGTCGAGTCGTGGCGACCTCGAAGACGTTCAAGCAGCTGGCGAGGCTGGGCGGTGCGGCCTGTGGCCGCAAAGGCCCGTTTGTCCGCAGGACGGTATCGCGGTCGGCGATAGCGGCTGCGATACGTCGACTGGCAGTGGTCGACGCTTCGGATCGTTCCCAGTTCCGCGGCATCAAGCCGGCTCGCGCCTGGCAGATTCTCGGCGGCGCCGTGGTGGCCTACGAGACGATGCGGTGTCTCGGTATCGAACGCGCCGAGGTGAGCCCGTGGGCGCTGCGGGAGGGCATCATGCTCGGCTACTTGTCGTCGATCCGCATACCGGAAGGTGAATTGGTTTTGCAACCACTGACTTTCGATCGATCCGACGGTTCTGCGACGGTAACCTCGTTGGTGCCCAAGAGTTAGTGCGCCATTTTGCGGATCAGCCGTGCTGTGGCGCGCCCCAGGATGGCTTGGCGTTTGTCGGAGTCCTTGGCGTGCGCCGACCTCCGTACGCTCGTCGCGATCGTCAGCCCGTCCCGATAGGCTTTCGGAACACGCGGGTCGACATAGGCGCTGCGCGCGACGGCCGGGGTGTTGCCGAGTTCCTCGGCGACCTCACGCATCACCGCTGCCTCCACCCGCTTGATCACTTTGTCGTCGACCGGGGGATCGGCGTCGGCGAATGCCGCAGCCGCCAAAACCGTTCCGTGCCAAGTACGAAGATCCTTGACAGTGTATTCGTCGCCGACCATCTGCTTGAAGCGAGCGTTCAGATCGTCGGCATGGATCGCGCTGTATCCGTCTCCGTTTCGGTATGACAGCAGACGATGATCAGATCCGGCGGCGCGTCGCAGACTGCGGACGGCGCGGACCGTGTCCGGGTCTTCGATGTCGAGCACCCGCCGCACACCGCTTTTCGCGGGATAGTCGAATTCGACTGAACCGGAATGTACGGTCACGTGTTCGCCCATGAGCGTGGCGATGCCAAAAGAATTGTTATCCTCCGCGTATTGATCACCGCCGGCACGGAAATAGCCGAGATCGAGCAGTCGCAGGCCGACCGCGAGCACCCGCTCGCGCGAAAGTCCCGGCCGCCGCAGGTCCGCCGCCACAGCGGCACGCCAATCCGGTAGCAGCGCAGACATTTCCAGTACCCGGTCGAACTTCTCTTCGCTCCGGTCCTCGTGCCACTGCGGGTGGTACAGATACTGCCGACGGCCTGCCGCGTCGGTCCCGACGGCCTGGATGTGACCGTCGGGACGCTCACAGATCCAAACGTTGTTCCAGGCAGGCGGGATCACCAGCTCCTCGATACGTTGCAGCACTCTCGGCGAGGTCACCCGCCGGCCGTCGTGGTCGTGGTAGCTGAAACCACGACCTCGACGTACCCGGTGAAGACCTGGACCGCCGACTACGCTGCGGCGCAGGCGCATCTCGACCGTCGCCGGCCCAGGTGCGGCCGATCACACAGCAAAGATGGCATTCGTTGCGATGCTCCGGTACGAACCGCTGGACGAGAACCCGTTGCGCAGCCACGACAAGGCTGTCTTGATCGTTGGCGCAGTGGGCAATTGCTCGTCGGGATCGCAGATTCGGAGCACCCGCAACACTGCGGGGCTCGGTACGAGCGCCCAGCCAACACCTTCCCGCGCGCAGCGCATGTTCAGGTTGTGAAGCGCGGGGACACACGACACCGCGAAGAATTGCACGGATTGCAGGTCGAGGATGAGCTCTTTGCTGCGGCTGATGTGCCCCATCGCATACTCGGCGAATTGACGCGCGTTGGCCGCGTCGAGTTCGCCGCCGACGGTCACCAGTGCCGTCGATGGCCGTACCCAGCGGGTGCCGAAGCACGCCATCGGGTCGCCACGGCGGTCAGACCGCGTACCGGGGGGGAAGGGCGGCACGTTAACTATGGACACGTTGCCTCCATCAATCGAAAAACGTCGATCCATACATGGCACGCAAACGAGCTCTGGGTTTTCAAAGCAATGGGCGCAGGGAGTCATGCCGCTCTGCGCACCAACGCGCGTGTTCGGCTGTTAACTCAACCTGGTCATGACTCTACGACGCGGCAGCGATATGGACAATCGGCATAAGGGATTTCTCATGGTTGCCTGCGCAAATTGGGACAGCAAAAGCGCAGGTCACCGATAATTGACGAGCGTGTTTGCAGAATTGTCACAGACGGGTGCGATGACGATTCTCAGGCGGGAACCATATCGGTCACGCGGTCCCACGCCCGGTGACGTTCGACGGCGCCGACGAGCGCCCCGATGAACGCGTCATCGAGGTCGTCGCCGCTGGTGCTCGACGTGATGACCCCGGCATCCGAGACGGCTCCCGACCCGTTGCCCGGCCGCGTTCTCACCCCGGCCACCTGCAGTACGTCGATGCCCGCACCGAACGCGGCGATGGGTTTGAGGTGCTTGTACGCCTCGCTCACGAAATGAACCATCGACCCGTCTTGAGTGAGCTGTTCGACGGATTCAGCTCCGCCTGGCACCAGGACCGCGTCGTAGAGAGCCGACGAGGTGGTGTTGATGCCAAGGTCCACCGCGAGTTCGTGGCCGGTGTCGCACCACACCGTGCCGCCGCCGACCGTGCTGATGATGTCGACCGTGGCGCCGAGCTGTCGCAGCGCCGCGGCCGCGCGCTCGGTTCCACGTACGTCGACCCCACCCGCGGCGAGAACGGCGATGCGTCGGGTGTCGATCGTGGGCGGGACAGCGTTGAGCTGCGACAAGGCTGGTGATGGCGCGTGGCGCACGTCGATCGACACCTCGTCCGGTGCGTGCAGGCCCAGCTTCGCCGCGACCCGCGCGGCGAGGTCATGGTCGATCAGGTTGAGTTGTTCGACCACGCGTGGTCGTATGCCGGTCTCGGGTCCGACTTTGCCGAGCTCGAATGCGAAGGCTGCGACGATGTGCTCGGCCTCGACGGCGGACATGCTGTCCCAGAACATGCGCGGCTGGCTGTAATAGTCCTTGAAACTCTCTGCACGCTGGCGGATCTTGTGGCCGTCGACGCGTTCGGTGTAGTGCCGGAAGACGTCCTCGTCGGCCAGAGCGGGACAACCACCGCCGAGGGTGTTCTTGTAGTAGCTGGTCGCTCCCTGGGCGATCGTGTGCTGACTGTAGCCGTCGCGCTGGTTGTTGCGGACGTCGGCGACCGGACGGTTCACGGGAAGATGGGCGAAGTTCGGACCGCCCAGCCGGATGAGCTGCGTATCGAGGTAGGAGAAGTTGCGGAACTGCAGCAGCGGATCGTTGGTGAAGTCGATTCCCGGCACCAGATTGGCAGTGTGGAACGCCACCTGTTCGGTCTCGGCGAAGAAGTTGTCCGGATTGCGATCGAGCACCATCCGTCCCACCGGGAGCACCGGCACCCGTTCCTCTGGGACGAGCTTGGTGGCGTCGAGCAGGTCGAAGGGGAATTCGAACTCGTCGGATTCAGGGATCAGTTGCACCCCGAGCTCCCATTCCGGATATTGTCCCGCCTCGATGGCCTCCCACAGATCGCGTCGGTTGAAATCGGGGTCCTTGCCGGCGATCTGCTGGCATTCCTCCCAGATGAGGGAATGCACGCCGAGCAGTGGCTTCCAGTGGAATTTTACGAAAACCCCTTGGCCGGAAGCGTTCACGAGCCGGAACGTGTGCACGCCGAACCCCTGCATCATCCGGTAGCTGCGGGGAAGGGCGCGGTCGGACATCAACCACATGATCGCGTGCAGTGTCTCCGGTTGCAGCGACACAAAATCCCACAGGGTGTTGTGCGCCGACGCGGCTTGCGGGATCTCGTTGTGCGGCTCGGGTTTGACGGCGTGGACGAAATCGGGGAACTTGATGCCGTCCTGGATGAAGAAGACGGGAAAGTTGTTGCCAACCAGGTCGTAGTTGCCCTGTTCGGTATAGAACTTCGTGGCGAACCCGCGAACATCACGGACGGTGTCGGCCGAGCCTCGCGATCCGGCCACTGTGGAGAACCGGACGAACACGGGCGTTCGCAGGCCCGGCGTGGTGAGGAACTTCGCTGCGGTGAAATCTGCCAGCCCATCGTCATACGGCTCGAAATAGCCATACGCGCCAGCACCTCTGGCATGCACAACTCGTTCCGGAATGCGCTCGTGGTCGAAGTGGGTCACGTTCTCCCTGGCGTGAAAGTCTTCCAGTAGGGTCGGGCCACGTTCACCGGCGGTCAGCGCGTCGTCGGTGTGGTCGACGCGCACACCCTGTTGGGTGGTCAAGTACCCCTTGCCGTTGTCGATTCGGGCGCTGTCGAGTTGTTGTTGCTTCGGGTTTGGGGTGTTGTTCACCGCGATTCCTCTCATGGTGGGACCTCCGCGCTGAGTACCCGAGGCGGACGAAGGCAAACCCGTGGAATCGGCGGTCAGAGAGAGGCGGCCCTCGCGTAATCCCGGGCGACCGCGTCCTCGACTGACGCGGGCGTCACCCGCTTGACGAAATCACCGATGTACCGAAGGGCCCGACGTCCTTCCGGCAGGATGTCGGCGGCCAGTGGGAAATCGTGGATCTGGCCGTCCCACAGGTGCAGGTCGCACGGCGCGCCCGCATCGACCATCCGCCGATACATCAATTCTGCGTCGGACAGCAGGAATTCGTCTGTGCTCACGTGGATCGATACGGGCGGCATGTTCTTCAGCTCCGCATCAACTGGCGAGACGATCCGCCGGTTGAAGCGGCCTCGCCGTTGCGCGGTGAGGTAGCGGGAGAATGCCGTCATCGCGCGGGCGGTGAACATGGAGCATCTCGAATGAGGCTGTGCCAGCCGGTGTGCCGCATCGAGATCGGTCAACGGTGAGATCGCCGCGACACCGGCCGTGGGTGTGCGCCCGCGGCGCAGGAGTTCGAGCGCGGTCGCCAGCGCGAGATATCCGCCGGCAGAGTCGCCCGCGAGGACGATCTCGTGGTCACGGTATCCGCGGCGCAGAAGCCAGCGCAGCCCGTCGAGCGCGTCGGCGACGGCGGCCGACGGGCCGTACGAAGGCAGCATGCGGTAGCCGACGTTGAGCACCTCGGCGTCCGCGACACCCGACAACCGCGCCACCAGTGATCGGTGCGTGTTGAGACCGCAGGTCAGAAACGCCCCGCCATGCAGGTACAGCACCGCGCGACGCGCGGAAGTCCCTGGTGCGCACACCAATTCAGCGGGGCATGTGGGTAGTTCGACACGACGTATCGATACCGCGGGTGGGTGCGGGGCCCAGCCTGCGATGCGGTCGATGGAGTCCAACGGCCAGCGCAGATTTGGCTGCAACGCCCACAGCCGCACGGCGTTCTTGACGATGATTCGGCAGCCGGCGCTCAGTGCCATCGACTGCGGGCTGCGGCGGCGGTGGTGGTGTCGAGTTCCCGATGGCGCGACGCTCTCTTTGCCCTGCGTTTTCCTCATGGCGCTCAACTCCTGTCCGGAGGTGGGATACCCGCAGGTGACGGTGTCAAAACACGTCGCTGTTTCAATCATGTTCTGCACGTGCCGGTTTCGCCACAAGTGTCACTCATAAGGCGGATACTGCGAGGCCTTGAGCACACGAGCCAGGTGTGCGGCATTGCGTGCCGCCGCTTGGGTCGCGGCCGCGACCGCACTGGGAACCGTGTCCAGTTCGTTGTAGTCCGTGGACTCCATCGCGGCACCGTTCCAGTAGGTACAGCCTTGTGCGGGAATGGTGTAGCCGACGTCATTGAGTCCCTGGAACAGGTCGGCCACGGTCTTGTGGGCGCCGTCTTCGTTGCCCACGACGCTTACGATCGCCACTTTCCCTGCCAGTATGGGTCGCCCGCCATCGCCCTTTTCGGAGAGCTCGGCGTCGAGGCGCTCCAGCACTCGCTGTGCCACGCTCGATGGATGCCCGAGCCAGACCGGCGTGCTGATGAGCAGGATGTCGGCGTCGAGCACCTGTCTGCGCAAGGCCGGCCATTCATCGCCGTCGCCCATGTCCGCCGCGACACCGGGAGCGATGTGGTAATCGGCACACCGCTCCAATCCGTAAGTGACGCCCCACGGCGCGAACGCATCCATGACGTGTTGCGCCATCAGCGCGCTGCTGGAGTCCGCCGGGCCGGGTTTGAGTGTGCAGATCAGTCCCAGTACTTGCAACGGTGTTTCAGCCATGGCGCTGACGTACCCGGACGCGATTGCGTCAAACGCCCAGTGGCGACCTGCGTCGCGTCACCGGTTCGTCGCCTGCCACCGTCACCGCGTCGTCGGGACTCTTGTCGTAGAAGCTGAACACTCCGGTGCCCTCGCCGGAGACCACCTGAATCTCGTTGACGGTGAACCACCTGGCGGCTGCCGGATCCCTGATGACATCGCCTTCTCTGACTTCGCCGGGAAGGATCGTCTCAACCGCGCCGTCAGCAGTCATGTCTGCGGATTACCCAGCGTTTGCGGCGGTTACTCCTCCCGGCAGGCGGGTACTCGCCGAACGGAGCTCGACAGACCAGGGAGGCGGCATGACGACGAGCGTCGGTGACTACTTGATCGAACGACTACGGGACTGGGGAATCAAGCACGTCTTTGCCTATCCGGGCGACGGGATCAACGGGATCGTGGCGGCGTTCGGTCGGGCCAAGGATGCCCCGCAGTTCGTCCAGGCTCGGCACGAAGAGATGGCGGCGTTCGAGGCAACGGGCTATGCGAAGTTCACCGGCGACGTCGGCGTGTGCATGGCGACTTCGGGACCGGGCGCCATCCACCTGCTCAACGGACTCTACGACGCCAAGCTCGACCGGGTCCCCGTCGTGGCCATCGTCGGTCAGACCGCCCGCAGCGCCATGGGCGGTAGTTACCAGCAGGAGGTCGACCTCCAAAGTTTGTACAAGGACGTCGCCAGCGATTACCTGGTGGAGGTCAACGTCGCCAGCCAGCTGCCGAATGCCTTGGACCGGGCCATCCGTACAGCGCTGGCGCGGCGCGCGCCGACGGCCCTCGTGATCCCGTCGGATCTGCAGGAGCAGCCATATTCGGCGCCCGGCCACGAATTCAAGCAGGTCCCGTCGAGCGACGCGATGTACGTGCGCCCCGTGGTGGATCCGCAGAGCAACCAGATCCGCAGGGCCGCAGACATCCTCAACGCGGGGTCGCGGGTGGCCATCCTCATCGGCCAAGGTGCACGGTCGGCCGCGGCGCAGGTGCGCGAGCTCGCCGAGCTCACCGGCGCCGGGGTGGCCAAGGCGTTGCTCGGCAAAGATGTGCTGTCCGATGACCTGCCTTATGTCACCGGATCGATCGGGTTGCTCGGTACCCGACCCAGTTACGAGCTGATGCGAGAATGCGACACGTTGGTGATCATCGGCTCGAATTTCCCTTATAGCCAATTCCTTCCGGAATTCGGCCAGGCCCGCGCCATCCAGATCGACATCGACGGCGCCGCGATCGGCATGCGTTATCCCACCGAGGTGAACATCGTCGCCGACGCCGAAAGCGCACTGAGGGCACTGCTTCCGCTGGTCGAACCGAAGCAGGACCGGTCATGGCGGGAGGGCATCGAACGCGGCGTGGCTCGGTGGTGGGAAACCCTGGAGCGCCAGAGCATGCTCTCGGCCAAGCCGGTGAACCCCATGCGCATCGCGTGGGAACTGTCAGAGCGGTTGCCGGACAACGCCATCGTGACCGCCGACTCGGGCTCGTCGACCAACTGGTATGCCCGCTGCCTGAAGTTCCGGGACGGGATGAGGGGATCGCTGTCGGGGACGTTGGCGACGATGGGCCCGGGTGTCCCTTATGCGATCGGGGCGAAGTTCGCGCATCCGGACCGGCCGGTGATCGCCCTGGTGGGTGACGGTGCCATGCAGATGAACGGGATGGCCGAGCTTCTCACGATCCTGCGGTACCGGTCGGAGTGGTCCGACCCTCGACTGGTGGTCTGCGTGTTCCACAACAACGACCTCAACCAGGTCACCTGGGAGTTGCGGGCCATGGGTGGATCGCCGAAATTCGTTGATTCACAATCCCTTCCCGACGTTTCGTACGCCGACATCGCGTGCACCATGGGGTTGAACGGTATCGCGGTGACAGCTGGGGAGTCGGTGGGCAAGGCCTGGGACCAGGCCTTGTCGAGCGACGTGCCGACCGTACTCGACATCCATTGCGATCCCGAAGTGCCGCCGATACCTCCGCACGCCACCTACGAGCAGATCAAGGACATGGTCTCCGCGGTGCTCAAGGGTGACCCCAATGGCTGGCACCTGGTGTACCAGGGCGCCAAAACCAAGGCCCAGGAGCTGATTCCACACTAGGGGCAACGAGATGAACAGCAGAGCACCGGCCGCGCGGCCGCACAACAGCGGTGACGACTCGCCGCCAACCGTGGTCGTGACGGGCGCCAGCGCCGGAATCGGGCGGGCGGTCGTGCGAGAGTACGCCGCTGTGGGTGCACGCATCGGCATGATCGCGCGTGGCCGCGCTGGTCTGGAGGCAGGCGCTGAAGAGGTCGAAAAGCTCGGCGGCACAGCGCTCGCCGTACCTACCGACGTCTCTGATTACGATGCGGTGGACCGTGCCGCTGACGCCATCGAGAAAGAGCTCGGTCCGATCGACATCTGGGTCAACGGTGCCTTCGCGACGATTTTCGCACCGTTCCGCGAGATCACTCCGGAGGAGTTTCGTCGCGCCACCGAGGTCACCTATCTGGGTGCCGTTCACGGAACGATGGCAGCGCTCAAGCGGATGAGGCCGCGCGACCGGGGCACGATCGTCCAGATCGGTTCCGCCCTGGCCAAGCGGTCCATCCCGCTGCAGTCGGCGTACTGCGGCGCCAAACACGGCATCGATGGGTTCAGCGAATCTCTGCGCACGGAGCTGCTCCTCGACCACAGCGGGGTCCACGTCACCGTGGTGCGGATGCCGGGTGTCAACACCCCGCAGTTCTCCTGGGTACGTTCGCGCCTGGCACGGCAGCCGCGTCCCGTTGCCCCGGTCTACCAACCCGAGGTGGCGGCGCGGGCTGTGCGCTATGCCGCCGAACACCCCACGCGCAAACAGTATTGGGTCGGCGGCAGCACAGTGCTCACCGTGCTTGGTCAGCGCGCCGTTCCGGCGGTGTTGGACCGTTACCTGGCCCGCACCGGCGTCTCGTCCCAACAGACGGCTCCGGACATCGGACACGAGGCGGGCAATCTCTTCGCCCCGCTTGATGAACACCCGGGTACCGACCACGGCGCGCACGGCATATTCGACGACGAGGCCCACGATCACAGTGCGACGTGGTGGCTACGCAGCCATGTGCGAGGCCTCACTGTTGCCGCGGCGGCAGGCACCGCAGCCATCATCGCCGGCGGCGCCGCACGCACCCGACTACGCCATATGTGATGACGAAAGCGCCCGTACAGAAAGGAAATCAGGTGCCGACCAAGACCAGCAGGACGGACAACCAATTCGAGATCGACGTCACCGCGATCCGTGACGACGTCCGTAAACACATGGACGCCGGAGCGGTGACCAGTGGCAACACCATCGACGTCAAGCGGCTGATCGACGTGCTCAACGAGGTCGTCGCAACGGAGGTGGTGTGCTACCTGCGCTACACCCAGCATGCGATCGCCGCGACCGGTATCGATCGGGCCCAGGTGGCGGCGGAGTTCACCGAACATGCCGCTGAGGAGCTGCAGCACGGAAAGTGGGCCGCCGAACGGGTCAGCCAGCTCGGCGGTGATCCTGACTTCGATCCGACCACGCTGGCCCAACGCAGCCATACCGAATACGTGAGGTTCGAGGACGCCGACCTCAACCGGATGCTGCAGGAGAATTTGGTCGCGGAGCGGATCGTCATCACCAGCTATCAGGAGATCATCCGGTGGATCGGAGATGCCGACCCCACCACCCGACGCCTGATGGAGAGAATTCTGGAACAAGAAGAGGAGCACGCCGACGACCTCAACGATCTGCTGGGCAACTAGCGGACGTGAGCGGCGGCGCACGGTGAGATCATGGACGTCGATCACCCGGAGCAGGACCAGCGGTGGGACACCCGGCAACGAAACGAGACGGAAACCGAACGACTGGACCGTAATTGGGCCAGCTTGCTGCAGGAACTGAGAGTTACTCAGACCGGCGTGCAGCTGTTGACCGGATTCTTGCTGACCCTGCCTTTCCAACAACGATTCGGAGTACTCGACGAGCGGATGCGGATTGTCTATCTGGCAACGGTGGGCGCGTCGGTCGCGGCCACGGTGCTGTTGATCGCTCCGGTCGGGATGCACCGGTTGTTGTTCCGGCGGCACCGACTGGCAGTTCTCGTGGCCGCGGCACACCGGTGCGCGTATACGGGACTGATCCTGCTCGGGGTGGCGCTCGTGGGCGTCACGGTGATCGTCTTCGATTCGGTGGCCGGTACCGCGGTCGCCTTGATCGCCGGTGCCGTCGCGTTGGTGATGTTCGCGTTGTTCTGGTTGGCGCTACCGCTTTTCATGAGAACAGGCGAAGTGCAGCCGCCTACCCCGTGACTTCTGCTCACACGGTCAGGCCGAGTCTTTCCGTCAGTACGAGAAACGCGACGGCGTAGTCGTTGTCCGCGGTCTCCTTGCGAATCCGATCCCAGTCCAACACCTCTCGCGTGGCCCGCACAGCCGGCAGCAAGGACGTGAAATCGCACCGATGCTCTTCGAGAGCGCGCAATTTCTGAATCATGACGGTGGTGGGTGGCAGGACCGGCATGCGGACCGCGAGCACATCCCGGTATTCGGCGGCCTGCAGAGTCGCAGGCTCGACGGCCACTCCGTTGACGTGGTGCAGCACGTCTACCACCACATCGCCGACGCGGGCCTTGAACAACCAGTCTTCGGGAGGCTGTTCGACGACGAATCCTGCGCCGGCCAGCGTGAGCGCCGCGGACTGTGCGTCGGTCTCGGCGACCACCAGATCGACATCGTGGTCCGGTTCCGGGGCACCGTAGACCCACAGAGCGTAGCTGCCCGCCAGCGCGAAAGACGGGCCGTGGTCCCGCAGCGCGGCCGCCGCCGTCTTCAGCGCTGCCCGCAGCCGCTCGCGCCGGGCGACGTGGTCGATCGCATCCATGAAGGCTTGATACCCAGGACATCGGCAGCGCAATCGGAATTCGGCTGTGGGTCGTGAACCACGGCCCCATAGCGGGTACGCCCAGACCATGCGACTGGCTACGTTCAACATCCTGCACGGCCGCACCGTCGATGACGGTGTACATGTGGACCGATTGCGGTCGTGTGTGACCACATTGGAGCCCGACGTACTCGCGCTGCAGGAGGTCGACCGAGACCAGGAGCGGTCTGGGCGGGCCGATCTCACGGCGGTGGCGGCCGAGGCGATGGGAGCCGCCGAACACCGGTTCGTGGCGGCCATCTCCGGCACACCCGGCGCGACGTGGATGGCCGCGACAGGACGAGAACAGCCGGGCACCGCGGCCTACGGTATCGCGCTGTTGTCCCGGTACCCGGTGAGCAGCTGGCAGGTGCTGCGGCTGCCGCGTATCCCGGTGCGATTCCCGATGTATCTGCCAGGACCCGGGCGCGTGCTCATGGTCCATGAGGAGCCACGCACGGCTGTCGTCGCCCGGATCGAGACTCCGCTGGGGGAGATCACCGTCGCGGCGACCCATTTGTCGTTCGTCCCAGGGTGGAACCGGCTCCAGTTACGCCGTCTCGTCCACGATCTCGCTGGTTTCCCGGGCCCGCGGATCCTGGCCGGAGACCTCAATCTGCTCGCCCCCGCCGCGCATCGCTGGTCCGGCATGCGACCGTTGGCCCACGGGGCCACGTTCCCCGCGCCGGAGCCGACACGTCAGCTCGACCATATCCTCACCGACGATCGACGACTGTATGCCCGCGCGTCCGATGCTCCGCTGATGCCGATATCGGACCATCGTGCGCTGGTGGCAGAAATAGCCCGGACGTGAGGTCAGTCCCCGGTTCGCACGTCGCCTGAACGGCGGAGCGTTGAGGAAGACGGCAAACGGGTAATCGGCAGGTATGGCTGCCGAACACAAGCCGGGACACCTCGGACTGCCTGACCGCGTGCGCGCGTGCCTGTTCGACCTCGACGGTGTGCTCACCGAGACCGCGAGCATTCACGAACGGGCGTGGAAGTCGATGTTCGACGAATATCTGCGTCGACATGGCGACGGGCTCGCGTTCAGCGAACACGATTACCTGCGGTACGTCGATGGCCGTACCCGCGAGGACGGCGTACGCGACTTTCTGGCCAGCCGGGGCATCGAACTGCCCGAAGGCGATGCGGCCGACAGCGCCGACGCAGACACCGTGCACGGGCTAGCTGCCCGGAAGAACGCGCTGTTCCTGCAGTTCCTGCACGACGACGGTGTCACCGCTTTCGAGGGTTCCCGACGTTATCTCCAGGCGGTGCGGGAGGTCGGGCTCCCGATCGCGGTCGTCTCGTCGAGCATGAACACCCGCGAGGTACTCGACATCACCGGGATCAGCCCGTACGTCGCCTGCCGGGTCGACGGCATCACGGTGGGAGAGCAGCATCTGGCGGGCAAGCCGGCCCCCGATTCCTATCTGTATGCGGCGCGGCAACTCGGTGTCGCACCGGCGGAGGCCGCGGTATTCGAGGACGCCGTGGCCGGAGTGCAGGCAGGCCGGGCGGGGCATTTCGGTTGTGTGGTCGGAGTGGACCGGACAGGGTCCGCAGACGAATTGCGCAGCAACGGCGCGGATGTCGTCGTGCGTGATCTGGCCGAGTTGCTGGTGGCGCAATGATCACCGACACTGCTTTTCCGGTCGAGCCCTGGCAACTGCGCGAGACCCAACTCCAGTTGAACCTCATCGCACAGACCGAATCGGTGTTCGCCCTATCCAACGGGCACATCGGATTTCGCGGCAATCTGGACGAGGGGGAGCCGCACGGGCTTCCCGGCACCTACCTGAACTCGTTCTTCGAACTGCGCCCGCTGCCGTATGCCGAAGCCGGCTACGGCTACCCGGAAGAAGGCCAGTCACTGATCAACGTGACCAACGGCAAAGTGCTGCGGCTATTGGTCGACGACGAACCGTTCGACGTCCGCTACGGCGAACTGCTCGAGCACGAACGAACCTTGGACTTCCGGGCGGGTACGTTGACGCGACGGGCGCGCTGGTGCTCGCCGGCAGGTAAACAGGTGCTCATGCAGTGGACCAGGCTGGTGTCCCTGCAGCACCGCAGCGTTGCCGCGATCGAGTTCTGCATCGAACCGGTGGGTGAATTCGCCCGCATCACAGTGCAATCCGAACTCGTTGCCAATGAGGATCAGCCCGTCACATCACCGGATCCGCGGGCCGCGGCGGTGCTCAGCCATCCGCTGAAGTCGATCACCCACGAAGGCCGCGGCCAGCAGGCGCTGCTGATGCACCGCACCCGCTCAAGCGAACTGACCATGGCTGCGGCCATGGACCATGTCATCGAAGTGCCCGGCAGGGTCGACGTCTCGACCGAGACCACCGCGGACGTGGCTCGCACCACCGTGATTTGTGGATTGCGAGCGGGGCAACGCCTGCGCATCGTCAAGTTCCTCGCCTACGGCTGGTCCAGCCTGCGTTCGCGCCCGGCCCTGCACGATCAGGTCGCGGGCGCCATTGCCGGCGCTCGTTATTCCGGGTGGCAGGGTCTGCTGGACTCGCAGCGGGCGTACCTCGACGACTTCTGGGACAGCGCCGACGTGGAAATCGAGGGCAATCCACGTTGTCAGCAAGCCGTGCGTTTCGGGCTCTTCCACGTGTTGCAGGCCGGTGCCCGCGCAGAGCGTCGGGCGATACCCTCAAAAGGATTGACGGGCCCGGGATATGACGGACATGCCTTCTGGGACACCGAAGGCTTCGTACTGCCGGTGCTGACCTATACCTGGCCGCAGGCCGCGGCCGACGCGCTGCGGTGGCGGGCTTCGACCCTCGACCTCGCCCGCGAGCGCGCCCAGGAGCTGGACCTGGCCGGAGCCACCTTCCCGTGGCGGACCATCGGCGGCGAGGAATGCTCGGCGTACTGGCCGGCCGGCACCGCCGCGTGGCATGTGAACGCCGACATCGCAATGGCTTTCGAGCGCTATCGCGTCGTCACCGGCGACGGATCGCTCGAATCCGAATGCGGTGTACCCGTTCTGGTGGAGACGGCTCGGCTGTGGTACTCACTCGGACACTACGACCGCCACGGGGAATGGCACATCGACGGTGTCACCGGTCCTGACGAGTACACCGCTGTCGTGCGCGACAACGTCTTCACGAATCTGATGGCAGCAGAGAACCTGCGCATCGCCGCGGCCGCCTGCGAGCGCCATCCCGATCTGGCCGCGGCCGAGGACGTCACTGCCGAAGAGATGGCGACGTGGCGGGAGGCCGCGGACGCCGTCCATGTGCCCTACGACAAGGAGCTGGAGGTGCATCAACAGTGTGAAGGATTCACCCGGCTGCGCGAATGGCGGTTCACCGACGACACCACCTACCCGCTGCTGCTCAGCCAGCCCTATGTGCGGCTCTATCCGTCACAGGTGATCAAACAGGCCGACCTGGTGCTGGCCATGCACTGGTTGGGTCATTGCTTCACCGACGAGCAGAAGGCCCGCAACGTCGACTACTACGAGCCGCGCACCACGCGCGACTCGTCACTGTCGGCGTGCACCCAGGCAGTGCTCTGTGCGGAGGTCGGCCATCTTGAGCTCGCCCATGATTACGCGGCCGAAGCCGCTCTGATCGACCTACGCGACCTTGAGCACAACACTCGCGACGGCCTGCACATGGCGTCGCTCGCCGGTGCATGGACCGCATTCCTCGCGGGGTTCGGCGGCCTACGCGACGGGGAGGGCATCCTTGCGCTGGACCCGCAGCTGCCCGACGACATCACGCGGTTGAGGTTTCGCCTGCGCTGGCGCGACTGCCGGGTCACCGTCGACATCACACATGAGACCGCGACGTACACCTTGCGCGACGAGACCCACGGGCGGCTGCGACTTCGCCACGCCGGCCGCGACCTCGAACTGACCACGGAATCACCGATTTCGGTTCCGCTGCGACAGCGCACTGCGCTGCTGGCGCGGCCACGCCAGCCACCGGGGCGCGAACCCGGCCGGTGGGACAGCCAACCAGAGTGATCCGACGCTTCGACGCACACAGCACATCCCCAGGTTGAGCTGCGGCCAGGCGGGTAATTCTGTGTGAATCTGTTTTGAGCACCGATCGAACTTTAGATGGAGCTGACATGAACGTCCTGAACACGGCGGCAGATGTTGTGACGCGCACGGCGGAAGCGGCCGTGGCGGGGGCCGGGGCGCTGAGCGGCGCCGTCGTCAACGGTGTCGTCGGCGGTGTCCAGGGCACGGCGTCCGGCATCAAGGACGGGTTCGGTAAGGGCAGCCATTCAGTCCCGGCGGCCGCACTGACGATGGCGGCCGTCGGCGCCACCGGGTTGGTCGAGTGGCCCGTGGTGCTTCTGGTCGGCGGAACCGCGCTCGCGGTCCGCCAGCTCCACGGGCAGCCCAGCGACGGACATCAACCCGAGCCGGGGGCCCGCGCGGACACGGGATCTGCCGTGCGGCCGCCTGCCAGGCGCAGGCCCCGCACCGCGGCGACACGGAAAGCCAAGGCGCCCGCCGGAAAGTAGGGCCAACCGTGCATCTTCCGCGAACATTGCAGGGCGCGGCGCTGCTGCCATTGCGCGTTGCGGAGGCAGGCATCTGCACGGCGATGTCGCTGACGGTGGCTGGCGCGGCACTGCTCGAGCGGCCGGTTCGGGCCGGCGACGGCGTGTTGCGATCCGTGACCGGCGCTGTGTCAGAAGTACTGGGCGCCAACGCCTCCCGTCGATGCCGGCAAGCCGGCGACCGGTGCTGGATCGAGGTGCGCGGGCTCTCTGAGACCGAGCCCGGCGGCGATCTCGGCACCGCGGTGATACGGCTGCTCAGGCGCAGGCCCGGGGTGTTGACGGTGAAACTGAACTACCCGTTGTCTCGGGCCATCGTCCGGGTGGATCCGGATTCAGCTGTGCTGAGCGAGCTCTGTGCTGCGGTGGCGACAGCTGAGCGCCAGACGGGATCATCAGCTGCTCCGCACCAGACGCCCACCGATCTGCCCGGTGACAGCGCAACCTACGCGGGAGCTCTCGCAGTGGCCGCCTTGAATGCGTGTGGGCTCGCGGTGGCGGTGGCCGGCCGGGTGCTGCCGTTGCCCCGGGTGCCCAGTGCACTCAACGCGGTGGTCAACGTGGTCGACTATCAGCCCCGCCTGCGCCGCGCGCTCGAAGACAGGTTCGGCGCCACCGCCGCAGACACCGGGCTGGGGCTGGCGACCGCCTTGAGTTATGCCCTCACCCAGGCGCCTGGATCGCTCGCGGTCGATTTGCTGGTAAAGACACTGAGAGCGGCTGAGATTCGGGCCGCCGCGCAAGCCTGGGCGCGGCGTGAACCGCTGATGGCCGAGCGCGTCGAATGCGTCGACGGCGTGCGCCCCGCGCCACGGCCGCGTCCACGACCTCCCGGTCCGGTCGAACGCTACAGTGACCGGGCGGCAGCCGCCCAAGTGTGCGGGGGCCTCGCAGCCGGAGTGATCGCCAGAGACGTGGGCGCCATGGCCACCGCAGCAGTCATCGCCGCTCCGAAAGCCGCCCGCAATTGCCGCGAGTCGTTCGCCGCCAGTTTCGGCCGCGGGCTCGCCGATCGCGGTGTGCTCACGCTGCGGCCCGCAGCGCTGCGCAGCCTCGACCGCATCGACGCCGTCGTGCTCGACCCACGCGCACTGGAAGTCGACGAACTTCGGATAGGCCGAATCCGCGATGTCGAAGAGGGCGACCGCGGCTCGGTATGGCGTTGGGCGCAAGAAGAATTGGGCCGCGGCGGCTTGCGGCCCGGATGGCAACCGGTCCGCGGCGCACCTGGTGAGGTACTGGTGCGCCCGGCTCACCATCCGCTGGCAGGCGCGCTCATCGGCGAACTGCAAGGTGACGAGACGCTCGCGGTCTCTCTCGATGTCGAAAGCCTCGACGAGTTGCGCGCCGGATTCGACGACCTCGCCGAATGCGCGTCGTCTTTCGACGATGCGCTGGCGGGCACGGTGGTCGCGCTGCAGCGCGACGGCCATACGGTCGCGGTGGTTTCGGCAGGCGCCGCCCAGGCCCTTGCTGACGCCGACGTGGCCATCGGAATCGCCAACGGGGACATGGGCAATTGGCATGCCGATCTGTTGTGCGACGACCTGGCCGGCGTTTGGCACATATTGCATGCCCTGCCTGCTGCGCGCAGGGCCAGCCATCGTGGCGTCGAACTGGCCGTCGGCGGCTCGCTGCTGGGCGCGCTGTTGATGATTCCCGGCGTGCGCGGGCGCGGACCCGGTCCGGTGACCGCCGGCGCGGGTGCCGGTGCGTGGACCGGTCTGATGCTGGCGCGCAGCGTACTGAAATGCGAAACCCCTTCCGCGGCAGCACTACACGAGTGGCATGCGATGACACCACAGGAGGTTCGGGCGCTGCTGCCCGCTCCGCCTGACCCCCTTCGAAGACCGCACGCCCGGATGAGCGGCAGCGCAGCGGCGATGCTGCGCGGCACGCGCTCGGTTGCCGGCCCGTTGGCACGCGCGGTCACCGACTTCACCGAAGCGGTCCGCGACGAGTTGTCCGACCCGTTGACCCCGGTGCTCGCGGTGGGAGCGGCGGCCAGTGCGGTTCTCGGGTCGCCGGTGGACGCGGTCTTGGTCGGGTCGGTCCTGGGCGGCAATGCGGTGCTGGCCGCTGCCCAGCGTGTACGTGCCGAACGGCTGCTCAGAAGGCTGATCACGGGGCAAGATCCGGTGGCGCGCAGGATGTCAGCCGACGGACGGGTACACAACGTCGGCAGCACCGAGCTGAGGCCGGGGGACGTGATCGTCGTCGGACCGGGCGAAGTGGTTCCTGCCGATGCCCGGCTCACCGACGCAGTCGACGTCGAGGTCGACGAGTCCGCGTTGACCGGTGAGTCGCTTCCCGTGGCCAAACACGTACACGAGACACCGGCCGCCCCGCTGGCCGAACGAGCCTGCATGCTGCATGCCACCACGACGGTGGTCGCGGGGTCCGCCACCGCCATCGTCATCGCGGTGGGCGCCGACACCCAGGCACACCGCGCGGTCCACGGCATCCGCACGCGAGCGCCCGATGTCGGATTGCAGAGCCAGTTGCGCACTTTGACCAACAAGGCTTGGCCGTTCAGCCTGTTCGGCGGCGCGTTGGTCAGCGGGCTGGGGTTGCTGCGGCGCACGGGCCTGCGCGAGGCGGTCAGCAGCGGGGTGGCGGTTGGCGTGGCGGCGGTGCCCGAAGGCCTGCCATTGGTGGCGACCCTGGCGCAGCAGGCTTCGGCGCGGCGACTCACCCGGTGCGGCGTGCTGGTCCGCGCACCGCGCTCCGTCGAAGCGCTGGGCCGTGTCGACGTTGTCTGCTTCGACAAGACCGGCACACTGAGCGAAAACCGGTTGCGCGTCGTGCAGGTCCACCGGGCAACCGGAACTTCCGCTGAACACGTTCTGGCGCAAGCGGGTTCAGCCACACCGCCGCCGAACGGCGACCGCCACGAACACGCGACCGACCTTGCGGTCGCCGAAGCCGCGCGCAGTAAAGGGATGGCCGAAAACGACACCGATGCAATACATCTGCCGTTTCGGTCGGGCCGACCGTTCTCTGCGTCCATCAGCGGACTGCGGCTGTGCGTGAAAGGCGCCCCCGAGGTGGTGCTCGCCGGGTGCGACGGCAACACCACGGCCGACGTGTGGCAGCAGGTCCAGACCATGGCAGCCGACGGGTTGCGCGTCATCGCCGTCGCGCATCGGGAGCTCTCCGAGCGCCAGGCGGCGGCAGCCCGCGAGGACTCCGAGTCGTTCGCGGCGTTGTGTCTCGAGAATCTGCGCTACAGCGGTCTGCTGGGGTTGTCCGACACCCCGCGGCCGGATGCGGGCGAGGTCCTGGCGAGCATCACTGACCGTGGCATCGGGATCCGGTTGATCACCGGCGACCATCCGGTCACCGCCGCAGCGATTGCCACCCGGCTGGGGTTGCCGGTCTCCGTCGACGATGTGATCAGTGGCTCGCAGTGGGAGTCGATGCCGCGCCGACTGCGTGAGCGGGCGGTGCGCGAGGGAGTTGTCTTCGCGCGCATGTCTCCCGAGCACAAGATGCAAGTGGTGGAGACGCTCGAGAAGGCCGGCCAGGTATGCGCCATGGTCGGCGACGGTGCCAACGACGCCGCAGCGATCAGGACCGCGACGGTCGGCGTCGGAGTGGCCTCGCGGGGCAGTGATCCCGCGCGCACGGCAGCCGATGTGATGCTGCTCGACGGCCGCATCTCCTCGCTGCTCGATGCGCTGGACGAAGGCCGCCAGCTGTGGGACCGCGTCCAGGCCGCAGTGGCGATCCTGTTGGGCGGCAACGCCGGTGAGGTGGCGTTCGCGGTGGCGGGCACCGCGCTCACCGGCCGGGCGCCGCTGAACACCCGGCAACTACTCCTGGTGAACATGTTGACCGACGCGTTGCCTGCGGCGGCTCTGGCGGTGGCTCCACCCGATGCCGGATCGCAGTCCGGAGCTCGGGGACCCGATCAGGCCGCGCTGTGGCGCACAGTTGGGATACGTGGTGCGACCACGGCCAGCGCCGCCACGGCGGCGTGGATCCTGGGCCGGCTGACGGGGCGCCCCAGCAGGGCCTCCACGATCGCGCTGATCGCGTTGGTGGCTGCGCAATTGGGCCAGACGCTGATCGACTCCCGCAGTGCGTTGGTGATCGGCACGGCGGCGGGATCACTGGTGGCGCTCGGCGTCGTCATCAGCACGCCCGGAGTGAGCCACCTCCTGGGCAACACACCGCTGGGCCCAGTGGGTTGGGCACAAGCTCTGAGCTGTGCGGCCGTCGCGACCGGTATCGCCGCGCTGGCGACGCGGTCCATGCGGGCTCACGGCACGAGAGGGGAATGAGATGGAGCAGAAGGCATCGACGAAACACCACCGGACCGTCACCGAGAGGGTGCGTGAAATCGACACCGTCGAAGTCGGGCTGCCGGTACTGGGCAAGGTGCGCATTCAGCCCGAGCGGCTGGTCTACTACGGCGCTGTCGCTGTTCTCGCCGCCGCTGAGATCATCGAGTGGCCGGTGGCGCTTTTGCTTTCAGTGGGGCATGCGCTGGCCGACAATCATCACAGCAAGGTCGCCCAAGAACTCGGGGAAGCACTCGAAGAGGTCTGACGTAGGCCATCATTCGACAACGTCGTAGAACGAATCACCGTCCTCCGGCGTACCGTCGATCTGCCCTTTGGTGCGTGCCTGTTCGTTGCGCGCAAGCACATCCGGCTCTGATTCAGATCCGCGGAGCGGCGTTTCGGTGTCCGGATCGGTCGCCACATCGTCAGGTGATACGTCCGCGGCTTCCTCGGAGAGCCGATCATCCAGAGACTGGTTTTCCTTCGGTTCGATCCATTGCTCGGGCGGATCCACCGTCTGATCCCCGTCGTCGTTGCGCACCTCATCGGAGTCGAGGCTTTCCTGCTGGTCGAGCATGTTGTCGTCTTCTCGTGCCATCACCGAAGATTGCCCGTCGGGGCGCTCGGCCAAACCGGACGCCCACCGGCTTGGGCGTGGCCGGGTTTCGGATCGGCCGGACCCGGCAATCCCACGGGCATGCCGTCGTCGGGGCCTGGTGAAGATGACGTGGCGGTGACACCGATTGTGCGGCGGACCGCGGCGTGGGCTTGGCGTCTGCTCGTGATCGCCGTCGCCGCCGTGGTGCTGTTGGAAGCGTTGCGTCGCCTCGGTGTGGTGGTGGTGCCGGTGGCGCTGGCGTTACTCGTCACGGCGTTGCTACTGCCGGTGGTGGATCTCCTCGACAGGTTCGGTGCACCACGTGGAGTGGCGGTCGCGTTGGTGATGGTGGCGGGGCTGGCCGTGTTGAGCGGGATTCTGGCGTTCGTCATAACCCAATTCATCGATGGCGTACCGGGTTTGGTCGAGCAGGTCACCCACAGCATCGACTCGACACGCGATTGGCTGATCACCGGGCCGGCTCACCTCAGCCCCGATCAGATCAACCACGCCGGCGACACCGCGATCCAGTCTTTGCGCAACCACCAGGAGCAACTCACCACCGGGGCATTGTCCACCGCGGGAACGTTGTCGGAGATCCTCACCGGCGCGCTGCTGGGCCTCTTCACCGTGATCTTCTTCCTCCTCGACGGCCGCAACATCTGGCGATTCGTCACGCTGATCGTGCCGTTGAACATGCGCGAGCGGATTCGCCAGGCCGGCAACGCCGGATTCCACTCACTGATCGGCTATATCCGTGCGACGTCCCTCGTCGCGCTGGTCGACGCCGCGGGTATCGGCACCGCGCTGGCCATCATGGGCATACCACTGGCGTTGCCGTTGGCATCAGTGGTGTTCCTCGGTGCGTTCATCCCACTGATCGGGGCACTGGTGTCCGGATTTCTCGCGATCGTGGTGGCGCTGCTGGCAAAGGGACTGCTGTACGCGCTCATCACGCTCGGCGTCATCGTGGCCGTCATGCAGATCGAGGCGCACGTTCTGCAGCCTCTGGTGATGGGCCGGGCGGTGTCCATCCATCCACTGGCCGTGGTCCTCGGTATCACCGCGGGCGGGGTGCTGGCCGGGGTTGTGGGTGCGCTGGTGGCCGTGCCCACCATCGCCTTCGTCAACAGTGCGGTCCGGGTGCTGATGGACCAACGCCCTGCGGTGCGAGACAGCGCCGTCGACGGCGACATCTCCGAGCATTCTGTGGCGAGGCTCGGACGTACGGCTGGAGGAGCCAGATCATGACGGCCAGACATGTCGAGGGCGCATCCGCCTACGTCCCCGAAACCACGGACCTCGGTCGCCTCGCCGGGGCAGTGCAGGAGTGTCGTGGTTGCGATCTGTTCCAGGGCACCACGCAGGCCGTATTCGGTGCCGGGCCCGCGGCCGCCACCATGATGTTGGTCGGCGAGCAGCCCGGTGATCGAGAGGACCGCGACGGGCTGCCTTTCGTCGGACCGGCCGGTCGGGTCCTCGACGACGCCCTGCTTGCCGCCGAGATCACCCGAGAGCAGGTCTATCTGACCAACGCCGTCAAGCATTTCAAGTTCACCCGGGCGGCCGGCCAGAAGCGCCGCATCCACAAGACGCCGAGCCGCACCGAGGTCGTCGCGTGCCGGCCGTGGTTGTTCGCCGAACTGGGCGCCGTAGCGCCCGACGTGCTGGTGTTGCTCGGTGCTACGGCGGCTAAAGCGTTGATGGGAAACGACTTTCGCCTTTCCGCGCATCGCGGCGATGTGTTGCGGCCACCCGATACGGTGGTGCTTGACAGGGATCTGCGCGTGGTGGTGAGCATCCACCCGTCGGCGGTACTGCGCACGCCGCGGGAGGAGCGTGACGCGGCCTATGACGGGTTGGTGGCCGACCTGCGGTTGGCCGCGTCGCTGCTCGCGTGACTCGTCACGCGCCGTGCCCGGGTTCGAGATCGGCGACGTCAGCCAGCGTGATCAGCTCGCCGAGCGCGGCCGGCGCGTCGCCCGCTACCGGCTCCAGTAGATGGCCCACATGATCACCGGTGTCGACGCGGGTGAGCACCTTGCCGACGAACCACGCCGCCGCGTCATCCAGGATCGGCATGTTCTGCGCCCCGATGTGCCAGTTGCAGCGCGCGAACTTGTCACATGTGTCGCCGGTGTGACCACCGAACAACCGGGCCAGCTCCGTGTGTTGACGGGTCACCACGTGCACTGCCAAATGATCCGCATCGCGAGCGATCCGATAGGTGTAGTTGCGCTTGGACAAGCCGACCAAGAACCGCGGCGGCTGGATACTGCATTGACTGGCAAAGCCGACGAGGCAGCCCGCGCGGCGACCGTTGGCAGCGGTCGTGACGACGAACATGGGGTAATCGAGCTGGCTCACCAGCCGCTCGAAAGCATCCGATTCCGACATGACAGCTACCCGTGATGCATCTGTGCGCGCACTTCGATCGCGACCTGACGGGCACCGGCCGCGCGCCGGCGGGTGGCGCGGGCTTGCGAACGCGTCCGCCGGGCGACGGCGATCGCATCGGCAAGGGCAGGCGTCGACAGAGTATCTGTCGCGGCTTGCCGGTGAGTGCGTTCGCGGTACGCCTTCTGCCGGCACGAGCCGGTGCAGTAACGCGCATCGGCTCGACCGTAGAAAGAGGCACCGCATTCCCAACAGTGCTTGCGCGTGGCCGCCATGACGCCATGTTACGGATATCCGTAACGGAAGAACACAAGATCAGTGAAAGGCAAAGGGCGGCACCGGAAATCAACGACCGATCCACAGCTGAGTCAGAAGACAGTCGCGCTGGGCGACGGTATCGTCGTGGCATCGCTGTCCGCTTGCGATGCGGCAGGTCAATGTGAAGCCAGGGGTCGGGCGAGAAACGGGGGTTGCGATGACTGTCGCCGTCGCGACCGTTCTGTCTACTTCATTCGCCGACGCCTTGAAACGCACCCGCGAATCCTTGGCGCAGAACGGCTTCCGTGTCACCAACGAGGTGGACGTGACTGAGACGATAAACCAGAAGCATGCCGTCGGCATGGAGCGTTACCTGATTCTCGACGCGTGTCATCCGCAGTTCGTGACCGGGCAAGCCGGGGAGACTGAGCTGCGGCTGGTGTGCAATGTCGTGGTCCGGGTCGATCCGGCCACCGTGGGCAATGTCATCGTCGAGGTGATGAATCCGTGTGTCCTCTCGGGCGGCAGCGACGGCGTCGCCCAAAGTGACATCGCCGGTCAGGTCGGCGTCGCATTGCGCGCCGTGATCGACGGGCTCGCTGCACGGGATGAGGGTGTGACCAATCTGCCCGGCTGAGAGTTGTTCTTGGCAGGTTTGACCGCATCGGCCGGCGGGTACGTCAGGCCTTCATGTGGTTGACCAGATCTTTGGCGACAGCATTGGATTTTCTGCGAGCCGAGAACCCGTACCCGCATGGACATATCGCGGCGGTCGCGCTGCTGCGCCACGCCGGCGGGCAGGCGCCGACCGGCGCCGTCAGGAAGGGTGGCCGGTAACCTCGCTGGCCCGAGGCAGGGGATTGAGCAGTTCCTGCGGCGAGCACCCGTAGTGTTCGCGGTGGTACGCGGCGAATCGGCCGGCGTGCGCGAAGCCCCAGCGGCGGGCAACTTCGCCCACCATGGTCGTCTCGTCGGCTGCCAGCAGGTCCAGATGAGCGTGGTGCAGCCGGACGCGGCGCAGATACTCCATGGGTGTGCAGTCGCGGTGGCGGCGGAATAGGTACTGCAGCGCCCTGGGCGTCACGTAGACGGCGGCGGCGATATCGGCAAGTGAAATATCGGTGTTGGCATGGTCGTCGATGAACGAGATGGCCCGCCGCAGCAGGACCGGGGTGCTGTCGCGACGGTCCTGCGCAGTCGGCTCCACGACCGAGTCATTGGGCAGAGTGGCCAGCAGTACGGCCGCGACATGCTGCTCCAACATCCCCGCCAGCAGCGGGTTGCCCTGCAGCTGCGGATTGGTGGCGCAACGGCGCAGGTAACCGATGAGGTTGGCGAGCTGCTGGTTGGCCGCAGCCGATACCGGGGTGGGACCGGTGAGGTGCACCGCATGGTTGGCGCCCGTGATACCGGTCAAGCTACTCGGGTCGACGACGAGAACGTGATAGCGCCCGCGCAGGACTCGTCCCTCGAATCGAGGTGCTTCACGCGGTCCGAACGCGGTGACGTCGCCGGGGCCGGAGCGGGTGGTGTGCGAGTGGGGCCCACGCTGCTCGACGCCGCCGCTGTCCACCTGGCACACGAGAATCTGGGCAGGTGGGTCCATCTCGTAGGCAAAGGAGCAGCCGTAATCGGCGGTATCGATGCCGAGGGACCCGACGACCGAGCGCTCGATGCGCATGGGGCTGGGCGCGCCGCGCTGCGGTGTCCGAATCCGCATCTTCGAAAAGACCGTGCTCAATGTGGCCTCGGCAGCACCGATGTCATCGGTGTCGAGCAGAACGGCAGACATCACACTCACCCCTGGACAGCACAAAACGACCAACGGCATCGTTCTGAGCCGACCTTGGCGTCCAGATTATCCGAACATCGCGACAAGCCTGGTCACGCCGTCGCGTGAGGGTCACCGAACGAAAATCGATATCCGAAAAACGAATGGCCTTCGTGCCGCCCGCGCGCAGCTGGACATCTCTGCCGCCGCCGACGGTGGACACCCAGGGTCACGATTCATTAAGAAGTAGGCCCAATTTCTGTGACCGATCGGAGTTTTCTGGCGAATTCCACGTCAAATGCGGTCAATGTCACGGCTATTGGGCGTAACGGAGCGGAGCTGTTCGCTGATCGCGAACTGGCTACCTGGCGCCGAAGCTGTCCGTACGGCAAACCGCATACCACCGAAGCACTTTGGCGCCGCGCTACCGTGGATTTCGGGGTTGGGGAAATCCATGACAATTCGCAGTCGAAGAAAGAACGATCATGAAAATCAGCAGCAGAACTGCGCGCCGGGGTTTCACCGGTATTGGCGTGGGCGTTCTGTTCGGCGGGGTATGTGCGGCCACCATCGCCGCGCCCGTCGCCTCAGCCGCACCCGACCAGTGCAGCGCTCAAGCGCTCTCGGGCACCGTGAGCTCTGTGACCGGTGCGGCACACCAGTACCTGGCCGCGCATCCGGGTGCCAACAACGCGGTGACGGCGGCCTACGGCAAGCCGCGTGATCAGGCTGCGGCGGACCTGCGTGGATACTTCACCGCCAACCCGGGGGAGTACTACGACCTGCGCAACATCCTGGCGCCGATCGGCGACGCACAGCGGCAGTGCAACGTCACAGTGCTCCCTGGAGACCTCGCCTCGGCCTACGAACAGTTCATGGCCGGCTGAGTGGTGGGGGGGCGGCCCCCCCCCCCCCGGGGGGGGGGGGGCCCCCCGCGGGGGGGGGGGGTGGGGGGGGCGGCACACCCCCGCGCCCCGGGGCCGCGGCGGGG
>NZ_MVHF01000041.1 GCF_002086485.1 Mycobacterium aquaticum | reverse complement strand
GGTCGGGGGCTGGGTTTGGGGGTGTGCTCGCCAGGCTGGCTGGTTGTCATATCGGCTCCTCGTACTTCCCCGCGGTCTACCCGCGCATCTGCCGCGCGACGCGGCGCCCGATAGCTGTCAGTTTCGAACGCTATTCAAGCAGGTCGGCTTGTGTCCTGCCCATGCCTTTCGGGTCAAGGGGCTGACAAAGTCGGCGTCGGCACCGCTGCACACGGGGTGACGAGGACCGATGGGCGGCCCTACGGCCCGGTGGGGTGGTGCCTGCGCACTAGTTTGGTGTGGTGCGCAGCGCCATTGCGATCGTTCCGTCGGCACCTGTCCTGGTGCCCGAGCTCATGGGTTCGGCCGCCGCTGAACTGACCGATCTGCGTGCCGCAGTCGTCGCGGCGGCGCAGACCCTGCCCGCGCGCTGGGTGGTCGTCGGCGTCGGTGATGCGGACGCCGTCATCGGCTCGGAGAGCGCCGGGACGTTCGCCGGATACGGCGTCGACGTGGCGGTCGCGCTGGGACCCGGCTGCCCGCAGGCACCCACCGAACTGCCGCTCAGCGCGCTCGTTGCCGGCTGGATCAGGGGACAGGCCAACCCCGAGGCCGCCGCCGAGGTGCGGATGTACGCCGACTCGCACACGGCCGACGCCGCGCAGGCCCACGGGCGCCGGCTGCGGGCCCTCATCGACGACGCGGCAGACCCGGTCGGGGTCCTCGTCGTCGCCGACGGCGCGCACACCCTCACCGCGAGCGCACCGGGCGGCTACGACCCGGAGTCCGGCGCGATCCAGTCGGCCCTCGACGATGCGCTGGCCGTAGGCGATGCCGCGGCTCTGCTCAGGCTGCCCGAGTGGATTGTGGGCCGCGTCGCCTACCAGGTGCTGGCCGGGCTCACCGAGCCCGGGCCCGCCGGGGCGCGCGAGCTCTACCGCGGCGCGCCCTACGGCGTCGGGTACTTCGCCGGGGTGTGGCACCCGTGAGGCCGATCGCCGTCATCGGCCCGACCGGAACCGGCAAGTCCGCTCTGGCGTTGGCCCTGGCAGAACGGCTCGGCGGGGAGATCGTGAACGCCGACGCCATGCAGCTCTACCGCGGTATGGACATCGGCACCGCCAAACTGACCGTCGCCGAACGCCGTGGCATCCCGCATCATCAGCTCGACGTGCTCGAAGTGACCGAGACCGCCACCGTGGCCCGGTACCAGCAGGCTGCGGCGGCCGACGTCGAAGCCATCGCGGCACGTGGCGCGGTGCCCGTCATCGTGGGCGGATCGATGCTCTACATCCAGTCGCTGCTGGACGAATGGGCGTTTCCGGCCACCGACGCGTCGGTACGGGCGCGGTGGGAGGAGCGCCTGGCCGAGATCGGCGTCGCGGCCCTGCACGCCGAGCTGACCGCCGTCGACCCCGCGGCAGGCGCGTCGATCCTGCCCACCGACGGCCGGCGGATCGTGCGGGCACTGGAAGTCGTGGAGCTCACCGGGCAGCCGTTCGCGGCGTCCGCGCCGCGCATCGGGACACCCCGCTGGGACACCGCGATCATCGGATTGGACTGGGCCACAGACGTTCTCGACGAGCGGCTGGCACAGCGCACCGACAAAATGTTCGCCGACGGTCTGGTCGAGGAGGTGCTGACGCTGCGCGAGCGGGGTTTGCGCGACGGCGTGACGGCCGCGCGGGCGCTGGGGTACGCGCAGGTGCTGGCCGACCTCGACGCGGGCGGTGACGGCTCGGCCGCCCAGGAGCCGACGTTCATCGGCACCCGCCGCTACGTGCGCAGGCAGCGGTCGTGGTTCCGTAGGGATCACCGGGTGGCCTGGCTGGACGGGGCCTCCGACGGGACGGTCGATGACGCCGAGCGGATCTGGCGACACGTATCCTGATCAGGTGATCTCCGGCGGCGTGAGTTTTGTGAAGGGCCACGGCACCCAGAACGACTTCGTGGTGCTGCCCGACCTCGATGCGCGCCTGTCGCTGCAGCCCGACGCGGTGGCCGCGTTGTGTGACCGCCGCCGGGGCCTGGGCGCCGACGGCGTCCTGCGGGTGACCACGGCCGGGGCTGCCCTGGCCGCCGGCGTGTTCGACCGGTTGCCCGACGGCGTCGCGGCAGGCGACTGGTACATGGACTACCGCAACGCCGACGGGTCCATCGCGCAGATGTGTGGCAACGGGGTCCGCGTGTTCGCGCACTACCTGAAGGCCTCGGGCCTGGAGACCGCCGACGAGTTCGTCGTCGGCTCGCTGGCGGGGCCGCGCCCGGTGGTGCTGCATCACGCCGACGCCGACACCGCCGAGGTCACAGTCGAGATGGGCAAGGCCAACCGGTTCGGTACGGGCTCGGCCGTGGTCGGTGGCCGCAGCTTCGCCGGCCTGGCCGTCGACGTGGGCAATCCGCATCTGGCCTGTGTGGGGATCGACCGGTCGGATCTGGCCGCGCTCGACGTGGGTGCGCCGGTGTCGTTCGACTCCGCGCTGTTCCCCGATGGCGTCAACATCGAGATCCTGACCGCACCGGTCGACGGCGCCGTGAGCATGCGCGTGCATGAACGCGGCGTCGGCGAGACCCGCTCGTGCGGCACCGGAACCGTCGCCGCAACGGTGGCCGCGCTGGCGAACCAGGGCGCCGACACCGGGACGCTGGCGGTGCACATACCGGGTGGTGAGGTGACGGTGACCATCACCGAATCCACCAGCTACCTGCGCGGACCGTCGGTGCTGGTGGCGCGCGGGGAGCTGTCCGAGGTCTGGTGGAACACTGCACACGCGTAATTGGGGTGCGCACCGGGTGGGCGGCGTGACAATCTGGAAGTACATATGACGTACCCACAGACACCCAGCACCGGCGAACTCGCCCTCCAAGATCGCGCCTCACTGCGCCGCGTCGCCGGGCTATCCACCGAACTCACCGATGTCTCCGAGGTCGAATACCGGCAACTCCGGCTCGAAAGAGTCGTGCTCGTCGGGGTCTGGACCGACGGCACCTCGGCCGACGCCGACGCGAGCCTGGCCGAGTTGGCGGCCCTGGCCGAGACAGCGGGCTCAGAGGTCCTCGAAGGCCTCATCCAGCGCCGCGACAAGCCCGATCCATCCACCTACATCGGCTCCGGCAAGGCCGCCGAACTGCGCGAGGTGGTCGTCGCCACCGGGGCGGACACCGTGATCTGCGACGGTGAGCTCTCACCGGCGCAGCTGAACTCCCTGGAAAAGGTGGTCAAGGTCAAGGTCATCGACCGCACCGCGCTGATCCTCGACATCTTCGCTCAGCACGCGACCAGCCGTGAGGGCAAGGCCCAGGTGTCGCTGGCCCAGATGGAATACATGCTTCCGCGGCTGCGCGGCTGGGGTGAATCGATGTCCCGGCAGGCCGGTGGTCGAGCCGGCGGTGCCGGCGGCGGCGTCGGCACCCGTGGTCCGGGCGAGACCAAGATCGAGACCGACCGCAGGCGGATCCGCGAGCGTATGTCCAAGCTGCGGCGCGAGATTCGCGATATGAAGAAGGTCCGCGACACCCAGCGCAGCCGTCGGCTGACCTCCGACGTCGCGTCGGTGGCGATCGTCGGCTACACCAACGCCGGTAAGTCGAGCCTCCTCAACGCCTTGACCGGGGCCGGGGTGCTGGTGGAGAACGCGTTGTTCGCGACCCTCGAACCCACTTCGCGCCGTGGGGAATTCGACGATGGCCGGCCGTTCGTGCTGACCGACACCGTCGGCTTCGTGCGGCACCTGCCCACGCAGTTGGTGGAGGCGTTCCGGTCCACACTCGAAGAGGTCGTCGATGCCGACCTGCTCGTGCACGTGGTCGACGGCTCCGACGCCAATCCGCTGGCCCAGATCAGCGCGGTGCGGCAGGTGATCGGCGAGGTGATCGCCGAGCATGACGGGCGTCGGGCCCCGGAACTGTTGGTGGTCAACAAGATCGACGCCACCGGTGACCTGGAACTGGCCCAGCTGCGGCGGGGGCTGCCCGATGCGGTGTTCGTCTCGGCGCATTCCGGTGACGGGCTGGACCGGCTGCGGCAGCGGATGGGGGAGTTGGTCGAGCCGACCGACACCATGGTCGACGTGACCATCCCGTACGAGCGTGGCGACCTGGTCGCCAAACTGCACTCCGAAGGCCGCATCGACGCCACCGAACATGGCGCTGACGGCACCAGGATCAAAGCGCGCGTGCCGATCCCGTTGGCGGCCAGCCTCGGCGAGTTCGCCACCTTCTGACGCCGAGCAGACGCTGCGGTACCCCGACACGCCGTGTTTGGCGTACCGCGACGTCTGCTCGGCGGAATCAGGCCGCGGGCTTGGCCGTCTTGTTGTCAGCGCCGGTGCCGCTCTTGTCGGCGGCCTTGGCGGTGTCCTGCCCGAGGGCCTTACGCACGGTGCTGCCGAGCGACCTCGCCAGATCACGGACCGGATGTCCGTTGACACCCAACGTCTTTCGCAGTGACGGCCGGTCGGTCTGCGTGGCTGTCGAGGTCGTCTCGGTGACGACGCTCGGCCGCAGCGACGGCTTGAGATCGGCGACGGCGGCGACTTTCTGGACGTCCGCGGTCGTGGCCGGCACTTGTGCCGGGGCGGTGGGCTTCGCGGTGGTGGCGCTCTGGGTGGGATCTGTCCATCCGGGCAACGGCGCGAGCCCCGGTTGGCTCGCGGCGGTGATTCCTTCGGGGATGTCATTGATGAGGTCGCCGGCCAGCGTGACGGGGTTGACCCGCGGTACCAGCTGGAACGGGGTCGGTGTGCCGTAATTGGTTCTGTCGTAACCGGTTTCGATCAGGGTCTGCACCGTCGGCGAGATCAGGTTGACCACCGGCACCACGAGCGCCGACGTACCGGTCGCCGCGCCGAGATCGAGGGCGGGCTGCATGATCGGGAGGTACTTGGCCGGCAGGGTGATGTAGTAGGTGTCGCCCTGTTTTTGGCAGTGGGTGGCCGCGCTGCAGTCGGCCTTGGCGTTGTCGACCGCGGCCTGCACCTGTGCGGGTGTGTAGCCGTAGGGCGTGGCCGACGGGGCATCGGTGCCGTCGGGAGCCAGGTAGGTGCCGTGCACGTATTCGAACCCGGCGACGGCGTTGGCCATGGCCAACGGATTGAGCACCCAGGACGGCGCGTCGGACACACCGTCGTACTGCAACGCGATGTCATAGGTCGTGATGCCGGTGTCGGTCGGGGTCGGTTGACCGAACGTCGCGTCGAGGACCGGCACAGTGCCCAGCACTGCGAGCCGTTCGAACAGTCCGCCGTTGGGCCGGTTCGGATTACCGATCAACACGAACGTCAGGTCGTTCTTCTGATCGGCGGGCAGATCGGCCAGTTGGCCTTTGACGATGCTGGCGACGGTCGCGCCCTGCGAGTAGCCGAAGACGACGACCGGATGATCGTCGGTGGGATTGTTGGGCCCGACGAGCTGGCTGGTCAGGCTCGTCACACCGCTGGCCACCGAAACGTTCCATTTCGCACCCTGCAGCCCGCCCCAGCCGGGGAAGGGAAACGGCCAGAACTGGGCGATGTAGGGCACCGCGACCGGCGCAGCACAGCCGTCTGCGCCGCAGGTACCGCCTGGCTGGACGTAGTAACTGACGGCATTGTTCATGTAATTGGCGGAATCCGCCGGGTTCGGTGTTCCGGTGCCGGGCACCACCAACGGCGTCACCGCCGCATTCAGCGCGACCTCGGCCGCAAGCGTCGTCGTCACCCCGATGACTGCGGAGCCGGACATCGCCACGCCGGCCACCAGCATGGTGCGGACCATCGAACGGGCTGAGATTCGCATCGGGCCTCCCCTTCCGCTGACGCCGACGTCAGCGCTCAGGGGATCTTTGCATCGTCACGCATCGGGCACAGGCAAATCGAGCGAACCGGCCTCAGTCGACGGCCGTGCGGATCACGGGCGGTTCATGGGCCCGCAGCGGCGGCAACGGCCCGTCGAACTTCTCGACCTCGACCAGCACATGGGCCCCGGTGCAGCCGTGCGCCAGCGATGACGTCCCGACGTCGTCGGTCAGCACGTTCGGATTACCGTGCACGCACATCGAATCCGGGTCCGTCGGATCGGCCGGGTCGAACCAGGCACCGGTCGACAGCTGCACCACATCCCTGCGCAGGCGGTCGTCGACGACGAGACCCGCGAGGCACGCGCCGCGGTCGTTGAACACGCGCACGATGTCGCCGTCTGCCAGTCCGCGCCGGGCCGCGTCGGCCGGGTGCATCCGGATCGGTTCGCGCCCTTGGATTTTCGAGGCCCTGCTGGTAGCGCCGCCGTCCAGTTGGCTGTGCAGCCGGGTCGCCGGTTGGTTGGCCAGCAGATGCAATGGATACGCCCGGGCGCGCTCACCGCCGAGCCACTCCGCGGGTTCGTACCACGCCGGATGGCCGAGGCAGTCGGAGTAGCCGAAGCCGGCGATGTCCTCGGAGAAGATCTCGATGCGGCCGCTCGGTGTGGCGAGGCGGTGGGCCTGCGGATCGGCGCGGTAGTCGCCCAACAGCGTCAGGCCCGGTTCGGTCGGCAAGCGCAGCTGACCGGCCGCCCAGAACTGGTCGAACGTGGGAACCTCGAAATCCAGTCCGGCAGCCCACTTTTCGTACATGTGCACGAGCCACTGCCGGGCCGTGCGGCCCTCGGTGAACTGCTCGCCGAAGCCGAGCGCGGTGGCCAGCGCGGCGAAGGTCGTGTAGTCGTCGCGTGACTGTGCGTAGGGCTCGGCCAGCTGCGGCATGGCCACCAGCAGCGGATCGTTGCGGGACCCGGAGTAGTCCTCGCGCTCGTAGGCCGTGGTCGACGGTACGACGATGTCGGCGTGTTTGGCCATGGCGGTCCAGTACGGATCGTGCACCACCACGGTGTCGACGCGAGCCAGCGCTCGGCGCAGCCGCGGGATGTTCTGGTGATGGTGGAACGGATTGCCGCCGGCCCAGTACACACACTTGATGTCGGGATAGGTCAGCCGCTGCCCGTTGTAGTCGAACTGCTCGCCGGGATGCAGCAGCATGTCGCTGACGGCCGCCACCGGGATGAACGTCTGCACCGGGTTGGGGCCCTGCGGAAACACCGGCAACCGGCAGCGCAGCGGCGGCAGCCCGGGTTCGTTCATCGACCCGTAGCCGTGACCGAATCCGCCGCCTGGAACCCCGATCTGGCCCAACATCGCGGCCAGCGTCAGGCCCATCCACGGAGCTTGTTCGCCGTGGCGGATCCGTTGCAGAGACCAGCTGACGGTGACAAGGGTGCGACCGGAGGCCATGCGTCGGGCCAGCTCGGTCAGTTCGTCGGCGGCGATCCCGCTGATCTGCGCCGCCCACAGCGGTGACTTAGCGATGCCGTCGTCGCGGCCGAGCAGATAGCGCTCGAACCGCTCGTAGCCGGTGCAGTACGTGTCGAGGAACGCGCGGTCGGCCAATCCCTCGGTGGCCAGCACGTAAGCTAGCCCGAGCATGACGGCCACGTCGGTGCCGGGGACGGGTGCGTGCCATTCGCATTCGCCGTCGACGTCGTCGCGCAGCGGACTGAAGGACACGATGCGCCCGCCCCGGTCCCGCAGCCGGCGCAGTGCGTCGCGGGCGGGGTGCGCGGTGGTGCCGCCGTGGTTGATGGCGGTGTTCTTCAACGCGATGCCGCCGAAGCTGACGAGCAGATCCGTGTGGGCGACGATGACGTCCCAATCGGTGGACCGCTTGAAGAGGTCATCGTGGGTGCCGACCACGCGCGGCATGATCACCGCGGTGGCGCCCAGGCTGTAGGAGTTCCGTGACGAGGTGTAGCCGCCGAACATCTTGAGGAAGCGGTGCACCTGGCTCTGGGCGTGGTGGAACCGTCCGGCGCTGGCCCACCCGTAGGAGCCTGCGTAGATGGCTTCATTTCCGTGGGTGTCGACGACCCGGCGCAGTTCGGCGGCCAGCAGTTCGGTCAGTTGGTCCCAGGACACCGCGACGAACTCGTCGGCGCCGCGTCCGCTGCTAGGGCCCGGGCCGTCGCGGAGCCAGCCGCGCCGTACCGCGGGTCCGGTGATCCGGGAGCGGTGTCGGATGGCGCCGGGCAGGTTGCCCAGCAACGGGGACGGATCGGTGTCGCCGGCAGGCGGCGTCACGGCCGCGATGTCTCCGGCGTCGACTCGGGCGGTGAACGCACCCCAGTGCGTGAGGCTCGTCGGGGACGCCGGCACGACGGCCAGTCTACGGCGCAGCACAGACACCTCGGATGTGCCCAACCATCCGGTTGGTATAAGTTGGCCCCAAGTCGAAACCCAGTACCGGAGGTCACACCATGAGCGGTGTTGTGAAGTACGAGCGCACTCTGTTCGAACCTGAGCACGAACTCTTCCGCGAGTCCTACCGGGCCTTCCTGGAACGGCACGTCGCGCCGTACCACGACCAGTGGGAAAAGGACAAGATCGTCGACCGCGGGGTCTGGCTGGAGGCCGGTAAGCAGGGCTTTCTCGGTATGGCGGTGCCCGAGGAATACGGCGGCGGCGGCAATGGCGACTTCCGTTACAACACGATCATCACCGAAGAGACGGTCGCGGGCCGCTACAGCGGCATCGGCTTCGGGCTGCACAACGACGTGGTCGCGCCGTACCTGCTGAGGCTGGCCAACGAGGAGCAGAAGCAGCGTTGGCTGCCGAAGTTCTGCACCGGAGAAATCATCACCGCGATCGCAATGACCGAACCGGGCACCGGCAGCGACCTCCAGGGCATCAAGACCCGCGCCGTGCGGGAAGGCGATCACTACATCCTCAACGGCTCGAAGACCTTCATCACCAATGGCATCCACTCCGACCTCGTGATCGTCGTGGCGCAGACCGACCCCGACAAGGGCGCGCTGGGCTTCTCGCTGCTGGTCGTCGAGCGCGGTATGGAGGGTTTCGAACGCGGCCGTCACCTCGACAAGATCGGTCTGGAAGCCCAGGACACCGCCGAGCTGTCGTTCACCGATGTCAAGGTTCCGGTCGAGAACCTGCTCGGTGAAGAAGGACAGGGCTTCGTCTACCTGATGCAGAACCTGCCGCAGGAGCGCATCTCGATCGCCATCATGGCCGCCGCGGCCATGGAGACGGTGCTCGATCAGACGCTGCAGTACGCCAAGGAACGCAAGGCGTTCGGCAAGCCGATCGGCAGTTTCCAGAACAGCCGGTTCCTGCTGGCCGAACTGGCCACCGAGGCCACCGTCGTCCGGATGATGGTCGACGAATTCGTGCGGCTGCACCTGGACGAGAAGCTGTCGGTCGAACAGGCCGCGATGGCCAAGTGGTATTCGACCGAGAAGCAGGTCAACCTCATCGACCGGTGTCTTCAGCTGCACGGCGGCTACGGATACATGCGGGAATACCCGATCGCGCGGGCCTACCTGGACGCGCGGGTGCAGACCATCTATGGCGGCACCACCGAGATCATGAAGGAGATCATCGGCCGTAGTCTGGGGGTCTGACCCGGCCGGGACGATCCGAAAACGCCGGTGCGCAGCCCGCTGGACGGTTGAATCGCAGGGTTTTTTTGACCCGTGATCGGCGATGTTCCTTGGTTATCGCCGCCGACTAAAGCAGAGTTGTCGGGCGGGATACATTCTTCGGAACTTTGCCGAACAGCGGGGAGGATGCATGACGAGGCCGGGAACAAGGCTGAGCGGGGCCGTTCGGCGGGTGACGGCCGGTCTGTTTGCAGTGGCCGTCGCCGGCCTGTTGGCACCGGTCGCGGCGGCGAGCCCCGAATCCGATGCCGGCGCCGCCATCTCCGCGGCCTGGGATGCCAGCGGTGGGGACGGCGGGCCGCTCGGCGCGCGCAACGGCGACGTCTACGCGACCGGCTCGGGGTTCGGGCAGAACTTCGCCTCCGGGAAGATCTTCTTCACCCCCGCGACGGGTGCGCATTACGTGACGGGTGCCATCTTGGAGAAATATGAGGCGCTCGGTGGCCCCGCCGACAGCGATCTCGGATTCCCGACCATCGACGAAGGTGCCGGACGTGCGCCGGACAGCCGCAATTCGACTTTCAGCGCGTCTGACAAACCGGTGATCTTCTGGACCCCGACGAATGGGGCGCACGTTGTTCGCGGCGCGATCAACGCGGGATGGGACAAGCTCGGCGGATCCGCAGGCGTGCTGGGCGTGCCCTCCGAGGACGAGGCCTACCGCGGCGACATCGTGTCGCAGAAGTTCACCGGCGGTGAGCTGTCCTGGAATCCCAAGACCAAGGAGTTCACCACCGATCCGCCGGATCTGGCCGGCCAGCTCAGCGGCCTGACCGTTGCAGAAGACCCGACCACCGCGATCAGCGCGGCCCACCGCGCCGCGGGCGGGGACATGGGGCCGCTCGGCGCCAAGGACGGTGACCAGTACCCGATCGGTGCCGACGGCGTCGGGCAGAAGTACGCACACGGCGCCATCTTCTACACCCCCGCCACCGGCGCGGCCGCGATCAGCGGCCAGCTGCTGGAGAAATACCAGAGTGTCGGCGGCCCCGAGGGTGACCTGGGCTTTCCCACCAGCAGCGAAGCCGACGGCGGCTTCGCCCAGAACAGTCGGACCGTGAGCTTCGCGGCGTCCGACAAACCCGTCATCTTCTTGACCCCGGACTATGGCGCAGTGATCGTGCGCGGCGCCATGAACGCGGCGTGGCAGAAGCTCGGCGGGGGGCACGGTGACCTCGGCGCACCGATGTCGGATCAGACCGAGAACGGCAGCGTGATCACGCAGAAGTTCAGCGGGGGAGCGATCTCCTGGGACCGCTCGGACAACACCTTCACCACCGAGCCGCCCAAGCTGGCATCGTCGCTGGCCGGCCTGGAGATCCCCGGGCTGGACGCCAATCAGCCGCACGGCACCACCCAGGCGTCGCCGTCGGAGCCGAGCAAGCCGTTCGCCTGGCACTGGAACTGGTGGTGGCTGCTCGCGGTGATCCCGGTTGTGTTGCTGGCCGGGCTGATCGTCGGCGCCGCCCTGTGGCACCGGCGCCGCGGTCGGGGCGATGACGACTTCGACCACGACGGGTTCGAGGATGACGACCATTACGGCTCCGACTACGACGACGCCCACTATGACGACGGGCACGACGATGACGACGCGGCACACGACGACGGCCAGTACGACCGGGCCGGTTATCAGCAAGGCCGCTATGAGGCGCACGACTACGACGAGACCCATGCGCCGACGCAGCACGCCGACGAGTCGAATCCGTTCGAGCCCGCCGCGTACGGCGCCGCCGAGGCGGGGACCGCGCGGTTCGCAGCGCCTTACGAGTCCGCTACGCCCGCTGCGGCATACACCCCGGCCGCCTCGCCGTACGACGATCCGACCGACATCGCGATGCCCGTGAGCCAGTGGGCTCCACCCGGCGGGGTCGACCCCATCGGCGACGTCGATGACGACGAACCACCGGAAGAGGCCGTCGAGCTGCTCAGCGGCCATGACGATGACGAGGACGACCTCGATGAGCAGGACGACACCGACGCCGCCGCCGACGCCGCCGAGGAACCGCGCGAACACGCCGCAATACCGGTGGATCCCGACTTCGACTCCGACAACGTCGACACCGCGCCGACGCCCATCCCGACGCTGATGCCGCGGATCGACACGGACGCAGAGACCCACAGTGGGCGGCACGCAGCGATCGAACTCGACGAGCCGGTGGCCAGCGCCACGGCGCTGCACCTGCCGCTGGACGATCCGCAGCGGGCGCCTCAGGGTTATCCGATCAAGGCGGACACCAAGTCGGGCATGTACTGGTCACCCGACAGTCGTCAATACGACGATGCGGTCGCCGAGATCTGGTTCGCCAGCGAGGAATTCGCCCGGACGAACGGATTCGTCCGGGCCGAGTGAGAACCGCCTCGAACGTCGTCTAGATCTTGCGGATGACGGTGACGACCTTGCCGAGCACGGCGGCGTCGTTGCCGGGGATCGGGTCGTAGGCGGGATTGTGCGGCATGAGCCACACCTGGCCGCGGGTCCGCTTGAACGTCTTGACCGTCGCTTCGCCGTCGATCATCGCCGCCACGATGTCGCCGTTGTCGGCGACATTCTGCTGCCGCACGACCACCCAGTCGCCGTCGCAGATCGCGGCGTCGACCATGGAATCGCCGACCACCTTGAGCAGGAACAACGAACCTTCGCCGACAAGCTCCCGGGGCAGCGGGAATACGTCCTCGACCGCCTGCTCGGCCAGGATCGGGCCGCCCGCGGCGATACGACCGAGCACGGGCACGAAGGTGGGCTCGGGCAGCGCATCGGAGCCGGCCACATCGGTGGTCACCACCGGTGTCACCACCGGATCGTCGGCCGCCCGCACATCGACCGCACGCGGCCGGTTGGGGTCACGCCGTAGATAGCCCTTGCGCTCCAGCGTGCGCAATTGATGCGCGACCGACGACGTCGAGGTCAAGCCGACCGCGTCGCCGATCTCGCGGATGCTCGGGGGATAGCCGCGACTGGTGACCGACGCCCGGATCACCTCGAGGATGGTCCGCTGCCGTTCGGTGAGGCTGCTGTCGGGACTGCGGCGCCGACTGGTGCCGTCGGTGTCGGCCGGGCTGTCGGTGCTGTCGTCGCTCATGGCGCCGAATCTAGTCGCTGTACGCGCAATGATCAAACATGTGTTCGAGGTGTGTCGTCCCCCGGGTGGCCTCCGGGACGGCAGCGGGACGCGGATGCCATTTGTGCCAATCGGACTTGTCGGTACCCCGGTCTATCGTTTGGCAACAGTTCGATCACACGTTCTATCGTTCGAACATCTGATCGATTATATTCGAACACAGAAGCGAACGCCCGGACCTGAAAGGCAGTCAGATGGCCATCCTCCACATTCCCGCCGAGACCCGCGCAGCTGTGTTGGCGAGCCGGCCCGCTCCGCTGCCCCAGCGCGATTCCCGTCCCGTCCGCAGGCCTCGGTCGGTTGACCGGCCTGCTCCGCTGCGTCCCGGTGGGGCCGCGCTGCGCTACCGCGGCACCGGGGTGCTGATGTCGCGGGCGTCGCACCGCCGCAAGCCCATCACGCCGGTCACGACGGTGCTGTTGGCGCTGGTGGCCGCGGGGATCACGGTGTGGCTGGGTCTTGTGGCGCAGTTGGGCGGCGTGGTGGGGACCGCCGCACCGACACCCGATGAGTTGGCCGTCGTGCAGGTGCGCAGCGGCGAATCCCTGCAGCAGCTGGCTCGGCGGGTGGCTCCCGATGCGCCGGTCGCCGAGGTCGTGGAGCAGATCCGCGACCTGAACCAGCTCAAGTCGGTCGCTGTGGACGCGGGCCAGACGCTGATCGCACCGGTCGGCTGACCGTGCCATGAGCGGTGAGACGGCTTGGTGCGCAACGGCACTCGCCGGATGTCCGGCGACGTACGTGCCATTGGACCCGGCGTGGACAGTACCGCCGGCGGCGCAGGTAGGCTCAAGGGCGCTCGAACTTGTGGTCTGGCGGAATGACGAAGGAGCGGTGATGCACTGTCCCTTCTGCCGTCATCCCGATTCCCGGGTGGTCGATTCGAGAGAAACCGACGAGGGCCAGGCCATTCGGCGCCGGCGTTCGTGCCCCGAATGCGGCCGCCGATTCACCACGGTCGAGACCGCTGTGCTGGCCGTCGTCAAACGTAGTGGCGTCACAGAGCCGTTCAGCCGGGAGAAGGTCGTCCGGGGCGTGCGGCGTGCCTGCCACGGCAGGCAGGTCGACGCCGCTGCGCTGAACCTCCTGGCCCAGAAGGTCGAGGATGCCGTGCGGGGCCTGGGCACACCGGAGATTCCCAGCCACGAGGTGGGCCTGGCGATCCTCGGGCCGCTGCGCGAGCTCGACGAGGTCGCCTACCTGCGGTTCGCCTCGGTGTACCGGTCGTTCACGTCGGCCGATGATTTCGAGCGGGAGATCGAGGCGCTGCGCGCCCACCGGTCTGGCTGACCGGGTTTCCTAGTCCAGCTGGGTGCTGCCATCGCTGACGACGCGGCCTGCCACCCGAACCCAACCCTCGGGGCTCCATCGCGTATGAATCACCGACCCTTTGCCCTGGATGATCTTCAGATCCCGGCTGAGATAGTCGGTCATCCGCACGGCAGCGGCGCCGGTGGCCTCATCCTCGGGGATGCCCAGGTGTGGCGCGAACATCCGTGACCGCATGATGCCCTGGTCCTGGTCGATCCACGTCCAGAGGTAGTTCTCGACGTCGTCGGAGAAGTCGTCGGGTTGGGCGGCCATGAGTTCGTCGGTCGACGACAGATCGTGGATGGCGAACTCGGGAGCCCATTCGGAGCGGGCGCTCACCGCGGCCAGGTCGCCGTCGTACTCGACCTGCACGATGCCTGCCGGCACCTGCAGGGTCTTGACCGGCCTCCCGGTTTCGCGCAGCCACCACGATGCGCCGACCGTCGGGTGGCCGGCGAACGCCAGCTCGGCGGCCGGAGTGTAGATTCGCGCCTGTGCCGACGTGCCGCCTGGCGGTGGTACGTCGATGAAAATGGTTTCGCTGTAACCCAATTCGGTCGCGATGCGCTGTCGGTCGGCCGGATCCACGGTGCTGTTGTCGACCACGCCCAGCGGGTTGCCGAACTTGCCGTCGGAATCGGTGAACACGCGCAGCACGGTCACATCAATGGCCATAAGCCGATGCTACGTGGCAGCGATCGCCGCTGGGTTGATCCCGGTACCGGGCTAGGTGGCGCTGCGTTCGTCGGCGCCCATCGCGTCGAGCACCGCGACCTGGGTGTCCAGGGGCCCGGAGATCGTGGCCTTGCGGATTCCCGAGCGCAGCAGGTTCCGCAACATTTCCTGGTCGTAGACGGCAGGTTCGGTGGAGTCGATGAATCGTTCGACGACCTCGACGAAGCGGTCAGGATCGTCGTGGAACGGAAAATGCCCGGACCCCTCGAAGATCTCGAGCTGGGAACCGGGCATTGCCGCGTGTGCCATGAGCGCGTGACCGACCGGGATCACCGAGTCCGAAGCGCCCCAGATAAGTTGCACGGGAACGGATTCGGTCAGGTAACAGCGGTCCAGCATGGTGACGACCTGGCCGCGCCAGTCCACTACGGCGCGCAGAGTGCGGGCGAACGCCGACGACGCGGTCGGCTCGGGCAGATCGGCCAGGATGCGCAGCATGTCCGGGATGTCCCGGCCGATGCCGGTGGAGCCGAACAACGTTCCCGCGGCCCGGCCGATGATCTGCAGTGCGGGCAGCACCAGCGGCAACCGCAGCAGCGCGAGCGCTTCGCTGCCCATCGGCAATGACGCGATGCGCAGCGCGACGTTGACGTCTTTGGTCACCCCGCCGGCGCCGACGAGCACCAGGCGGTCGACCAACTGCGGGAACTGGTAGGCGAACTGCATCGCCACTCCGCCGCCAAGAGAGTGCCCGACGACCGTGACCCGGTCGATGTCCAGGACGCTGAGCAGGTCCCGCATCCCGTTGGCGTAGGCGGCGACGGAGTAGTCCGCCCGCGGCTTGTCCGATCGGCCGTGCCCGAGCAGATCGGGGGCGATCACCGTGAAGCGCTGCGCCAAGGCGGTCTGCACGGTCTGCCAGGTGGTCGAATTGTCACCGATGCCGTGGATCAACAGGATCGCCGGCCCGGATCCGGCCACGCGGTACGCGCGCCGGTATCCGTGCACGGTGCGGAACTCGAGTGTCGGTGTGACCTCTCTGACCGACCGCAGATTGGGCTTTCGCTCCGTCATGTTGGCCAACCTCGCTGTCGGCCCTGCTGTGGGCTCCTATGGATGGTCCGGGTCTGTGTCGTCGGGATCGTCGGGCTGTCTGTCGTCGCGGTACAGGTCGTCGCGATACCTGTCGTCCTTGTACTTGTCGTCTTTGAATTTGTCACCGGTCTGCTGGGCGAGGAATCGTTCGAACTCGGCGCCCAACTCGTCGCCGCTGGGCAGTTCGTCGTCCCGTGCCAGCAGAGACCGATTCTCCTGTGCGGCAACGAACGCATCGTACTGTTGCTCCAGCGCCGCCACCACTTGGGCGACCTCGGTGCTGGCTTCTACCTGCTCGTTGATCTTTCCGTACACCTCGGCGCCTGCCTCGGACAGTGCGGCCAGCGGCAACTGTAGCGAACCCGTCCTGGCGACCTCGGCCAGCAGCGCCTCCGCCGCGGGCGGGTATGCGGTCTGGGCCAGGTAGTGCGGGACATGCACGGTGAAGCCGACCACCTCGTGTCCGTGCTGGGCCATCCGGAACTCCAGCAGGTTGGACACACTGGCAGGCACCTGGACCTCGCCGACCCACGGGGTGTGCTCGGCGATCAGCTCCTTGTTGTTGGCATGCGCGGTGAGGGTGACCGGGCGGGTGTGCGGCACCGCCATCGGAATGGTGCCCAGCCCGATGGTCTGCCGCACCCCGAGCCGCTCGGCGAGCAACCGGACGGCGGTGATGAAGCGTTCCCAACGCAGGTCCGGTTCCATGCCGGCCAGCAGCAGGAACGGCGTGCCGACGCTGTCGTGCAGGGCGTAGAGATTGAGTTCGGGGTCCTCGTAGCCGGTGAAGTGGTCGGTCTTGAACGTCATCAATGGCCGCCGCGACCGGTAGTCGAGGAGTTCGTCGATGGCGAACGAGGCGACGAGCTCAGTGTCGAGGCTGTTCTTGAGGTGCTCGGCCGCCAGCCGGATCGCGTGGCCGGCGTCGGAGAACCCTTCGAGCGCGTGGATCATCACCGGCCCGCGCCCGTCGGACGCAGACAGCTGCGGTGCGGGAAACTCCAGCTCGTACATCCCGCTCTGATCGGGCTGGTAGTGGTGCTCAGGGTGGTCGCTACTGTCGGCCATCACTCCGTCTCCTTGTCACTGCACGCCCTGATCCAGATCGTGCCGAACCCTCGTGCTGTGCCATATAGTGTCGCGCATTCCCATCATGCGGCGCGTTATGCCCCGCATGTGGAATCGAACAGGCAGCGCCCACCCGGCATTCCAGCCTGAGCGACGGTTTTTCGGGCAGGATCGGTGGTCATGCAGGTGGCGAGGGTTCGGACGGTCGCGGCAGCGGCGGCCATCACGTCCGTGGTCGCGTCGTGTGCCGCACCCGCGCCTGCGCGGCACACCGGGTCCGCGGCGATCCCCGTGACCTCGGCGGCATCGGCCCCGCAGGCCGACCCGCAGGCCAATGCCGTCTCGGGCGCCGCGCCCGTCGCACCTGACCCTCGCGTGGGGGCGGTGTTTCTCGGCGGCGGAACGGGCGAATCGGTGCACACCTGCAGCGCTGCAGTCCTCGACAGCAGTACCGGGGACCTGATCCTCACCGCCGCGCATTGTGTGGCCGACGGCATCGGCACCACGTTCATCCCCGGCTTCCACGATGGGGATGACGACATCTGGCGGATCACCACGGTCTATCTGGACCCCAGGTGGGTCGCATCGCAAGATCCGCATGCCGACTTCGCCATCGCGCGGGTGCATCACGAGTCCGAAGGTTCAGCGGTCCAGTCGTTCGAGGGCGGTCTCACGCTCGGCTCGGCACCGCCGGCGGGCACATCCGTCACGGTCACGGGCTACCCGATGGGGTCGGGCGGTGATCCGCTGCGGTGTCAGGGGGTGACCGGGCTCTCACACGACGGATATCCGTCGCTGCCGTGCATCGGTCTGACCGACGGTTTCAGCGGCGCGCCATGGATCGTGGGTTCGACGGTGATCGGCTTGATCGGCGGACCCGACGGTGGCGGTTGCGACGACGACCTGTCCTTCTCGCCCCGATTCGACGAATCGATCGTGGGCCTGTTGGCGCGCGCAGAGGCCGGCGGGGCAGGTGACTCCGCCCCCTCGGCCTACGACAGCGACTGCTAAGCGCGGAACTGGTTGAGCGCGCGCAGCTTGTTAATCACGTCGAGCGCGGCCACCTTGTAGGCCTCGGAGAACGTCGGGTAGTTGAACACCGCGTCGACGAGGTACTCCACCGTGCCGCCGCACCCCATCACCGCCTGGCCGATGTGCACCATCTCGGTGGCGCTGGTGCCGAAGATGTGTACTCCGAGCACCCGCAGGTCCTCGGTGGACACCAGCAGTTTGAGCATGCCGTAGGAGTCGCCTGCGATCTGCCCGCGGGCCAGCTCACGGTAGCGGGAAACACCAACCTCGTAGGGGATCGAGTCCTTGGTGAGGTCCACCTCGGTGGCACCGACGTAGGACACCTCGGGAATCGAGTAGATGCCGATGGGCTGCAGCTGCATCATGCCCTTGGTGGGCTCGCCGAACGCGTGGTAGGCGGCCAGGCGGCCCTGCTCCATCGAGGTCGCGGCCAGGGCCGGGAAGCCGATGACGTCGCCGACGGCGTAGATGTGGTCGACCTTGGTGCAGAAGTTGTCGTCGACGAAGATCCGGCCACGGTTGTCGCACTCCAGGCCGGCATTGGCCAGGTCCAGGTGATCGGTCTGGCCTTGGCGGCCCGCCGAGTACATGACCGTCTCGGCGGGGATCTGCTTGCCGCTGGCCAGGGTGGTGACGGTTCCGGCGGACCCGACGTCGACAGCGGTCACCTCCTCGCCGAACCGGAAGGTCACCGCGAGGTCGCGCAGGTGGAACTTGAGTGCCTCCACGATCTCCGGATCACAGAAATCGAGCATGGATTCCCGTTTTTCGACCACGGTCACCTTGGTGCCGAGTGCGGCGAACATCGACGCGTACTCGATGCCGATGACGCCGGCGCCGACCACCACCATCGAGGTGGGCAGCGACTTGAGGTCGAGAATGCCGTCGGAGTCCAGCACGCGCGATTCGTCGAACTCGACGCCGGAGGGGCGGGCGGGTTTGGTGCCCGTGGCCAGCACGATGTAGCGGCCCCGCACCGTGACGAGCTCGGCGCGGTTGGGATCCTCGACCAGGATGGTGTGTTCGTCGGCGAAGCGGCCGTGCCCGGTGTAGAGCTCGATGCGGTTGCGCATGAGTTGCGAGCGCACCACGTCGATCTCTTTGCCGATGACGTGCTGCGTACGCGCAAGCAGATCGGCGGGGGTGATCTTCTCCTTGACGCGGTAGCTGGCGCCGTACAGCTCGCGCTGGCTCATGCCGGTCAGATAGACGACCGCTTCGCGCAGGGTCTTCGAGGGAATGGTGCCGGTGTTGACGCACACGCCGCCGAGCATCCTCCCGCGTTCGATGACGGCGACCGTCTTGCCCAGCTTTGCGGCGGCGATGGCAGCACGTTGGCCGCCGGGACCTGAACCGATGACGACGAGGTCGTACTCCTGCATCGAACCCATGGGAGAGTGTTTACGCCGGTTGCTCGGATCTCGCACGCCGACCGCGTCAAATTGCGCATGAACAATCGCTGCGGACCGTTATCCCCAAAACGAGTTTCATCCACAGATCGCCGTGATCGGGCTGCGCGGCGAATCCCGTTGACGGTGCCTGCTGCGACGGTCGTGCCATGACATATTCATCGGATTCACCAGATACCGCGCAGTTCGGCCTCGACCGGCCCGGCACCCTCATCGCCGCGCTGCCCGCGGTCCTCGGCTTCGTACCCGTGCACTCGCTGGTGCTGGTCACCGTCGACGACGGAGCGCTGGGATGCGTTATGCGCGTTGATCTTTCACCGGACATCGGGGTGCGGATCGACCATTTGGCCGAGGTGGCCTCAGCCGCCGCGCCGCAGACCGCCATCGCCGTGTTCGTCGACGAGAACGGAGCCGACTGCCAGCAGTGCAACGACGAGTTCCGTGAGCTCGCCGCCATCCTGGCCGAGCGGCTGGCGGCCGGCGGCATCGAACTGCTCGGCGCGCATGTCGTCGACCGGGTGGAAGCCGGCGGCACCTGGCACTGCGCCGACGGTTGCGGCAGCCACGGTGTTGTCGAGGATCCGTCCGCGTCGCCGTTAGCTGCGGCCGCGGTGCTCGACGGACGCAGGCTCTACCGGCGGCGCGAGGAACTGCAACAGATCGTCGAGGCCGACTCTGTCCGCGGTGCGCGGTTGGCTCGGGTCATCGATGAGCTGCCCGCCGCGCCGCGCACCCGCGGCCGGGCCCGTGTCCGCGCGGACATCGAAGCCGCGATCGCCGCTGCGGACCGCTTCGCGGACGGGCGGCCACCCAGCGACGGTGAGATGGCCCGGATCGCGGTCTCGCTGACCGATCCGCAGGTCCGCGACACGTTGTACGCGCTGGCGGTGGGGGACAGCGCGGGCCCGGCGGAATCCCTGTGGGCCGAGCTGGCCCGCGCCTTGCCGCCGCCGTGGCGGGCAGAGGCCCTCGTGCTGTTGGCATTCTCGGCCTACGTCCGGGGTGACGGACCGCTGACCGGGGTGTCGCTGGACGCCGCACTCGACTGCGATCCCGAGCACCGGATGGCGGGCATGCTCGACACCGCGCTGCAGTCGGGGATGCGGCCCGAGCAAGTCCGCGAGCTGGCCCTCAGCGGCTACCGGCAGGCCGATCGGCTCGGCGTGCGGTTGCCACCGCGGCGGACCTTCGGGGGTGTCAGACCTTCTCGACCTTGACGGCGTGTGCCATCTGGTGGGGCAGCTCGACCTGTTGGTGGCCGGGGATCAGGATCATCACGCCGCCGTGGTCGTTGGCCTCGACCGTGACACGGGCGTTGGGCACGACGCCGGCTTCTTTGAGCCGTCCGATCAGCTCGGTGTCGCCCTGGACGTGTTCGGTGAGCTGACGCACCACGACCGCGACCGGCAGTCCGACCGGAAGCTCGGTCAGCCGGACCAGGCTCACGTCGTCGGAGAACGCGGTGGTTCCGACGCCGAGTTCGGACAGCCCGGGGATCGGGTTGCCGAACGGCGAGGTGGTGGGATTGTTCAGCACATGCATCAGGCGTCGCTCGACGTCCTCGCTCATCACGTGTTCCCACCGGCACGCCTCGGCGTGCACGTCTTCCCACGGGAGTCCGATGACGTCGACGAGGAGGCGTTCGGCGAGCCGGTGCTTGCGCATGACCGCGATGGCCAGGGAGCGTCCCTTGTCGGTCAACTCCAGGTGCCGGTCACCGGCGACGTGCAGCAGCCCATCGCGCTCCATCCGCGACACCGTCTGGCTGACGGTGGGACCACTCTGGTCGAGCCGCTCGGCAATTCGGGCACGCAGAGGCACCACGCCCTCTTCTTCGAGGTCGTAGATGGTCCGCAGATACATCTCGGTGGTATCGACAAGATCGTTCATTCGCGCCTTCCAAGCCCAAACGTCACACGACAGTCTACCGTTCGGGCGGCGCGAACTGGCGGCCAACGTAGGCGTGCCGCCCGTCCCCGCGGCGGGGCCGCTCAAGGCGGCAAAACCGGCGGAAATGCGATGTGCCCGCCGGGTATCCGGCGGGCACATCCAGGGGCAACGTCTAGCTTGCGTACGACCGGAGCCGGTCGGCCCGATCGCCGTTGCGGAGCTTGGCCATCACTTCGCGCTCGATCTGGCGCACCCGCTCACGGGAGAGCCCGAACAGCTTGCCGATCTGGTCCAGCGTGCGCGGCTGACCGTCGTCGAGGCCGAACCGCAGCCGGATCACCTGCTGTTCACGCTCGTCGAGCGTGGCAAGCACGTAGCGGATGTCGGTGTGCAGCAACTCGGAGATCACCGCGTTCTCCGCAGACATGGCTTCGGAGTCCTCGATGAAGTCGCCCAACGGCGCCTCCTCGTCGGTGCCCACCGGCATGTCCAGGCTCACCGGATCCCGGCTGTGCTCCAAGAGGTCGTTGATCTTCTCCACCGGGATGCCCGATTCCTCGGCGAGTTCCTCGTCGGTGGCTTCCCGGCCGAGGTTCTGGTGCATCTCCCGCTTGATCCGGGCCAGCTTGTTCACCTGCTCGACGAGATGGACGGGCAGCCGGATGGTGCGGCTCTGGTCGGCCATACCGCGGGTGATGGCCTGGCGGATCCACCAGGTGGCGTACGTGGAGAACTTGAAGCCCTTGGTGTAGTCGAACTTCTCCATCGCGCGGATCAGCCCCAGGTTCCCCTCCTGGATCAGATCCAGCAGCGGCATGCCGCGGCCGGTGTAGCGCTTCGCCAACGACACCACAAGGCGCAGGTTGGCTTCGAGTAGATGGCGCCGGGCGGCTTCGCCGTCCCGGACTACGGTCGCAAGCTCGCGTTTGCGGGTTTCACCGAGGCGCTTCTTGGTGTCCAGCAGGTGCTGGGCATACAACCCGGCCTCGATACGTTTCGCGAGCTCTACTTCATCGGCAGCATTGAGCAACGCCGTTTTGCCGATGCCGTTCAAGTACACGCGCACGAGGTCTGCAGCCGGGCTCTGGGCGTCCAGATCGGTGTCAACGCGGCTTGTGGTGGCATTTGCCATGACGGCCTCCTGATCGGCTCGAACTGTCACCACTTATAACGCAGTGGACCCAGTAAGAGTTCCCACCAGTTGCCGATTTCATGCCGCTTGACCTGCAGTTTTTCGTCGACGACCTGAGATTATCCTGAGAATAGCTAAAGAAGCTCCTCAGCCTGGAACGTCGCCTCCCGGCCGGTCCTCATCCGGTTGCGGCGACGCGTCTTCGTCAGGCCGTAGTGCAGGCCTTTGCGCGGTCGGGAACAGGGGTACCCGTTCGGCGCCGTGTTGATAGCGCCGGGGCTCCTCGGCCTTGCGGGGCGGACGGTCGTTGGCGATGAGCACGGCCATCCATGGCAGCGGTACCGAGACCAAGATGATCGCCAACGAGATCAGGCCGTTGCCCCAGAGGCTGTAGGCAAGTGCCGCCAGGAGCAGCGCCGGGATGCGGAACGCCATCAACGTCAGGTACTTGCGTACCCGGGCGCGGTGCTGTTCTTCATAGGCCGGCGCGGCGCGAGTGATGAGAACCGGGCGACCTTCGCCGTCGAAATCGTCGTCGAAACTCAGCTCGTGGCTTTGTTTCATACCTCTACTGTTCCACACCTGGGTGACGTCGGCGCAGGCGGATTTCCTGGGGCCGAGTCGGCGGGCACAATAAGGGTCCGCGGACGCGAGGAGCACAATAAAACCATGCAGACCCAGACGATCGAGCGCACCGACGCGGATGAACGCGTCGACGACGGGACAGACAGCGACACCCCGAAGTACTTCCACTACGTCAAGAAGGACAAGATCGCCGAGAGTGCTGTGATGGGCACCCACGTCGTCGCGCTGTGCGGCGAGGTGTTCCCGGTGACCAAGGCCGCCAAGCCTGGCTCGCCCGTATGCCCGGACTGCAAGCGCATCTACGAATCACTCAAGAAGTAGTCGGCTCGTCGGTGGCGGCGGCCGAATCTCTGGCCGCCGAGCCGTTGCCGTTGAGGGCTTTGTCCTCGAACCAGTCTCGTAGGCGCTGGGCGTGGGTGTCCGCCGCAGGCCATTCCTCCTGGATGGCGGCGTTGAGTTCGGCTCCCAGCATGACCGCGAACCCCAGAAAGAACGCGAACAGCAGAAACGCGATCGGTGTCGCCAGTGCGCCGTACGTGTAGCCGGTACGGGTGATCCAGTTCAGGTAGAACCGCAGGCCGACCGTCGCCACCAGAAAAACCACGGTGGCCAGCACCGAGCCCAGCAGCAGCCGGTGTGACGGCAAGGGCTTGGGCAATGCCACCCGGTACAGCAGCGTCACCCCGGCCACCCCGGCGAGGAACAGTGCGGGGAAGTAGCCGTAGCGCAGGACGTTGTCCCAGCTGTCGGGGATGTGCTCGCTGATGGTGCGCGGCCCCAACGCGATGAACGGCGCCGTGGCGATCACGCCGATCAGCATCATCACGTAGAGCCCGAGGGCGTAGAACCGCTGCCGTACGGGGTGCCGCAAGGGCGTCTGGTCATGAGCCTCCACGACCGAGTCGACGAATGCCGATACTGCCGAGGATCCCGCCCACAACGAGATCACGAACCCGAGTGACACCACCTCGCCGCGGGCGCTGGAGGCGATGTCACGAATCGTGGGTTCGATGATCTCGTTGACGACGTTCTTCGAGAAGAAGCTGTTCGCCGCATTGATCAGCTGGCTGATGATCGCCGTCAGCGTGTCCGGCCCGAACAGCGGGGCGATGTACGCCAAGCTGCCAAGCACCCCCAACAGCAACGGCGGTAACGACAGCGCACACCAGAAAGCCGCCTGGGCCGATTCCGAGAAGATGGAGTCGTCCCAACTCTTCGACAGTGTGCGCCGTGCGATATGCCAGATGTGATGGCGTGATGGGGGTAGTGGAAGCGGCTGGCCGGTCATGTTCAGACCAGCATTACGGACGAAGCGTGCTCCTGCCCAGTCGGGTGGTGCGAAGAGGCGTTTATGCCTCGACCGGGCTGACTTCGATGACGGCTGCCAGTTCGACCAGCTTGGCCTCGTGCTCGTTGGCGTGGTGCTGGCAGAAGAGGAGCTCGCTGCCCGACGGCAGGGTCGCACGCACGCGTGCGGCGGCACCGCAGCGGTCGCAACGATCGGCTCTGGTTAGCTCCGGGGTGGTCAGAGTTGCGTTCATGGCTCCTCCGTCTTCTGCTCTGCGCCTCCCGGCAATGGCGCCGGGTTTGCGTATGTCTACTCTCTCAGACGTTTTCGGTTCCGGCCTTGTTCCCTAGGGGTTTACCGGTGTGTCGTGTCTCACTTGTCTGCCGAGTTGCTCGACCGGCAAGCTGGCAGTATGCGTCCATCGCCGCCCGTGCTGGTTCACCTGTGTAGTGCCGACGAATGGCGGGCGGCCCAGGCGTCCGGAGAGCACCGCCCGCCCTCGTTGGACGCCCAGGGCTTCGTCCACCTGTCGGCTCCCGAGCAGGTGCACCTGCCCGCCAACCGGCTCTATGCGGGCCGGACCGACCTGGTGCTGCTCTACATCGACGCGGCGGCGCTGACGTCCCCGGTGCGCTGGGAGCCGGGCGTGCCGTCCGATCCCGAGGGCATGCATTTCCCGCATCTGTACGGGCCGCTGCCTGCCGCAGCGGTCACGGCGGCTGCCGACTACCTGCCGGCCTCCGACGGCACGTTCTCGCCGCTTGCGGCGACGTAGGCATCGGTCTCGATCTCGACGAGCAATTCGGGGGCGATCAGCGCCGAAACCTCGACCATCGTCGTGACGGGACGGATGTTGCCGAATACCTCGGCGTGCGCCGCCGCGACGTCTTTCCATCGGCTGATGTCGGTGACGAACACCCGGGTGCGCACCACATCGGCGAGGCTGGCGCCGGCGTCCTGCAAGGCCTTTTCGATGCGGGCCAGTGCGTCGCGGGTCTGGGCGGCGACGTCGTCTCCGGCGCCGGTGGTGCCGGAGACCGCGACGTGATCGCCGATCCGGACGGCGCGGGAGTACCCGACGATGTCCTCGAACTCGGATCCGGAGCTGATGTTGATACGCGGCTGCGACATGCGGTCAGCGTAGAGGGCAGGCGATCGGCTCCCGCGGGGCGGGAGCGCTGGTCGACGCGACCCTGCCGGGCCTCAGGAGCGCCCGGTGCCCAGCGCGTCGCGCATCCGCGCGGCCAGTACGCTCCGGGCGGCCCGGGACCCCGTGAAGCCGACATGCCCGGTGTTGAACCACTGCACATGCCCGTCCCGCCAGGCGCGTGCGAGGGCGCGCGACTGCTCGATCGGGATCAGTCGGTCGGCGCGGGCGGCGAACAGAGACAGCCTCCCCGGCGCGACCACCGGTGACAGCTCAAGCGGCGATGTGACGCGGAAGGTATCCCTGGCGTGCGCACTGCCGAGCAGATCCCGGTATTCCTGCGGCGGGCCGTGATGCTGCAGCAGGCCCAACACGTCGGTGAACGGCAGTGCCGCCGCGACCGCGTCGGGCGGTTCGAGGCCGGCCAGCAGGGTGGCCAGGAATCCGCCCAGTGACACGCCGTAGACGCCCACCGGAGCGTCCGTGTTGGCGCGGATCCAGCTCAACAACCGTCTGACATCCCACACCGACTGGGTGATGCCATGCAGCATCGCCGTGAGATCCAGCGACAACAGCTCCGGGTCACCGGCCGCCTTGCGCGTTCCATGCAACGGCGAAACGGGAAGTGCCACATTGAAACCCAGCTTGGAATGCAGGTAGCCGGCCCACAGCACGGCCAGGTCGAAGCGTGACGCGCCCATCCCGAAGCCGTGCAGGCAGATCACCCACGGAGCCCGAGGCTCGGCGCGGCGCAACACCCGCACAGAGACGGTGTCGTTGCGGTCGTTCTCCGGCCACTGCGAGGCACCCGGTTCGATGGCGCGGGGCCGGAATCCCGAGGCGAACGTCATGGTCTCGTGACTCCAAGGACCGGCGTGTGTGCGTCGGCCCATCACCTCCGAATCGAGCAGTGGCGGGGGAGTGCGGTGATACGTCGCCGGCATCGCCGACCAACCGTGTTCGGCGAAAAGTGCTGCCGCGTCAGCCATCTCCGCCGCCGTCCGGTTGGCCGCGGCGGTACCGGGCTGTCGCGGCCGGCGTCGGCGCATGACGGCAAGCACCGCCTCATCGAGTGCGATGTGCGGCGTGATGGTCGCGCGCTGCGTCAGGTTCACACAGTCCGAGCGGGTGCCCATGGACAGCCCGGTGCCATTGCGGCGTGCCGACAACTTCAACCTCCTTGTCTCGCAGTCGTTTCGCAGGTCGGTCAGCTGGAATGCGCTGGCGTGATCGGGATCCGGCCCGCGCTGGCGCCGCCGTCGACCGTGAGGTCGGCGCCGGTGATGTAGGACGACGCGTCGGACGCGAGAAACGCCACCACCTCGGCAACTTCTTCGGGCGTGCCGACTCGGGTCAGGGGTGCGCCGGGGTGCCCGCCCGGACCGCGTGCGACGTCGAGGTGCGCGATCATCGGCGTGTCGATCATGCCGGGGTAGACGGTGTTCACCCGAATGCCCAACGGCCCCAATTCGATTGCCGCCACCTTGGACATGCCGCGCAGGCCCCATTTGGATGCGCCGTAGGCGGTATAGCCGGCCAGTCCCTGCACACCGGCCTGCGACGAGATGTTGACGATGGACCCGCCACCGGCTGTTTTCATCGGCTCAACGACGGCTTTGACCCCCAGAAACGCGCCGACGAGGTTGACCCGCAACATCTGGTCGAACCCGTCGGCGGTCTGCTCGGTCAACGGCACCACCTTGCAGATGGCGGCGTTGTTCACCAGTACGTCGAGGCGGCCGAATTCGCTGACGGCGGTGTCCACGGCCGCGGCCCAGCCGCTTTCATCGGATACGTCATGGTGCAGGAACCGTGCCGCGTCACCGATGGCTGCCGCCACCTCCTGGCCCTTGTCGACCAGGACATCGGTCAGCACCACCCGGGCGCCGAGGTCGGCGAACAGGCGAGCTTCTGCTGCGCCCTGCCCTTGAGCCGCACCGGTGATGATCGCGACCTTCCCGGACAGGTCGACGCCCGGCATCAGTCGATGTCCTGGTCGATGCCGGTCAGCATGAGTTCGGAGACCCGGCGCGGGAACTCGGTGAACTTGGCCATCGCCACGATGTTGCGCGGCAGGATGACATGGCGACGGTTGCGTTCGATCGCCTCGGCGATGGCCTCGGAAACCGCTGCCGGGTCGAGCGATTCACGGGGAATCATCCGCCACCGGATGGACCGCTCGATGGTGCGTCGTGCCGGGCCGAACTCCCGGATGTGGTCGATCATGTCGGTCTTGACTTCGCCGATCTGCACGAGCGTGGTGCCCACCGGCTTGCCGCGCAGTTCCATGCGAATCCCGGCGGTGAAGTGGCTCAACCCGGCCTTCGACGTGCCGTACAGGGTCAGTCCGGGACCCTGCGATATGGCGCCCATCGACGATACGTTGACGATGTGGCCACGGCCGCGCGAGACCATGCGCGGCATCACCTGACGGCAGATTTCCATCGGTGCGGCGAGATTGATCTGCAGTAGATCGCGCACCTGCTGGGGGCTGACCTGGTGGAACCGGCCGACGTGGTCGACGCCGGCGTTGTTGATCACGATGTCCACCGGACCGTCTGCCTCGACGCGGTCGACGAGACTCTCCACGGCCGCGTGATCGCCCAGGTCCGTCGGGTAGGCCTTGCCGCCCAGCTCTTGTGCCAGTGCCTCAAGGGCAGCGCCGTTGCGCGCGACCAGCGCGATCTCCGCGCCCCGGTGCGCCAGCACCTCGGCGATACTCTTGCCGAGTCCGCGGCTGGCACCGGTGACGAGCACCCGCGCGTTTCGTAGTTCCATGGGTGTGCCTTTCCCGATTTTCCGATGTGGGGCTTGGTGTTCAGGGCTCGGTGCCCAGCGCTTCGCGGACCACGGCGCAGACGTCGTCGGTGGCCTGCGCCGCGTCCGGTAGATGGTCGGCGAGATTGAAGAATCCGTGGAAGCCACGGTCATAACGTCGGACGCTGACCGTCGCGCCGCCCGCGGCGAGCCTGCGCGCGTACTCCTCGCCCTCCTCGCACAGCGGGTCGAGCCCGCCGGTGAGGACGTGTGCGTTCGGAAGTCCGGACAGGTCGCCGAGAATCGGTGACACCTGCGTGCTGCTTCGGTTTCCGCCTGTGCCGAGGTACTGCTCGGTGAACCACTGCATGTGCGCCGCAGTGAGCACACCGCTTTTGGTGTGCGGGCTCGTCAGTGAGGACTTGCGGCGCTGGTCGACGACGGGATAGATGAGCACCTGGAATGCGATGGCCGGGCCGCCGCGGTCGCGGGCTGCCATCGCCATCACGGCTGCGAGGTTGCCGCCTGCGCTGTCCCCGGCGAGCACCAGCCGGGCCGGGTCGCCGCCGAGTTCGTCGACATGGCTGCCGACCCACTCGGTGGCTGCCCACGCGTCGTCGACGGCGGCCGGGAACGGATGCTCGGGAGCCAGCCGGTAGTCGACCGAAACCACCACGGCGCCAATGCCATTGGACAGCCGACGGCAGCAGGAGTCGTGTGAGTCGAGGTCGCACAGCACGAATCCGCCGCCGTGGAAGTAGATCACCACGGGCAGGCCGCTGTCCCCGGCCCCGAGCGGACGGTAGATGCGTACCGGTATCTCGCCCGCGGGGCCGGGGACCGTCCGGTTTTCGACGTTGCCGACCTCGACAGGTTTGGCGGGACGGCGGCTGGCCTTGAGCCGTGCCCGCACCTCGGCCGCCGCGGCGACGGGGTCCATACCGCCTTCGGCGATCGGGGCGAACGCGTCGCCCATCCGGCCGGCGACCTCGCGCTTCATGATGTCGGAATCGCTCACTTGGTGCCTCCGGTCAGCTCGCCGCGCAGCACCTTTCCGGTTGCGTTGCGCGGCAGCCTGCTGAGGAACTCGACATCGCGGGGCACCTTGTAGCGGGCCAGGTTCGCCTTGACGAACTCCCTGACCCCCTCGGCGTCGAGGGTCGCTCCGTCGTTGAGCACCACGTAGGCGCCCAGCCGCTGGCCGAAATCGGCGTCGCTGACCCCGATCACCGCGACCTCGTCCACGTCGGGGTGGCTCGCGATGAGGTTCTCGACCTCCAACGGGTAGACGTTCTCGCCGCCGCAGATCACCATGTCGTCGTCGCGGCCGTCGACGTAGAGCCGGCCGGTCTCGTCGAAATGGCCGACGTCGCCGCTGCTTTGGAGACCGCCGATGGATTGCTTGGTGCGGCCGTCGGTGTAGCCGCCGAAGCTCACGTCGCTGCCGGCGAAAATCCGGCCGATCACGCCCGGCTCGGTGATCTCCGTGTCGTCCGAATCGTAGAGCCGCACAGCACAACCCACGGGGGGCCTGCCCGCAGTGCGTGGATCGTGGCGCAGGTCATCGGGCATCGCGACGGTCATCACCGCGAGCTCGGTCGATCCGTAGAGGTTGTAGAGCACGGGGCCGAATTCGGCGAGTGTGCGTTCGACCGAGTCGGGTGGCATGGCCGAACCCGACGCGAAGATGATCTTCAGGGACGACGTGTCATAGCTGTCGCGAACCTCTTTGGGCAGAGCCAGGATTCGCTGCAACATAGTCGGCACCACGACGAGCACGTCGCACTTGTAGGTCTGCACCGCCCGCAGCGTGGCTTCGGGGTCGAACCTGCGGCGCAACACCAGCCGGTTGCCCAGCGCCAGCGACAGCACGGCCTGGCCCAGCCCGGTGCCGTGGAACATCGGCGCGGCCAGCATGCAGGTCTGGTCCCGTCGGCGCGGCACGCGGTCGAGCAGCTGCGCAGAGAACAGGGGCGAGGTCTTGCCACGCGGGGCGCCCTTGGGCGTACCGGTGGTGCCGCTGGTCAGCAAGGTCATGCCGCCGGGCTTGGCGGGCGCGGCGACGGGGGCCGTCGACGTCGCCGCGATCAGGCCTTCGAGGGTGCCTTCGATGTCGGTGGTGGAGCGGTCGTCGGTCCAGGCCAGGAAGCGCCGCACGTCTGGATCGATGGCGCTGACCAGTTCCGTGAATTCCTCGTCGTAGACGAGCACGTCGACTCTCTCGCGGGCGGCGACGTCGGCGAGCTGCGGCTTGGCGAAGCCGGTGTTCATCAGCAGTAGCTGGGCGCCGACCTTGCCTGTCGCGGCCAGCACCGTGAGGAGTCCGCGGTGGTCGCGGCACAGCGTGGCGATCACCGAGCCTGCCCCGATGCCACGCGAATTCCACGCGCGGGCCAGCGCATTGACCCGGCCGCCCAGTTGCGCGAACGTGATGTCGCCGATCTCGTCGGTGATCGCGATGGCGTCCGGGTTGCGCATGGCGGCGCTTTCGATGACGGCCGCGAAACCGCCGAACTGGCGAACGAGCCGGGCCTGCCTGATGCCGTCGGCGGCCCCTGTCGACAGCCCGGATTCGCGCAGCACGGCGATGCTGCGGGCGATGACTCGCATCCGGTGGATCCTGGCGGCAACGGCCTCGCTTCCTGGGATAGCTCGCTTCATGGCACGGAACCGTACGGCGCGTCGCCGGGCCCGCGGATCGTCAAATCCCGCTGGCCGGGACAGGTTGTCTCGTGGGACACAGAAATGGAGAAGAGTGATCGCAGCCACATACGCCGCCGCGCTCGGCGGCCGGATAAGCGAGGTGAACATGCGCCGTTTGAAGGGTGAGGACAACAGCTTCCTGGCATGGGAGAGCTCGGTGCAACCGCAGCACACCATCAAGGCGGTTGTGCTCGACCCTGCCCGGGTTTCCGAACCGCTCAGCTTCGATCGGCTCAAGAGCGTCGTCCAGGCGTGGGTGGACCGAGTCGAGCCGCTGCAGTGGCAGCTGCTTTCACCGCGCGTCGGTGTCGGGCGCCCGTGGTGGGTGTCGCGCCCGCAGATCGACCTCGACCATCACGTCCAGCGGACCACCGCGCCGGCCCCGGGCGGTGACGAACAGCTCGCGGCTACCATCGGCGACATCTTCGAGGTCGCGCTCGACCGCGACCGGCCCGCGTGGCAACTGTGGTACGTCGACGGCCTGGCCGACGGCCGGATCGCGCTGGTGCTCAAGATTCACCATGCGGTCGCCGACGGTAGTGCCTCGCTGCGCCTGCTGGAAATGCTCTACAGCACGGATCCCCAGACGCCGCTGCCGCGGCCGCGGCCGATTCCGCTGCCCAACGAGAAGCGCCCGGCCGCCGCGCTCTGGTGGCCTTTGGTGCTGCGGCACCAGATCGCCGCACTCGGCCGGTTCCCGCGCATCATCACGCGCACGGCCCAGGTCACCCGCGTCATCCGGCGGCGGCAGAAGGCCGGAAAGCCCGGCTACGCCGAAGCGTTCACGGCGCCCGCGATGGCCTTCAACGAGCCGTTCTCGGCGCGCCGCCGGTTCGCGTACCGCTGTTGCGACGCAGCCGAGATCAAACGGGTTGCCAAGGCTTTCGGCGTCACGGTCAACGATGTGTTCCTCACGATGTGCGGGGGAGCGCTGCGCGGGTATCTGCAGGAGCACGACCAGCTCAGCGATGAGCCGCTGACCGCCGTGGTGCCGGTGTCCATGCGGCCGGCCGGCAGCGAAGCGCAGTGGGGTAATCAGGTCGCCCGGTGGAACGTCGAGCTCGCGACGCACATCGCCGATCCCGTGGCACGACTCGAGGCCGTCGCGGCGGCCACCCGCACCGCCCGTGAGGTCCAGGGCGAGCGCGACGCCTGGCTGCAGCACGACTGGATGGAGTACTGGCCGCTGTTCTGGCTGTATTCGCGGGTGCTGCCGATCCTGGGCGCTCGGATCAAGCAGCGCCCGATGTTCAGCCTGATCGCCTCGAACATGCGTGGGCCCCAGCAGACGCTGTACTTCGGCGGTGCCCCCATCGAGCAGCTGATCTCGTCGGGCCCGGTGGTGTTCCCCATGGGCCTCAACTTCACCGGGTGGAGCTATCGAGATGACATGACTATCTGTGTGCTGACCTGCGGGGACCATGTCCCGGACCCGTATGGCATCGCCGACCGGGCACCGGGTGTGCTCGCCGAGCTGTCCGAGCGGGCGGCCTCAGCCGGCGTCGGGGTCGTCGAGGATGCGGACCGCCAGGCGGTATCCGGCTGACACGTCCAGCCAGAGCCTGGTGACCGGGTCGGTGGCGTCCAGCGCGTGGCGGTTGCCGCTGGCCAACAGCCGGTCGGCCGCGTCACGGGCCCGGGCGATCGCTTGCAATTGCGCACGGGCCGCCGGTGTTGCCGGGGCGTGCAGTGATTCCTCGAGTTGCAGTGTGGCGGCATCGATCGCCGACGCGGTTTCGGCGACCACCACCGCCGACGCCGTGCGCTCGGCGGTGTCCTCGCTGCCGTACGAGGTGGCCAGTCGCTCGCGCACCTGGTCGACGTGGGTCTGCCAGATCCCGGCGGCGGCACCGAGCACCGCGGCCGCCGCAGCGGCACCTGTGACCACCGCCGGGGCGACGAATTCGGTTTCGGTACGGGTGTTTTCGTCGGCGCACGGGTATACGGAAGACGCGTCGACGACGGTATCGGCGACTGTGACGTCGCAAATGCCGGTGGTGCGTAGGCCGGTGATGTCAGTGCGCTGTGCCTGCTCCACCGCGTCGCGTCCGAGCAGCACCCAGTGGGCGGCGCCGTCGAGGTCGGCGCGCAACAGCAACCAATGTGCGAATGCTGCACCGGTGACGGCGTCCCACCGGCCGGTAAGCCGAAAGTTGGGGCCCTGCTGGATCAATCGCCCGTCGGCGGGTGTCGCCATGGTCACCAGAGCGGTCGTGTCACGGCCCCAGACCCGCTCTGCGGCAGCTCCGCCGATGGACGCCACTTGGTTGGCGGCAGCGTTGAGAATGGCTGCGAGCCAACCGGCGGAGCCGTCGCGTCCGGCGAGTTCGGATATCGCCGAGACGAATTCGGCCACAGGGACACCCCGGCCGCCGTTTCCGGCCGGCTGCAACAGCCGCGTGGTGGACGAATCGTCCAGCACGGCAATTGATTCACCGGGCGGCTGGGCCATATGACCTCCTGGGAGCGGTGACGAATGGTATCCACGATGGTGACACACTCCAGACACCGTGCAGGCGGGATAGGCGGTAGGCGATGACCAAGAGCGTGCGCAGCGCGATCGGTCGATTGCTGCCGGGGATCGACGGGGCCGCGTCGGAGGTGGACCGCAGCGGTGCCGTCGACGCATCGGTGATCGCGAGCCTGCACGATGCCGGTTTTTTCGCCATGCTGCGCCCCAGGGCCTTCGGTGGGCTGGAAGCCGACCCGGTCGAGTATCTGGCGGTGGTGCGGGAACTGTCGGCGGCGTGTATGTCGACTGGGTGGATGGCGGGCTGGCTCGGGGTCAACACGTGGCATCTGTCCCTGTTCGACAAGCAGGCCCAGAACGACGTCTGGGGTGCCGACCCGAACACACTGGTCTGCGAGTCGTACGCCCCGACGGGACGGCTCGAGCGGGCCGGTGACGGTTTCCGGTTGTCGGGCCGGTGGAGTCGATGCACCGGCATCGGGCACGCGGCGTGGTTGATGGCCGCGGCGGTTCTGGTCGGTGACGACGGCGCCGCCCAGGATTTTGTGGTGGCGTTGGTACCCCATGAGGACTACACCGTCGAATCAAGCTGGAACAGCGTGGGTTTGCGGGGCATCGGCGCGCACGATGTCGTCGTGTCAGGGGCACTGGTACCCCGCTACCGCACGTTCGGCTGGGTCAGCGGTGATCAGCGGGAGGTTCCGGCGCCGTTGTACCGGCTGCCGCAGCCGACGATGTACATCCACACCGGGACGGTTCCGTTGATCGGTGCGGCCGACCGGGTGCTGGCAGCCCTGCGGCCGGATGCCTCCGCGCCGCTGGGCCCGGTCGCGATGGCGAGCTCCGACGTCGACCTCTCGATGCGGCAGATCGACGGCAACATCCGCGCCCTGATGGATTGCGCCCGCGCCGACGCGGTGCCTGACACCGGGCTGGTGTTGCGCTCACGGCGCGACCAGGTGCTGGCTTCCGACCGTGCCTACGGCGCCATCCAGACGTTCGTGCGGCACGCGACTGACCACGCCACCGATGACGCTGTGGTGGAACGGGTCTGGCGCGACGTGCAGACCGCGCGCACCCACGTGGCGAGCAACGTCGAACAGGTGCTTGCGCTCGTCGGGCGCTACTCGTTCGGCATGGAGGTCGACGACATTCTCTGGTGAGATCCACCTGGCGCGTGGTCAGACCCAGGCGTCGGAGGTGATCGTGCGCAGCACCCGGGACAGCAGGTTGTCGGTGGCCAGGGCCGGGGCGCCCGACGGTGCCGGCTTGGCGCCGAGGTCGGCGCCGAGCTGCTGGGAGATGTGCCGCGCGGCGCGGATGACGAACGGGGCCGTGCGCTGCAAGCGGTGCAACGGGACGGTTCCGCTCAGCGACAGGCCGGCCACCTCGCCGTCAACTGAGCGCAACGGGGCCGCCACGCTTGTCAGCCCGATGGCGAGTTCTTCGTTGTCGTAGGCCAGCCCGTGCCGCGACCGGATGCGGGCCAGTTCCCGGTGCAGCGTGGGCAGGTCGCCGATGGTGGCCCGCGTGCATCGCACGAGCCGTTGCCCGACGATGGCGTCGACGTCCTCGGCGGGCAGCTGCGCCAGCATCGTCTTGCCCAGCGCACTGGCGTGCGCGGGAGTGTGGCCGGCAACGCGGGTCGGTACGACGGCGCTGTTGCGGCCCGCCACCTTGTCGAGGTACACGACGTCGCCTCCGAAGAGCACTCCGAGATGCACCACGAGCCCGGTGTCGGCGTGCAGACGGGACAGGGTCGGCGACGCGACGCCCCGCAGTTGCGAGTGGTCGACCATCCTGGTGACGGGCAGGGGTGAGGCGGCCAGCGCGTAGCCGTCACGCCGATGCTGCAGCAGGCCGGCCTTGTGCAGCTGTTTGAGGATGCGGTGCACCGACGAGCGCGGTAACTCGGTGCGGCAGGCGATCTGATCCAGCCGCAGGTGCTTGCCCGGTTCGTCGAACGTGTTGAGGATCAGCGCGACTCGATCCACCATCGACACCGCGTTCTTACTTTGGTGCTCCTCGCGTGCGCGGTTAGTTTGGTCGGGCCGTGGCTGTGCCGGTTCACGGCTTGTGTAACTCGGCATCTGCGCCGTCCCTTCTGCGTGGACGTCGGATCCTCGGCCCACCACGATCCCATTGAGTGAGATTGCGGCGCAACCCCGCGATCGGTTCCCCCACGATGGTCGGCAGCGCGCAATGCGGGCGACAAGGGAGTTGTGGATGCGTGGTGTTGACATGACCAGAGATGTTCTGGACGGCATCGACGAACAGGCCGGGGTGTTGCGGGCTCTCGGACCCGTCAACGAGGCCCTCGGCCGGTTGGACGATCGCTGCGCCGAAGCGCTCCGAAGCTCCGGCGTGATGCACATGCTGCAGCCCGAGGAGTTCGGCGGCATCGAAACGCACCCTGCGGATTTCGCGGACGCCATCTACGAGATCGCGCGCCTGGACGGTTCGGCAGGCTGGGTCGCCGGATCGGTCGGCGTGCCCCCGTGGATCGTGGCCACCGCGGACCGGCGCCCGCGCGACGAGGTGTGGGAAGCCGACCCCGGCAGCTGGATCGCATCGGCGTATTCCGTTGCGGGCGTGCTGCTTCCGGTTGGCGGCGGCTACCGGCTCTCGGGTGACTGGCAGTGCGTGGCAGGCATCGATCATTGTGACTGGGTCGTTCTGGGCGCTCGGGTGGTCGACACAGCCGACGCGACGGGGCACGTGTACGTGCTGGCGCCGACCGCCGATCTGCTGATCGTCGAGGATTCGTGGAACGGTGTCGGGCTGGCGGGTGCCGGCAGCAAGACCATCGCTGCCGACGACATCTTCGTGCCCGCACACCGGGTGCAACGCGGCGTCGCCGACGGGACCGCGGCCGAGCGGGCCGGCCTGCGTAATCCCATCTACCACTTGCCGTTCGGCATGGTGGTGCCGCTGGGTATCACAGCTGCGGTGATCGGGATGGCCGACGGCGCGCTGGCTCATCACGGCGCGGCGGGCGGATCCGACGATGTTTTCGTCGAGCAGGCTGCCGCCGAGATCCGGGCTTCGCGGCTGGCGCTGCTCGACACCGTCAGCGCGTCGTTTCATCTCGTCCTCGACGGGCCGATAGATGCGGGTGTGCGGGAGCGGGCCCGGCGCGATCAGGTGGCCTCGGCGCGCCGCGCGGTGCGTGCGGTCGACGACATCGTGTCGCGGTCGAGTATCGACGAGCTGCGTCGTGACCACCCGCTGCAGAGGTTCTGGCGGGACGCCCATGTCGGCCTCGCCGGGGTGGTTGCCGCGTCGGGGCTGGTGGGCTGAACGCCCCGACGCACCCCGCCTCATCAGGCGTGGGTGCCGCCGTCGATGCGGATCTCGGTGCCGCTGATGAACACGCCGTCGTCGGACACCAACATGGCGATCACACCGGCGACCGCGCTGGGATCGCCCATCGCGGCGGTGCCCGAGGTCAGCGTCGTCGGCACGATCGGCGAAAGCTTGGCGAACAGTGACCAGTCGGCGTCGGAGGGGATGAATCCCGGTGTGGCGTCGGTGATCCCGGACTTGATGCTGCCCGGCGCGACGCTCACTGCGCGCAGACCCTGTTTGCCGTACTCCAGTGCCAGCGCGTGGGTCATCGACTGAATGCCACCCTTGCTGGCGGCATACGCCGCCATGTAGGGATGGGCGAACGCCGCCGAGGTGGAGCTGAAGTTGACGATCGCGCTGCGCGGATTGGCCAGCAGCGCAAGCAGGGCCTCGCGGGTCACCAGGAAGGTGCCGGTCAGGTTGACCGCGATGATCTGGTTCCACGACGCCAGGCTCATCTCGTGGGTGTGCACGGCGCGCAGCATGCCTGCGGCGTTGACCAGGGCGTCGAGGCCTCCGAGCGCTTCGACGCCGGCCTTGACCCCCTCGACCACGGAGGTCTCGTCCCCGATGTCCATGGTCAGCGCCGTGAACCGGGATTCGGTGCCGGCGTGCTGGGCGAGTTCGCCCGTGTGGACCAGCCCGTCGGTGGATATGTCGGCACCGACGACGGCCGCGCCTTCGTCGAGCAGGCGCAAGACGGTGGCCTGCCCGATGCCCGATGCTGCGCCGGTCACCATGATCCGGTGGTCGTCGAGTCGCTTCATGCTGTGGTGCTCCTGTCGCAGGTGGTCGGATCGGCGAATGTCATTGACCCATAACGTATTTCACGGTAGGGCCGGCAGTCCAGCCGCCGTCGACGGCGATTTCCGCGCCGGTGACGTAGGAGGCGGCACCCGACAGCAGATAGGTGACGGCACCGGCGATCTCGTCGGCCTCGCCGACGCGGCCCATCGGCGTGTTGGGGTAGTTGCCCTCACCCTGCACGATGCCGACCTGCGCCGTCATCGGCGTGTAGGTCATGCCGGGATGCACGGAGTTGACCCGGATGCGGTCGCCGCCCAGCTCCACCGCGGCGATCTTGGTCAGGCCGCGCACGCCCCACTTCGAGGCGCCGTAACCGGCCGTCAGCGCCAGGCCCATCATTCCGGCCGCCGACGAGATGTTCACGATCGAACCGCCCCCGGCGGCGCGCATCGGCGCGATGACCGCCTGCAGACCGTTGAAGACCCCGACGAGGTTGACCTCGAGCACCGTGCGGAAGTGGTCGAGCGGTTCGTGCTCGATGAACTGCCCGGTGGAGATGCCTGCGTTGTTCACCAGACCGGTGAGCGTGCCGAACTCGCCAAGGGTGAGCTGGACCGCCGATTCCCAGTGCACCGGATCGGTCACGTCGAGGTGGACATGGCGCGCGCTGGGTCCGAGGTCAGCTGCCAGTTGGGCACCCTCGTCGTCGAGGACATCGGCGATGACGACCTTGCCGCCACCGGCGACGATGTGTCGCGCGAACGACGCGCCGAGCCCCCGGGCGCCGCCGGTGACGATGGCCACCACATCCGACAAACCTTGTGAATCCGCCTGTATCCCAGCAACTTCCTTTCACGTCGACTGGGCAGAGACCTCGGCCGGTCCGCCCGCGCATTGACGCAATCACATCGCGGGAGGCTGCGCTGGGTTTAGTCCTACTCAATGGGAATTCGTGCTGCCGGGCCGTCTCGGTGGGGGGAACCGGTCAACCGGCCGCGGCCATCAGCTTCTCGAGCTCGGCCTTGGCGCCCTCGAGGAGCTCCCACGGGTCGTCCACCAGCTCGGGATCGGCCTGCACCCCGACGTCCACGTAGTCGCCGTAGCTGAACACCGTGACGTTGATACCCATGCCCACGGTCAGCGGGCCCACCGGCACGATGTGTTCGATGCGCGCACCGGCCATGTAGAGCTGGACCGGTGGGCCGGGAACGTTCGACACGATGAGGTTGCTGCCGAGCGGCAGTTTGTCTTCGAGTTTGGCGGCGCGGAATCCCTTGAACAACAGGTTCAGCAGTAGAGGTGGCGCGAAGTCGGTCAGGCCGACCGACTGCTGCGATTGTAGGTCTTCGGCCAGCGCCTTGGCGCTGTTCATCCCGCTGTGGATGGCCGACAACCTCTCGACCGGATCCTCGACGTCGGTACACATCGACGCGACCATCGCGTGCACGAAGTTGCCGAGTTCGTCGTCGCCGGCGTCGCGGGTCGACATCGGGACGGTGGCCAGCACCGGGTTCTGCGGCAGCTCATCGCGTTTGAGCAGATAGCCGCGCAGGGCGCCCGCGACGACGCAGAGGATGACGTCGTTGACCTTGACGCCGAGGCTGTTCTTGACGTGCTTGATGTCGGCCATCGGCAGCGACGTGTAGGCGAAGCTGCGGTGCGAACTCAGCGCACCGTTGAAGCTCGTCTTCGGGGCACTCATCGGCCGCGGCGGCGGGTTGTCGCGCCGCAGGTGACTGATGGTCGTCACAGCACTGCGCACGGTCTGGCCCAGATACTGCGCGATCTTCGGTGGCGAGGTTGCGGCCGCGACCGTGCCCTTCGCGAACAGCTCGAGTGCGGAGTGTCGCGGTTGCTCGCCCTGCGCGGGCAGGTCGACCAGTGGCTTGTCGGCCGTGGGATGGGCATCGCAGAGCACCGAGGACAGGCCGGCGCCGGAGACCCCGTCGACCATCGAGTGGTGGGTCTTGGCGATGTAGGCGACGCGGCCACCTTCGAGGCCCTCGACGAACCAGCTCTCCCACAATGGCTGGTTGCGATCGAGCTGGCGGCCCAGGATCTCGCCGACGACATCGGCGAGCTCGCGTTGGCCACCGGGAGCGGGCAGCGCCGCGCGGTGGATGTGATAGTCGAGTTTGAACGAGGGGTCGTCGACCCACACCGGCCGGTCGAGCCCGAGCGGCACTTCTTGGATCCGACGCCGGAACTGGGGCAGGTAGGGTAGCCGCCGGTCCAGGTGATCACGCAGGTGCTCGAAATCGAATCCCGGTGCGTCACTGGGATCGAGGATCATCAACCCCAGCGTGTGTTGCGGCCACTCGGTGCCCTCCATGGACAAGAACATGGCATCCATACCTGACAAGCGTTTCACCGAGGACTCCCATTCGCGGACCACGTGGCCCTGCAGGCACGAAGGTACCGAGAAACCGGCTCTGAACTGGGGTTTGTTCCCAGTCAGCGGGACATCTGTTTGAAGTCGGGGCGGGGCGTCCGGATAGCGCCCAGTCAACGCACCGTGGCTCGGCGAGATTGTGCCGGTGAGTGAGACAACGGCTGTGGCCGGCCGGATTCGGTTCGTAGCGTGGCACCCCCGAGCACCACGTGAAAGGCGACCATAGTGGCAGTCCGAGCACCATCGTCAGAGATCGCGGAAGTTCCGGCCACGGTGGACGTCGTGGTGGTCGGAGCCGGTTTCGCCGGCCTCTACGCGTTGCATCGCCTTCGCGGTCAGGGACTTTCGGTGCGGGTGGTCGAGGCGGCCGATGGTGTGGGCGGCGTGTGGTACTGGAACCGCTACCCGGGTGCCCGCTGTGACGTCGAGAGCGTCGACTATTCGTATTCGTTCGACGAGGATCTGCAGCAGGAGTGGGACTGGAGCGAGAAGTACGCGACCCAACCGGAGATCCTGCGCTACCTCAACCACGTGGCCGACCGCTTCGACCTGCGCCGCGACATCACGTTCGGGGCCAGGGTCACCGACATGGTGCTCGATGAGCAGACGCTGCGTTGGGAGGTCCGTACCGACCGTGGCGATGTCGTGTCGGCGCGCTTCTGCATCCTGGCGGTGGGCCCGCTGTCCAACGCGAACATCCCGGCCATCGATGGCCTCGACTCGTTTGCCGGCGAGGTATATCACACCGCCCACTGGCCGCACGAAGGCGTCGACTTCACGGGCAAACGGGTCGGGGTCATCGGTACCGGATCCTCCGGCATACAAGCGATTCCGTGCATCGCCGATGAGGCCGCGCAGCTGTACGTCTTCCAGCGGACACCCAATTACAGTGTGCCGGCCGGCAATGTGCGGCTCGATGACGAAACGCGGGCTCGGCAGAAGGCGAACTACGCCGAACGGCGACGGCTGTCGCGTGCCAGCGGCGGTGGCTCTCCGCATCAGCCGCATCCCAAGTCGGCCCTTGAGGTATCCGACGACGAGCTGCGGAAAACCTACGAGCGCCGTTGGGAACTGGGCGGCGTGCTGTTCTCCAAGGCGTTCCCGGATCAGTTGATCACCATCGAGGCCAACGACACCGCACGCCGGTTCTGGGAGGAGAAGGTCCGCGGTGTCATCGACGACCCGGCGACCGCAGATCTGCTGATCCCGAAGGACCATCCGATCGGTGCCAAGCGGATCTGCACCGACGATAACTACTTTCAGACATTCAATCGCGACCATGTACACCTCGTGAACCTGCGGGCGACGCCGATCGAGCGGATCGACGCGACCGGCGTGGAGACTTCCGACGCCCATTACGCGTTGGACGCCTTGGTGTTGGCCACCGGGTTCGACGCGATGACCGGGTCGGTGCAGAAGCTCAATGTCGTCGGCCGCGGCGGACGCACACTCAACGAGGCGTGGGCGCACGGCCCCGTCACCTATCTCGGCCTCGGGGTAGCCGGCTTCCCGAACCTGTTCAACATCGCCGGACCGGGCAGCCCGTCGGTGCTTGCGAACATGGTGCTGCATTCGGAGTTGCACGTGGACTGGGTGGCCGACGCGATCACCTATCTCGACGAGCGGGATGCACGTGCCCTGGAGGCGCGTGCCGACGCCGCAGCCGAGTGGGTGCAGGAGTGCAGCCGCCGCGCTGCGGGAACTTTGATGCCGCAGGCCAATTCGTGGTACCTCGGCGCGAACATCCCGGGCAAGCCGCGCGTGTTCATGCCGTTCGTCGGTGGCTTCGGGGTATACGGCGAGATCATCGCCGATGTGGCCGCAGCCGGCTACAAGGGATTCGACATCCTCGAGGACTGACCAGATCCGGCGCCGCCGCGAGTGTGCGGTCTCTGCGATTTCCGGGCAGGTTTTTCGCAGACGATTCACACTCGCGACGACACTGGCCGATTGCTAGTCGACTGCCCAGCGGGCCAGCAGTGAGGTGACATCGGCGGCGACCTGGCGCCGGGCCTCGCCGGTCACGGTGAGCGCAGGCATGGTCATGAACCCGTGGATGGCTCCGGAGTAGCGCCGGTGATGCACCGGAACGCCTTGGGCTGCAAGGGCCTCGGCGTACCGATCGCCTTCGGAACGCAACGGGTCGAAGCCTGCCGTCAGCACGACCGCCGGAGGCAGACCCGACAGCTCCGCGCGCAGCGGTGAGGCATGCGGATGGGTGCGGTCCGAGACGTTCGGAATGTACTGATCCCAGTACCACGCCATCGCGGCGGCGGTGTTGTAGTAGCCGGTCGCGAACTGGCGATAGGACTCAGTGGTGAAATCGGCGGCGATCACCGGGTACAGCAGCGCTTGAGCCGCGACGACAGGACCACCGCGATCACGCGCCAAGATCGCCGTCACCGCAGCGAGATTGCCGCCCGCGCTGTCGCCGGCGATCACCAGTCGCGCCGGGTCGCCGCCGAGCTCGCCGGCATGTTCGGCCGCCCAGCGCAGGGCGGCGTACAGGTCCTCGGCAGCCGTGGGCCACCGTGACTCGGGCGCCAGCCGATAGTCGACCGACACCACCACGGCGCCGATGCCGTTGGCGAGCGACCGGCACAGATCGTCGTGGGTGTCCAGATCGCAGAACACGAATCCGCCGCCGTGGGCGAATACCACCAGTGGCAGCGGAGGGCTCAGCGTTGTTGCGGGCCAATAGATCCGGACCGGTACACCGTCGGGTGTCACGCAGTCGCGCACGGCGCCGATCGGTTGCGGCTCGGTGGGTGGCCGAAACCGCGCCCGGACCGCCGCGCGGGCCTGCGCACCCGTCATGGTTTCGACGGCGGGGAAGCCGGTGTCGAGGACCGGCAGCAGCTCGGCGATCTCGGGATCGAGCCGGGAGGGCGGTTTGCCGGTCATTCCCACATCCGCCCGAACCGGGTCAGATTGAGCGACCGGCCCATGCCGCTGAGTTGGGTGATGACGTCTTCGAGCCGTCCGCCCGGAACGTCCAACTGCCACTCGGGCACCGTTGCGGTGAGGTTGACGATGTTCGGGCCGAAGCTGATGACGCTGAGCCTGAATTCGCGCGGCAGCTTCGGTAGCTTCACCCGGTAGGCGGGCGTACGTGCAGGCAGCACCCACCGCAATCGGCGGACGACCAGAACGCGTGGCCTCACCAGTAGCGTCGACCCGTCGATGGCGGCGTCTACTTCGAGGTGGCCCAAGCCGGGCCGGCGGGCCCACCGGATCTGCGCGACGCTGTTCGCGTCGACCCGACCGGTCAGCCGCGGCGCAGCGAGGTCGAAGAGCGCATCGACGACGGCGGTGGGTACTTCGACGGTCATCTCGAGTGGCGCCGTGACCAGCACCGGCGGGGTGGCGGGTTTGATGTGCACGTTGTGCAATACGGCGGTGGCCCGGTCGAGTTGGTGTCCGTTCCAGGAGATTTCGGCTGCAGACAGGGCTACGTCATTGAGTTGGCCGACCGACAGGCCGCGCATGTCGAGGTCGGACTCGAACTCCGTCACCGTGAGGGTGATCTCGCCCGAGTCGAGCCCGATGTTGAGGCGCCGGCCCACGATTAGTCGGCGCAGTGTGGTGAACACGGTCCGGTAGGCGCCGGCGCTCCCGTGCGGGCTGACCGCCGCCGATGACCACAACGACGCGAGAGAGTCCAGCGGCCGGAACGAGTCCCAGTGGCCGAACGGTCCCGTGTACGTCATGACTCAAGATCGTCACTGCGGGACCCAAATATTGCACGACCTGTACCGCTGAGCGGGACAACGGCCCACGAGCCACTCCTACGCACTGCACCATCACAATGCCCGGTACAAAACCGAACCCCGATGCCGGAAGCGAATTCATGATCAAGCGGATGAGGAGACAGTCATGGTGCCGGCCGTCAAGGACAGCCCCGATACCCCGCCGATCGCCGCGATCGGACGGGTCTCAGTGCTGCTGGATGCCTTCGACGGTGGTACTCGGCTGACCCTGGCTCAGATCGCTCGCCGCACCGGCCTGCCGCGTTCCTCGACCCACCGCATGCTCGACCAATTGGTGCGGCAGCGCTGGTTGTGCCGCACCGGGCACGAGTACGAGCTCGGAACCAAACTCATCGAACTGGGCCACCGTGCCGTACACCAGAACCGCGTCTACCGGGCCGCGGCACCGTTCCTGTGGGATCTGCACCGAGCGACGGGCATGGTGGTGCACCTGGCGATTCTCGACGGTGCCGATGTCGTCTACCTCGAGAGGGTGGCCGGCCGCATGGGACTGTCGATTCCGACGCAGGTCGGCGCGCGCCAGCCGGCGCATTGCACGGGTGTGGGCAAGGCGATTCTGGCCTACAGCCCGCTCGGTCAGCTCGAACAACTCGAGGAGGCGGAGCTGACCCGCAAGACCAACTACTCGATCACGGATACAGCAGAGCTGCGGGTCGCCCTGAGCGAGATCAGAACTCGAGGCGTGGCATTCGACCGCGAGGAGTGTGCCCCCGGATTCGGCTGTGTGGCAGCCCCGGTCGGGCCGGTCGACGAACCCGTCGCCGCGGTGTCGGTGTGCGGGCCGGTCGACCGGTTGCCGTTCGACAACCGGCTGGCCGCGCCGGTGCGCATCACCGCCCTGCAGATCTGGCGCAATCTGGATGACGCGGCAGTCGGCGGCTCGGGTCCTCGGCGACGGGCCCGGCAGCACACCGTCGGGACGAATGGTGCCGACCATCTGCTGCCGACCTGCCGCAAGCCTGCCCGCTGAACCGGGATCGAAAATTCGAGTAGTGCATTACTCGATCCCGCACGCCGACCCCGGCCATATGCTCGCCACAAGGTATTCCACAGGAAACGCGAGCAAGGATCACTGGCAAAGATGAAGCGCGATCCGGCGGGCAGCGTCGGTTGTTCGGGCAGGTGGCCGGACAACCATGATTGAGCGCGTTGTGCTGCAGGAAAAGCTACGCGTGCCCGAGGTTTCGGGGCTCGCCCGCGCCCGGTTGGAAGGGCCGTTGCTGTCCGGCTCGCAAACGAATGTCGATCTCGTGGTGGCGCCCGCGGGCTGCGGTAAGACCACTCTGCTGTCCCATGTCGCGACCGCGTCGACCCGGCCGGTGGGGTGGTACCGCATCACCTCCGACGATTCGACCGAATCTCGGATGGTGGCGCACCTGGCGGCGGCGCTGGCGGCGGTGACCGATACCGACGGTGCGGGTTCGATGGCTGATCTGCTGGCTGCTCTGGATCGCAGGACGAGCGTGGGTGGCGTCCTGATCCTCGATGATGTGCACGAGATCGCGGACACCCCAGCCGAGCGGGCGTTGGAGCAGTTCATCTCGCTGCGACCGCGCGGACTTCAACTGATCTGCGGGTCACGCCGGATGCCGGACTTCAACATCTCCCGCATCCGGGTGTCGGGGTCGATCTCCGAAACGGGAAGTGACGACTTGCGTTTCCGGTCCTGGGAGGTCGAGGAGTTGTTCGCCTCGGTCTACCGCGAGCCGTTGCGCCCGGAGGCCGCCGCGGCGTTGACGCGTCGCACCGGCGGCTGGGCCGCGGGGCTGCAACTGTTCCATCTGGCCACTGTGGGGCGCACCGCGGTCGAGCGGCATCAGGCCGTGGCAGGCCTCGGCGGCAGGTCCAAGCTGGTGCGCTCCTATCTGACCCGCAATGTGCTGGCAGAACTTCCGGCCGACCGCCGGGAGTTCCTGTTGCGAACCTGCACGCTCGGCCGGCTCTCCGGTACGGCCTGCGACGCGCTGCTGGGGATCACGGGTAGTCACCGCATCCTCGAAGACCTGGAAAGTGCGCAGCTGTTCACCTTCACCGATGACGGCGGGGTCTACTTTCGGTATCACGAGGTGCTGCAGTCGCATCTGGAGCTGGCGCTGGTCGAGCAGTACGGTCCGGCTGCTGCCCGCGAGTGCTACCGCAAGAGTGCAGGCGTCTTGGAATCTCTCGGTGAGACCCGTTCGGCAGCACGGGCTTTCGCGAAGGCGGGCGATTGGGCATCGGTGTCGCGCCTGGTGCAGGACACCGGCGGGCCGCGCATCGACGCGACGGCGCTCGATGATGCCCATCTGCTGCCTGCCAGCACCTGGCAGCACGATCCGTGGTTGGCGCTGGCGCATGCGCGACGCTTGATCCGCGAAGGTGCGTTGACGCGTGCGGTCGAGGCGTACCGGCACGCCCGCACCCTCTACGACGAACCCAACTATCAACAGATGTGCCGCGAGGAAGCCGCGGTGGCGTCGGCCTGGTTGTCGGCCGAGCACACCAGGCGGGCACCCGGTTCGGGAACCCTGGCACATCACTGGAGCGGGCCGTTGCGGCAGGCTCTGGTGCGTTCTCCCGATGGCGCCGGCGGACACCGGTGCATGGACGCTCGCGAACAGTTGACATGTGGGCTGGCTGCGATAGCCGCCGGTGAGCTCAGAGCAGCTCGGGGCCTGCTGGAGTCGATTGACGGCACCGTACCGGCCGAGGGGCCCGTCGATGTGTTGGCCGCCGTCGGTGCCGACCTCGCACTGGCCGCGCTCGATCTGCTCGACGGCGCCGCTGCCGATCCGTCCGCGCGGTTCAGCACCATCGCGGTGGCAGCCGAAAACGAGGGACTGCCGTGGGTTGCGCGGCTCTGCCACGGGTTGGAGCAAGTGTCGCTGGTTGTGTCGCGGGATGCGCTGTGGCGCTTGGAAAGTTGCTCGGACATCATCGACGCTGCCGAACGGGTGGGGGATCGCTGGGGCGCAGGCCTGCTGCTGTTCGCCGCAGGGCTGGCCAAGAACCGCGTGGGCCAGGACGGCAGCGGCGAACTGGACAGTGCCAACACGATATTCGGTGAACTCGGCGCGCCGGTGCTGCAACTGTGGTGCCGTTTGGTGGCGACGGCTCAGCGCGCCACCGAACCGGAGATCCGGGAGCTGCTGGCAACCGGCCAATCACTGCGCTCGCGCGGTGCGCAGGCGGTGGCACTTGGCCTGCTGGCGTCGACGCGGTCCGGGCCGGAGGTGACCGAGGCTGCCCGGGTCGCCGAGGCCTGTGGCATACCGCTGCTGAGTCGCGGTGCCGCCGACGCGCCGCGCGGCGCGATCGCCACGGCGACCGAGGTGGTCGAGGCGAGCCTGCCGCCCGTGGCGATCACCTGCTTCGGCGAATACCGCATCGCGATTGACGGAGAGGTCGTCGGGCTGAATCAGCTTCGGCCTCAGGCTCGTTGGGTCCTTCAGATCCTGTCCGCAGCGCCGGGACACGACCACCACCGCGAACTTCTCGAGGACATCCTGTGGCCGGGCGTCGACCATACGGTCGCCTGCCACCGCCTGCAGGTGGCCGTGTCGAGCGTACGGACCATGTTCGGGCAGGCGGATCTGGTCATCGGTCGTCGCGGCGAGTCTTACCGCTTGGAGTTGGGTGAACGGTCCACCGTCGACGTACGCGACTTCACCGACGCGCTGGCCCGGGCTGCGGCCGCGTCGGCGCGCGGAGATCTGCACGGCCGGATGAGCGCGCGGCATGAGGCGATGAACCTGTACACCGGCGAATTGCTGCCGGAGATCTCGGGCTCGTCTTACCTTGACGCAGAACGTGATCGGCTACAGCGCACGGCCGCTGCCGCTGCCGCGGCGCTCGCGGCGGATCACCGGAGCCTCGGCGAGTTCGAGCAGGCGCTTGTGATGGCGCAACGCTCGGTACAGCTTGAGCCATACCAGGACACGGCCTGGGTGGTGCTGGCCGAACTGCACGAGTCACTCGGCGACCACAGCTCCGCCGAATTGGTGCGCCGCGAGCACGCGCGGATGCAGGCTGACCTGGAGCCGTCGCATATGTGATCCTGGCAGGCTTTGAGCTACCCAAGTCGGATGTGGGACAAGGTGATCAGGCGTCGGCGGGGGCCGGGCACAGGCTGCCTTGGCCGTTCGCACCGTCAGCGGCCGGGGAAGACGTTCGGAATGCGTGACCTTCCTCACGATCAGTCACCGGCCAGAGGGTCTTGGTGGCGGAGGCCACGGTAACGAAGCCGACGCTGGCCCAGATGACATTCGACACGGCGCTCGGCCACGCGCCGTACAGCGCCGCCGCTATCGCGCCGGAGGTGCCACCGAGTGCGTTCAGGAGCCCGTAGCGCCAGGAATCGGCGATCAGCCGACCGCGGACGACCAGTACGTATGCAACGAAAGTCCCTACCGTTCCAAGCCAGCCGAGGATCGCTGCCAACATCGCCAAGACTCCGTTTCTCTCAACAATGCAATGCCTGCGCCAGTATTGCCCGCCGGATTCATTCATGACAATTGAATTGATCTTGATGTCTTGTTTAGCATTCCTGAATGTCGATCGACCCGCGTAGACTGCGCTTTCTGCTGGCCGTCGCCCGCGCCGGGGGCGTCCTGGCAGCCGCAGATCTGTTGCACATGACCCCTTCGGCGGTGTCGCAGCAGATCGCCCACCTTGAGCGGGAAACCGGTTGCACGCTCATGACGCGGACTTCTCAGGGTTCGGCGCTCACGTCCGAGGGGTTGGTGCTGGCCGAGGCGGCGCAGGAAATCGAACGGACACTCCTCGAGGCCAGGACGAGACTCGATCGGGCGGGGATCGAACTGCAGGGCGCCGTGCGCATCGGCGGTTTCCAGAGCTTTCTTTCGGTGGTCATCGCGCCGGCGCTGTCAGATTGGAAGCGCAAGCTGCCAGGAGTTCACTTCGAGGTGATCGAGGCTGATCAGGAGCTCCTGCTGCGGTGGCTGAAATCGGGTGAACTCGACGCTGCCGTCATCGAATTCGACGCGGGCGAACCACCCAAGTCCCTGCCGAGCGGGGTTACGGAGATCCCGCTGACCGACGAACCGTGGAAACTGGTCGTTCCGGCGGGCACCCTGCTGACCGATACGACCGATCTGGGCCGCATCAAGCTGCCATGGCTCGGAGTGGGACCCGGGGACGCGAGCGCTCAGGCCTTGCTGCGGCTGCGTCGGGTGGCCGGAATCGATCAACCGACCATCCACCGCTACTTCGCGACCCAGACTGCGCTGGCTCTTGTCGCGGCGGGGGAGGGTATGGCGGTCATCCCGACGCTGGCGCTGCACGGTATTTCGCTGAAAGGAGTTGAGACGCTGGATGTTCCAGGGCTCGGCACCCGCCGCATCGTGCTGAGGAGCCACTTCCGGGGTAAGCAGGCGCACCGGTTGCTGGCACCGGTGACGGCGTTGATCCGCGATGCGCTGTCGAAGATCGACGTCGGCCAGGCGTAGATCGCGGATGTCGGGTGCCGCTCCGGGCGGACGGGCCCGTCAGGGTTTCCTTGACGAATGACGATGCGTCAAGTAAACCTTGACGCATGGTGTTCCAATCAATCCGCTTGCACGCATTCCGCGAAGACCTGCCCGGTCCGCGGTGGCGTGCGCTCTACGATGCGACCTGGCCCGGCTACCGCGCCTGGTATCTACGGCCAGGCAGCGGTCGTCGCCCGGCTGCCGCACAGGCCGAAGCTGCACTGCTGCGGTACATGCCCGAGTTGCACCCGGTGTGGCAACACCTCGTGGAACTGACGGGTGGCGACCCGACGACCGCGGCCATGCTCACGCACTGGAACATGCCCGCGTTCGCACCGGCGTGTTCGCAAGCCGTCGTCGATACCCGCACGCGAGGAGGACAAACAGGGCCCGGAAGTCGGGCCCTCATCCGTAATTACGACTACCACCCCGACCTGTTCGAACAGATCGTGCTGACCACGCGGCTCGGGAACCGACTGGTGACCGGCACCGGCGATTGTCTGTGGGGTCTGCTGGACGGCATGAACTCCGACGGGCTCGCGGTGTCACTGACATTCGGCGGCGCCAAGGGGTCCGGTCCTGGCTTCGGGATCCCGCTGGTCGTGCGATATCTGCTCGAGGTTGCGGGCACGGTGCCCGACGCCCTGTCCGCACTGTCCGGCGTGCCGGTCTCCATGTCCTACAACCTGACCTTGACCGATCGGACCGGCTGCCACCGCACGGCCTACGTCGCTCCGGGCCGGCCGATGGAGGTACGCGCTGTGCCGCTGGCCACCAATCACCGGTTCGACCGGCCCGACGATCCGGTGCACGCCAGGCGTTTCCGTAGCGTCGAACGCCAGACCCACCTCATCGAGGTGTTGCGCGACCGACCAGACCCGGATGCGCTGGCTCGTGAGTTTCTCCGCACCCCGTTGCGCAGCACCGACTACGCGGGCGGCTTCGGGACGCTCTACACCGCCGACTACCGTCCCGACTCGGGGATCGTCCACTACCGCTGGCCGGGAACCACCTGGTCGAGGTCATTCGATTCGACCGATGCCGAATTGCGTCTCGATGTGGGGGCCGCTTCGCCACCGTAGAATGCCCGCATGCCGGCAGACCCAGACATTCCCGTGGCCGCCATGACCGAGAGTGAATTGGCGGCGCTCGTCCAGCGGGGTATCGACGAGCTGAGCGCTCGGGGCAGCCGCGAGGCCTTCGCCGAGCTGCTGCATGTGGTGGCATACACCGGGGAAAAGGTCGGTGAGGCGGCCCGGTTGTTGGCGACGTCGAATTCGTGGGCTCAGGTTGCCGAGGTGTCAGGCACGTCCAAGCAGGCTGCCTGGGAGCGCTGGCGGTCGTAGCCCGTCAGGCCCCTGCCTGCGCGGGAGACTCCGGTTCGGCGGCCGGGGGTGGCGCAGGTGGCGCCGGACGCGTGACGAGCTCGATGCGATGCGGGATGTGTGCCGGTTTGATCGCGTCGACCAGCGCGTCGACGCTGCGCGCGTCCACCTCATCGTCGGCGTTCACGGTGACCCGCACGAGCAGCCCCGGCGTGGACTGCCCACCAGGGCGCGAATCGGGTGTGAGAGACCATGTCGCCGAACCAGATTCGATGACTTCGGTGTCCCGGTTGAACGCGGCGACGACGGCGTCATGGATGCTCTGCGCAGTGCCCTGCCAACCCAGCAGCGCCGCACCCGCGGCGATCAACTGTCGCTTGTGCGCCGGCTCCCGACCGGCCACGGTGAGGCCGATCCAGCCTGCGAGCCAGTCGAGCATGTCGGCAGGAGTGGTGGTGGGATCCAGATACGCCGGCAGGCAGTCCAACGTCGCGAACACCGGTGCGAGCACCTCGTCGAACGCCGCGCACAGTTCCGCGGCCAACCAGTCGTCCCAGTACACCGACGGCATCGTGTCAATGAAAGGCATTGGGGTGTCGATGTTCTCGATTCCCGCTCTCATCGGTCGGCCATCCGGACACTGTGTTTGCCGAACGCGTAGGCCAACTCGTTGCGGGCCAGCGGAATCACCTCGGCAGGCTCGGTGGAGCGCTCGCCGGTGATGGGATCGAACCCAAACAATTGGACCGTGACCTTGCGGCCCATGTCCACTCCGGCTACCGGGGCGAGGGCCGCGGCCACCTCGTGCACCTGCACGGCACGTCCCATGGGCCACCCCGTGCCGTTCGGGCCGCCAGTCAGCGGATGCAGCAGGGCGTTGAGTGCCCGCTGCACATCGGTTTTCACCTGGGTGCGGGAATAACCTGGTAGCACCGCCAGCGCCACGACCACCGTGACCCCGCGATAGCGCGGGGGCTCCACCACGACGCGGGTGCCGATCAGGCGCCGCCGATTGAGGTGGTTCTTGATCCGCTGGATGGTCTCGGGTTCGGGAATGAGGTCCTCGCGGCGCACCAGGTCCATCTCGTCACTCGCGACGTGCGGCACGATCAGCACCCGCACGGTGCCTGCCTCCCGGGCGTCGACCGCGGTCAGGCAGTGCGCCCTGGCCACTTCGGGCGCCACGTCGAGCGTCAGCTGTTCGAAGTCCTGGGCAGTGACCGCCTTGCCGCGGCTGCGGAGCAACATCGGGCCGCGTACTTTCACCTCGTCAACCGTTTCGGCCTCTGCGCCGCCGACAGCGGCGCGCCGGTTCTCGACCCGGGCGACGTAGGGAACGCTGGTCTTGAGAACCCGGATCCGGCCCACCCCGACGTTGCCCTTGCGGCCGCCGCCGGTGCGGTAGGCGGTCATCACCAATGCTGAGGATCGCGGCGGGACCTTGCCGTACTGGCGGACCGCGCCGTCGGCTTCGCGCACCATCGGGCCGAACACGATCTCACCGGCTACCGGATCGATGTGGAACGACCGGCTCGAATCATCCTGTTCGCCAAAGTGTTCCACGGCTTGCCAAGGAGTCTCGCTCTCACCCACGACGGTCAGCGCGGTGCCGTTCCACGGCAGCACCGGACGATGCTGCAGCCCGAAGCGTTGCCCGGCGGTACCGTCGGACGTCCCCATCGGCTCGTCCCGTACGACTCGGGCATGGATGATCCGCGCGGTGCCGCCGACGGTGCACGCGGAAATCGATGTGATGAAGGGCGATTCGCTGTAGGTCGACTGACCGGGAGTAGTATCTACCAGCCGGCATCGCAGCCAGCCCCTGGCTTCGCCGCCGACCCGAGGTGGAGAGTCGAGAACATGTCCGCGCGGCACGTGCAGGATCACATCGCCCGGCTTGTTGAAGGCCTTGGTCTCGTCGCGGCCCGGCTCGCAGGGCACCCAGTCCGGGCCGCCGGTCCACGCTTCCCAGACATACGGGGGATTGGTCGGGTCGACGCCGACGCCGGATACCCGGCAGTCCACCCTCAGCAGCACAGCGCACGACGGGACTGCGCAGTCCAGCCCGATCAGCAGAGCGTCCCCGGGCACGGGACGCTCTGAGAAGCAGCGGAACTCGCCGCTGCCGGGTTCGTTGTTCTGCGGGACGGGTTCGCCACCGCCGGACTGGGTGGCGACGCGGCCGCCGTCCAACGAGCACGGCACGATGTCGAGTTTCTCGATGGTGGAGAACACGATCGGTTCATCGAGATCGGTGCGGTCGGTGCTGACCTCGGTCTCCTCGCGCACCGTGATGGTCTGCGGCTGCGGCGCGGAGAGCCAGAACGTCGCCTCGCCCTGTGCCGCACCGGGTGGACGCAGCTCCATCCCCAGCAGTTCCAGAAACTTGATGTAGTTGCGGTCGGGGACCCGGTTGAGCCGGTAGATGAGTTGGTCGACCATCATCGCGAAGGTCTCGATCAACGTGATGCCGGGATCGGAGATGTTGTGGTCTGACCATTCCGGGCAGCGCTGGCGGACCCGGCGACGGGCTTCGTCGACCAGGTTCTGAAACGTCCGGTCGTCGAGATTCGGTGCGGGCAGCATCCTCAGACCTCATTCCGCCGGTACATCGGGGACAGTTCGGCCGACGCGGGTGCGCCCGGCTCGTCAGGTATCACGTAGAAGGGGAAGACCAGGTTGCGTTCGTCGTTGTAGCCGCGGATCCGGTACCCGACGTCGATGTGGGCCATGCCGAGGTCGTGACGGTTGAACAGCACCCGCACGTCCTCGACGTCGATGCGAGGCTCCCACCTCTCGAGCGCACGACGCACATCGTTGGCGATTGCCGCGAGTGTCGCATCGTTCATTGGTGAGAACAGATGATCCTGGATGCGGCAGCCGAATTCGGGGCGCATGGGCCGCTCCCCAGGTGCGGTGCGGATGATGATCTCGATGGCCTGCTCGACGTCGCGGACGTCGGTGGCGAGCGCGATCGAGTCCGTGGGGTCGACCTGTAAGGGGAAGTTCCAGCCCGCCCCGATGAATTCATTGGTCATCTACTCACCCTCCGATCAACACGGTCGGGCAGCCCGGTCCGACAATGGGTGCGCCGCAAGCGGTCATGTCACCGAGCCGGGCCGCGGCCATGCCGCCGATGAGCACCGTCAGGCTTCCCGGCGGGATGATCGCGTTCGGCGGATGAGGCACCACCCCGGGAAACGCGCAGATGTGCGGGGTCCCGACCGTCGCCGCCGCGCTGCCGCCGATCAGCACAGTGGGTACGCCGGGCGGACCGATGGCGCCGGGGTGACCGGTCATATCCCCGACTCGCGCTGCAGGAGGCATGATCTGGTCCCTCTCAGTTGATCTTGACGGGAGCACCGGTGATGACATTGGGCCCGCCGGCTTTGAACTCGGCGGTGGCTTTCGCGGCAACCTTGACGGTGGCGGCCTGCAGCGAAAGAGCGGTCTGGGTGTCCACGTTCACCGCGCCCGAACCGCCGGACACCGAGACTCCGTTGGTGGCGGTGACGGAGATCTTCTTGCCCTTCAGCTCGAGGTCGCTGTTGCCGGCGTCGACCACGATTCCCTTGCGCCCCTCGATGAGTACTGTGCCGTCGCTGTGCACGGTGATGCAGGTGCCGACGGAATCCAGCGTCAGCTTGAGCTTCCCGTCGCCGGTTTCGGCTGTGATGCCTTCGGTTTTCCCGTTCTCGTCGAGCAGGTCGATGCGGTGGCCGTTGCGGGAGATGATCGATCGCCGGTTGACGGCGCCGGACCCCGTGTCGATGAGAGTGGTGCCCTTGGTGTTCGCGGTGTCCACACCGTTGTAGAGCCCGCCCAGTACGTACGGCCGCTGTGGATCCTGCTGCTCGAAGGCCACCAGCACCTCATCGCCGACCTCGGGGATCATCATGGCGCCCCGGTTCTTTCCGGCTCCCGGTTGCAGGGTGCGCGCCCAGTCGCTGACGTAGTCGTCGGAGAGCCACGGGAAGGTCAGTTTCACCCGGCCCTGGTGCGTTGGATCGTTCGCGTCGCTGACCTGGGCGATGACCACACCAGCGCCGGCAGCGGACCGCCCGCCGCCCGCGGTCAGACCGTACAGGCTGCGCTCCTGGCGCCCGGTCACCGAGAACGCGGTGGTGTAACCGCCGTTGGCCGGGTCGTAGCGGTGCCGTGCGGCGGTGATGGTGTACTTGCCGTCGAACGGCTTGCCTGCGTTGTCGACCGTGATCCCGACATTGGCCCGCAGCTTCGGGTTTCCCCGTGCCACGGCGTCGATCTCGGCGAACGAGCTGCTGATCTGTTCGGTGAGCGCGGCGGCGGCGGTATCGGCCTCGGACTGCGTCCGGTAGGCAGTGTCGGAGGCCACGTAGCGCGGATTGCCGAAAGGCTTGGCCATGTCGCCGGGTTTCACCGTCGGCAGGTCGACACTCTTGGTCGCCGCCTGCGACGTGCTGATGATCTTGCGCTTCTGCGCCACATCCCAGCCCCGGACCTCGACCTCGGTGACTTGTTCGGCTGCAGTGATCACCGACCGGAACCGCAGCAGGTCGGTGCCGAGGCGCAGCACCAGCGGGTCGGTCTTCTGGGCATCGTCCGACGGCGCGGTGTTCGCATCCTGGCGTGGGTGGAAACTGAGCTTGTTGTCGCGGACCGTCAGCTCGTACCCGATGCGTCTGGCCATCCCGTCGAGGAACTCCCAGTCGGACTGACCGAACTGGCCGAGATGGTCGAAAACCGTTTTGCTGGGCTCGATCTGGCCGGCCGGGATCTTGGCGCGCTGAGCCACCTGGGTGACGGCGTCCGAAGCCGTCGTCTGGGTGTAGGACTGCGTGTGCCTGCCGCGGAACAACCGGTGCGCGGGGTCGTAGCCGCGAACGATGGTGAACGAACCGGGGCCACCGATCTCGGCCTCCAATGCGGTCACCTCACCCTCGATCAGCTTCTCGGGCGTGTCGGTCTGCGTGCTGTCGACAGTGATCTTCACCTTGCCGCCGATCGTGACCTTGGCCTTCTCGATGACGATCCGGTTCGGATCGCGGAAGCGCAGCATGAACGCGTCCGGCAACCGCAGGCTGGAGTCGACGTAGGCCGAGGTGAGCAGCGGGCTGATGTCGTCGGGCAGCGGTGTGCCGTCGATCTCGATGAGAAAGCTTGCAGCGGTGGCCATCTCGATCAGCCTGCCGCCGCCGTGAGGGCTTCGAGCGTGGGCAGCTTGAGCCGCGTGCCGGTGGGGACGCGCATCGGATCGTCAACCCCGTTGTAGCGGGCCAGGGCTCGCCACAGTTGAGGGTCGCCGTACTCCCGGTAGGCGACCAAGGCCAGCGAGTCGCCGCTGACCACGGTATGGACGTCGTCGGCCGACAACGATCCCGACGTCGGATTCTGCTTGGGATCCGGCGTGACGTCGATTTCTTCCAGGTTGACCGTGCAGACCGCCCTGATCGGGATGCCGTTGGCGGCGAAGCGGGTGTACTTGGCCTGCACCTGGCTGATGTAGGCGGCGAAACTCTTGACCTGGCCCCAGTTGAACACCACCAGGAACGGCATGGCCTGTTCGCCCTTCTTCACCTCCTTGCACGGCACGCAGCAGCCGAAGAGCTTGTCCACCGACGCCACCACGTCGACCCCGTCCTTGGCGGTGGCGTCGAAATACAACTCGAGGCTGAGCTTGCACGGCTCGGCCCCCGAATACTCAGGTGGACCGGCCTTCTTCTCCTTGGTCGGTTTACGTTCCCACTTCGCGGATTTGGTGATCGACACCTCTTTCGGATTGAACTGGAAGGTGAGCTTGTCCTTGAGCGTCCCCAGTTCGGGCTTCCCGCCCTTGACGTGCTTGGGTTCCCACAGCTCCAAGAATGCGTACTGCGGCTGCGACCAGGTGTCGGGCGCGCTGTCCCCGGTCTTGTCCGGCGGCGGGGCCTTCAGCGCGATTGCCGTGTCAGCCATTGGGCGAACCCTTCTCCGGGGTGAAGCCGTGGTGAGCGATCTCAAGGGTCTCGGTGAACACCTTGGGGGAGTCCAGGTTCAGGCTGGGCCCGGTCCACCGGACCGGCACGACACCCTCCAACTGCCAGGTCATCACCGGATTGCCCGCAGCGTCCATCGCCTTGATCTCACCGGTGGTCGGCTTCAAGCCGTTGAGGGCCTTGACAATCCACTTTGTCAGCTTGGCGCTGTCCGGACCCACCGGCCGGGTCAGCTTGATGTTGCTGTACTTCATGCGGGTCGGCAACTGCCAGACCAAGCCGTTGTTGCCGCCCTCCTCGCGCTGCTCCATCACCACTTCCAAGCCGAAACCCTCACAGCTGCTGAACTTCCCGATATCGGTCTTGTCGAACTTGACGGCGAAACACACGCCTACGAACACCTCGTCGGCGTCCCCCTGGGGCAGTTGTGGCGTGCTCATCGTTCTGATGCCTCCCTCATCGCTGCTTTTTCCTCTTCGCGCAAGCGCTCATCGGCCCAAATCCATGAGGGTGCCCGCCCGCTCCCGATCCAGCCACAACTCGGCCCGCAGCCGCGCGGCCAGCGCGTCGTACACCCGGTTGACCAGCTCGTCGACGTCGGTGCCCGCCGCTGCGGGGGCGCCGGAACCCGACGCGGCCGGCACAGAAGTCACCGCCGGTGCCGCGGCAACCGGAGCCGCGGTCTCTGCGGTCGGGGCGGGCTCGTCGGTGGCTCGCTGGATACTCGGCAACTCCGGTGAACCGAAGGTGATGGTGTTGGTTGCGGCGTCGTATTCGTGTGCGCCGGCCGTGGATTGTGCTGTGTCCATGGAGTTCCGGTGATCAGGCGTGGGAGCCGCCGGCGGTGACTCGACGCCGACGACAGGGGCCGGGACTCGAGACCCTATGCGCTGGGTTCCAGCCTCGAACATGCGCTGCAGGCCGACCGGGCGCGGGCTGCTGAACACCTCTGCTTCACCGCCGGACGGATGCGCGGCGACACTCGGAGATGAGCCATGATCATCCGCGCTGCGCACCGGGGGCAGCACCACGAGTCGGCGGGCGGACCCGCTGGACCGCTGCACGGCCCGCGGCGCGGACGCCTCCGGTCTGCGTACGGGCTGGACACTGTCCGGCGCAGGGGAAGTGTCCACCACGGGCGAGGTGATCCGTTGTGCGACTGTTGCTTCGGCCGCGGGAACATGGTCCGCAGTGCCCTGCGGTCGAGCGGAGCCGGTGACCGGTGCTGTCGGGTTCGATGCGACACGAGGGGTGTCGCCAGCGGTGCGCATGACCGTTGGGGGGTGCTGCTGCGGCGCGGCAGAAACCGAGAAGGGGTGCACCCGGGGCTCGTGTTCCGGGTGGGTTTCGACCGGGGTGAGCGGAACCGTCGGTGATCGTTGCGCGACGGGTGGTTCGTAATGGTTGCTCACCGGCGCTGATTCGTCGATGACAGGCTGGGCGGTGACCACGGGCAGGTCCGTGGATTCCGCTGCCGGTGTGGTGGTGTCCGGGCTGGGGGTCGGGTGGAAGTCGGTGCGTATTGCCGGCGAAGGCGTCGACTGTTGCGGCATCGGAACCGGAGTCGACGGAGCCGACGGAGTGTGCCGCGTCGTCGCCGTCGGCTGTGGCGTGAGGCGCTGCACGGCGGCCGGTGCGTGCGATGGGGGCTGGGCGATCACGGATGGCGTGGTGGTGGCAATCGCAGCCTCATGCGGCACCGGTGCGTCGCCGTCGCGCTCGTCGACCACGGATAAGGTGACCGCCTGCGCGGGTTGCTCGTCGTCGGCGACGGCATCCGCAATGGGCTCCTCGGCGTCGGGTATCCGTTGAATTGCGGCCACCGGTTGTGCTTTCGGCGCGTCGAGCTCGTGGCCGATGGCCGGCTTGCCCGGCGCGGATGCCAGGGGAAGCGGTACGAGCGTCGGGATGGTCGGTGCGGCAGCGTCGGTGCGCTGGACGGTGTGCAGATGTCTCAACGGTGGCGTCGTGACCTCGGGGCGATGGGCGGTGTACACCTCCTGCGCTCGGTCGGCGGGAACCTCGGATGCTCCGGACACGGCGGCGCTCGAAGCGGTCGGCTGGGGTGGCGACGGAGCCGTAACCCGTTGTACGACAGTCGGTAACCGGTGCGTATCGGTGGCCCGGCGCTGGACCGCGGGTACGGGCGGGGCCGGCGTCGGATGCTCGACAGCTGTCGGTGCCACGCTGAACGGTTCAGTCGCGGCGGGTGATGCCACTGGCGGCTCGACGGGTGCTTCCTCGGCGGCGACGGCGTCGAGTGGTCGGCGTTCGTCAGGATCGGTGGCTTGCACCATGGTGCGCGCAGGCTCAGGTTCGTAGCCGGTTTCGATCACGGGCAGCGTTGCGGGTACGGGTGCGGAGGCGTCCGGCGTGACATCCCGCTGCACAGGAACGCCGACATGGGCCCGCTGCACACTCGGCAGCCGGGGTGCCCAGCTTTTGGACTGTGCTGCGGGGGCTGGTGTTTCCGACCGCGGCCCCGGGTGTGCCGGTCCGGTGTCCAACACCGGCAGCCGATGATGGTCGTCGACTGCCAGCAGCTGCACCGGTCGGGTGAATGCGGGGTTCTGTGAAGTGGTCAGCGTCGCGGTGAATCCGTTGAGGTGCGCGGTCGGTTCGATGTCACCGGTGGTGGGCGTGACGGCAACAAGGCGCTGCCACACCGGCTCTGGGCGGTCCGCGGGCGCGGGCGGCGCCACCGGTTCCGGGCGCCGTCCCCAGGGCCACCACTTCGGCATCACGGGCCTCCAGCTAGTTCTGTGTCAGGTTGCGGGTGAGTTGCACGAACCGACGCCGATCCCCGTGCTCCAGGTCGAGCACATCGTCGAGCGGCCAATGCAGGTGATAGGCAAGGAAAGCCGCCTCCTGGTAGAGGACGTCGGCCCCGCAGGTCACGATTCCCCCAGGCGGCTCCCCGCAACGTCGACGGCGAAATCGTTGTTGCAGTGCGGGCACGTGACCCGGGCGTGGGTGTGGCCGTCCTGATTCACCCGCCGGTAAAGGTCCTGCAGGAACGCCAGATCCGAGGCGAACAGGTTCTCGATGATTCCGCCGTGTACATCCTCGATGTCACCGATGCGGGTCACCACCCGGCCGATCAACACCACCGCAAGATAATTCGGACTTTCCCGCACGCGGTCGTCGCGCTGGGACACCAGTTCGTCACGCGCCGTCGCCAGCCGCATCACTCCGTCACGGTGCACGGTGCCCGAGGAGTCGACGTAGCCGCGCGGCAGGACGAACGGGAATTCGGTACGCAGTTCGCGCACCGGCTCATCCGAAGGCTTCTGCCCTGGCCCATCGGCCAGGGCAGAACTGCCGTGCACATTTCCTCGCCGCATCAGGCGGGTTCGCACTTCTCGTACGTCAGCACCAGTTTCTCCGTCATGACACTGGTGTCGCCGGCTTTCATCGAGCTGAGTTCCAGGCTCTTGGGCCACGCCGCGGTGAGGTTGTAGCGCTTGACCTCTTCACCCTCGTAGTCGAAGACGATGATGGAACCGCCTTTGCGGGCATCCTTCATCTTGCCCAGTTGGGAGTCCTTCACCCATTTGTCGAAGCTGCCATCCTTGGTCAACGGGCGAGTCAAGGTGCACTCACCGGCTTTCCACCGGCCGGGCAGCTTCTTGATGTTGTACTTGCCGTCCTTGGCCACGTTCGACTTGTACTCGATGACGTCCTGCTCCATCTTCAAGCCGGTCACCTCGGTGATGGCCTTGATCTGGATCCCGTCGAATTCGAGTCCGAATGAGTGGCCTACCGAGCTGTCGTCGTCCTGCAGTGCCATGGTTGTCTCCTCGTGTCAGGTGGGCTATTCGGCGACGAGGCTGGTGCCGCCGGAGTACTGCGAGAGGCGGAAGATCACGAATTCCGCGGGTTTGACTGGGGCAACCCCGATTTCGCACACCACTTCACCGGCGTCGATACCCTCGGCGGGATTGGTCTCGCTGTCGCACTTGACGTAGAAGGCCTCGTCGGGTGTCAGGCCGAACAGTGCTCCCTTGCGCCACTCGTTGACCAGGAACGCACTGATGGTGCGGCGCAGCTTGGCCCACAGCGAGTAGTCGTTGGGTTCGAACACCACCCAGTCGGTGCTGGTGAGGATCGACTCTTCCAGGTAGTTGAACAGCCGCCGGATGTTGATGTAGCGCCAGGCCGGATCTGAGGACAGCGTGCGGGCACCCCAGACCCTGATCCCGCGGCCCGGGAATGCCCGGATGCAGTTGATGCCTACCGGATTGAGCAGATCATGCTCGCGCCGCGTGATCAAGGTCTCCACATCGATTGCCCCACGGACGATTTCGTTTGCCGGCGCCTTGTGCACACCGCGAGTGTCGTCGTTGCGGCCCCAGATGCCCGCGACGAATCCGGACGGCGGCAGGTACTTGCCACCCCCGGTGGTGACCCACGGCCAGTACAGGGTCGCGTACTTGGAGTCGTAGCGGGCCTTGTCGACGCGCCACTCCTTGATCTGCTGTGCGTTGAATCCGGGCGGCGGATCCAGGATCGCCATCCGGTCACCCATCAGCTCGCAGTGCGAGATCATCGCCTGCTGCACCGACTGCACGGTGTCGATGTCGATGGCGCCGCGCTGATATGCCGTCAGCAGATCGGGCATGCAGACCATGGTGATCTCGTCGATCGTTTCCAAACCGGCGACACCGCTGCGTTCGTCGACGTTTCCCACGTAGTCGTCGGTGGTGAGTCGGTCCGGTGCCGTGGTCGTGGCGAGCTCGGCAGGTGCGGCGAGCGCGATCTGCATGCCGGCCTGCAGATCCTCGGCCGGTTTCCCGGAGATCTGTTCGAGTTTGATCGTCTGCGACGCCGCGTTGACGACGGTGGCGACGTTGTTCTTGCCGCGGGCGGTGGTGACATTGGGGAATTCTTCGACCGTCTGGCCATCACGCCGCACGATCAGCTTGACGCCGCCGGGCTGCTCCTCGCCGTCGCTGTGGAATGCCGCGACCTCGAGGCGTAACCGGTCGGGCGGCGTACTCGGGTCCAGCGCCACCACCCGATAGTTGGCCAATACGCCTTGGGGCCCGGCGGCCAGTTGCTGTTGGGTGCCGGCAGAGCCGTTTTCGCCCTCGCCGTCCCCGATGCGGACCACGTAGGAGTTGCCGCCGCCGTTCTGGAAGTAAGCGGCCACCGATTCGGCGAGGCAGGCTCCGTCGATCGCCCCGCCGAAGGTCTTGCGGTATTCCGTCCAGTTGCTGATCAGGGTGGGCTTGTTGAACGGGCCCTTCTCGGCGAGGCCGATGAACGCCGCCACGGCGGTGCCCACTCCTTCGATTGGCCTTGAGCCGGAGTCGGTTTCCTCGACATAGACTCCCGGCGACAGATACGTCGGCATTGCGCCTCCTCGATGCTCTGATGGGCTGGCCATGATCGTGCTCGTGTTGATGCGGTGCCGCGAGGCGCACCGGTACTGCCGTGCGGGCACCCGTTCGTGCACTTTGAGGCAGCGGATGGATCGCAGCGACCAGCGCCCGTGGCTCAAGCTCGCTCGACCGCATTGTCAGAGCGCACGGCCTGCGGGCCTCCTACCACCCGATGGCATGGTGAGAAGGGTTTCCGGGGCCGCAACCGCTAGCGAGTCTGGGAGTACGAATTGCAGCTAGGGCAGCGCTCCATGAGCGAATGTCTGCATTCCACAACATGATCAAGGAACAGCCGGGTCTGACGAAGCCGACGCTCACGGGCCCGGAGCCGATGCAACTCCGCGTCGATGATCTCCGCGCGTCCAGGTGAACGACGGTCGAGCAACGCGCCGATGACCGGCAGGGAGAGCCCGGCTTGACGACAGTGCGCGATGATGCGAGCCCTGGTCGCCTGCTCGGAGTCGTAGTCACGGTATCCGTTGGCTGAGCGTGACGGGTGCAAGAGCCCGACGTCCTCCCAGTGGCGCAGGACGTGCGTCTCAAGGTGCAGGCTTTTCGCCAGGTCGCTGATCCTCACTCAGCCATGGTGGTTGGGCACTTGCCTTCAGGTCAACCTGAATGTTTAGCCTCGCAGGCATGGCAAGTTCGCATCGAGATGTGCACTGGCAAGAGACCACACTGACCGACGGGCGCGTGGTGGCCTGGCATCGCCGCGGGTCGGGTCCACCCGTCGTCCTGTGCCACGGGACTCCATGGTCTTCCGTTGTCTGGCACCAGATTGCAGACGACCTTGACCACAGTCGAACTGTCTACCTGTGGGATATGCCTGGGTTCGGCCGCTCGAGCATGGTCGGTGGACAGGACGTCTCCATCGCAGCGCAGATTCGTGCGCTCACCGAGCTCCTTGATGTGTGGGACCTGGAGCGCCCCGCCGTGATCGCACACGATGTTGGCGGTGCGGTGGCGCTCGGCGCGCACCTTCTGCATCGACGGGCGATGGAGCGCCTCGTGCTCGTCGATATCGTCACGCTGCGTCCGTGGGGCTCACCGTTCTTCCGCCTGGTCCGCGATCACGCCGACGTCTTCATGCAACTACCCCCAGCGCTTCATGAGGGGTTGGTGCGTGCGTACATCCGAGGTGCCAGCTACCGCGAGCTTGACGCACCAACCCAAGAACTCCTTGTGGCACCGTGGCTCTCGGCCGTCGGACAACAGGCCTTCTACGCGCAGATCGCGCAGTGCCGCACCCAAGACACTGAGCCGATCGTCGATCGGCTCGCCGAAGTGACGACCCCGACGACGATCCTCTGGGGCAACGAAGATGCGTGGATACCCGCAGAGCAGGCGTCGCGTCTGGCAGCCTCGATCCCGGATGCGAAATTCACCTTGGTCCCGGAGGCCGGCCACCTTGTCCACTACGACGCGCCCGACCTGCTGGCGCGTCAAATTCAGGCAGCACTCATGCAACACGACGATGAGAAGCACTGACCCGACCGCCCGTTCGGGCACGGGCCGCTGTCCGAACGGACACGCTTTCGCGTCTTCCGCCGGGCCGGCAAGCACTGGATCGTTGCCTCATACCTTCAGGAGGTGAGACGGCATGCGTACCCACGACAGCGAGCACGAACGCGCATCGGAGTTGCGCCCGAAGGCTTCTCGACTCGAGGATCCGGAATCTGCGGTCGCGATGCGAGCAGCATTGTCAGGCAGGCTCGACGTGGCGGGTCCGGCCGGGGTCCTGGGCGTTCAGCGCGCGGCAGGCAATGCCGGTGCGGCCGCGCTGATGGACGAGGGCCGCTCACCTGTCCACGACGTGGTGTCTTCGTCCGGCACACCGCTTCCCGCCGACCTGCGCGCAGATATGGAAGGCCGGTTCGGACACGACTTCGGTGATGTTCGCGTGCACAATGATGCCGCCGCACATGCGTCGGCCAAATCGGTGAATGCGCAGGCCTATACGGTCGGCTCGAACATCGTGTTCGACAGCGGGAGATACGATCCGGGTTCGGATGCGGGCAAGCACATGATCGCTCACGAGCTCACGCATGTGGTGCAGCAGCGCAGCGGTCCGGTCGACGGTACCGACGTCGGAGGCGGGGTGAAGGTCAGCCATCCGTCGGACCGGTTCGAGCGTGAGGCCGTCGCCAACGCCGAGCATGTGATGGCCGGCCCGGCGCCTGCCGTGGCGGCACCTGCTGGAGTGCAACGCGTGGCCGAGGGGTCGGTCGCGCAGCGCGCGGAGGCGCCGGAAGAGGAGGAGACGGCGCAGACCTTCGTGCAGCGCGAGGAAGAGCAGGCCGAAGAAGAGTCGGCCTGAGAGCAATTCCACCGGGGGCACCATGAGCGAGCCGGCGCGGGCCGCGCGAGAGGTCAATGACGCGCTCGTGGCGGGGCGGGCGCAGACGCGGCGGCCGCGACCGCAGCCGGGGGTGACCGGGCTGGCCGCGCTGCAGCGGGCGGCCGGAAATGCGGCGGTCAATGCCCTGCTATTGGGCAAGCTCAGAGCACCCGGCAGGGAAGAGATCGAAACCGCGCTGGGGGAGATGCGCCGCGACGAGCCCGCCGTCGACACGGTCGAGAAGGGGTTGAAGGCTGCGCAGGCCGTCGGCGTCCCCGTCGAGCTGGAGGGTCCGAAGCCACCGGCATCGGCATTGGCGGTCACCACGACCGGATTCGGGCCGGCTTCGGTCGCACCGAAAAAGGCTGTGCCGCCGCCGAAACCGGTGCCCGCCAAGAGTGCACTGGGCAGGGCCGCAGCACCGGCCAAGCGAGGCGGTGCGAGCGGTTCCGGCGTCCGGGCAGTGCCTCCGGCGGCACCGGCCGGTGCTGGCGCGGCCCTGCCCGCTGCGTTGAGTGCCGATCAACTGCTGCAACCCCCGGTGGCGCCACCGGGGGTGAAGCCTGCCCAGGACCCGGCATTCGGCGCTGTCACCGGCGGTGTCCGGTCGGTCGCGCATGACAAGCGGTCCCATCCCGTCGCCGGGTCGAAAGCCAAAGAGGCGCAGGACGCGGCGGTGGCACCGTCCGACGACATCGCAGGCCAAGCGAAGGCGGCCAAGGTCGACACGATGGACGCCCAGCAGGCCGGGACGTTCGACAAGAAGGCGTTCATCGCCGCCGTCAAGGCCGCGATCGAGGCCAAGTCCCCGAAAACCCTCAAAGAAGCCGATTCGTATGCCGAGTCGGGTAAGGCCGGCGAGGTCAAGGACGAGATCAAGGGAATGGTGTCCCAGGGCAAGGAGGGGCAGGCCAAGGACATCGAGGCGGCGACGGACGCACCCCCGGACACCTCCAAGGCCGTCGCGAAACCGGTGACGCCGATGGGGCCCGAGGAACAGGCGCCGGCGCCCGCGGTCCCCGCGGCGGGCGCAGTGCCGAAACCTGCACCGCCGGAGCAACTCAACCTGGAAGCAGGCAAGCAGCAGGCCAATCAGGAGATGGCCAACGCCGACGTCGACGAAAAGCAGCTTGCCGAGTCCAACGAGCCCCAATTCCAGCAGGCATTGGCCGACAAGAAAGAAGCCGCGGCGCACGCCGACACCGCGCCGGCCGAATACCGCAAGCACGAAGCAGACACCATCGACCAGTCGAAGACCGAAGCCGCCGCGGCGACCACCGCCGGGATCACCGGCATGCAAGGTTCCAAGGCGGCGGCACTGGCCCACCTCGTCGCAGACAAGGGCAAGACCAAATCCAAGGATGAGGCCAAGCGGGCCGAGGTCACGGCCAAGGTGCAAGCCATCTTCGCGACCACCGAAGCCGACGTGAAGAAGATCCTCGACGGCATCGATCCCAAGGTGGAGAAGGCGTTCGAGGAGGGGGAGGCGAGCGCCCGCAAGTCCTTCGAGACGTTCGTCGCCGCGAAGATGGCGGCCTACAAGGCGGACCGATACAGCGGCTGGCTCGGCGGATTACGTTGGGCCAAGGACAAATTGCTGGGCATGCCGGACGCGGTCAACCGGTTCTACGAGGCGGGCCGCGAACTGTATCTCAAGCAGATGGACACGGTGATCTCCCGGGTGGCCGACATCGTGGGCAACGACCTGACCGCGGCCAAGAAGCGCATCGCGGCGGGCCGTACCGAGATCGCCTCCTACGTCAAGAGTTTGCCGGCCAACCTACAGAAGGTGGGTGCCGAGGCGTCGAAGGAGATCAACGACAAGTTCGAGCAGCTGGAGAGCGACGTCAACTCCAAGCAAGACGCCCTCGTCGACACCCTGGCCACCAAGTACGTCGAAGCGCGCAAGGGCCTCGACGACCGGATCGAGGAGTTGCAGGCCGAGAACAAGGGCTTGGTAGACAAGGCGATCGGGGCGATCAAAGCCGTCATCGAGACCATCCGCAAACTCACGTCGATGCTGATGAACACCCTGGCGCGGGTGGCCAGTGTCGTCGGCGACATCGTCAAGCACCCGGTGCGATTCCTCGGCAACCTGATCGACGGGGTCAAGGGCGGCATCATGCGCTTCAAGGACAACATCCTGGAGCACCTGCGCAGGGGCCTGATGACATGGTTGTTCGGTGCGCTCGCCGAGGGTGGCATCGAGCTGCCCGAAAAGTTCGATCTGCAGGGCATCATCAAGCTGCTCCTGTCCTTGTTCGGCTTGACCTGGACCAACATTCGCAACCGGTTGGTCAAGCAGATCGGCGAGCCGGCGATGGCCGCGATCGAGAAGGGCGTCGAGATCTTCCGGACCATCGCGTCCACTGGCCTGGCGGGGCTGTGGCAGATGCTGATGGACAAGCTCGGTGACATCAAGGAGATGATCCTCGAGAAGGTCAAGGACTTCGTCGTCACCAGGATCATCACGGCCGGAATCACCTGGCTGATCGGCCTGCTGAACCCGGCCGCGGCATTCATCAAGGCCTGCAAGCTGATCTACGACATCATCATGTTCTTCGTCGACAACGCCGAGCGAATCCTCAAGTTCGTCAACACAGTGATCGACTCGGCCGTCGACATCGTCCGCGGCAACATCGGCGGCGTCGTCGCCAAGATCGAGGACGTCCTCGGGCAGATGGTGCCGATCCTGATCGGCTTCCTCGCCAGTGCCATCGGGATCGGCGGCATCGGCGAGAAGATCCGCGAGATCATCGCCACCTTGCAGAAACCCGTCAACAAAGCCATCGACTTCGTCATCAAGACCGGGCTCAAACTTGCCGGGCCGATCATCCGCGGGCTCAAAGGTATTGGCAGCAAAGTGAAGGCCAAGGTGGCAGCGGGCAAGGCATGGGTGAAGGGCAAGGTTGAGGCTGGTAAGGAGTGGGCGAAGGGGAAGGTCGCTGCAATAACAGGGCGCCACCAGACCCCGTTCACGGTGCGCCAACCTGAGGGTGTGACAGAGCGACATACCGTGATGAGCACGATCGGCGAGGACGGTCACGTCAAGACCATCGTCGCCAGCCAGCCCACCGAAATCGGCGTGCTCCTTGGGTTGTACCGGGGTCGCTTGGCGGAGCTTCCGGAGCAGCAGGGCACGCAGCGTCCTCGCTCCGAGGCAGTCACCGCGATGAACAATATCGACACCGCAACGCGGGAACTGGCAGCGGCGAAGACACCGAAAGATGTTGAGAAAGCCAATGATAAGCACGCCCGCAATCTGGCGAAGCTGCTCGGCATACAGGCGCAGTTCGGGCAACCAAACCGCGCGCGTATGGCAGAGGAGCCACGCGGCGGCCAGCAAATGACCGCCAGGATCACCGTGTGCGTTCCACCCAGGAACCCGCCGACAGAAGCTCAACCCGAACCGCCCGCCCGTACACCCTTGGAGATGGCTGGTACCGTCCCACGAGGCACGGGTACAACGCCTCCTCGCGGTTCAGGCTATGAACTGTTCAACCCTGATGACCGGCTGCCCGCAGAGTCCCGAAACAAACCGCGCGGCGGTGTTTACACCGGTACCAACGAACCGAATTTGACTGGTCTTCCACAGCAGCGTGAAGTTGTGACACATGGTTGGGCATCTGGCGGGGCTGCGTTCTTCAGGTCGAACACTGGCCATACGGAAAGCCAGTTCGACAATTTTCTGGAGCAGCAGGGGTCTGCCTTCCGCGAGCGGATTGTCGCCATCGAGATCAAGAGCAACCTCAGTCCGTGCACGGCTTGTACCGACATGCTGGTGGGAATTCGGCGGACCTTGGACAAAGAGCGTGCGCCCGTCGACCCCAGCATGCCCTCGGGTCCGAAGATCGCGACGGCCGCTCTGACATTTGCGTACAGCGAGCGGTATGAGCCGCGCGAGAGTTACAACATGCCGGACCGGCAAGCCGCACAGACCACGCCAGCAGATCTCGCCAAGCTCCGTGGTGCGCGTTGGCTCATCAGCGGGGCCTGAGCCCGTCGCCGAGATTGACGTGAGGGTTGTTGTGACGGCTCAGAGTCAAGTGGTCGCTGCAACACCTGATTTTTGGGCGGTGTTGTTCGATGGGATTTCGGGTGCAGGGGTCGCG
>NZ_MVHF01000040.1 GCF_002086485.1 Mycobacterium aquaticum | reverse complement strand
ATCGCCGCCTCGCGATGGAGGCGGCGATGGTGGTGCTGGTGCCCCCAGTAGGACTCGAACCTACGACCTGCGGATTAAAAGTCCGTAGCTCTACCAACTGAGCTATAGGGGCGCGGAGTGAAAGGATACTTGGTGGGCGCCGCGATGTCTCCGGCCGCCCGCTTTAGGCCTTCTACCATTGGGTTTGAGGATTTGGGCATCCGTACCCTAAGCTATCGAAGCTCCCAACGGACAACGTAGTGAGTACCCCGGAGAGATTCGGATTTAGGCCCCCATCGTCTAGTGGCCTAGGACGCCGCCCTTTCACGGCGGTAGCACGGGTTCGAATCCCGTTGGGGGTACGCTACGCAGTAATGCGGAGCAACGCAGGAAAGCAAGGCCCTGTGGCGCAGTTGGTTAGCGCGCCGCCCTGTCACGGCGGAGGTCGCGGGTTCAAGTCCCGTCAGGGTCGCCATCACGGCGAGGCATTTCGGTTGGAATGACCGACGCCTTCCGGCCAGGTAGCTCAGTTGGTACGAGCGTCCGCCTGAAAAGCGGAAGGTCGCCGGTTCGATCCCGGCCCTGGCCACTGATAGAGCCACCTGGCAACAGGTGGTTTTTCTGCTTTCTGGGGCGTTCGATCCCGCATGATATTGGGATCGGTAGTAGCCCTGACGGCGTCCACTTGCAGCACGGTCGAACATGGCCGGACGGCAAGCAAGGGAACCGTGCAACGGCCCCTGCTCCCTACCGGGAGGTGCGTAGTGAAGCGACTGATGGTCGGACTCTCAGCGGCTGTGCTGGTTTGGGGCAGCGTCGCAGGCGTTGTCGGCATGACCTCGGGTATTGCTGAGGCCCAGCCGGGGCCGGTGCCGCTCGACAACCACGCTTGGCCTGGTTGCCCCGACAGCAACCCGGCAGGGCCGTGTCACTGGTGTCCAGGCGATCCCCCTGTGCAGACCGGAAATCTTCGCGTGAACCCGGTGGTCTGGGACAACACTGTCTGCCACACCTACTGGTATGTCACGCCGGGGCAGGGCAACGTCGCGCAGAACATCTTCGAGGGCGATATCCCGCCTGCGCCGCCTCCGCCACCGCCGGCCCTCAACTTCTGCCCGATCCCGCCCTGGTGCCCGTGATCGACTGCCCGGAAAATCGTTCGCCGGTCCTCGCAGTATTCGATACGGTCGCAATCCCGGGTCGAGACAGGTGGCGTCGATGGCATGTCGGATCAGTGAGCTCGTGCTCGAATGCCGCGATCCCGCGGTGTTGGAGCGGTTCTGGTGTGACGTGCTGGACTACGTGGTACTCGATCGCCCCGCTGATGGCTCGGTGGAGATCGGGCCGCGTGAAGGCTTCGGCGGTCCGCAGCCGACCCTCATCCTGAGCCCCAATGACGAGCCGAGCCACGGCAAGCCACGGCTGCACATCGATGTCAATGCCACTGATCGCGATCAGGACGCCGAATTGGCGCGGCTTCTGGAACTCGGTGCGCGCCCCGCCGACATCGGCCAGACCGGGCAGGAGTCGTGGCATGTGCTGGCCGACCCCGAGGGCAACGTGTTCTGTCTGCTGCGGGCACGGCTAAGCCCGCTGGCATAGCCTGCGCGACGCCGAGATTGACGGTAGGGCTGCTGCCAACGCTCGGCAGCGACCGTGGCGTCAATCTCGGCGCACCGCGGGTCAGTCGTCGGCCAGGGCGAGCAGCATCGCGGCGAGCTTGGCCGTCGCAGGCCCGAGCTTGGACTGCTCGGCCGAGGCCAGGTAGATCTTCCATATCACTGCGGGGAGCACGTGCACCGCACGCAGGTCGGGAAAGCGGGCTGCCTCACTGGCCGGCATGAAGATGGTGCCGAGGCCGTGCCGCACCAGCTCGGCCGCGATCGAGTACTCGAGCGCGACTTCGTGCGGCGTGTGAGCGGTGACGCCCGTGGCGGCGAACGCGTCGTCGACGAGGCGCCGGAGCCCGAATTGCGGTGGGAATCCGATGAGATCCTCGCCGGTGAGTTCGGTGATCGCGACTTTGTTGTGCGCGGCGAGTGGATGGTCGGTGCGGCACACGAACACCATGGGCTCCTGACGCAGCAAGTGCATCTGGATCCGCCCGGGAAACCTGTCGGGTGCGGACACGAGCGCCAGGTCCAGTGATCCGTCGGCGATCGCCGAGAGATACGCACTGGAGCCGGTTTGGCTCTGCCGCAACCGGATCTGCACGAAGGGGTAATCCCGGTGGAACTGTCCGAGGACCCTCGGGACATCCAGCGCGCCAGAGCTGATGAGGGCCCCGAGATCAACCGTCCCGGTCAGTTGGCCCCCGAAGTCGCCGACGGATTCCTTTGCGATACGAGCGGTTTGCAGCACGCGTGCGGCATGTTCGCGGAACAGTTCTCCTGCCGGGGTCAGCTTGATCTGTTGGCGGGAGCGGTCGAAGAGCTCGACGCCGAGTTCCTTCTCCAACTTGCCGACTGACGTGGACAGTGCGGACTGGACGACGTGCGCGCGGTGCGCGGCTCGCGAGAAGCTCAACTCGCCCGCAACGGCGACGAAGTGTTCGAGCTGGCGCAGTTCCATGCTTCTTTCTATCAACAAATTAGATGAGAAGTATCAAAAGCATTCGTTGGACTTGATGACCCGTGCGCGGTGTGATGGGGAAGCATCGACAGAAAGGGCCGACTGTGCTGGCTGCCGGAAACACCAAGATCACCGACCTGCTGATGGTCACACCACCGCAGATCCCCGAGGGAGCCCATGCGATGACGCAACTGGTGGAACTGCCACCCGCCGACGCCGGCGTGGCGCCGCACCGGCATTCCGGGCCGGTGTTCGGCTACCTGCTGGAAGGCCGCATGTTGTTCGAGCTCGAAGGCGAGGAACCGCGGGAAATCGTCGAGGGCGAGGCCTTCTGGGAGCCCGGCGGTGAGGTCGTGCACTATCAGATGGTCAACCTCGAGCCGGACCGATGGTGCCGGTTTCTCGCGGTCTGCCTGTGCGCGCCCGGCGTCGAGATGATCACGATGCTCACACCGGAAGAGGTTGTGGCCCGAGACCACCTGCGGCACCCCAGCGTCCGTCAACACGCCAACTGACATCGAAACGAGGAATGATGCAAGCCGTCGTCATACAAGACCGCTCGGCCGGGATTTCGGGTCTTTCCCTGGCCGACCTGCCCTATCCGCATGCCGCCGAGAACGACGTGGTCGTCCGCGTCCATGCGGCGTCCTTCACCCCCGGCGAGTTGGACTGGCCGGCAACCTGGACCGACCGCGCCGGACGCGACCGTACGCCGACTGTGCCGGGCCATGAGGTATCCGGAGTTGTCGCCGAATTGGGCTACGGCACAACCGGGTTGACGGTCGGTCAACGCGTGTTCGGCATCACCGACTGGGCCCGTAACGGCACCTTGGCCGAATACGTTGCGGTAGAAGCACGCAACCTGGCGCCGCTGTCGGCCGGTATCGACCACACGGTCGCTGCGGCGCTGCCCATTTCCGGCTTGACCGCGTGGCAGGGATTGTTCGAGCACGCCCGAGTCGAGGCCGGTCAGACGGTGCTGATCCACGGAGCCGCAGGTGCCGTCGGCTCAATCGCGGTGCAGCTCGCGCACGATGCCGGGGTGCAGGTGATCGGCACCGGGCGAGCCGAACAGCGGGATGCCGTGTTGGGACTGGGCGCCGATGCCTTCCTCGATCTCGCGGCCGACCGCCTCGAGGACGCCGGTGAAGTCGACGTGGTGTTCGACGTCATCGGTGGCGAGATTCTCGATCGCTCAGCCGAATTGGTGCGCGCCGGGGGCACGCTCGTCACCATCGCCGAACCACCGCGGGTGCACCCCGACAAGGCGAGGGCGGTCTTCTTCGTGGTCGAACCGGACCGCGCGCAGTTGGCTGCGCTGGAGCGTCGAGTGCGTGACGGCAAGCTGTCCCCGAGCGTCGGGACGGTCCTGCCGCTGTCCGACGCACCGAAGGCGTTCGATCCGGCTTATCGGCGTCCGGGCAAGACCATCGTCGCCGTAGCGGCTACGCCGGACGCTTGCTGATATCGGCGTTCTCGTCCTCCTGAATCGGCACGCCGTCGCTCTGTGAGGTCGATTCGATCGAGCCGATGGTGGAGTTCAGATCCGTGACGCCGCTGGCGTCGCCGCCCTTGAGCTTGTCGAACGCGGCCTTGACGGTGTCGCCGACCTTCGCCAGCGGCTTGATGAGCGCGCTGCACAACTTGGGGTCGGCCTGAACGTCGTTGCTGGCCAAGCGGATTTCACGCTTGATGAAGAGCGCCGCCAGGCCGCCTTTGATGAATGCGGTGATCCGGCCGCTGGCGCCTGACTTGAATGTGCCTGCCTGATAGGGCTTCCACAGCCACCGGTGGAAGACGCCGAAGGCCAGACCGCTGTGCATGACGAATTTCGTCTTGGCGAACGACGTGGTCGGCTGTGCCGGGCAGGACTCGGTGATGCCGGCCGCGTCGCTGGCATCACCGGACGGGTCCGCCGGGATCGACTGGGAACTACCGCCTGTGCCGCCCGTCGCGGCGTTGTGTTTGGCTCCGCACCCACCCATGAGTACGGCCAACGGAATCAACAAGACGGCGATCAGTCGCGCCGCAACACTCATAATCCACCCCTGGCAAACAGTTGTAATCGGCCCCCACGGCAACGTAGCACGGCTGTGGGAACACCTCCAGCTTACGGGGAGGCTTGGCGCTGCTGAGATCGCCTCAGTCGAAGAATGACCTCCAAATGTCCTGGGCAACAGGAGAATTACCACCTGCCGATAACCTGTCAGTTCCCTGGGGAAGTGCCGTGCATCGGGCGGTTGGCAACTGCCAACGCGATCAGCAGGGTGTCACGCCAACGCGATCGGAATGATCGGTAGCAACGCGCTTGTCAACCCTTGCCCATGTGGGACACCACCCCGGTGGCATCGCGGGTCGCGATCGAATTGTTCTTGATCTGCGTCGGCGACATGCTGGTCTGCATCGGCGTGGCCGTGCCGTTCGCGGTGGTCTTGGCGCATGCCGTGTCGTACTGCGACGGTGCGCCCGCGCCCTGACGGGCACTGTTGTAGGCCTGCCCGCCTTTGCCGCCGAGCGGGCTGTTGATGCCGCCCTCGTTGAACACCGAACCCGGAGATGTGGCCGAGTTACCAGGCGTACCACCGCCATTGGCCTCGATGCTCTGACAATTGTTGTTGTGGGTCGTGTTGTCCGCGTAAACCGGCGCCGCAGTGCCGATCAGGGCGATGCCCGCCATGCAGCCTGCTGCCAATAGCGTGCGCATCGTTATCACCTGCCTGTGTCGGGGACGTGCTCTTTCGCTCGCCCGTACGTAGGTGACACGGCACGAGAGGGTTTGGCGTTCAATGTCGACGGGAATTCGTCCGGCCAGACGGGCCGTTCACACCAGGGTCACGGCCAAGGCCAGTGCTACGCCGAATACGATTGTGGGAGCGGCCATTCCGGCCACGAATGCCAGGCCGAAGCGGCGCCCGCCCGCGGTGAATGCCAGTATCGCCTTGACCAGCAGATTGGAGCCCAGAGCTGCACCGATCGCGATCAGCGCGGCATCGACCGTGACCGCGCCGGTGGCCGCGAGGCTGGCAGCGGCAACGGCACCGGCGTGTGCGTCGGCCAGGCCTGCGGCGAACGCAGTGAGCACCAGTCCGTTGGGGCCGAGCACGTCGGCCGCCCACCGGCTGACGAGCAGTGCCAAGGTCAGCACCGCAGCCAGCACGAGCGCGGGCCGCAGTGCGAACGGCCGGCTCGTGGGCTTATCCGGGGGTTCGTCGGTGTCGCGCTCGGGTCTGCTCGAGCCCCGGTAGACAAAGGCGGCGATGGCCACCAGCACGAGTGCCCCGGCGACGACCGGGGGCCACAGGCGCCGCAGGACATCGATGTCGACCACGCCGATCACCATGAGCAGCTGCACGAAGGTGGCCAGGCTCGCCACCAGCGCGCTGGCCAGCGGGGCGCGCAGGCCCGCTTCGGTCCGGCTGAGCCGGCCCATCGACGCGGTCGTGGCGCTTGCCGACACGAAACCACCGGCCATGCCGGTGACCAGCAGGCCGCGTTGCGGGCCGAGTGCCCGTACGCCGATGTAGCCGACCCAGCCGATGCCGGTGAGCAGAACGACGAGTAGCCACACCTTCGCCGGGTTGAGCACGCCGTACGGACCGAGCGGCCGGTCGGGCAGGAGCGGCAGGATCACGAATGCCACGACGAAGAACTTGATCGCATCCTCGAGCTCGACTTCGCTCACGATCTCGCGGACGAAGCGGTGGATGCGGGCCTTTGACACCAGCAGCCCTGCGACCACCACGGCGAGTGCCACCGCCTCAGCCGGGCGGGTGTAGGCGAGCGCGCCGAGCAGATAGGCGATGAGCCCGGCGATCTCCGTGGTGGTTCCCGGATCGTCGGCGCTGGTGCGGACGTAGGCGACGGCCATCAGGGCGGCGACGCCGATCGAGCCGGCCGCAATGGTCCACGTGTCGATGGCGGCCGCGACAGCTCCGGCCAGGCCCAGCAAGGCGAATGAGCGGGAGCCGGCAGGCAGATTGCGGGTGTGGCTGCGTTCCCGCTCGAAGCCCAGCAGCAGCCCGATGGCCAGTGCCACCAGGAACGGCACGAAAATGCTGCCAGCTCACGATGCTCACCCTAAGCGGTCAGAGTGACCACATCTGTCAGATGGGTAACATCGGGCTCACGGGTCACGACAAACACAGGTGTCGCAGCTGTTTGGGGGAATCAGATGACACGTCGCCTGAAAATCGGTGTCGCAGCGGTAGTTCTGGCGGCAGCCGTCGCATGTGGAGGGTTCGCCCCGGGAATCGCGGCGGCGGGGCCCCCGGTCGCCGGGAAGGACTTCTCGAAACCGGCCATCGTCATCCTCGGCTACGGCCTCAAACCCGACGGCTCGATGCGAACCATCCTCTATCACCGCGTACTCACCGGCCTGGCGATCGCACAGGCGTTTCCGCAGTCGCCCGTCATCGTCACCGGCGGTAACCCGCAGAACGGCCGGACCGAGGCGTCTGCGATGCGCAATCTTCTTCTCACCCTTGGCTTCCCGGCCAACCGGATCATCGTCGAGGACAAGGCCAACAGCACTGTGCAGAACGCGCAGTTCTCGGTTCCGTTGGCCAAGGCGGCAGGCACGTCGGGCATCATCCTGGTGACGTCGTCAACCCATCAGGGCCGTGCCGACCAGAACTTCGCCGACGCCGGCGGCAACATGCTGGCCACCGTGAGCTTCCCGGACGGCAATCCGTCCGTGAACATCGCCCAGTTCGTCCGGGACGTGCTCAGCCCGATGACGTCCATCGGCTGATCCGGGGGGATACGCTGCGGCTACGAGCCGATGAAAGCGTGACGAGATGGCCTACCGCGCCGGGCTGCTCCGGATGTTGCTGAGTTGCTGGGCCCTCACGCTCGCCATGGCTCCGGCTGCCGTCGCGGATCCGTCGGACACCGACAGCACCGAAGTGCGCTCGGGCGGCCCGGTGCCCACCGTCAACGGCGTCCCGTGCGTGGCCGGGCACCTCGGGACGTGCCTGGGTTTCCTGCAGAACAACCCGCCCGGTACCAATCCGGTGGTGCCGCGATCCGACGTCGGGCACAGCCCGACGGTGCGCCGCTGAGCCGGGCGCGGATCAGTACCATGACTGCCCGGGATGACTGACGCTGACAAGACCGACTTCCGTGCGCGGCTGCTGGATGCGCTCGAAGAGTCGATAGCCGCCGATGGGTACCAGAAGACGACGGTCGCCGACATCGTGCGGCGGGCACGTACCTCGCGGCGGACCTTCTACGAACATTTCGCCAGCCGCGAGGAGTGCTTCGTGGCGCTGCTGACCGCTGCCAACGCCGAGCAGGTGCGGATGATCGCGGCTGCGGTAGACCCGCATGCGCCGTGGCGCGATCAGGTCCGCCAGGCCGTCGAAGCCTGGATCGCCTCGGGTGAGTCCCGGCCGGAGCTGATGCTGAGCTGGATCCGCGACGTACCGGCGCTGGGCGCGACCGCACGCGACCTGCAACGCGACGTGCTGGAGAACTTCGTGGTCATGGTGCAGACGATGACCGACACCGACGAGTTCCACAGCGCGGGTGTCGAGGTTTCGCGGCCGCGGGCCATCATGTTGCTCGGTGGCCTGCGTGAGCTGACGGCGAACACCGTCGAGGCCGGCGGATCGATGAGCGATATCGCCGAGGAGGCGGTCGACGCCTCGATCGCGCTGCTGACGCCGCCGGTTCCTCGCTGAGCAGGCCCCCGAGCTACTCGGTGTTGGCGTGAGCGGCCCGGGCCGCGGCGTTGTCCACCTCGCGCAGCATCGCCAGCCGCAGACACACCGCGTCGAAAACGATGTGGCAAACCTGGTCGAAGAGACTCGACAACGGCTGGATCGTCGCGGCCTCACCGGGTTTGCGGTATTTCGTGGCTGCGGGTACGTGTACGACCGTCGCGGCGGCGGCCGCCAACGGCGAGTCGGGATCGGTGGTCACCGCGATCACCCGGCCGCCGACTTTGTTGGCCTGCTCTGCCGTGCGCACCGTGCTCGCAGTGGTGCCCGATCCGGATACCGCGACGAGCAGGTCTGCACTGCCCAGAGCGGGCGTGGTGGTCTCGCCGACGACGTGGACCGGCAGGCCCAGATGCATGAGCCGCATCGCAAACGCCTTGGCCATGAAGCCCGAGCGGCCCTCGCCGGCCACCACGACATGGCTGGCGGAGTTGAGCTCGTCGGCGACTGCGTCGAGCGGGGCGTAGTCGAAAGTGTCCAGCACGCCCCGGATTTCGCCGAGGATCGTCGAGACGAGTTCCGCGCTGCTCATCGCGCCACCTCCGCCCCGGCTGCCGCGCGCAGCGCGTGCACCGCGGCCAAAGGATCCGGGCTGGAAGTCACGGCCGAGCCGACGATCACGCGGATGTCGGTACCCGCAAGGGCAGGCATGTCGGCGACCCCGAGACCGCCTGCCACGGCGACCCTGCGGCCGTCGGCCCACGGCCCCAACTGCGCGAGAGGACTGACGCCGTGCCCTTGTGCGTCCTTGCTGACGTGCGCGGCCAGCACGACCTCGGCGGGCAACCGGTCGGCCAACGCGGCGCGTGCGGCGGCGTCGAGCCCCATGAGATCGACGACGAGTTCGCGGCCGCGCTCCTGGGCCACCTGCACAGCGGTGTCGATGGTGGTCGCCGGAGCCAGCCCCAGCACGGTCGCCGACCCGGCACCGGCGTCATATGCCATCGTCAGCTCCCAGCGCGCGTCGTCGGCGGTCTTGAGATCCGCCAGCACGGGGGTGTCACCCGTTGCGGCGGCTACGGCGGCCACAAACGCCGCGCCCTCACGCTTGATCATCGAGGTGCCGACTTCGATCCAGTCGACGTGCGGTGCCACCGCTGCGGCGATGTCGAGGGCCGTCGCGGCGGGCATGCGGTCCAGGGCTATCTGCAGTTTCATGCGGAAACGCTTCCTTTTCGTCGGGCGGGTTCGCAGTGTGGTCGGGCGGCGGCGAGGAATGCCTGGAGCGCGGTGCGGGTCGGCAATCCGTCCTTGTCGCCGGGGGAGGTGGTGGCCAAGGCGCCGACGGCGCTGGCCCGCGCCAGTGCGGCTGCGGGCGCCAGGCCGTCGAGGTGGGCGCTGATCAAGCCGGCCGCGAAACCGTCACCGGCGCCGACGGTGTCGACCACGGTGACCGGAAACACGGGGCGACGCCACACGCCGTCGTGGGTGTGGAGGGCCGATCCACGGCTTCCGTCCTTGATGACGACGCGGGAAACCCCTTGCCGCAGATAATGTTCGGCCACCCCGGTGGCAGTCGCGGCCCCGGTGAGCAATACCCCTTCTGTCAACCCAGGCATGACCCAGTCGCACCGGCGGGCCATGTCGTTGATCACCGCTGTCATCTCCGCCTGCGAATCCCACAGTGCCGGGCGGAGATTGGGGTCGAACGAGATCGTGGCGCCGGCCTTGCGGGCCACGTCGACGGCGTGGAACGCGAACGCGCGGGTGCTCTTCGAGAGGGCCAGCGGAATGCCGGTGAGGTGCAGGTGCCGCGCGCCGGACAGGTAGATGTCGGTGGCTTCGCTCGGCGCCAACCGGCTGCCTGCCGAGTTCTTCCGGAAGTACACCACCTCTGGATCACCGCCCTGGGCCAGGCTTTTGAGCTGCGATCCCGTGGGTGCGGTGTCGTCGACGCCGATTTGTGACACGTCGACGCCTTCGGCGGCGAGTTGCTCGACGGCGAACTGGCCGATGGGGTCGGCCCCGACTCGCCCGACCCAGCCGACCCGGTGTCCGAGTCTGGCCAGCCCGGTCGCGACGTTGGCTTCCGCACCGGCCAACGCCAGCTCGTAGCCGCGCACGCGATGCAACGGGCCGGGCGAGGTGGCCATGAACATGCCCATCATCTCGCCGAAGGTGACCGCGTCGAGCGTATGTCGGTTCATCAGGCCACCTCTCGCTGATCGTCGGTCGCCGTGACCGGGTTCTGAAGTTCGCCGACACCGGCAATGGCTGCGACGACTGTCGATCCCACGGTGATGGCGGCGCTGGCGCCCGGTGCTCCCGTCAGCACCACATCGCCGGGGTGCAACGTCAGCACGCTGGTGACGTAGACCAGGCATTCGAGCACCGACCGGGCCAGGTCGGCGGTGCCTGCGGCCTGAAGGTCGACGTCGTCCACCTGCAGGCCGATCGCCAGATCGTCCGGGTCGAGGCCGGTGGCGATCCACGGCCCGAGCGGTGTCCACGCGTCAAAACTCTTGGCGGCAAACCACAATGGGTCGCTCTGTTGCAGATCGCGAGCGGTGACGTCGTTGGCGATCGTGACGCCGAGGATGTGCTCTGCGGCGTTGGACAAGGTCAGTCGAGTTGCGGTGCAGCCGATCACGACCGCCAGCTCCGCCTCGGCGTCGACCCGGCCGATCCCCGTCGGCAGCGGGATCGGCGCACCGGGCCCGGTGACCGTGGTGACCGGCTTGAGGAACGCCTGCGGCGGCAGCTGCCGGTCGGTCGGCCCGGTGTTGTGTGCCATGCCGACCACGGTGCGCGGTGCGACCGGGGCCAGCAGCCGAGCATCACGCGTCGGCACCACGATTCCGTTGTGGCGCAGGTGCTTTGCGAACGGGTCAGCGATGAGCGCGTAGCCGTCGGGCTCGACCGTGGCGTGGTGGACACCGCCGGGGTGGGCGATGCGGGCGATCCTGCGCCCGGTCATGCGGCGATCCGGTGATCGGTCGCGGCCGCGGTCGGCTTCGGCGCCTTGACCAGGAACATGATGCCCGCCGCGACCAGCAGGCAGGCCGCCATCAGCAGGAACGAAGCGTCGGTGGAATTGGTGAGCCCGTTGAGCCAGCCGACCAGGTAGCTACCCGCGAATCCGCCGACCGCGCCGAGAGAGTTGACCAGCGCGATGGACGGCGCGGCCTGATCGCGGGGGAGTAGTTCCGGGATGTGTGCGAAGTATGGGCCGTACGGGGCATACATGCATGCCCCCGCGACCACCAGCAGTGCGAAGGCCACCCAGAAGTGGTCGCCGGCGACGTACGAGCCGTAGAACGCGAAGCCGCCGACCAGCAACCACGGCCACACGCAGCGTGCGCGGCGGCCGGTCTTGTCCGAGATCCGGCCATTGAGCAGCATGGCGACCACCGCGAAGGCGTACGGGACCGCTGCGATCAGGCCCGTCGAACCGATGCCCTGCCCGGTTCCGTGCTTGACGATCGACGGCAGCCAGAACACGAAACCGTAGATGCCGAGGCTCCACAGGAAGTACTGGATGCTCAGCAGCACCACGTTGCGTGAGCGCAGCGCCTGCAGATAGCTGCCCGTCGACTTCTGGAACCCGCGCTGTTCGGCGTCGAGAGTGTCGAGCAGGGTGCGCTTCTCGGTGTCGCCGAGCCATGCGGCTTGTTCGGGGCGGTCTTGTACGAGCTTGCGGAAGACGAACGCCCACAGGATCGCGGGCAGCCCTTCGAGGATGAACATGCCGCGCCACGACGTCGCCTCGATAAGGTAGCCCGAGACCGCCGTGAGCCACAGGACGGTGACCGGATTGCCGAGGATCAGGTACGTATTGGCCCGCCCGCGTTCGGCTTTGGTGAACCAGTGCGACAGGAAGATCACCATCGCTGGCAGCACGGCAGCTTCGACGACACCGATCAGGAACCGCACGATGATCAGTAGCGCCGCGCTGTGCAGCAGGCCCTGCACGGTGGCGAGCACACCCCACAGGATAAGGGACCAGAAGATCAGGTTCTTGACGCTTCGGCGCTCGGCGTAGATGGCGCCGGGTATCTGGAACAGGAAGTAGCCCAAGAAGAACGCGGCTCCGATGAGTGCGGAGATACCGCTGGAGATGGCCAGGTCTTCCTTCATGCCGCCGGCGATGCCGACGGAGAAGTTCGAGCGATCGAGGTACGCCAGCGAGTAGGTGATGAACACGATCGGCAGCAGCCGCGACCAGCGCTGGGTGCCGATGACTGCGCCGCTGGAGGCGGGCGTGCTGGAGGTTTCGGCCACCGCGGACCCCTTTCCCATATGTCTTCCACTATATGGAAGTAGCTTCCATAACACAGAACACACTGGCAGAAAGTTGTGATCCACGTCAAGTATGTCTTCCGAAATACGGATGATGCTTCCATATAGCGGAATAACTGGTGCTAGAGTTGCCGCGTGACGAGCGCCGCGAATGATCAACCCGTCAGCCGCACCGACATGGTGGGCAAAGCGCTGTGCGTCATGCGTGCGATCGGGGCCGGTCCGCTCGACGGCCGGACGCTGACGGAGCTGGCCCGGGAGACGGGCTTTCCGCTCTCCACGGTGCACCGCCTGGTCGCCACGCTGGCCCGGGAAGGCTATGTCGAATGCGACGAGCAGTCCAAGCGATACCGGGTCGGTCTGACGGTTTTCGCGCTGGCGCAACGAGTTTCGGAGGCGCGTGGTTACGACGGAGTGGCGCTTCCGGTGCTGCGGCGGCTGGCCGCCGAGACCAAGGAGTCGACGCTGATGTCGGTGCTCGACGGCACCAACCAGCTGTACCTGCACCACATCCACGGGCCACGGCAGATCAATGTGATCGGTGAGCCGGGCACGCGCGGACCGCTGCATTGCACGGCCATGGGCAAGGTGCTGGTGGCGTACGCGCCGCGCGCGCAGTCTGCGGAGTTGGTCGCGACGCTCGAGCTACCCAAGCTCGGGCCCAACACCATCACCGATCGGGAGGTCTTCGCCGCGGAGATTGCCCGCGTGCATGCCGGCGGCTACGCCGTCGCCGACGAAGAGCATGAGCAGGGCATCGGCGCGGTGGGTGTCCCGGTGCTCGGCGCCGATGGCGTGGCCATCGCCTCGATCTCGGTGGCGGGCCCGTCATTTCGGCTCTCGCGCGATGACCTAGTCGCGATGGTGCCCGAGTTGACCGCGGCCGCCCGCGAGTTGGCCCTGAAGCTGCCCGCCCGCTAGTTCCCCGCCTGAGGAATTCGCTGCCGAGCAGACGGAGAGTCGCACGGTTTGCAGGTCGAATGTGCGACTCTGCGTCTGCTCGCGGGTGGACCGCAGCACCCCGTCCCTTGCCTCCCGCGGTACCGACGCGTACCGTAATCGGTACTTCGCAGTACCAAGGAGGTTCGGCATGGGGGAAGCAACGACTGATCCGGTGCGCTTGCCGCCGGGTCCACGGATCCCGAAGATCGCGCTCGGTATGGCGTTCCTGGCCTTGCGGCACCGGGTGATCACCATCCTGGCCCGCCGGTATGACGGCGCCTACACCATCGATCTGCCGATTTTCGGCAGGACCGTGGTGCTCAGCGACAGGGCCTTGGTCAAGGACCTGTTCACCACCAGCGGGGACCTGGTACACCGCGCGTCGAATCTCGGGGCGGTGCTGGGCCCCGGCTCCACGTTCAGCCTCGACGGCCCGGCCCATCTGCAGCGCCGCAAGCTGCTGGTGCCGGCCTTTCACGGCAAGCGGATGGGCGGCTACGAGGCCATCGTCGAGGAGGAGGTGCGCCGAGAGATCGCCGGCTGGCCCACCGGTATCGAATTCGAGACGTTGGAGCCGATGATGCGGATCACGCTCAACGCGATCCTGCGTGCCGTGTTCGGCGCCCGGGGCGCGGCGCTGGACGAGCTGCGGGAACTGCTTCCGCCGATGGTGCCGCTGGCTTCGCGCATGGTGGTGATGCCGCCGCGGCTGCGCCGCGACTTCGGGCCGTGGAGTCCGTGGGGGCGGGTGCAACGATCCCGGCGCCGTTACAACGAGATCATCGCGGACCTGATCGCCGAGGCCCGGTCGGACCCGGATTTCGCTGACCGCAACGACGTCCTGGCGCTGATGTTGCACGCCCGCTACGAGGACGGTTCGGCGATCAGCGACAGTCACGTCGCCGACGAACTGCTGACCCTGCTGACAGCGGGCCATGAGACCACGGCCACCACGCTGGCCTGGACCATCGAGCGGCTACGCCGTCACCCCCGGTTGCTGTCCCGGCTGACCGCGGAAGCCGACGCAGGCGGTTCGGAGCTGCGGCAGGCCACCATCTGGGAGGTGCAGCGTACCCGCCCCGTCATCGAGGCCACCGTGCGCGTGACGCGCGATCGAATCAAGCTGGGGCAGTGGGTGATTCCCGAAGGGACGGCGGTCATCGTGGGTATCGCGGCATCGCACGAATCGGAGCGCAATTTCACCGACCCGGCAACGTTCGATCCTGACCGGTTCCTGGGTGCCACGCCGGACACCTACACCTGGATCCCGTACGGCGGCGGGATTCGGCGGTGCATCGGTGCTGCCTTCGCCAACATGGAGATGAACGTGACGCTGGCCACGCTGCTGCGGGAATTCGAGTTCGGCACAACCTATTCCGCGGGGGAGCGCAGGCATTCCCGGGGGGTGGCGATCGCGCCCGGTGACGGCGGGCGGGCTGTGGTATATCCGCGAACGCCCGTCGTTCATGCGCCTGTCGTGGCCGAGCGGGTGTCGGCATGACCGATCAGCACATCGTCGACGTCGGTCGCGGAATCTCCTTGTGCTACGAGCAGTTCGGTGACCCGGCCGACCCGCCCATCGTGCTGATCGCCGGGCTGGGACAGCAGTTGCATTCCTGGCCGGACGGTTTGGTCGCCGAGCTGGTCGCGCGGGGCTACCACGTGACGCGCTTCGACAATCGCGACGTCGGGCGTTCCACCCACATGTCGTTCCGGCCGCCGGGGCCCTTGGCCATCATCAGGGGTGGTAACGATCCCAAGCAGTATCACCTCGGCGACATGGCGCGTGACACCGTGGGGCTGCTGGATACCCTTGGCTTCTCGGACGTGCATCTGGTCGGCGTGTCGATGGGCGGCATGATCGCCCAGACCGTCACCGCGCATTATCCCGGCCGGGTGCGGACGCTGACCTCGATCATGTCGAACACCGGCGCACCCCGCATCGGCAGACCTGCGCCGTCGACCTGGTATCGGATGGCGACCCGGCGTCCCGCCCGCACCCGCGCCGAGGCCGTCGAGGCCGCGGTCAAGATCTTCCGGCACATCGGATCGCACGGCTTTCCGTTCGATGAGGACTGGGTGCGTGAGAAGGCCGGCGCCGACTGGGATCGCGATCGGTCGGCCGCGGGAACGCCGCGCCAGCTCGCGGCCGTCTTCGCCTCCGGTGACCGCACCGCCGAACTGGCGCAGATCGACGTTCCGACACTGGTGATCCACGGGGACCGCGACCGCATGGTGCATCCCACCGGTGGCGCGGCTACCGCCAGGGCGATCCCGGGCGCTCGGCTGGAGACCATCGTCGGCATGGGCCACGACCTGCCCCGTGGGGCTTGGAACCAGCTGGCGGACCTCATCACCAAACACACCAAGGAGCATCTGTGAGCAAGCGTCGAACCATCAGCGGCCGCACGGTCGTCATCACGGGAGCCGCCTCCGGCATCGGACGGGCCCTGGCCCAACGTCTTTCGGCGCATTCCTGCCCCGTCGCGATCGCCGATGTCGACGAGCTGGGCCTCAAGGAGACCGAAGCGAGCCTGGCCGGTCCGGTGCTGACCCGGGTGCTCGACGTGCGCGACGCCGCCGATCAGCGCGCGTTCGCCGACGAGGTGGCCGACTGGGCGCCACAGCCCCTGGGTGCGGTGTTCAACAACGCAGGCGTCGCGGTCGCGTCCAATGTGCTCGACGCGGTGCCCGAAGACGATCAATGGCTGTGGGACATCAACTTCCACGGCGTGGTCAACGGCACACGGGCGTTCCTGCCGATCCTGGCCAAGCAGGATGAAGGCGTCATCGTCAACACCTCCAGTGTGTTCGGGCTGGTCGGGATGCCGAGTCAAAGTGCATACTGCTCGGCCAAATTCGCGGTTCGCGGGTTCACCGACGCGTTGCGCCAGGAGCTGCGCGGCACCGGGGTGTCGGCCGTCAACGTGCATCCAGGTGGCATCAACACCAACATCGTGCGCAACGCGCGCTTCCGCAAGGACCCGGAAGGCCGGGGCCGCAGCCAATCTCAGATGGCCGACGAGTTCGCCGCGATCACCCTGACTCAACCGGTGAAGGCGGCCGAGATCATCCACCGGGGTGTCGAGGCAGGCAAGGCGCGAATCCTGGTGGGGCCCGACGCCTATGTGTTCGACGCGCTCGCCCGCATCGCTCCCACGCACTATTACGACGTCATCGGGTTCGCGCAGTCCCGGTTGCGTGGCCGGGCCCGGGCTCAGGCGGCGCGGTAGCGGTCAACCATGCAGCCGGCGGTAGGCCTGCGCCGCGCCGGGATGCAATGGCACCAGCCCGGTTTGGATCATGGTCGCCGGGGCCAGGTACTGCAGGCCACGCACATGCGCGGGCACCAGTTGCGCTGCGTCCGAGGCGAGTACGTCCACGGTTGCGGCCGCCAGGTCGGCGGCAGCAGTGCGGCCGACGAGCAGAAGGTTCGGGACGCCGATCGTCTTGATACCCACCGGCGCGTACGCGCCGGTGGGCACGCTGCGCACCAGGTACGGGTAGCCCGAGAGCTGCGTCATCGGTGTGGCGAGGGCCCCGATGTCGAGCATGCGCAGCGGCTGCCGGGACGCGAGGTCGGTGATCGCGGGTGTCGGCACCCCGCCCGACCACACCACGGCCTGCAGGTCGCCGTTCACGAGCCCGGCCAGACCGTCGCGTAGGCGATAGTTCACCAGTGTCACCCGGTTTCGCAGACCGGCCGCGTCGAGCATCACCACGCTGGTCGCCGCCGCGCCCGAGCCGCCGGGGCCGATCGAGACACGTCCGCCCTTGAGATCGGAAAGTTGCTGTGCCGCAGCGGCATCCCGCACCAGGACCTGCAGATAGTTCTCGTACACCCGGGCCACAGCCTGGGGGGCGTTCTCGCGCGGTCCGCCGGCCAGGTCGTGTTCGGTGACATCAGCCAGGGCGAGCCCCATGTCGGCCTCACCGGAACGTAGCCGGGCAAGGTTGTCGACACTGCCTTCGGTGGCGATGACGTCGACCTGCACCTGCGGGTAGCGGGCGTGCACCCGATCGGCGAGCAGTTCCGCGAATGCCAAGTACAGCCCGCCGGATTCGCCTGCGGCCAGCCGCACGCGCGCGGTCGGTCCGTTGCCCATGCAGCCCGCGGTCAGGACGCCCGCGGCGCCGATCATGAAGGCGCGCCTGGTCACCGCCGCCGTCATGCCCGCGAACCTGCCACCGGGAGCCCGAAACACACCCGCAGACCGCCTTCGGCGGCCTTCTCCACTGTGAGCGTCCCGCCGTGGCCTGCCGCGATCTCGGCGGCGATCGCCAGGCCAAGTCCGGTGCCGGACCGGTCGTCACTCCCGCGCCAGAATCGGGTAGTGGCCCTTGCCAAGTCGTCGTCGGACAGGCCGGCGCCGTCGTCGCTGATCGCGAGGTCGACCCGCTGATCGGCCGGTGTCGCAGACACCGTCACCGTGGTGGCGGGCCCGGCGTAGCGCAACGCGTTGTCGATCGCGACGTCGAGCAGTTGTTCCACATCGTGCCGGGCGAGCTGAGCTGCGAGCCCGGTATGGGAATCGCAGTGCGTCAGGCGCTGATCCTGACGGTCGGCGATGGGTTGCCAGAACGTCAGGCGTTCGTCGATCACGTCGGCTAGGTCGGTGGACTCGTCGGCCGTGGTGGACAGGCCCACCCGGCGGCTGCCGCTGACCTCCTCTGCTCGGGCCAGCCGCAACAACTGCTGCAGCAGATTTTCGAGACGGTCGAGTTCCGCGGACATCGAACCATAGGTCGGCCGGCCGGCCTCGGCCACATAGTCTTCCAGGCTGTCCGCGCGAAGTCGCACGGCGGCAAGAGGATTGCGCAGCTGGTGGGATGCGTCGGCGATGAGGCGGCGCTGCCGGTCCAACGACGCTCGCACCACCTGGGCCATCGTGTTGAACGCCGAGGTGAAGTGGCGCAGCTCAGGCGGACCCGCGACATCAGCCGGTGGGCCGGCCACCCCCTCGGTCATCTCGGCGACGGCGCGTTCCAGCCCGTTCACGGGGCGCAGGACCCAGCGGGTCAGGCCGCGACCCACCAGGGCCGCGAGCACGAGCAGGGCCAGGCACCCCGCCGTGACCCACAACCAGCCGACGCCGATATCGCGTGCGGCAGTGGAGACGTCGACGGCGATCACCACGGCGCCGACCAGTTCGCCGTCGCGCCGGATGCCCGCGGTGTCGAGTCGGTGCTGTCGGTCCCACGGCATGATCCGGGCCCAGTGCGACGCAGGCGCGTCGACCAGGGCGTGGTCCACTGCCGTCGCGACATCAGGATCGGCCGTGGTGAGTCCACGCGCGCCGAGGGTCTGGCCGTTCGCATCGACGACGAGCAGACCTTCCCCGTACAGGTCGTGGTACCGGTCGACGAGCCGGTCCAGCGGGACATTCGGTATCGCCGCGGCGTCGGCCAGCGCGGCCAGTTGTCGTCCTCGTTCGGCGGCCAGTGCCGCCGAACGCCGGTCGGCCAGGCTCAGGGCCAGGGGCACCGCCAGTGCTGCGATCGCCAGCAGCGACAGGACGACGAGGATGATCCTGACCCGGATGCCCATCTAGCTGTCCAGCCGAAAACCGAAGCCGCGCACGGTCTGTAGCGGCAGCCCGTCGAGCTTGGCTCGGATCTGCCCGATGAAGAAGTCCAGCGACCGGGATCGCCCGACCACCGCGGTGCCCCACACCTCCAGCATGAGTTCCTCGCGGCTGACAGCCTCGCCCTGTTGGGCGGCCAGGGTCGCCAGAATTTGGAACTCGGTCTTGGTCAAGGGTTGTGGCGTGCCTGCCACGCTGACCTCTCTGCGGTCGCGGTCGATCAGCACGGGCCCGGCGACGACGGGTTCGGCGTGTGCGGGCGCGCCGGCCACCCGCTGGACCCGGCGCATGACGGCCTGAATGCGGGCCAGCAGCACAGCTTTTCGAACGGGTTTCACCAGATAGTCGTCGGCGCCGGCACGCAACCCGAGCACCACCGCGCCGTCGCCGTCGCGGGCCGTCATGATGATGACGGGGACCGTCGAGGCTCGCCGCAGCGTGCGCAGTACGTCGAGGCCGTCCATGTCCGGAAGCCCCAGGTCGAGCAACACCAGATCGCAACCCTTGACCCGGTTGAGCGCATCGCCCCCGCGCCCGGCGCGCACCACGGTGGCGCCGGTCTGGCCGAGAAGTTCGGCCAGCGCCGACGCGACACCGTCGTCGTCCTCGACGAGCAGGACTTGCATGACGCTGATGCTAGGAAGCCGTGGGCGAAACTGTGATGGATTCGCCGATGCCGGTGTTCAATTCGCGGGTTTCGCGTTCCAGCTGCGACCGTCGCGACGACTCACCCATGAAGACGTACACCAGCAGCGATACCAGCGCGGCGGCGGCGACGTAGCCGAAGAACCAGGTCTCGTGGCCGATGTTCTTGAGTCCCAATGCCACGTATTCGGTGGTGCCGCCGAAGACGGCGACGGTCAGCGCGTAGGGCAGGCCGACACCCAGCGCGCGGATGCGGGCCGGGAACAGTTCGGCTTTGACCACGGCGTTGATCGACGTGTACCCCGACACGATGACCAGGCCGATCATCATCAGCCCGAATGCGGCCAACGCGGATTGGACATGCGCGACCGCCGTGAGCAGCGGAACGGTGCACAGCGTGGCGCCCACTCCGAACGCGATGAGCAGGGGTCGGCGGCCGATCCGGTCCGACAGCGCGCCCACGAGTGGCTGCAGGGCGACGAAGAGCAGCAGTGCGACGAAGTTGATCCACGTGACCTGCTCTTTCGGCAGGCCGGCGGTGTTGATCATGAACTTCTGCATGTAGGTCGTGAACGTGTAGAACGCGATGGTCCCGCCCAGGGTCAGGCCCACCACGGTCAGGCATTCCCGCGGATATTGCAGCAGTACGCGCAGGCTGCCGCGCTCGCCACCTGCGGCGTTCTCGCGCACGGCCAGTTCGTAGTTCGGTGATTCATCCATGGTGCGGCGCAGCCACATGACGGTCACGGCCGCCGCGGCGCCGATGACGAATGCGATGCGCCAGCCCCACGAGTGCAGCTGCTCGGGCGTGAGGATCTGCTGCAGGATGATCTGCACCCCGAGTGCCAGCAGCTGCCCGCTGGTCAGCGTCACGTACTGGAACGACGAATAGAAGCCGCGCCGGTGCGGCGTGGCGACCTCACTGAGATAGGTCGCCGACGTCCCGTATTCGCCGCCGAGCGAGAGCCCCTGCAGCAGCCGCGCGATCACCAGCAGCACCGGCGCGAGGGCCCCGATCTGTGCGTATCCGGGTAGAAGTGCGATTCCCAGCGAGCCGGCGCCCATCAGGGTGACCGACAGGGTCAGTGCCGCGCGACGGCCGAACCGGTCGGCGTAGCGACCGAACAGCCAGCCGCCGAGCGGGCGGACCAGGAAGCCGACCGCGAAGATGCCAGCGGTGTTCAGCAGCTGCGCCGTCGGATTCCCGGATGGGAAGAACACGCTGGCGAAGTAGATGCTGAACGCGGCGTAGGCGTACCAGTCGTACCACTCGATCAGATTGCCCAGCGATCCGCGAATCACGTTGCCCGCGACGGATCTCGCCCGCGGCTCCTGGTCGCTGCTGCGCTGTGTTGACGTCATTGTCGTGCCTCCCCGCCGGTTGTAGGTGCTGCCCATGATGTGAGGGCGGTCACCTGCGGGAGAAGGGGCCGGGCACGGATCCCGGCGTTTCCTTGCACGATCCACAGATTGCGCGACGAGGGCCGGCTCAGCCGACGGCGACCCCCGATTCCTGATGGCGGCGTTGCCGTTCGGCGGTGGCGAGGTAGAACGCCCAGGCGAAGGCGAAGTTGGTGAACAGGCTGGACACGAAATACAACCAGGGATACCGGATTCCGCGTCGACGGCCGTCGATGATGGTGAACAGCGGAAGCAGGATGACGTTGCCGACGGTGTAGTCGGAGCTCGCCGAACCCGCGGCCGGGTTGGCGTATCCGAGCCGCAGGAACTCACCCCAGGAGCCCTGCCCCAGGAAGGGATTGGCGGCGTACTCGTAGACGTAGCGAATGTTGAAGTACCAGGTCAGCGGGAGTGACGCGATACCGACGACGTAGAACACGGCCTCCAGCGTCGACACCTTCGGGCCCGCGGGGACGCGGGTGAAGACCGCCGGGTTCAACCGGACGATCAGCACGATGGTGATGATGCCCAAAACCGCGTGGACGATCAGCGAGACCATAGCCGAGTGTCACCACGGGACGAAAGTTTTGTCAATATTGACATTACTTCGATGCGGTACGTTACCCGCATGGTTCGCCCGGCACAGACGGCGCGCAGCGAACGCACCCGCGAGGCGCTGCGGCAGGCCGCGCTGGTGCGGTTCCTTGCGCAGGGCGTCGAGGAGACCTCGGCCGAGCAGATCGCCGCCGACGCCGGGGTGTCGCTGAGAACCTTCTACCGGCACTTCACCTCCAAGCACGATCTGCTGTTCGCCGACTACGACGCGGGGCTGCACTGGTTTCGCGCTGCGCTGGCCGACCGGCCGCCGGGCGAATCGGTGATCGACTCCGTGCAGTCGGCGATCCTGGCCTTCCCGTATGACGTTGACGCGGTGACCAAGATCGCCGCGATGCGGGCAGCCGAGCTCGATCCCGGCCGGATCGTCCGGCACATCCGCCAGGTCGAGGTGGATTTCGCCGAGGCGGTCCGCGAGCGGCTGGTTCGCGACGACCCGCCGGGGCCGGGTGTGGACGATCAGCTGCGGCTCACGGTGGCCGCGCGGTGTATCGCCGCGGCGGTGTTCGGGGCGATGGAGTTCTGGATGCTCGGTGACGAGTCGGGGGAGCGGTCGCTGCCGGAGCTGGCGCGGTTGTGCCGGGCCGCGCTGGAGTCGCTGCGGGGAGGCGTCATCCCGCCCGGCGACTGATGTTTTGTCATTATTGACAAAACATTGGAGGCGTGTCAGCCTCAGCCGATGGCGGACTTCGACGCGATCGTCATCGGCTCCGGTCACAACGGGCTGACGGCCGCGGCGCTGCTGCAGCGCGCCGGGCTGCACACCGTGTGTCTGGAGGCCAAGCGCTACGCCGGCGGCATGGCATCCACGGTCGAGCTGTTCGACGGCTACCGGTTCGAGATCGCCGGATCTCTGCAATTTCCCACCTCGGCCGTGGTGAGCCGCGAACTGGGCCTGGACACGCTGCCGACCATCGACCTCGAGGTGATGTCGGTGTCGTTGCGTGGCACCGGAGATGCGCCGGTGATCTACTACGCCGACCCCATGAAGATGCTCACCCACCTCGGCGAGGTGCACGGTTCGGACGCCGTGATGGGGATGGCCAATCTGATGGCCTGGAGTCAGGCGCCCACCCGCGCGTTGGGCCGGTTCGACGCCGCGCGCCCGCCGCGCAGCGTCGACGAGATGTATGCCTGCGCCACAAACGAACTCGAACGTTCCGCGATCGACGATCTGCTGTTCGGTTCGGTCAGCGACGTGCTCGACCGCTACCTGCCGGACCGCGAGAAACACGGCGCGCTGCGCGGCATGCTGGCCTTCCTGGCTGTCAACACCACCTACCGCGGGCCCGAAACCCCGGGCAGTGCTGCGGCATTGGCCTACGGCATGGCGGTACCCGACGAGAACGCCATGCTGATGAAGAAACTCGCGGGCGGTATCGGTGCGCTCACCGAACATCTGCACGCACTGCTGACCGACGCCGGCGGTGAAGTGCGGCTCAACGCCGCGGTCGAGGAGATTCTCGTCGACACCGGTCGCGTCACCGGCGTACGGCTGGCGGACGGGTCGACAGTCAGCGCCCCCGTGGTGGTCTCCGCCGTCGCCCCGGACCTCACCGTCAACCGGCTGCTCGCCTCCGACGCCGTGCCCAGCGAGATACGGGACCGGTTTGCCCGCGTCGACCATCGGGGCAGCTACCTGCAGATGCACTTCGCGCTCGACGGTGCACCCACCTTCGCCGCGCCGTACGAGTTGCTCAATGATCCCGAAATGCAAGCGGCCATCGGCATTTTCAGCACACCGGAGGATCTTCAGCAGCAGTGGCAGAACGCCAGGAAGGGGATCGTCCCCGACGACCCGGCCGTCGCCTTCCAGATTCCGTCGGCGCACGACCCGACGCTGGCGCCCGCAGGCAAGCACGCGGCCTCCGCGTTCGCGCTGTGGTTCCCGGTCGAGGAATCCGCGTCGAGCTACGGCGAGTTGAAAGCTGAGATGGGCCGCCGGGTCATCGAGAAGATCACCCGGCTGGCGCCGGATTTCGAGAGCCGGATCATCCTCCACACCACCTTCACACCGCGCCATATGGGCACCATGTTCGGCGCACCAGGCGGGGACTACTGCCACGGCCTGATCCACCCCGAACAGATGGGCCGCAACCGGCCCGGCCCGCGCGGCCACGTCGACCAGCCGATCCCGGTGGCCGGCCTGTATCTCGGCAGCGCTGGTTGCCACGGTGGGCCCGGCATCACCTTCATCCCCGGTTACAACGCCGCCAAAGCTGTTCTCGCCGACACCGCCTCACAGTCGACACACGGCTGACTGGCAGGTACCGGTCGCATACTGTCGCCCATGCGAACCGAGGTCGGGCCCCTGACGTTGCAGGCCGTCCTGACGTCGTGGCAGTTCGATGCGGTGTCGGTGGTCGTGGTTCTGGCGCTGGCGGTCGGCTACGGGTGGTGTGTCCGGCGCAGCGGTCTGCGCGGCAGGCCCGTGTGGTGTTTCGGCGTCGCCGCGCTGCTCTGGCTGCTGGCCACGGTCAGCATGATCGGGGTCTACGCGTACGTGCTGTTCTGGGTGCGTGCGCTGCAAGTGGTGCTCTTGCTGCTGGTGGTGCCGTTCTTCCTGGCATCGGCGACGCCGGTCACCGCATTGCGCGCCGCCCTGCCTCCGGCGGGGCGGGACAGGCTCGACCGGTTGCTGGCGGGTTGGGTCGCGCGGGTGCTGCTGCATCCGGCCACCACGTCGATCGCCATGCTGGGAACGCCGTGGCTGCTGTACCTGACGCCGTGGTACACCGCCGCGCTGCAGCAGCCCGCGGTGGCGGAAGCCACCCGAATACTGTTGGTGGCCATCGGTTTCGGCTACTTCTACGCCCGGCTGCAGGCCGATCCGGTGCCGCGGCGGTATTCCCAGCTGATCTCCCTGCTGATCAGCGTGGTGGAGTCGATCGGCGACGGCGTCCTCGGCATCGTGCTGTGGCTCGGTCCGTTGATCGCTCCTGCGTATTACGCCGCGTTGCACCGGGATTGGGGCCCGAGCGCGCGGATGGACCAGGTGATCGGCGCGGGCGTGCTGTGGATTCTCGGCGACGTGCTGGGGGTGCCGTTCCTCATCGTGTTGATGCGGGCGCTGTCGGCTGACGAGAAGGCGCATGCCGCCGAGGTCGACGCCGAGCTGGACCGCGCCGAAGCTGCCGAAGCCGAAAAGACCGAGAAAGTCGAGAAGGCAGACGAATCCGGGCAACCCAAGGCCGCCGAGGAGCAGGCCCGGCCCGCTCTGTGGTGGGAAGCCGACGAGCAACTGTCCCAACGGTTCCGGCGCCGCTGACGCTCAGGGTGCCTCGGAACTCTTCTCACGCTGCTCGACGAACCAGACCGCGATCTGGGTACGGGAGATGAAGCCCAGCTTGCCGAGAATATGCTCGATATGGGCCTCTACGGTGCGGCGCGCGATCAACAGCTTCGCGGCGATCTCCTTGTTGGTCTTGCCCTCGGCGATCAGGGCGGCGACCTCGTTTTCCCGACGGGTCAGCGCACTGTCCGGCCGCGGTGAGGTTTTCGCGGCTGTCGATGGCGCGCGTTCGTCGAGTGCGTACCGGATCGCGGCGTCGGTGTGCATCTGGTGGCCGCGCCCGAACTCCGCGTCGTATGCCTTGCGCCCCAGTGCTTTCTGGACCCGCTCCTGCTGCTGTTCGTGCACCGAGACCAGGTGGCGCATGCCGAACAGCGGTGCTCCGGTCCGCCGCCACAACCGGTCGGCCGCGCCGAACAGCCGGGCCGCGCGCTCGGGCACCGGTTCGCCACCGGCAGCCCAGGCCAGGATCTCCAGGCAGAACGCGATGACCCACTGCTCACTGAACTCACGGGCCAGCCGCATGCTGTCTCGCGCCGAGTCGGCCGCCCCTGCGACGTCGCCGTGCAGCCACGCGACCAGCGCGCGGTCCCACAGCATGTACGACTTCAGCCAGCGCTCGCCTAGGGCGTCGCACAACGCGACGGCGTCGGTGCAGACCTGCATGGCCGGCTCCGTATCGCCGAGCAACGCGGTGACACCGACCAGGTAGAAGCTGGTGTCGAGGGTGCCGAGCCTGCTGCCGGTGGCGCGATGCAGGTCAAGCGCCTCGGCGAGCAGGCGCCGCGCGGCCGGCAGGTCGCCCTGGGACATCTTCGTCATACCGTGCAGCTGCACGGCCCACGCGGCCGCATCGGCGTCGCCGAGCTGCTCGGCGAGCGGCACGCACTCCTGCAGCAGCGCCCCGGCTGCGGCGATGTTCTCTTCGAGCGTGCACAGGTACCCGGCGACCCACAGCGCCCGGGCCCGAATCTCGCTGGGCTGCTTGTCCAGTCCGAGCCCACGTTCCAGCCAGCGGCGGCCTTCGCTGGTCAACCCGGTCGCGATCCAGAAGAACCACAACGCGCTGGCCAGCTGCAGGCCGGGTGCGGCCTCGTCCGGTTCTGTGAAGCAGAACTCGAGCGCGGCACGGAGGTTGCCGTGTTCGTGCTGCAGCGCACTGAGCCGCCGCGCCTGCTCGGGGCCCAGCCAGTTCGCGCGGGCCTGTTCGACGAGGTCGGCGAAGTAGTCTCGGTGGCGTCTGCGCTGCGCCCGTTCGCCGCCGTCGGCACGCAGCCGTTCCAGTCCGTACTGGCGGATGGTCTCCAGCAATCGGTACCGCTGGTGATCGCCGACCTGTTCGGCGATCACGATCGACTTGTCCACCAGCGTCTCCAGCAGACCGAGCACGTCCCACTCGTCGAGCTCGTCGCTCGAGCAGATCGATTCCGCCGCGGACAAGGTGAATCCGCCCGAGAACACCGACAGCCGCGCCCACAGCAGCCTCTCCTGTTCCGAGCACAGTGTATGGCTCCACTCGAGCGACGCCCGCAGCGTTTGATGCCGGGGCAGCACCCTGGGGCTGCCGCCGGTGAGCAGCCGGAAGCGGTCCTCGAGCCGGTGCAGGATCTCCGTGGGGGACAGGGCGCGTAGCCGCACCGCCGTCAGTTCGATGGCCAGTGGGATGCCGTCCAGCCGTTGGCAGATGCGCGAGATCGTCTCGGCGTTGCCCTCGGTGAGCGCGAATTCCGGCTGCACCGCGGTCGCCCGGTCGACGAACAGGGTCACCGCCTCGTATTGGCCGAGCGCCTCCGGTGGCAGCCGCGCCTCGTCGGGCATGGACATCGTCGGGATCTGGAAGATGTGTTCCCCGGTCAACCCGAGGGCCTGCCTGCTGGTGGCGAGGATGCGCACCCCGGCGGCGCCGTGCAGCACCGCCTCGGCGATCACCGCGCAGGCGTCGCGCAGGTGCTCGCAGTTGTCCAGCACGAGCAACAGGTTTCTGTCCGACAGGTACTCGACCAAGGCCGGTGTGGGCAATCGCCCGCTGCGGTTGTGCAGCCCGAGCGTGCTCGCGATGGTCTGCGCGAGCAGGGCCTCGTCCTTGAGCTCCGCCAATTCGACGAACCACACCCCGTCGGGGAATGTGCGTTGCAGATCCGCGGCGACCCGCTGCGCCAGCCGGGTCTTGCCTGCACCGCCGACGCCGGTGAGAGTGACTAGCCGCGATGTCGAGAGCAGCCGCTTGATCTTGGCGATGGCACGTCGACGTCCGATGAAATTCGTCAGTTCCGCCGGGAGATTTCCCTTGGGGCGGGCACCCGACGGCGACTCGGCTGCCCACGTCGTATCCGACCCAGCCGTCCCCAATTCGGCCTGCACAGGCAGCTCGTCGACCGCGAAGCTGTGCTGACGCTGGGCCTCACGCAGCTCGTGGCCCAGCTCCGCAGCCGATGGCCGGCGGTCCGGGTCGGCGGACATCGCGTGTTCGATGATCGCGCTGACATCCTCGGGAATCCCGTGCTCCCGGAGGTTCGGAACGGGCTCGTTGGTGATCCTCATGAATTGGGCCACCACTTGTTCGCCGCTGCGCCGCTCGTAGGCGGCGTGACCGGTGAGCGCTGCGAACAACGTCGCGCCGAGGCCGTAGACGTCTGCGGCCGGGGTTGGCGGATGGCCCAGGATGGTCTCCGGTGCGGCGAAGGCCGGCGAGCCTGTCACGACTCCGCTCGCGGTCTCGAACCCTCCCGAGACGTGTGCGATGCCGAAGTCGGTCAGTGCAGGCTCGCCGTAATCGGTGAGCAGGACGTTTCCCGGCTTGACGTCGCGGTGCACGATGCCCAGGCGGTGCGCGGTCTCGAGGGCGCCGGCCAGTTTCACCCCGAGCCGCAACACATCTTTGAGCGGAAGTGGACCATGCCCGCGGATCCGCGAGTGCAGCGAGTCCCGGGGGTGGTACGGCATGACGAGGTAGGGATGGCCGTTGTCGGTGGTGCCCACCTCGAGGACGTAAACGATGTTGGGATGTCCCGTCATCCGGCCGACCGCACGCTGCTCGCGGTAGAACCGCGCACAGTTCTCCTCGTCGAGGTCGGCCGTGAGGACCTTGACCGCTACGGTGCGGTCAAGCGAGGGCTGGGTGCACCGGTAGACGACGCCGAAACCACCGCGGCCGATCTCGACGGCGTCTTCGAATCCGGCCGCTGCCAGATCTGCCGTGACGGAGCCCGAAACATCGTGCTGCGTCGCGAACGGATCGACATCGGCCATCGTTACCTCGATTCATCCGAGACGCCGGCCCAGCTGCAAGCATATCTCCGGGAGCGCGGGCAAACCCTCCGCACCATAACCGTTGACGCACTGCGTCGAGCCGATTTGCGGTGCGTCGGTTGTGAGCTCGCCTGGACCGATCCGACCGTGGCAGAGTTGCCCGCCGGACTCACCGAGCATCCGTCGTCGGCTGTGAAATGCCTGTGCGGCAAGCGATTTCAGTGATGCATGTCCTAGCGGGCGCGCAGCTGTTGCACCCAATCGGCGGGCACGCGGCCCTGGGGCCCTGGCACGGGCTGGTCGGTGGGGTGGTTTTCGGGCGGGGCGAGTTCAGGGCCGTCGTAGTACCGATTGGACGAGTAATCCCAGAACCAGTCCTCGCCCGGCTCGAATGAGCGGATGATTGGGTGACCGGTCGCCTGCCAGTGCGCCGACGCGTGGCGCGAGAGCGAATCGTCGCAGCATCCGATGTGTCCGCACGCCGCACACCGACGCAGGTGCACCCACCAACCGCCCGCTGCATCGCATTCCACACATCCGGCGCCACTGGGCGGCACGGTCGGATCTACGGCACTGGTCATGTCGGCGAGCGTAGTCCGAGTACCCTCCCCGCATGGCAACCAGCGATTCCCGCGAAGTAGTGATCGAAGCGACCCCGCAGGAGATCCTCGACGTCGTCGCCGACATCGACGCAACCCCGTCCTGGTCTCCGCAGTACCAGAGCGCTGAGGTCATGGACACCTACGAGGACGGCAGGCCGCGTCGGGTCAAGATGACGATCAAGGCCGCCGGGATCACCGACACCCAGGTGATCGAATACACCTGGGCCGAGAACAAGGTGAGCTGGACGCTGATCCGGGCCACGCAGCTCAAGAAGCAGGACGCCAGCTACACCCTGACGCCCGACGGCGACAAGACCAGGGTCAAGTTCGACATCACCATCGATCTGGCCGTGCCGCTGCCGGGCTTCATTCTCAAGCGGGCCATGAAGGGCGGCACCGAAACCGCCACCGACGGCCTGCGCAAGCAGGTGTTGAAGGTCAAGAAAGGCGGCTAGCTAGGACGCCTGCGCGGCGAATTGTCCGGGCTGGTAGTCGCCTGCCGGCTGCTGGATGATGACGTTGAGCCGGTTCACGGTGTTCATGAACGCGATGAGGCACACCAACGCGACGAGTTGGTCCTCGTCGTAGTGTTTGACGGCATTCGCCCAGACCTCATCGGACACGCCGCCTGCTGCGTCGGCGATGCGAGTGCCCTGCTCGGCCAATTCCAATGCGGCGCGTTCGGCTTCGGTGAAGACCGTGGCCTCCCGCCAGACCGCCACCAGGTGAAGCCGGGTCGGGCTCTCCCCGGCGAGCGTGGCGTCCTTGGTGTGCATGTCGGTGCAGAACGCGCAGCCGTTGATCTGGCTGATCCGCAAGGCCACCAATTGTTGTGTTGCCTCAGGCAAAGTCGAGGTCGTGACGACTTTGCCTGCCGAGGTGACGTGCTTGATCATCTTGGCGGCGGTCGCGTTTTCGAAGATGTTCAGTCGGGCATCCATGGTGCGCTCCTTCGTCGATCGGGCTTACGTCCTCTAGACACCGCGACTCGGCGGTATGTGACATCGACCAGTGAGGTAGCGGGCTACTCTATTGCGCCACCGCCTGTGCGCCGGACAATTCCAGGGGCCCATTCGTCCAGCTCACCAGGGGTATCCCATGGAAAATCTCGGCGATCACGCATTGGTTCTCGGAGGCAGCATGGCGGGCCTGCTGGCCGCGCGGGTGCTTTCCGATTTTTACGAGACTGTCACCATCGTCGAGCGCGACGAGCTGGGCGATGACCCCGTGCATCGGCGTGGGGTTCCGCAGGGCAGGCTCATCCATGCGCTCTCCGCGCGGGGAGCGCAGATCCTCGACGAGTTGTTCCCGTCCTTTCTCGATGACCTGGCTGCCGAAGGCGTTCCGAGTTGGTGCGACGGCGATTTCTCCAAGTTGTCCATCTCGATCGGCGGGCACCAGATGGTGCGGTCCGGAAAATCGGTCCTCGACCCGATCACCATGCAGTACCCCAGTCGGCCGCTGCTGGAACGCGACGTGCGTCGGCGGGTGCGCGACATCGCCATCGTCACGACCCTGGACGGTCACGATCTGCTCGCGCTCACCGCGACGTCTGCGCGGGACCGCGTCACCGGCGCGCGGGTCACCTGCCGGAGCGCCGGACGTGAGTCGGCGCTCACAGCCGATCTCGTGGTCGACGCGACGGGGCGCGGATCCCGAACCCCGGTTTTCTTGGAAGAGTTGGGTTTTGGACGGCCGCGCCAGAACGAGCTGATGGTTCAGCTTGCTTATGCCGCGCAGCTGCTACGTATTCCGAAAGGTGTGGTGGCGCAGTACTTCACGGCGGTGATGCCGGTGGCGGGCCGTCCGAGGATGCTGGGTCTGATCGGATACGAGAACGACACCTGGATGTTCGCCGTCGGCGGGATGGCCGGCCTGGAACCCCCGCGGCAACTGGCCGAGATGCTGCAATTCATCGAGGATTTCGCGCCCGCGGCGCTGCTCGACGCGGTTCGGAACGCGGAACCACTCGGGGACGTGGTCCATTACCGGGTGCCCTCCAACCGGTGGCGCCGCTACGACACCATGCACCGGGTTCCGGACGGATTGCTGGTATGCGGTGATGCGGTGTGCAGCTTCAACCCGATCTACGGGCAGGGTATGACGATCGCGGCCGTCGAGGCCCTGGTGCTGCGCGACTGCCTGAGTCGCGGCACCCGGAATCTGCCCCGGCGTTTCTACCGGGCCGGCGCGAAGAAGGTACGGGTGGCCTGGCAGACGGCGGTGGGCTCGGATCTGGCGCTGCCCGAGGTGGCCGGGTCGCGGCCACTGTCGATGCGGATCAGCAACGGTTACCTGGAGAAGGTGATGACCGCCGCCGAAACGGATCCTGATGTCGCCCAACAGTTTTTGCGAGTGGTCGGCATGATCGACGGCCCCACGCGACTGCTGCGGCCTGGTTTTGTCGGACGCGTGGTGAAGGCCAGTCGGCACCGGCAGGCGCACGCTGTCGCGGGGCGGCCCGAATCACTGGCCTCGGCGTAGGCCTGCGCAAGGTTGAAATATCGCGGCCGCCACGGCCTCCGGTTGATCCCAGATCGGGGTATGGCCCACCTCGGCCAGCGCGGTTACCTTGATGCCGCAGACTTCACCGAGCGTGGCGAATGCCGCGGGGTCGACGCGCTGATCGCGGGCACCGTAGATGAAATGAACGGGTTGCGCCAACACCGCCAGCCGGTCAGCCAGGGTTCGTGCGCCAAGGTCGCTGTCGATCGCACGACTGGAGACGAGGAACGCAGCGAGGCGCTCGGGAATGAAGGCGATGGCGCAGCGCAGTTGGGCTACAGGTGAACAGCTAGAACTGATCGAACTGCCTACGCCGCAGCCGAAAGCAAGCGAAGTGCGGGGGAACGTTCAGAGCATCGGTCTCAATCCAGCCGATTGCCAGATAGTCCTCGCTCCACAATTGCGATTGTAGGCTCGGCAATCCCACATGCCGACGTCTAGAACGATTGATGTCGGCGGGTGCCGCAGGCCAGCTCGAAGTGAATATCGCACAGCGTCTTCCGCTGACGAGGCTGGAAGAAGCAGTCAGCCTCAGTGAAAGCCACCGGATGACGGGAAAGTTGATCCTCTACCCGTCAGGCCGGGTCAGTTGACGTACATCGAAGGCGATTTCACCGAGTAGCAGTTCCGCCGGTTTCATGACTTCGGCCAAGTGCGGTTGCCGACTAGGCCCAGCTATCTTTCAGCGAACCGGTGCCTGCGGTGCTTTGACGGTTCGGCCCCGGCTGTGCCGTCCGGTCGCGGCGACGACGAACAGAGCCTTGGTCATTTGACGCCGGGGATACGGCGCAGCAGTCGCATTGCGGCTGTTGCGATCCGGGCGTAGCGGCCGGCATCGAGCCATGTCGGCGGGCCGAAGGTTTCCTCGGCGTAGGCGAGCGCGGGACGTCGCCCAGAACGCCGCCCGTCATCGAGTTGATGACCTCAAGACGATTCGCCGGGTCCGCGGCGACCACCCGACGCGTGAGGTCGCCAAGGAACGACGGAGTGCCCCGTAATGTGTGGGTCGAGGAATTCGTCAACATGGTTCGCTCCCTTTGGTCTTCCGAAGCCCAACCATCTCGCACCAATTTGTGCGACGGCAGCGCATGGCCGGTACTCACAACTTGTTGGCCACTTTTCACTTTCGGTGCCGCCATCGGCGTGACTAGCGTGGAATGTTGCCGTCTTACCCACCAAAGGAGACAGACCGATGCCTGACATGCCTCCCCCCATCGAGCCGTATCTCGAACCGGCTGCCGCGGCGCTCGCCAAGGCCACGGATCCGCACCCGCGGATCTACGAGCTCCCCCCGGAACGTGGCCGCGAAATTCTCCTTGAGTTGCAGAGTGGCGAGGGCGTGCCACGCCCCGAGGTTGACGAAGAGTGGGTGGAGGTAGACGCCGGACAGTGGGGCACCGTCCGGACCCGCATCATTCGTCCGAAGGGCACGACGGGGGCGCTTCCCGTTGTGGTGTACATCCACGGTGCGGGTTGGGTCTTCGGCGACGACAAGACGCACGATCGCCTGTTCCGCGAGCTGGTCGTCGGCGCCGGCGCGGCCGGAGTCTTCCCCGTCTACGACCGCGCACCGGAGCACAAGTACCCGACGCAAGTCGAGCAGAACTACGCAGTGGGTCAGTGGATCCTGCAGCACGGCGCTGAACACGGTCTCGACGTCTCCCGCGTCGCGGTCACGGGTGAGTCGGTCGGCGGCTGCATGTCTGCGGTCTTCGCCCTGATGAACAAAGAGCGCGGCGGGATCGACCTCAAGGCCCAGGTCCTGCTGTACCCGGTGACGAACGCGGACTTTGACACCCCGTCGTATTTGCAGTTCGCCGAGGGGTACTACCTCACGCGCGATGGCATGAAGTGGTTCTGGGACGCGTACACCACCGACCTCGCCCAGCGGCTCGAACACCACGCCTCACCGCTGCAGTCGACCCTCGACCAGTTGAAGGGGTTACCGACAACACTGGTCATCACCGACGAGGCTGACGTGCTGCGCGACGAAGGCGAGCTGTATGCGAACAAGCTGCGCGAGGCAGGCGTCGACGTGACCTCCGTCCGAGTGGCCGGCATGGTCCATGACTTCCTCCTGTTGGACAGCCTCCGTGACACACGCGCCGCGAACGTGGCACGCCGACTCGCTGTCGAAGCCCTCCGCACGGCGTTGCACGACTAGCGCGCGGCCAACAGCGCGAACGCTGCCCCGGCGACCTTGCGCGGTCGAAACAAAGACCAAATCCATGAGTAGAGAGCCTGGACGGCACCCTTCAGTGTCGATCGGGCTCACATGGTTCTGATGTTGCTGCGGACATTGCGGCGTCGGACAACGATTGAACGAAAGGGTTCGTAGCGTGCAGACGATTCTGGGAGCGAACGGACAGATCGGAACTGAGCTTGCTCGCGAGCTCCACGATCGATACACCACCGATATCCGGCTGGTCAGCCGCAATCCGAAGCGGCTCCACGACACCGACGAGCTGGTGACAGCGAACTTGCTACACGCGAAAGAGACCGATACCGCCGTCGCCGGCAGCGACATCGCCTACCTGACCGTCGGCTTGCCGCCGGATGCGAAGATGTGGGCCGAGCAGCTCCCCGTGATGATGGAGAACACCATCAACGCGTGCGAAAAGCACGGCACCAAGCTGGTTTTCTTCGACAACACCTACATGTACCCGATGACCAGCGCCCCGCAGACGGAGGACACCCCGTTCACACCGGCGGGCAGCAAGGCCCGGACGCGGGCGCAGATCACGACCATGCTCCTCAAGGCCATAGCGGGTGGCCGCGTAGAGGCGGTCATCTGTCGTGCGCCGGAGTTCTATGGGCCTGGCAAGACGCAGAGCTTCACCAACGCATTGGTGTTCGACGCCATCGAGGCAGGGAAGAAGGCGCGAGTGCCGTTGCGTGCGGATACTCTCCGTACGCTGATCTGGACCCCCGACGCCAGCCACGCCATGGCACTGATCGGGAACAGTCCGGCGGCCTACGGCCAGACTTGGCATCTGCCCTGCGACGACGATCGCGTCACTTACGAGGGGCTGCTCGGCATCGCCTCTGATGTATGGGGGCGGAAGATCGACTACTCGGTCACCCCGAAGGGTGTCTTCCTGGTGGCCCGCCTCTTCAACCAAGGGGCCCGCGAGCTCTGGGAGCTGCTACCCCGCTACGCCGTCGACAACATTTTCGTCTCGGACAAGTTCAAACAGGCGTTCCCCGATTTTCGGGTGACGACCTACCACGAAGGTGTGGCAGTCATTCGTGGTCGTTCCGACGATCAACTCGAGTAGACGACCGCGGCGCGGACATCCACGCAGCGCTCCAGTCGGCACCGGCAGTCGCTACGACGCCCCACGGGAATTGGCCTCCGACGCCGACTGCGCCAGTTCGGTCAGCAGCGGCGGGATGTCCATCCGGGCCAGTACCGCCTCGATGAACACCATGCGGTCAGCCGTGGCGGCCGCCGCGGCGAGGGCGTCGGCGAGTTCGCCGCAGGTGGTCACCCGGAAGGTCAGGGCATCGGTGACCCCCAGCGCGGCGGGCAGGTCCGACCAGCGCCACGCGGCGATGTCGTTGTACTCCGCAGTCACACCGTGGATGGCACGCTCCACCGTGTAGCCGTCGTTGTTGACCACCACGACCACCGGCGCCAACCCTTCGCGGCCGAAGGTGCCGAGCTCTTGGACCGTCAATTGTGCTGCGCCGTCACCGATCAGCAACACCGTGCGGCGGCTGCGGTCGGCCAGCCCGGCACCCAGTGCGGCGGGCAGGGTGTAGCCGATGGACCCCCACAGCGGTTGGCCGATGAACGTCACGCCCGACGGCAGCCGATGCCCCGCCATGCCGTAGAACGACGTGCCCTGATCCGCCAGCACCACGTTGCCCGGCGTGAGGGCCTGAGAAAGGCTGTCCCACAACGCTTCCTGGGTCAATGTCGCGTCCCTGCCCGGTGCCTGGGTCTGCATGCGGGTCGGTGCAGGCGGGAGCTCCGGCGAGGTGATCCCGCGTTCGGACAGGATCGCGGTGACGGCCTCCAGCGCGGCGGACATGTCCAGTGGCGCGTACACCTGCCCGGCGATGACGCTCTGGTTGACGCCGATGTCGATGGTGCGGGCCGGGTCCAGGCGCTGGCTGAAAAACCCGCTGACCATGTCGGTGAACAGCACGCCCGCGGTCACCAGCACAGGCGCGTCCTCGATCACCTCGCGCACCGAATCCTCGCTCGCCGCACCGGCGTAGATGCCGACGTAGTTCGGTGAACTCTCGTCGACCAAGCTCTTGCCCCACATCAGGGTGGCGTGTGGCACGGTGTCGGCGGCCAGCAGCGCATTGAGTTCTTTGACGCAACCCAGCCGGTGCACCAGGAAGTCGGCGAGGACCGCGATCCGGTGGTTGTCGATGAGCTCGGCCGCGGCCGCCGTGAACAGTGTCAGTGCACGCGGGCTGGTGCCTGCGGTGTAGCGCGGGAGCGGAGCGGCGGGAGGTTCGGTGGGGAAGCGGGCGACGTCGGTGGCGATCAGCAGATAGCCCGGGCGCTTCTGCTCACGCACCTCCGAGAGCACGCGGTCGATCTCCCGCGTCGCCGTGGCTGGCACCAGATTGGCTTGCGCGCAGGTGATTTCGCGGCTGATCCGCAGGAAATGGTCGAAATCGCCGTCGCCGAGCGTGTGGTGCACGATGCGGCGCGCGCCCTGCGCATCCTTCGACGGGGCGCCGACGATGTGCACGACCGGCACGTGCTCGGCGTAGCTGCCCGCCACGGCATTGGCGGCCGACAGTTCGCCCACGCCGAATGTCGTCACCAGGGCCGCCATGCCGCGCAACCGGCCGTACCCGTCGGCGGCATATCCGGCGTTGAGTTCGTTCGCGCCACCCACCCACCGCACGCGGGGGTGGGCCAGGATGTGGTCGAGGAATTCCAGCTGGTAATCGCCGGGGACTCCGAAGATCTCGGTCACCCCGAGTTCGGCGAGGCGGTCCAGCAGATAGTCACCGACCGTGTAGGCGTTTTCGGACATGCCGCTAGTGTGCCTCGCATGACCAAAAGCGGCCCCTTGGATGGCGTGAGAGTTGTCGAACTCGGTGGTATCGGCCCCGGCCCACACGCGGCGATGATGCTCTCCGATCTGGGGGCCGACGTGGTGCGGGTACGCCGCCCGGGCGGGCTGACCATGCCCGCCGAGGATGTCGACCTGCTGCACCGGGGCAAGCGCATCGTGGATCTGGACGTCAAGGCGCAACCGGACCAGCTGCTCGAATTGGCCGCGAAAGCCGATGTGCTGCTGGACTGTTTCCGTCCTGGCACCTGTGAGCGGCTCGGGATCGGGCCTGCCGAATGCGAGGCCGTCAACCCGCGGCTGATCTTCGCCCGCATCACCGGCTGGGGCCAGGACGGTCCGCTGGCGCAGACGGCGGGACACGATATCAACTACCTGTCGCAGACCGGGGCACTGAGCGCCATCGGCTACCGCGACCGCCCGCCGGTCGCGCCGCTGAACCTGGTCGCCGACTTCGGCGGTGGATCGATGCTCGTGGTGATCGGCATCGTCACCGCGTTGTACGAGCGGGAGAAGTCCGGCAAGGGCCAGGTGATCGACGCGGCGATGGTCGACGGTGTCAGCATGCTGGCGCAGATGATGTGGACCATGCGGGCCACCGGTTCACTGCGGGACGAGCGGGAGTCGTTCCTGCTCGACGGCGGTGCGCCGTACTACCGGACCTACGAGACCTCCGACGGCGGCTACATGGCGGTGGGCTCGATCGAACCGCAGTTCTTCGCGCAGCTGCTTGCCGGGCTCGGGCTGTCGGCCGAGGAGATTCCCGGACAGTTCGAACTGGCCCGGTACGACGAGATGCGGGCGATCCTCGCCGAACGCTTCGCCACCAAGACCCGCGACGAATGGACGAAGATCTTCGCAGGCACCGACGCCTGCGTGACACCGGTCCTGACCTGGGGTGAGGCCGCGGACAACGAGCACCTGCGGGCTCGGTCGACGCTGCTGTCGGTCGACGGCGTCGACCAGGCCGCACCGGCGCCCCGGTTCTCCCGTACGCCCGCCGCAACCCCCGGCACACCGCCGAAGGGCACCACCGCGATAGCGGACATCGGCTGGACCTGACCGGCCAGAGGACTTTCGGCCCTGCAGATTCTGCCGATCACCGGCCAGTATCGAGGTATGACTTCCTCGAGCAAGCCGGTAGTGGTCGGAATCGATGGCAGTGACTCGGCGGTCGACGCCGCCCGCTGGGCCGGTGGTGTCGCTGACAAATTCGGCGCACCCCTGCACATCGTGTATGCGCTGCCGACCGTCGGCGCACATCTGACCCAGACGGCGGCGGCCATGACCGCAGCGATGATGTCCTACCAGCGGGATTCGGCCGATCTGTACCTCAAGGCCGCTGCCGACGCGGTCCGGTCGGACCGGCCGGGGCTCACGGTCACGACGGCTTCGGTGGACGAACCGGCCGACGCCGCGCTCGTCGCGGCGAGCCAGACGGCGCAGTTGGTGGTGCTGGGCGGCAAATCGGTCACGCCGGCGGCTGCGTTGTTGCTGGGTTCGGTATCGCTGGCCGTGGCAACGCGGGCTGCGTGCCCGGTGGTCGCGTTTCGCGGGGACACGGTCACGCCGGGGGATGGCCGTGTCGTCGTGGGAGTCGACGACAGCCCGGCGGCCGCTGCGGCATTGGCCGTGGCCTTCGCGTTCGCGGACAGCTTCGGTGCGAACCTCACCGCGGTGCGGGCGCTGTCGCTGACGCCGCCACCCGCAGCCGGTGTGACGATCCCGTTCCTGATCGACTGGGAAGGGCTCGAAGCCGCCGAGCTGGTGTCACTGGCTGCAGCCGTCGATGCCGAGAACACCAAGCACCCGTCGGTCGAGGCGAAGTGCTTCGTGGAAGTGGAATCCCCGGGAAAAGCGCTCCTGCAGCACGCTTCCGATGCTCAACTGATCGTGGTGGGAACCAGGGGCCGGGGCGCCGTGGTCGGCACGCTGCTCGGATCGACCAGCCTGAACATGCTGCACCACAGCTCGGTCCCGGTGCTCATCTGCCGCAGTCCTGAGGCGTAAACCGCTGCGAGGAAAGGAGATTCGCATGTCCGATGAGCCGGTTCGGCATGGCATCGTGGTCGGCGTCGACGGGTCGCCGTCGTCCGATGCCGCCGTGGCGTGGGCCGCCCGTGATGCCGCGTTGCGTGGGGTGCCGCTGACCTTTCTGCATGTGATGCCCATGGCCGCCGGGCCCGCATACCTCGACATGGGATTGCCGGACGATTACTGGGGTTGGCAACAGAAGCGCGGACAGGAGGTCGTGGCGTTGGCGCGCGACATCGCCAACAAGTCCACAGCGGGGCAGGAACGCCTGCAGCTCGACGCCGACGTCGTATCCGGGAACACGGTCGGCACGCTCGTCGACCGCTCGCGCCACGCCGATCTGCTGGTCGTCGGCAGCCGGGGTCTCGGCAAGTGGACCCGCCGCGTGCTCGGCTCGGTCAGCTCCAGTCTCGTGCGCCATGCGCACTGCCCGGTCGCGGTCATCCACGACGAATCCCATCCGGCGGATGACGCACCGGTCGTCGTCGGCGTCGACGGGTCACCCGCATCGGAACTGGCCACCGAGATCGCCTTCGACGAAGCGTCGCGCCGCGGCGTCGAACTCGTCGTGGTGCACACCTGGAACGACGTGGATTACGAGTTCCCCGACGTCAAGTGGACCGATCTGACGCCTCGCGAGGACCGGGTGGTCTCCGAGCAGTTGGCCGGCTGGTGTGAGCGCTATCCCGATGTGGTGGTGCGCCGGGAATTGATGCGCGACCGGCCCGCACGCCAGTTGGTGGACCAGTCCGACGGCGCCCAGCTGGTGATCGTGGGCTCCCGGGGCAGGGGCGGATTCGTCGGCATGATGCTCGGCTCGGTCAGTGCCACGGTGGTCGAATCAGTGCGGGTGCCGGTGATCGTCGCGCGCGGATCGGCGGAAACCGACAGTTTGCCGGGACAGTAGTAACTACATTCGGAAGGTATGGCCGTTCGCGCATCGCGAGAGGTCGTCTTCGACGCCTCGCCGGAGGCGATCATGGACGTCCTCGCCGACGTCGATGCGCTGCCGACCTGGTCATCGGTCCACCGGCACGTCGAGATCGTCGACCGCTATCCCGACGGCAAGCCTCATCACGTCCGCGCGACCATGCGATTGCTGGGCATCACCGACAAGGAAATGCTCGAATACCACTGGGGCGACAACTGGATGGTGTGGGACGCCGAGGAAAACCTGCAGCAGCGCGGGCAGCACGTCGAATACAACCTGACCCCGGAGATGGACCAGACGCGGGTGCGGTTCGACATCACCGTCGACGTATCCGTACCGCTTCCCGACTTCATCGTGCGCCGGGCCAAGAAGCTGGTGCTGTACGTGGCATTAGACCGGTTGCGTCAGCGCGTCATGGGATTGGCTCAGCCTGCGTAGAACGGAATAGTCGGTGCGGCGCGGCCGGTTGCTGGGGACATGCCGACAGGAATCGTTCTCAGGGTAAATCCCGATGCTGACAACGTCGTCGACGACGCGGTCGCCCAAGCCCGCCGCGCCCATGAGGCGGGCGTCCGCCAGGTATGGCTGGCCCAGCAGTTCGACATCGACGCCATAACGCTGTCCGCGCTGATCGGGGCCGCGGTGCGCGGTCTCGGGGTGGGGACATCGGTGGTGCCGATCAACCCCCGCCATCCACTGCTGGTGGCGTCCGCGGCGCAGACCGCGCAGGCCGCGTCGCACGGGCGCTTCAGCCTCGGGCTCGGACTGGGTGCCCACCACCCCGAGCGCCAGGCATTCGGCATCGACTGGCCCAAGCCTGTGCAGCGGCTGCGCGAACACCTCACCGTGCTGCGGGCCATCTTCGACGACGGTGCCGTCGATTTCGAGGGCGAGCAGTTCAGCGCCTCCCCGCAGTGGCCGGTCCACGTTGGTGGCGGCACGCCGATTCCGGTGTACGTCGCGGCGATGGGACCCGCGGCCCTGCAAGTGACCGGTGAACTCGCCGATGGCACCTTGCCGTATCTCGCGGGGCCCCGGACCGTGGGGGAGTTCATCGTCCCGACCATCGGGGCCGCGGCCGAGGCGGCCGGGCGGGCGCATCCACAGATCATCGCGATGGTGCCCGCGCTGGTGTCCGACGACGTGACGAGCGCGCGCGAGCTGGCCGCCGAGCGCTTGGAGTTCTACCAGAGCATCCCGTCGTATCAGAAGGTCATCGCCCGCGAAGGGCTGGCCAGCGTCGCCGACCTGGCCGCGGTCGGATCGGCCGCCCAGGTGCGGGCGCAGTTGCAGACCTACCTTGATGCCGGCGCGACCGACGTCGTGATCAGCCCGCTGCAAGATGAGCAGGCCGACCTCGAAGCGCTGTGGGCGGTCACCGCCGAGCTGTGAGCGGCGCTCAGAGTTTGAGCACCTGCAGCCGCCGGATCGCCTCGTCGAGAGTGTCGTCGCGCTTGCAGAACGCGAAGCGCACCAGGTGATTCCACAAGTCGGCGTGCGCTGCCTCGGCATCGCAGAACGCCGCCATCGGAATGGCCGCCACGCCGGACCGGTGCGGCAACTCGGCGCAGAACGCGGTGCTGTCGTCATAGCCCAGCGGCCGCGGGTCGGCACACAGGAAGTACGTGCCCGCGCTGTCGTGCACCTCGAAGCCGATCTCGGTCAGTGCCGAACTCAAGCGGTTCCGCTTGCCCTGAAACGACTCGCGCAGATCAGCCACCCAGGCGTCCTCGTGGTTCAAACCGTGGGCGACCGCGGGCTGGAACGGCGCGCCGCCCACATAGGTCAGATACTGCTTGGCGGCGCGTACCCCGGCGATGAGATCCGGTGCGCCGCAGGCCCAGCCGATCTTCCAGCCCGTGACGTTGAACATCTTCGCCGCGCTGGAGATGGTGATGGTCCGCCCGGCCATTCCGGGGTAGTTGGCGATCGGCCGATGCGGGTGCCCGTCGAAGACCAGCTGCTCGTACACCTCGTCACTGATCACCAACAGGTCGTGTTCGACGGCCAGGGCGGCGATGGCGTGCAGCTCGGCGTCGGAGGCCACGGCGCCCGTCGGGTTGTGCGGGGAGTTGAGGATCAGCGCGCGGGTGTTCGGCGTGATGGCAGCGCGCAGGCCCTCGAGGTCGATCGCGAACCCGTTCCCGTCGGCGACGAGCGGGACATTGCGGCGCACACAACCGGCCATGGCGATCACAGGGGAGTACGAGTCGTAGAACGGTTCGATGACCAGCACCTCGGAGCGGGGTTCGACCAGGCCGATGAGCGAGGCCGCGATGGCCTCGGTGGCGCCGACTGTCACCAAAACCTCGGTGTCGGGGTCGTAGACCGTGCCGTAATGGCGGTGCCGCTGGGCGGCGATCGCCTGCCGCAGCGCGGGGATGCCGAGGCCGGGCGGGTACTGGTTGATGCCTTCGGCGATCGCGTCCTGCGCGATATTGAGCATCGCGGCCGGGCCGTCCTCGTCGGGAAAGCCCTGGCCCAGGTTCACCGCGCCGAGCTCGGTGGCCAGCGCCGACATCTCGGCGAAGATGGTGACGGCGTAGGGCCGCAGCCGTGTGACAGTCATGTTTCAAGAGGCTAGTGCGGGAATTCAACGGCCACGCGGGGCGCTTACTGCAGGCGTGACTTACTCACTCGCCGCCGATTCCGCACTGCTCCAGCCCATCCAGGTCGGTGACACGCTCGCCACCAACCGTCTGTTCATGGCGCCGCTCACGCGGTCGAGGGCTGCCGCGGACGGCACACCGTCGGACCTGGCGGCCGAGTACTACTCACAGCGGGCTGCCGCGGGGCTCATCGTCTCCGAGGCCACGGCCGTCTCTCGGGGAGCCAACGGCGCCTACATGAACACCCCCGGCATCTACACCGATGCCCACCAGGCGAAGTGGGCCGAGATCGCGCAGGCCGTGCACGAGGCAGGCGGCAAGATGTTCGTGCAGCTGTGGCACGTCGGACGTATGGCGCATTCAGAGATCAGCGGTGCCCAGCCCGTCGCGCCGTCGGCCATCGCCGCCGACATGCTCACGCACACCCCCACCGGAAAGAAGCCGCTGGAGATCCCGCGGGCGCTCGACATCGAGGAGATCCCCGGCATCGTCGCCGACTTCCGGGCTGCCGCGCGCCGCGCGATCGACGCCGGGATGGACGGCGTGGAGATCCACGGCGCCAACGGCTACCTGCTGCACGAGTTCGCCTCCGACGTCGTCAACCAGCGCACCGACTCCTACGGCGGATCCCCCGAGAACCGGGCCCGGCTCACCGCCGAGGTCGTCGAGGCCGTCGTCGCCGAGATCGGTCCGGGGCGCGTCGGGTTGCGGATTTCGCCCGGAAACCATGCCGGCGACATGCGTGAGAACGACATGAGCGTCTACGAGGCCCTGCTCAACCGCATCGCGCCGCTGGGCATCGCCTACCTGCACGTGCTCATCGATCCCAGCGCGCACATTTTCGGAGTGCTGCGTGCGCTGTGGTCGGGCACCTTCGTGCTCAACACCGGCCGGGACACCGGTACCGACTTCACCCAGCTCGAGGGGTATGCCGAGTGGGGCGCGATCAGCGCGGCCGCGGTCGGGCGTGCCTACCTGGCCAATCCCGATCTGATCGACCGGCTCGTGCTGGGTGCCGAGCTCAACGAGCCCGACGTCGCGACCTTCTACGCGCCCGGCCCGGTCGGCTACATCGACTACCCGACGCTCGCCGACGTCGCCGAGCCCCGATCGGCATAGTTCGCCGCCCGTCTGCACCCGCAGCGGATGTCGATTTGGTGTGGCGTAAGTCTCCCAACCAACAGGTTGGTTTGCAATCCTGTTACCCTCCGGTAGAGAACTGCTGTCGGCGGTTCCGCAACCCAATACCTGAACCTGGACTGCAAAGAGGCAGGGAGCAGACACATGTCCGAAGAAGCCTTCATCTACGAGGCGATCCGTACGCCGCGTGGCAAACAGCGCAATGGCGCTCTCAACGAGATCAAGCCGGTCAATCTTGTGGTCGGGCTGATCGAGGAGATCCGCAGCCGCTACCCCGACCTCGACGAGACGCTGATCAGCGACGTCATCCTCGGCGTGGTGTCCCCGGTCGGTGATCAGGGTGGCGACATCGCGCGCACCGCAGGCCTGGTCGCCAAGCTGCCGGAGACCACCGGCGGTTTTCAGCTCAACCGTTTCTGCGCGTCGGGCCTGGAGGCCGTGAACCTGGCCGCCCAGAAGGTCCGGTCCGGCTGGGACGACCTGGTGCTGGCCGGTGGCGTCGAGTCCATGAGCCGCGTCCCGATGGGTTCGGACGGCGGCGCCTGGGCCGGTGACCCCGAGACCAACTACCGCATCGGCTTCGTGCCGCAGGGCATCGGCGCTGACCTGATCGCCACCATCGAAGGCTTTTCCCGCGAGGACGTCGACGCCTACGCCGCGCGTTCGCAGGAGCGCGCCGCCGCGGCCTGGTCCGGCGGCTACTTCGCCAAGTCCGTCGTCCCGGTCAAGGACCAGAACGGCCTGGTCGTGCTCGACCACGACGAGCACATGCGTCCCGGCACCACCGTGGAGAGCCTGGGCAAGCTCAAGTCGGCCTTCGAGGGTCTGGGCGCGATGGGCGGCTTCGACGATGTGGCGCTGCAGAAGTACCACTACGTGGAGAAGATCAACCATGTCCACACCGGTGGCAACAGCTCGGGCATCGTCGACGGTGCCGGCCTGCTGCTGATCGGTAGCGAGGCTGCAGGCAAGAGCCAGGGCCTGACCCCGCGGGCGCGCATCGTGGCCACCGCCACCAGCGGCGCCGACCCGGTCATCATGCTGACGGGCCCGACCCCCGCCACCAAGAAGGTGCTGGACCGCGCCGGCCTGACCGTCGATGACATCGACCTGTTCGAGCTCAACGAAGCGTTCGCCTCGGTGGTGCTGAAGTTCCAGAAGGACCTCAAGATCCCGGACGAGAAGCTCAACGTCAACGGTGGCGCCATCGCGATGGGTCACCCGCTGGGCGCCACCGGCGCCATGATCACCGGAACCATGGTCGACGAGCTCGAGCGTCGTGGCGCTCGACGTGCCCTGATCACGCTGTGCATCGGCGGCGGCATGGGTGTGGCCACCATCATCGAGCGCGTCTGAGAGGGCTGAACAACAATGGCTGAGAACACCATTTCGTGGGACAAGGATGCCGACGGCATCGTCACCCTGACGTTGGACGACCCGACCGGTTCGGCCAACGTGATGAACGAGCACTACAAAGAATCCATGCACAACGCCGTAGAAAAGCTTGTTGCAGAGCAGGATTCGATCACCGGTGTGGTGATCACCAGTGCGAAGAAGACCTTCTTCGCCGGTGGCGACCTCAAGGGCATGATGAGCATCGGCCCCGACGACGCCGCAGAGGCGTTCGCCATGGTCGAGGACATCAAGGCCGACCTGCGCAAGCTGGAGACCCTGCCCAAGCCCGTCGTCGCCGCCATCAACGGCGCCGCGCTCGGCGGCGGCCTGGAGATCGCGCTGGCGTGTAACCACCGCATCGCCGCCGATGTCAAGGGCAGCCAGATCGGTCTGCCCGAGGTCACCCTGGGCCTGCTGCCCGGTGGTGGCGGCGTCACCCGCACCGTGCGGATGTTCGGCATCCAGAAGGCGTTCATGGAGGTGCTGAGCCAGGGCACCCGGTTCAACCCGACCAAGGCCAAGGAGACCGGCCTGGTCGACGAGCTGGTCGGCACCGTCGATGAGCTGGTCCCGGCGGCCAAGGCGTGGATCAAGGCCAATCCCGAGTCCCACACCCAGCCGTGGGATGTCAAGGGCTACAAGATGCCTGGCGGCACGCCGTCGTCGCCTGCGCTAGCCGCGATCCTGCCGTCGTTCCCGGCGCTGCTGCGCAAGCAGCTCAAGGGTGCCCCGATGCCGGCACCGCGGGCCATCCTCGACGCCGCTGTCGAAGGTGCGCAGGTCGACTTCGACACCGCGAGCCGCATCGAGAGCCGCTACTTCACCCAGCTGGTCACCGGGCAGACCGCCAAGAACATGATCCAGGCGTTCTTCCTGGACCTGCAGGCCATCAACGGCGGCGCGTCGCGGCCGGAGGGCATCGCCAAGCAGGAGATCAAGAAGATCGGTGTGCTGGGCGCAGGCATGATGGGCGCCGGTATCGCCTATGTGTCGGCCAAGGCCGGCTACGACGTCGTGCTCAAGGACGTCACCATCGAGGCCGCCGAGAAGGGCAAAGCGTACTCGGAGGGCTTGGAGGCCAAGGCGCTCAAGCGTGGCAAGACCACCGAAGAGAAGAGCGCCGCGCTGCTCGCGAAGATCACCCCGACGGCCGACCCCAACGATTTCAAGGGCGTCGACTTCGTGATCGAGGCCGTGTTCGAGAACCAGGAACTCAAGCACAAGGTGTTCCAGGAGATCGAGGACATCGTCGAGCCCAACGCGCTGCTCGGTTCGAACACCTCCACGCTGCCCATCACGGGTCTGGCGACCGGTGTGAAGCGCCAGGAGGACTTCATCGGCATCCACTTCTTCAGCCCCGTCGACAAGATGCCGCTGGTGGAGATCATCAAGGGCGAGAAGACTTCTGACGAGGCGCTGGCCCGGGTGTTCGATTACACCCTGGCCATCAAGAAGACCCCGATCGTCGTCAATGACAGCCGCGGCTTCTTCACCAGCCGCGTGATCGGCACCTTCGTCAACGAGGCGCTGGCCATGCTCGGGGAGGGCGTGGAGCCCGCGTCGATCGAGCAGGCGGGTTCGCAGGCCGGTTACCCGGCTGCGCCGCTGCAGCTTTCCGATGAGCTCAACCTCGAGCTCATGCACAAGATCGCCGTCGCGTCCCGCAAGGGCGTCGAGGACGAGGGCGGCGCCTACGTGCCGCACCCGGCCGAGGCCGTCGTGGAGAAGATGATCGAGCTCGGTCGTCCCTCGCGGCTGAAGGGTGCCGGCTTCTACGAGTACGTCGACGGCAAGCGCACCCAGCTGTGGCCGGGCCTGCGAGAGACGTTCAACTCCGGATCCTCGCAGCCGCCGCTGCAGGACATGATCGACCGGATGCTCTTCGCCGAGGCACTCGAGACCCAGAAGTGCATCGACGAAGGCGTTTTGACGTCCACGGCTGACGCGAACATCGGCTCGATCTTCGGTATCGGCTACCCGCCCTACACCGGTGGTTCACATCAGTTCATCGTCGGCTACGAAGGCCCCGGTGGCGTCGGCAAGGAGGCGTTCGTCGCCCGTGCCAAGGAGCTGGCCGCCAAGTACGGCGACCGCTTCCTGCCGCCGGCCTCGCTGGAGAGCTAGTTTTTCTAGCGCGAGCAGACGCGAAAGTCCCCGGCACTCCGCGTGTCGGGGACTTTCGCGTCTGTTCGCCAGTCTGTCTCGGCATACTGACGTCGCAACACCGACGACAAGGGGCCTGTCATGGCGGACGCAACGTTGATCCCGCTCGAAGTGCTTTTCGGCAATCCCGAGCGCGTGGGCGCGCAGATCTCGCCCGACGGGACCCGGCTGTCCTACCTGGCGCCGCTCGACGGCGTGCTCAACGTGTTCGTCGGCGTCATCGGGGGAGGTGACGCACAGCCGGTCACGCGCGACACGGAGCGGGGAATCCAGGGATACGTCTGGACGCACGACAATCGGCACATCCTCTACGTGCGCGACCGCGACGGCAGTGAGAACTTCCGGCTCTACGATGTCGACCTGGAGACCGGCGCAGAACGCGACCTCACCCCGTTCGATGATGTGCAGTGCCGAATCATCAGGCTTCCCAAGCACTTTCCCAACGATGTGTTCGTCGGGATCAACAAGGACAACCCGCAGCTGCACGATGTGTACCACCTCGACCTGACCACCGGGGAGTTGCGCAAGGTGGTGGAAAACCCCGGTTTCGTGGGCTGGCTGATCGACAACGAACTGCGGGTCCGCGGCGCCATGCAGCCGACCGCCGAGGGCGGGATGACGATCCTGGTGCGCGACGACGACGAGTCCGAGTGGCGGACCTTGCTGGACGTACCACCGGAGGACGCCGAGACGACGGGCCCCATCGCCTTCAATGGCGACGGCACGGCGATGTACCTCCTGCTGTCGGTGGGCTCGAACACCGCTCGTCTGGTCACGATGGACATCGCGACCGGGGAGACCGAGGTGCTCGCCGAGGACCCGGTGTATGACGTCGGCAACGTGATCCTGCACCCGGACACCCGGGAGGTGCAGGCCGCGATCGTCTACGGAGAACGGTTGCAGTACCGCATCTTCGACGAGTCGATTCGCGGCGACGTCGATGCGCTCGCACAGTTGAGCCCGGGGGACCTGGCGATCAGCGACCGCAGTCACGACGACGGGACCTGGCTGGTCGCCTTCGATCAGGACGCCGGGCCGGTGAAGTACTACACCTGGGATCGGGCCACGCAGACCGCGACGTTCCTGTTCGACCATCGCCCAGAGCTCAACGACTACCCGCTGGTGCCGATGGAGCCGTTCAGCTTCACTTCTCGCGATGGCCTGACCATCCACGGCTACCTGTCGTTCCCGCCTTCAGTGGAGCGCTCCGGGTTACCCGCTGTGCTCAACGTGCACGGCGGGCCGTGGGCCCGGGTCGGCTGGGGTTTCGATCCCGAGGCACAGTGGCTGGCCAACCGCGGCTACGTCACCGTGTCGGTCAACTTTCGCGGCTCCAGCGGCTACGGCAAGGAGTTCCTCAACGCGGGCAACCGCGAATGGGCCGCGAAGATGCACGACGACCTGATCGACGCCGTCGACCATCTGGTGGGCAAGGGCTACATCGACGCCAAGCGGGTCGGCATCTACGGCGGCTCCTATGGCGGCTACGCGGCACTGGTCGGTGCGACGTTCACGCCCGACGTGTTCGCGTGCGCTGTCTCCGCGGTCGGTCCGTCCAACCTGAACACCCTGATCGCGTCGTTCCCGGAGTACTGGAAGCCGATGATCCAGTTGTGGCACAAGCGCGTTGGCGACGACCCCGACTTCCTGTGGTCCCGGTCGCCGCTGTCGCGGGTTGACGCGATCAAGATTCCGATCCTGATCGGGCAGGGGGAGAACGACCCCAGGGTCAAGCGGGCAGAGTCCGAGCAGATCGTCGCGGCGATGACCGAGCGTGGCATCGACCACGAATACGTGATGTACGAGAACGAAGGTCACGGCTTCGTGAAGCCGGAGAACCGGTTGGACTTCTACCACCACGTCGACCGCTTCCTCGCCAAGCACCTCGGCGGCCGCGCGGAGTGAGACAGCTTCGCGGCGTTGAAATTGCGCTCAGGGCCGTAGAATTCGAGGGTTTACGACCCTGGATGCAATCTCAACTGGGAGACGATGTGCGCAACTTCTCCAGCGCCGTGGCTGAATCGCTTCCAGGTTCCGCGCGATAGATGAGCACGTGCTGTCCGGCAACGTCGCTGCCATGCGGGACGTTGAGCTGGTTGCGACACAAATAGAGTTCGCCGACTCGGGGATGACGCAGGTGGAGTCTGCCCAGCCGGTATCCGACGTCGGCGCGCGCCCACAGTTCGCGGAATCGCGGACTCGCCGAGGCCAACTCATCGATGAACGCCACCATCTGCGGATCCTGGGGATCGAGAGCGGCGAGCTCGCGCAGACCTGCCACCGCGACCTCGGTAGCCTCGTCCCAATCGACATAGAGATGCCGCGCTTCGGGGTCGAGCAGCCGCCAACGCAGAAAATTCTGGCCTGGGGCAAATCCCGGCGACAGTGCCCGGGCAAGCAGATTCGCCGCAAGGACGTCCTGATAACGGTTGGCCACGATCGCCGGTGCGGCAATGAGTTCGATCAGCTCATCGAGTCCTTCTGCCACGGTCTCGACCGCGGGGTCGCCTGAGCTGCCGATGGTCGGGGCCGCCAGTTGGTGCAGATAGCGCCTGGCCTTGGCATCGAGCCGCAGCGCACGTGCCAGCGCATCCACCACCTGGGCCGAGGGGCTGGTGATGCGGCCCTGCTCCAACCGCAGGTAGTACGTGGCGCTGATACCCGCCAGCGTGGCCAACTCCTCACGCCGCAGTCCTGCCACGCGCCGCCGCTTACCCGAGACGAGGCCGACGTCCTCGGGACGAACCTGCTCGCGGCGGGAGCGCAGATAGTCGCCCAGCGTGCTCGGCCCGTGTGCCACGGCTCGAGCGTAAGGGTGTCATTGCCGATACCACCCTTGTTTGAGACGGGCACGGCTGAAATCTGCTGCCGGCGCGCGGCGCTCTAGCTGGACAGACATCCACGTTGAGAGGACAGACCACATGGCCATCATCCGCTTTCACGAGACAACCACCGCGACGCCCGAGCAGTTCGTCGCGGGCCTCACCGATTTCGGGCCGGGCCGCTCGAAGTTGTTCCAGAACAGTGCCGACGGATACCTCAAGGTGCACAGCCAGGGCGCTCACGAGGCCGATGTCACCGAGGGGTCGGGCGGTATCTGGGAGCGCCTGCACTACGACTGGTCGAACGTGCACCACATCAAACTCACGACCACCGACTCCAATCTCTTCGGCGGCGATTCGGGCCACACCTACACGTTGACGACGCGTCCCGACGGCACCACCGAGATCGACGCCGTACTCGTCCGCGAGGGGAAGAACCTCAAGGGGCGAGTGGTCGCGGCACTGATCGGGTCTCTCGGAAAGGGCAAGCTGACCAAGGCTTTCCGGAACACGGTGAAGGCGATCGAGGCCCGCAGCAATGCCGATGCGGCGGAAGCGTCGTAGCGAGCGGTCAGAGCGGCGCCGGTTCGGTGATCGCACCGGGTAGCGCGTGCATCAATTCCCGCCGTGAGCTGATGCCCAGCTTGTTGAAAACCTTGCGCAGGTGCCATTCGACGGTGCGGTGGCTGAGAAACAGTTGCTCGCCGATCTCAGGGTTGGTGAGGCCGTCGCGCCCATCGCCTCGAAGGCGGCGTGGGCGGTCCTGAGTTGGGAGCGTGCGTCAACGCGGCGATTCTGCCTGCGCAGCCACTCGCCGTAGATGAGCTGTGCACGGGCATGGTGGACGACGACTCGCGAACGTCCGAGCTGCTCGATCGCTTCCTGGTAGAGATTCTCGGCATCGCCCCCTTCAGTCAGCAAAGCCCGCGAGGCCGAAGTCAGTCTCGGCCCCGCGGCAGGCAGCTGCGTTCAAGCAGCGGAAACGTCGCCGAGTGGCCACGAACCGCGGGACAGGTCGTGATGGAGCACGTCGGCGCGCGCATCGCCGCGGTAGAACAGGTTAGGGTCGAAAGCATCGCCGAAGTGCTCGGTCAGTAGCGACGAGAACAGCAGTGCGGCCGACTGCGGCCGGTGATTCATGACAAGTTGACTGGTTTCGCCCGCGTCGTTGAAGTAGACGACGACGAAGTTATAGATCTCGACCCCGGACGGATGGTAGGCCTCGGTGCCACGGATGCGGGAGCGGTAGTCCTCCAAGAAGAGATTGCCGTGCTTGCCGTAGAAGCGAAAGTCCTGGAAGGCGTAGAGGCTTCGCGCGAAGCTCAGCATCTTGCCGACCTGTTCTGCGCCACGCAATTCACCGTTGAACACGGCGCCCTGCAGGATCACGTCGGGAGCGAGGTTGTCCAGCCAGTACGGGTAGTAATTCAGGTGTGGCGCTTGGTTTTCGAGCTTGCGGTTGATCTCGTTAGGTGTAGTCATGGCAGCTGCCTCCTTGGAACTTGCATTTATGGGCATATGCCCCTTTATGATGTGAGCATATGCCCATAAAGTAGGCAGTGCAATAGTCGAAAGTGGAAGGCGAGGGGTTCGATGAACGACGCGAAGCCGTCGGCGAGCAGTGAATGCTATGGCACCGCGCTGCGAAAGGCGTCCCGACGCGTGACTGCGCTCTACGACGAGGCTCTTGCGCCAAGCGGACTGCGCTCGACACAATTCGCCATCCTCGCCGAGATCGTCGACCGCGAGGAGGGGCCACCGACGCTCAACCAGCTCGCCGACGACCTTGCGCTGGACCGCTCGGGACTCGGCCATTCACTTCGCCCGCTGGAACGCGAAGGGCTCGTACGGCTGGAACGCAGCGACCGCGACCGGCGCAGCGTCCTGGTCTTACTCACAGATCGCGGCAGGGACCGCTATGCACATGCCTTCGGGCTCTGGCAGGAGGCGCAGGACCGCTATGCATCCGTGGTCGGTGAAGCGCTGGCCGTCGAGCTCCGAGACCGCTTACTCCAGATCGGGCACGACGACCGGCTGACGTAGCGACACCCCGTCAGGGCTCGAATATCAGCAGTGGTTTGCCTCCGTGGTCCGGTGCTTCCGCCAAATAGACTGCTTCACTGAACTTTTCGACGGGGATCGGCCGACCCTCCGGTACCCGGATCACGCCGCTGTCGACGAGCTGAACTGTTCGGTTGATCGCAGCGGTCATCTGATCATTCGGAGTTTGAGTGAACCAGCGGAACAGCCAGAACCCCCGAACGGTCTTTGTTTCGTATATCAATGAGCGCGCGAAAACCGGGATGGTGAGTTTGTCCGCATCGGTTTGCCGATGAGTGGACAGGGCGCCGTAGACGATCAACTCTCCGCCCGGTGCCAGTGCCCGTGACACGTCCGCCCCGATCTGACCGCTGACACAGTCGATCGCGTTGAATACGCCGTCCGCACCGGCCAAGTCGGCCACCCGTGCGCGCAGGTCTTCATCCTCGGTGCAGATCACCTCGGTGCCGCCCAGCGCGATGATGTGATCGACGGCGGACCGACGGCGGACCACGTTCAGGGTTTTGAAGCCGGCGTGCGCTCCCAGTTGGATGACCGACTGGCCGACGGTAGACCCTGCCGCGGTCTGCAGCAGCCATTCGCCCGGACGGACATTCAGTTCGTCATGGGTCAAGATCACGGCGGTGAGCGGGTTGCTGAGAACCTGGGCGGCCGTCGAATCGCTCATGCCGGCAGGAACCGTCAAGACCCTCGACGCATCGACGACAACTCGGTCCTGCCACGTGCCCCTTGCACCGACCGTGATGACGCGTTGCCCGACAGTCAAATCGTCTACGTCACTGCCGAGTTGGTCGATCACGCCGACGGATTCGATTCCCGGCACGGTGGGGAAATCCGGTATGAACCCGTACCTGCCGCGAACGGTGTGCAGATCGCTGGCATGGACAGGTGCTGCCGTAACCCGGATCCGTACCTGATGCGGACCGGGCTGCGGAACCGGGTGGGTCTGCAGGTGCAACACCTCAGAGGGCTCGCCAACCGTGACGGCGACGACCGACCGCATGATTTCCATCGTCCTAATGCTCCCACCGCGGTCGTATTGCCGGGCTTGAACCTCGATTCGCCCGCCCGCGCAGTACCGTTTAACGATGTCCGGTATCGGCCTCGGTGTCGGCGGCGAGCGATTGGTGAGCCCGCCGATCCGTGGGCGGGTGGGAGAGCTGAGTCAGGTCGCCGCGTTGGTCGATGCGGTGGCTCATGGCCGCGGCGGACTGCTGGTCATCGAAGGACCGCCCGGAATCGGCAAGAGCCGGCTACTGACCGAGGTCGTGACGGTGGCCGAAAAGAACGGTGTCCGAACACTATTCGGCGAGGCCTTCGAGTATCAGCGGTCGGTCCCGTTCTTCTCGCTGTTCATGGCGACGCTGCGCGCCGATCCTCCTGTCGGGGACGCCGAGGCGCTGCGTCGACTCGGTGGCTCCGACGACGTCAGCTACTGGGTGGTGCATGATCTTGCCGACGCGATCCATGCGGCGGCAGCGCAAACCCCGCTGGCGATCCTGCTGGAGGACGTTCACTGGGCCGACAACGGCACATTGCTGGCCCTGCGGTCGCTCGCCACGGCGCGGACCGACGTCCCGGTGCTGTGGGTGCTGACCCTGCGCACCGGCGCCGGCGGTCCCGCGGTCCAGGAGACACTGTCGGTGTTGCAGCGCGCAGATGCCACCGTCATACGACTGGCGGCGATGGCATCCGACGCGGTCGCCGACATGGTCCAGGATGTGGTGCGGGCACGCGCCCACACATCGCTGTTGAACCTCGCCGCGAAGGCGCACGGAAATCCTTTCCTCGTCAACGAACTGGTCGGCGGGCTGGGCGAAGAGGGCCGACTCAACGTGAGTAGCGGTGTCGCAATGGCCGCGGGAGAAGCGCTGCCGCGGCGGCTGCGTGCAGGTATGCAGCACCGTTTGGACCTGCTGTCCGAGGGCGCAGGAGAGGTCGTGCGGGTGGCCTCGGTCCTGCCGGATCGGTTCTCGGCGGGTCTGCTCGCCGCGATGCTGGAACGTCAGCCGGCCTCATTGCTGCTGGCGCTTGCGGAGGCCGTGCGCGCCGATCTGTTGGTGGAAGAGGACGAGCAGCTCAGGTTTCGGCACGACTTGCTGCGCGAGGCCACCCGGCAGTCGTTGCCACAGTCGCTGCGGCGCGCCATGGAACGCCAATCAGCGTCCATCATGCTGACGTTGGGTGCGGGCCCGGCCGAGGTAGCGACCCAGCTGGTTCGCAGCGCCGAGCCCGGCGACCGGGAAGCGATCAGCGTGCTCCGGCAAGCCGCGCGCTCGGTCGGTCACAGCGACGCGAGTGCGGCCGCCGACTTGAGCAGGCGCGCATTGGAATTGTCGCTCGACGAGCCTGAACATGGCTCACTGGTGGCCGAAACGGTCGAATTGCTCAACCGGGCCCGTCGGTATCAAGAGGCCGAAGAGTTGGCCGTTGCAGCGCTTTCAGAGGCGGGATCGGCCGACGACGAGGCCGAGATCCGCCTGCGCCTCCGTGTAGTCACCTGGCACAGCACCCCGCGTCGCCTCGAGGAGAATCGCCGAGCACTGCAGTTGCGAGACATCAGCGACGTGACCCGGGCACGGCATCTGGCGTGGCTGGCCTACAACCTGGCGTTGCATGACGCACGTGGGCAGCAGCGCGCCGCGGCTGACGAGGCCGTCGCGGCCGCCACGTCGAGTGGTGACCTCGAGGCCACGATCGTGGCCGATGTCGCAATGGCGTGTGTCGACAGTGCGGACGGGTACGCGGGCCGCGCGATACGCCGCCACGAGGAGTTGTACGCCCGCACCCGTACGAGTGATGTGACCGCAGCTCGTGAGTTGGCCGCACCGCACTACGCGCATCTGCTCGCAGCGGTCGGCCGGGTGGACGACGCGTTAGCGCGTGTCGCCGACGGCAAAGCGCAAGCCCGCCGAGAGCGCAACGCGATAGCCCTCAACATGTGGGCCGTCTTCGGCGGGCTGGCCCATTTGGCCGCAGGCCGACTGGCACCGGCGCGAGCTGAGGTCGAGTCCCTACCGCCTTCGCATCCGACTGGCGTCACCGAGGCGGACATGCTGCGCCTGGTGATTCTGGGTGAGGTGGCGGCGCGCACAGACGACCGAGCCTTGTTGCAGCAGATGATCAATGACGCACACCATGCGTACAGCGCTTCGTCATCTGTGGTGGATCGTTCGGTGGCGCATGTGCTCGCGGTGGCAGCCTGGTACCGCGACGACGTTCATGACGCGATGCGCTGGCTCGGCAGTATCACCCTGCTCGGCCCACCGCTCGGGCCCCATGTCCTGGATCGGTTGATCCTGGCCGCCCGGGTTGCCACGGCCGCCGGCGATGCCGGTCTGCGCGCGGCCGTTCTGCGAGCCACGGATGTGCTGATGCGTGAGCAGCCGACGATCCCACTGTTCGCTCAGGTCGCCGCGCATGCTCGTGGCATCCTCGAACGCGATGCCTCGACCTTGACAGCGGCCGCAGACCTGCTCGCAGCGTCGTCACGGCCGCTGCTCTACGCCGCCGTGGCGGAGGACGCCGGCGCCGAACTCGCCCGCTCCGACCGTGGCGGCGAAGCGGTCGAACAGCTCAACGCGGCGTTCGACACGTATACGCGCCACGGCGCGTTCGCCGATGCACGCCGGGTGGGCCGTGAGCTACGCGGGCTGGGCGTCGAACGACGCGTCGTCAGCCGCCCCCGGGCCAAAACGGGGTGGGACAGCCTCACCGACGCCGAACTCAATGTCGTCACCCTCATCGCAGCAGGCGCCACCAATCGCGCCGTCGCGGAGCAATTGCACCTGTCGCTGCACACGGTGAAGACCCACGTGCACAACGCTTTTGCCAAACTCGGCATCAGCTCGCGCAGTCAACTGTCGCCGTTCACGCACTGACGAGGTAGTACCGCAACGACAACCTTGAGGTGAGCTGACGCAGTACTGTTTAACGATGCCTGACGTCGGTGGTCAGCGGCTCGGGGCACGGCCGATCCGTGGGCGGGTCGACGAGCTCAGACAGATCGGCACCTTGACCGATGCGGTCGCTCATGGCCGCGGTGGCGTGCTGGTCATCGAAGGGCCGCCCGGGATCGGCAAGAGTCGGTTGCTGACCGAAGTCACGGCACTGGCGGAGAAGAACAAGGCGCGGATCCTGTTCGGCGAGGCCTTCGAATACCAACAGTCGGTCCCGTTCTTCTCGCTGTTCACCGCAACGCTGGGCGCCGATCCGCCTGTGGGGGACGCCGAGGCGTTGCGCGCGTTGGGCAGCTCGGCCGACGTGAGTTACTGGGTGGTGCACGACTTGCAGCGCGCCATCGATGCCGCTGCGGCGGAGACTCCTCTGGTCATTGCGTTGGAGGACATCCACTGGGCCGACACCAGCACGCTGCTGGCACTGCGCTCGTTGACGAGCGCCCACCCCGATGTGCCGGTGCTGTGGGTACTGACCGTGCGCACCGGGGCGGGCGGCCCCGTGGTGCACGAAACCCTGACAGTGCTGCGTCGCACTGGCGCCACGGTCTTGCAGATCCCTGCTATGTCGCCGGACGCGGTCACCGAAATGGTCCAGGACGCAGTGCGCGCCGGCGCCGACGAGACGCTGCTGAGTCTCGCGGTGAAAGCGCACGGAAACCCGTTCCTCGTCATGGAACTGGTCGGGGGACTGGCCGAGGAAGGCCGGCTCGACATCGCCGGCGGCCACGCGGCCGCGACTGGCGTCGACCTCCCGCGCCGCCTGGGCGCGAGCATGCAGCAACGGTTGGATGTGTTGTCCAGTGGTGCATCGGAACTCGTGCGGGTGGCATCCGTGCTCCCCGACCGGTTCTCGGCCACGCTGTTGGCCGCGATGCTTGACCGGCAGCCGGCTTCGTTGATGACGGCGCTCGCCGAGGCGGTGCAGGCAGACCTGCTCGTCGATGACGGCGAGCAGCTGAGGTTCGGGCACGACCTGTTGCGCGAGGCCACCCGACAGTCGCTCCCACGCTCGTTGCGCCGGGCCATGGAGCGCCAGTCGGCGTCGATCATGCTCAGCATGGGCGCGACCCCCGCTGAGGTCGCCACTCAACTCGCCCGCAGCGCCGACCCGGGGGACACCGAAGCGATCGGCGCATTGCGTCAGGCCGCCCGCACGATCGGCCGCAGCGATGCGAATGCTGCCGCCGATCTGAGCAGGCGCGCGTTGGAACTTACGCCCTCCGCGGACGGCGACCACGGGCGGCTGGTCGCCGAGACCGTCGCGCTGCTCAACCGCGCGAACCGCTATCGCGAGGCGGAGGAGTTGGCCCTCGCCGCAATGTCGGGTGCTTCGGCCGAAGATGAGGCGCAGATCCGCCTGCGCCTTCCGTCGTTCACCACACACAGCACCCAACGACGCGTCGAAGAGAACCGCCGAGCGCTTCAGCTGCGCGACATCAGCGACGTCACCCGGGCGCGACATCTGGCATGGCTCGCCTACAACCTGATGCGCGGAAATCGTGAACTCCAGCGCGCGGGCGCCGAAGAGGCCGCTGCTGCGGCAGCATCGACCGGCGATCTCGAGGCGACGATCGTTTCCGAGCTGACGCTGGCGTGTCTGGACTGGCAGGACGGGTATGCGGGCCGTGCGGTGCGGCGCCTCGACGAGCTGTCGAAGGTGGAACGCACGGGTGAGGCGATCACCGCCCGACTTCTGCTCGCAAACAACTATGCCAACCTGCTCGCAGTGGTCGGCCGGCTCGACGACGCAGCGAAAGTGGCCGACACGGGCATGGAACGCGCTCGGCAAGAGCATAATTCGATGGCGCTGGACATCTGGGCCGCCAACTACGGCGGATTGCATCTTGCCGCAGGCCGATTGGTTGCCGCCCGCTCGATGGTGGAATCGCTCCCGGAACCTTCGCCAGCTGGCGCAACCGAACTGGACATGATGCGCACCGTCACCCTGGCCCAGGTCGCGCTGCACACCGACGACCGAAAACTGTTGCAGCAGATGGTCGCTTACGCACATGACGCATATACCTCCGGAGCGGCCATGGTGCGCCGGACGGCGGGCTTCATCCTCGCGCTGGCAGCCTGGCACCGCAACGACCTCCACGGGGCTATGCAGGTACTCGGGGCGGAGATCACGCCCTACGGGTCGCCGCAGACCATCGACCATGCGCTGCTGTGCGCGCGGGTCGCCGCGGCCGCCGGTGACGCAGGACTGCGCGCCAACGTCCTGCGGGGATGCGACCTGCTGGAGCGGGAAACGCCGACGGTTCCGCTGTTCGCCGCGGTCGCCACCTATGCCCGCAGCATCCTCGAAAGTGATCCGCACAGAATGCTGACCGCCGCGGAACTGCTCAGGTCATCGTCACGACCGCTGCTCCACGCTGCGGCGGCGGAGGACGCCGCGACCCTGTTGATTGCGGCCGACCGCACGGAGGAGGGCATCAATCACTTCAACGCGGCGTTCGACACCTATACCCGCCTCGAAGCGCCTGCCGATGCGCGCAGGATAGGCCGGGCGCTGCGCGGCTTGGGCGTCGAGCGTCGTATTGTCAGCCGGCCGAGAGCCAAATCTGGTTGGGACAGCCTCACGGATGCGGAGATCAAGGTCGTCAGTCTCATCGCCGAGGGGGGCACTAACCGCGCCGTCGCGGACCAACTGCACATATCGCTGTATACCGTGAAAACCCATGCGCACAATGCTTTTGCCAAGCTCGGCATCAATTCTCGCTCTCAATTGACCCAGCGCGAGCGCTGACGGGTCCAGCCGAGGCCGGCTCGGGATGCAGTGTGGCCAGCAGAACCAGGTCGGTCACTACTCCCACCCTCTCCGAGACGAATGGCACTGTGCCATCCATTGGGATTGATGTACAGGGCGGCACGGATGTAGCCCTAAGCGGAATCCGCTGGAAACGGTGGAATCGGCCGGTGGTGAGCGCAAACCCGATGTAGCCGACAGCGGCGACCGCCGCGCAGCATGACACTCCCGGGATGGGGTGCGTCGTGCCCGGGGGAGCGGGACGCCGGACGCCAGTGCCTAGGACTACAGCCACCGCGCACTAAAGATCAATCCATGGTCGATGGTGTCGACCTCTGTGTACGACGACTGTGGAAGTTGTCAGAAGGTACCTGCACACCCAGATCACAGTCGCTGTCAAGCCATTCCGTGGCCGCACAGCAAGGACAAGAGAGGAATGCCATGACTGTCAACGTGACACTGCCGACACCACACCAGCCCTATCTGGAAGATGGACTGCTGCCGGCTGATTTCTATGCCTACGAGGAACTGCTCTCGGAGCCCGAGCGCGAGAAGGTTCGTCGGATGCGGGCATTCTTCCGCACTGAGGCCGCGCCCCTCGTCGAGGACTACTGGGCTCGGGCGGAATTCCCGCATCAGCTGGTCAAGGGCTTCGCGAACCTGGGCCTGCTCGACTGGGCCGACCCGGATTCGAACGAGCCGGTGCCGAGCAACCTCATGACCGGGATCACCTCGATGGAGATGGCGCATTTCGATCCGTCGCTGTCGGTGTTCTTCGGGGTGCACTCCGGACTGGCGATGGGCAGCATCCTCACGTGCGGCTCCGAGGAACAGAAGCGCCGCTGGCTGCCTGCAATGAGCCGGTTCGAGAAGGTTGGTGCATTCGGGCTGACCGAGCCGCACGGCGGTTCCGACGTCTCGGGCGGCATGGAGACCACCGCACGCCGTGACGGCGACGAGTGGGTTCTCAACGGCGCCAAGCGCTGGATCGGCAACGCCACGTTCGCCGACCTGGTGGTCATCTGGGCCCGCGACGTCGAGACCAACAAGATCCTGGGCTTCGTGGTGGAGAAGGACACACCGGGCTTCTCCACCAGCAAGATCGAGAACAAGTTCGCGCTGCGGATCGTGCAGAACGCCAACATTCTCCTCGACGAGTGCCGAGTTCCCGAAGCCAACCGGCTGCAGAATGCCAACTCGTTCCGCGACACGGCCGAGATCCTGCGCCGCACGCGCAGCGGTGTGGCGTGGCAGGCCGTGGGAGTCCAGTTCGCCGCCTACGAGATCGCACTGCAGTACGCCAAGGAGCGTACGCAGTTCGGGCGCCCGATCGGCAAGTTCCAGATGGTTCAAGATCTGCTGGTGAAAATGCTGGGCAACGCCACAGCATGCGCGGGGATGATGGTGCGCCTGGCCCAGCTCCAGCACGACGGTGTGTACCGCGACGAGCAGTCCGCGCTGGCGAAGGCCTACTGCTGCTCGCGGATGCGCGAGACCGTGCATTGGGCGCGAGAGCTGTTCGGCGGCAACGGGATCGTCCTGGACTACAACATCGGCCGTTTCGTAGCCGACTCCGAGGCCCTGTACTCCTATGAGGGCACCCGCGAGATGCAGACGCTGATTGTCGGCAAGTCGGTCACCGGCCTGAGCGCGTTTGTGTGAGGTGATGAGATGACTACCGAAAACGCAGAGGTGACACCGGTTTTCGCCGGTTTGAAAGTCGTCGAAATCGCGAGCTTCATCGCGGCTCCAGCGGCAGCAACGATGCTGTCCGACTTCGGCGCCGACGTCATCAAGGTCGAACCGCCGGGTATCGGCGATCCGCAGCGACTGCTGAGCTCGGTTTCGCCGAGCCCGGCCGCACCCGGGAATTACAGCTGGCACTTGGCCAATCGCAACAAGCGCGGCATGTCGGTCGACCTCAAGTCCGAGGGAGCCACGGAGATCCTCAAACGCCTTGTGCAATGGGCCGACGTGGTGATCACCAACTTTCCGCACGGCACGCGAGAGAAGCTGCACCTGGGCTATGAGGAAGTATCGGCCTGGAATCCGAGGGTGATCTACGCCGACATCACCGGGTTCGGCGATGCCGGACCGGATGCCGGACTGCCCGGGTTCGATCTGACCGCGTTCTGGTCACGCAGCGGGCTGCTCGCGGCAACCCGTGACGCCGGTGCTCCGCCGACGTCGCCGGTGTGGGGAAGCGGCGATTACACCACTGCCACGACCATTTACGCAGCCATCGCGACGGCCCTGTACCACCGAGAGCGCACCGGTAAAGGCGCGAACGTCGGCACCTCGCTGCTGGCGACCGGGGTGTGGGCGACCGGCACCCTGGTGTCGGCGGCACTCGCCGGTGGAACACCTTACGAGTTGCATGACCGCAACAAACCGGTCAATGCGATGACCAACGCGTACCAGAGTGGCGACGACAGATGGTTCATGCTTGCCGCCAAACGGACGGCGTGGCCGACGCTCGCCAATGCCATAGGGCGGGCAGATATGCTGGCCGACCCGCGCTTCGCCGACGTGGAGGCCATCGCCGAAAATGCCGGGGAATTGGCCAAGCTACTCGATGACGAGTTCCGTTCTCGCCCTTTGTCGCACTGGAGTGACGTGCTGGACGCCGCCCGCATCCCATACGGCGTCATCCAGACTGCCGAGGAGGCTGCCGCCGATCCGCAGCTGCGGGCCGCCGGCATCGTCGTCCCGATCGAGGGCGCCGAGGATTTGGAGCTCACCGTCAACAATCCGATCACCCTTCGCGGGCTGCCCCGGACACCGTCCCGGCGCGCACCCGACCACGGTGAACACAACGACGAAGTCCTCGCCGAGCTGGGCTTCACAACTGACGAGATCACCCAGCTGCGGGAGGAGAACGCGATCCCCGCCGCGTCACCTCAGGAGACAGCGAAATGACCACAACCGAAACGGCAACTGATCTGGTGCTCACCGAGCGCCGAGACGGTGTCCTGACCATCACCATCAACCGCCCCGGCCAGAAGAACGCCGTCAACCGTGAGACCGCCCTCCAGCTGGCGGCCGCACTCGATCAGCTCGACGAGGATCCGGCGTTGTCGGTGGGCGTATTGACCGGAGCGGGTGGGACATTCAGTGCAGGCATGGACCTCAAGGCGTTCGCCAAGGGGGAGACTCCGATCCTTCCCGGCCGCGGCTTCGGCGGCATCACCCAGGCGGTGGTGCGAAAGCCGCTCATCGCCGCGGTCGAAGGGTGGGCGCTTGGCGGTGGCTTTGAAATGGCACTCGCCTGCGACGTGATCGTGGCAGCGGGCACCGCTAAATTCGGATTGACCGAGGTGAAGCGAGGGCTCATCGCCGGCGAGGGCGGCGTGATTCGCCTGCCCCAGAGGCTGCCCTACCACATCGCGATGAGGGTGCTGCTGACCGGCGAGCCGATCACGGCCGCCGAAGCCAATCGGCACGGGCTGATCAGTCAGCTGACCGTGGACGGAGGAGCGCTGGCCGGGGCGCAAGAACTGGCCAGGCACATCACCGTCAATGCACCGCTGGCCCTGGCCAAGATCAAGCAAGTTCTGCGAGAAGTGCAGGGTCTCAATGATGCCGAGGCATTCAAGGTGCAGACAGAGACCGCGCACAGCCTGCTGAGCACAGAGGATGCGCACGAAGGTGCTGTCGCATTCGCCGAGAAGCGCGCGCCCGTATGGCGCGGACGCTGAACCCCAGAAACTGCCCACATCAAGGAGAAATAGTCATGAACTCACCAAAATCGGTGCAGCGCATCGCCGTTGTCGGCACCGGCACCATCGGCGCCAGTTGGGCCACACATTTCCTCGCGCGAGGTTTCGACGTCACGGCCACCGACCCGGCGCCCGGCGCGGAAGCCGCGTTGCGGTCCTACGTTGAAGGCGCGTGGGCCGGCGCCTCCACACTGGGCCTCGCACCCGGCGCTTCACCGGATCGCCTCAAGTTCACCTCCGATCTGGCGGCGGCCCTCGCCGATGCCGACTTCGTCCAGGAAAACGGGCCGGAGCGCCCAGAATTGAAGGTCAAACTGTTCGCCGACATCGACGCGGCGACGCCGGTTGATTCGATCATCGCCTCGAGCTCCTCGGGCATCACGATGAGCGAGATCCAGGCCCAGTGCCGCCATCCAGAGCGGACCGTGATAGGCCACCCCTTCAACCCGCCGCATGTCATTCCGCTGGTCGAGGTCGTCGGCGGGAAGCAGACCTCGCCTGAAACCATCGATACCGCAATGGCTTTCTACCGCTCGATCGGAAAGAAGCCAATTCTGCTGAAGAAGGAGCTGCCCGGTCACGTCGCGAACAGGATTCAGGGTGCGTTGTACCGCGAAGTGGTCTACCTGATCAGTGAAGGTGTCCTCGACGTCGCCGACGCCGACGACGCGGTGTCGTGGGGGCCGGGGCTGCGCTGGGGGGTCATGGGCCCGAGCCTGCTGTGGCATCTCGGCGGCGGGCAGGGCGGTATCCAGCACTTCATGGACACCCTGATGCCGCGGATGGTCACCCAGTGGCAGTCCTTCAAGAGCCCGGAATTCACCCCGGAGCTTGCAAAACAGATCGTCGACGGCGTGTACGCCGAGGCGAACGGAAAGTCGATTGACGAGCTCGCCGCCGAACGCGACGAGATGCTGTTCGGCCTGATCGCGACGCGCGACAAGGTCGAGGGAACGTAAAGGTGTGAACGATGCTGAGCGTGATGTACAGCGTGCTGATGGCGATCCCGATGTCGTTCGCCGTCGCCGGATATGTAGTCGTATCGCGTCACTGACAGTTGCTGGACGCCGACATCACGCCTCAGCGGAACCGATTGCCAGACAATATGAAAGGACAACTGACGATGAAAAAGCTGACCGAAAAACTGTTCGTGCTCGAAGCCAGCGGCGACGGGCGCCTGTTCTCCTTCAACCCCGACGGATCGGGGAAGACCCTCATCACCGCGGGATGTCCGATTCCTGACGGCGTCGCGGTCGATGTCGAGGGCGGACACATCTACTGGACCAACATGGGCAGACCGCCCGTCAACGACGGCTCGATCGAACGGGTTGACCTTGACGGCGGCAACCGCAGAACGATCGTGCCGTCCGGAGGTACCTACACCCCCAAACAGCTGCATCTCGATGTGGTCGATCGCCAGTTGTACTGGGGTGACCGCGAAGGCATGCGCGTGATGCGATGCAATCTTGACGGGTCGTGCCTGGAGGTTCTGGTCCAGACCGGGCAGGGGGATGACGACCGCCGTGACGAGACCAACTGGTGCGTCGGCGTCGCCGTCGATCATGTCGGTGGTTACGTGTACTGGACACAGAAGGGGCCCAGCGACGCCGGCCTCGGCAGGATCCTGCGGGCCGGGATCAATGTTCCGGCACGGGAATCCGCGGCGCGACGCAGCGACATCGAAGTGGTGTTCAAGGATCTGCCCGAGCCGATCGACCTCGAAATCGACCACACCACCCGGACCCTGTACTGGACCGACCGCGGCGATCCGCCACTCGGCAACACCGTCAACCGCGCCGCGCTGGACGATATCGGCAGCACCGCACCGGAGATCGTCGCGACGCACCTGATGGAGGGCATCGGGATCGCGCTGGATCCGGCTCACGACCGCATGTTCTTCACCGACCTGGCGGGCACCATCTACGTGGCCGGGCTGGACGGTTCAGGCCAGCGGCCGATCCGCGCCCTGCAGGGCAATCTCACCGGCATCGCCTACGCGGAGGTCCCGGCTGGAGACCCGGCATGACCGCTCACCGAGTCGTCGTCATCGGTTCAGGTTTCGGCGGCCTTACCGCGGTCAAAGAACTCAAGCGTGCGCCGGTCGAGGTCACGATGATCGCCCGGACCCAGCACCACCTCTTCCAACCGCTGCTGTACCAAGTTGCCACCGGCATCCTGTCGGAGGGCGAGATCGCACCGTCCACGCGGCGGATCCTGCGCGACCAACGCAATGCTCGGGTGGTGCTGGGTGACGTTGTCGAGATCGATTTGGCACGCCGCGTCGTGGTGTCGGAGCTGCTCGGACAGCGGCATCAGACCGGCTATGACAGCCTGATAGTAGCCGCGGGTGCCGGGCAATCTTATTTCGGCAACGACCACTTCGCGCAGTTCGCACCTGGTATGAAGACTCTCGATGATGCGCTCGATATCCGCGCGCGCATCGTCGGTGCATTCGAAGCGGCCGAACGCTGTGACGACGCGATCCTTCGGGAGCGGCTGCTGACGTTCACAGTCGTCGGTGCCGGGCCGACCGGCGTGGAACTCGCGGGTCAGATCGCCGAGCTGGCGACGCGGACGCTGAAAGGTGAATACCGCCGTATCGACTCGACGCAGGCTCGCGTGATCCTGCTCGATGCGGCGGATGCGGTGCTGCCGCCGATGGGTATCGGCCTGGGGCGCAAGGCGCAGGCACGGCTCGAGAAACTGGGCGTCGAGATAGAACTGGGCGCAACGGTTGTCGATGTCGACCACGACGGGTTGACCGTCGCGCACGCCGACGGCACCACCAGCCGCATCGGATCGGTCTGCAAGGTGTGGTCGGCGGGTGTATCGGCGAGCCCGCTGGCTGCGCAGCTCGCCGAACAGGCCGGTGCAGAAGTCGATCGGGCGGGCCGCCTCAAGGTGTTACCCGACCTGACCGTGTTGGGCCACCCGAACGTGTTTGTCATTGGCGACATGGCTGCAGTACCAGGCGTTCCCGGTATGGCACAGGGCGCCATCCAGGGCGCCCGGTACGCGGCGAAGGCCATTCGTGCCGATCTCAAGGGACACTGCCCACCTCTGCAGGAGCCCTTCCACTGTGTGGAGCGCACACCGTTTCGCTACTTCGACAAGGGTTCGATGGCCACGGTGTCGCGGTTCTCTGCGGTCGCCAAAGTCGGCCGCCTGGAGCTGGCCGGTTTCATCGCGTGGCTGGCGTGGCTGCTCCTGCACCTTGTCTACCTTGTCGGCTTCAAAAGCAAACTGACCACGGTGATTTCGTGGGCCGGGACATTCGCCACGATGAATCGCGGCCAGCTCACCATCACCGACCGACAGGTCTTCGCAAATCGACCCGCCGAGATACAACCGCCACCGCCCGACCTCGCGGCCGACGCCGCCTGACGTCACCAGGAGAGACTGAGATGAGCTTCAACGTGCCAACCAATTTCGCGAGCCGCCCGGTCGCTGTCATCGGCGCAGGCACCCTTGGCCGCCGCATCGCGCTGATGTTCGCCGGGCACGGCGCGGATGTGAAGATCTATGATCTCGCCGCGCCACAACGCGAGGCGGCGGTCGATTTCGTGGTGCAGAACCTGCCCTTGGACGGGACCACAGATGTTGTGCCGGGGAATGTGTCAGGGAACGCCGACATTGCGGACGCAGTACGTGACGCGTGGCTGGTCGTCGAGGCGATCCCCGAGCGGTTGGAGCTGAAGATCCAGGTCTTCGGTCAACTCGATGAGCTCGCCGCCCCCGACGCCATCTTGGCCAGCAATTCGTCGTCCTATGCCAGTCGGCTGTTCCTGGACAAGGTGCGTCACCCCGAACGGGTGCTCAACATCCACTTCTACATGCCGCCGAAGAAGGCCGCCGTCGACGTCATGTCCAGTGGCAAGACGGATCGTGACGTCCTCGACTTCGTGCTGACGACGCTGCCACAATTCGGACTCTATCCGTTCGAAGCTCGCAGGGAGAGCACCGGTTTCATCTTCAACCGCGTGTGGGCTGCGGTGAAGCGAGAGTCCCTTGAGGTCGTCGCCGAGGGAGTGTCCACGCCGCAGGAGATCGACCGGATGTTCCAGATCAACACCGGCTCGACCGCGGGCCCGTTCCGGATGATGGATCAGGTCGGCCTGGACGTCGTACTCGATATCGAAGAGCACTACTGTGCCGAACACCCCGAGTACCCGGACGGGCCCCGCCGGGTACTGCGCACCTATCTGGAGCAAGGCCGATTGGGGGTCAAATCCGGCGCAGGCTTCTATGACTATCCACACCCATGACCGTCCACGCTCTGGCGTCTACGAGTTCTGTCGCCGCACAATGCCCAGTGAGTGCTACGCCGCTCTGGCTTCAGGTGACGCAAGCGGGTGGCGCCATCGCCACCACCGTAGGCGTGCTCATCGCCCTGTACATCGCGCTCATCCGGGAGCCCCGGGAAGCGTTCGAGGCACACAAATACCACGTGGCGCGGATGGATGCATTGCAGCGCATCAAGAGTGAGCGTTTCGGCGCACAAGCACGAAAACTGGTGCCCTCGTGCGTGAGAACGCCGATGCTCGGTGATAACGCGTGGGCGGTCAGAATCGACAACGCCGCTAGCAACGCCACCACAATTCTCAAGGTCGGCGTCACCGCAGTGGACGACAGCGGTACAGAGATGCCGGGCAGCGCGCGGCGCGTCGACCACGCCACGTCGGTAGACCCTGACGTCCAGCAGTCCATCCGGCTTGCCCTGTCGGAATCACTCGGAACTGGGCGGAACACCACGATGTCCCGAGCGATCCGGCACGCTATACGCGATGCGGTGGCGGTGCACTTTGTCGACGATTGGCCGCGCACTTTGCCGCCGAGCCACCATGCCGTGATGTGTTATGCCACCGAATCTTCGAATCACAAACTGCGGGTCACGATCGATTATGAAGACGAGGCCGGGTTCCAATGGCGGCGCACCGACACCGGGCAGCCGACGCGAACCGACAACTGGGAAATCGGCCAGCGCTGAGCCCGGACCGGCTTTGCCGGGCAGGCAGTGCTGCGTGGCAAACACATCCGCTGCCCGATGTGGTTGGACAACCTGGCCGAGGACGTCACCCTGGAGGCCGCGGCGATGGACGGGGCGGCCCGTGGTGCCGAAGATGTCCGCACCATCTTGGCCGCGGCGCGGCAGCTCTAGGCGCAGCGCATCGTGGTGAACCAGCGGCCACGCAGCGCCACACTGCAGTTCTCGCGCCTGATGCTCGAGAAATTCTCCGGCACACCGCTGGCGAAACACTGGAAAGGCTCGACAACCCGATCTTCACCTGGTTCGCGGCACGGTCCCTGCAAGAACACAATCTGTTGGCACTGCCCTTCGGCACCGGGCGAACGTCACCGATTGCCACTAGCGATGTCGCACGGACAGTTGTGGCGGTCCTCCTTGGCCCTTCGCCCTCCGTCGGTAACATCTACGAATTGACCGGTCCGACAAGCCTCGACATCGACGGCCTGGCAGCCGAGTACACGATCGGCTTAGGGCGGCCGATACGCGGTACCGGCATTGCGCACGACACGTGGATCCAGGAAGTCCTGAGCCCCCTGGGCCTACCCGCGCACCTCCAACAACACCTCAGCACCATGGCCTTGCTGCACCGCGCTGAACGTTACGATCGCGCCACCGACGACGTCGAGAAAATCACCGGGCAGCCCGCATCCACCGTGCGCCAGTACATCGCGCAGCATCCCGACATCTTCAATGCCCCATGACGGTTGGTCTCGCGCCGAATCTGACGTGTCATTCGGTGGGGCGTTCATTGGGCTGAAATCACGGGTGCAAACTGCAGTCGCGTTGCGGTTGACCGGTGATGAGGGCAGCGTGAATTCGCCTGGCGGCCGGCGTTATCCGGCCCGCCGTGCCGCCGGGCTTGTGCCTAGTTGGGCGATGGTGGTGGCTTGGGTTGGAAGGGGGTGTACCACCACCAGTCGGCGCGTTCGCCGGTCGGCCCGCGATAGGGCGGCACCTGGGGTGGGG